>CATYVH010000027.1 GCA_958413765.1 uncultured Collinsella sp.
CAAACAGGAACATCAGCAAAAAGAACAGCAGCCAGCACACGGCCCAGTACGGGAACGACTGGAACGGACCCTTCACCGGAGTCACGCTGGTCGCACCGGCACCCGTCACCTGAGCCGTCGCCGCATTAGCTGCCTGCGCGCTCCAGCTTGCCGCTTGCGCCGCCTTGGCGGCGGCATCACTCGCCTGCGTTGCCGCCTCGGTAGCACGTGCCGCCGCCTCATGGGTACGGGCGCGCTCCGCCGCCTCGGCCTCGCGCTGACGGGCGCGGTCCTCGTTCTCAAACTCGATATCGTCCTCGATCTCATCGCTCGGATTGAGGAGCTCGTCCAAACTCACGCCATAGAGTTTTGCGAGCGAGATCAGGTTCTCGGTATCGGGCGAACTCTCCGCACGCTCCCATTTACTGACCGCCTGGCGCGACAGCCCCAGCTTTCGCGCCAGCCCTTCTTGGCTAAAACCCTTGCTGCGACGAAGGTCGGCGAGCCGCTGCGCAGTTTCTACATTCATGGTTCCTCCTATGTGATGCCAGCCGTGCCGCCGGACCGTTTTTGTTCTTAAGGCGCCTTGCACAGTTAAAAATCTATCCGCCACCGCCAAAAGCATGCCACCTATTCTAGTGAGATTTTTGACAACCGGCGGTTGCGGGCACATATGAGCTGCGGAAATGTGTCCAAACAAAGCAATGACCCGCAGCTCGGTTGTCCCCGTTGCGGCGTTAACGGTAGTATGGTCGTACTGTTTATTCCGCACCGCCAACGGAGGGAGTCCCGCGCCGTGAACCGCGATTTCGCCTCATCGCTCATCCAGCTCAACAATACGTTCTATCGCGAGCACTCCGCCTCCTTTTCCGATACACGCCAGGCCCCTTGGCCCGGCTGGGTGCGCACCATGGACATCGCGCTCGACCAGCTCGATGTGGCCACCATCGAGCATCCCGTCCGTGTCTTCGACCTTGCCTGCGGCAACATGCGATTCGAGAACTTTGCCGCCGGCGGCACGCTGGCTGCCAAAGGCGTAGACGGCGCAAGCCCCTCGGCAGACGCCAGCTGCCCCTTCGAGTTCTATGGCGTCGACTCATGCCAGGACCTGGCCATCGATGCGCGCGGCCACGCCCTGCGCATCCCCAACCTGCACTTCCAGGAGCTCGATGTGCTCGATGCCCTCATGAAGCTCAACCCCGCCGAGACACCCGACGTGCTTTTCGACGCCCCGCTCGCCGACATCTCGGTCTGCTTTGGCTTTATGCACCACGTGCCGTCGTGCGAGTACCGCGTACGCGTGCTCGACGCCTTGGTGCGTCAGACGCGCCCGGGTGGCATCATCGCCATCAGCTTTTGGGAGTTTATGAACGACGAGCGCATGGCGCGCAAGGCCGTTCGCGCCGAGGCCCGTGCCGAGCTCACCCCGCCGTTTGAAGGTTACGATTCCGCGCAGTTTGAAGCCGGCGACCACCTCATTGGCTGGCAAAACGACCGCCACGCCTACCGCTATTGCCATCACTTTGACGATCAGCAGATCACCGACCTGGTGCGCGGCGTCCGTACGTTCTACAAGAGCGGCGAGGTCCCCGTGCGCGAGCTTGAGCGCTTCCATGCCGACGGCCGTAGCGGCGAGCTCAACCGCTATGTAATCCTCAAGCGCCTGTAGGCATCGACGACTCGCCGCCGGGCCGCACCGCAACGTTCGGGCAAACTATGCCCATCTTTTTCCAACCCATTGACGGAACGCGCCTGCAATGTGTTCCATACGTATGACCAAGGAGCCTCATGGGAGCCGTTCACGTTCGCACCCCTAAGAACTTTGTGCTCGAGGAGCGCCTGGAGCGCTACGCCGATGCGATTGAGACGAACCCCGAGGCCTATGCCGGAGATTGGCGCAAGGCCTGTGCGCCCGCAGGCAGCAAGCCTTTCGAACACCTTCACCTGGACCTTGGCTGTGGCAAGGGAACGTACCTTGTAGAGCGCGCGGCCCACGAGCCAAACACGCTCTTTATCGGTATGGACCAGGAGCCCATCTGCATCGCCTATGCCGCACAGAAAATCTGCGAGCAGAGGCTGTCCAACGCACTCGTCCTGCCCCGAGGTGCCGCATCGCTGCCGCAGCTATTTGCCGCAGGCGAGCTCGATGCCATCACCATCAACTTTCCCACGCCGCAGCCCAAGGCCAAGTACGCCAAAACGCGACTCGTCCATGTCGACCACCTAATGCTGTACCGTCCGCTCTTTTCAGCCGGTGCCACCGTCACACTGCGAACCGACAGTAAGCCATTGCGCGACTACGCCTTGGGGCAGTTTGCTGCGGCCGGCTACGACACGCTTTGGGTAAGCGACGACGTCCGCCGCGACCATCCCGAGCACCCCGAGACCGAATACGAGCGTCGCACGCGCGAGATGGGTGCCGTCGTCTATGGCATTTGCGCCACACCCGGCGCACATCCCAGTGACGATGTGCTCACGGCGGGTCACATGCAGGAGCAAAGTCTTGCCTGCTACCTGCCCGATAACCTCGATGAGCTCACCTATGTGCCTCTGGGCATGGAAGAAGCCGTCGAGAACTTTAGAAACCGCGCCCGCAAGGGCAAGAAGCGCCTGCCGCAGGAGTCCTAGGGGCTTTTGACAGTCGCTGCGCCGGTAACCAAACGCAAATAGGTGCCGACGAACGGCCCTCAAACCTAAGTGAGTAGACTTTTTGGCAACAACCAAGCACAACCCGTATGGCGAAAACTAAAACCGCAGGTAGAGCCCTTGCGTAAAAACCATGTGCTCGCGATATCGCAAAAAGTCTACTCACTTAGCTGGCGACTGCACCAAACGGCTGGCAGAACGCCCATTTCCTGCATTTTCTTGCCTGCGAACGCATCGATGCGACGCTACGCCATAATGGATGGCGGACAAACGCGAGAGAAAGTTACCACATGACGCAAAGCACGACAGATACCGCCGCCAGCACCGTCTCCGGCGCCGGCGCTGCCAGCTCATTCTCGGGCGGCACGGGAACCGAGGCAGAGTTCGGCTCGCTCGGCGCACTCTCCCCCACCTGGTGGGAGCCCGAGGACGGCAGCGAGCCCGAGCCGTGGCTCACGCCCGATCAGTCCTTCGAACGCTTCTTTGAATGGACGAGCGACCGCGGCATTGAGCTGTGGGACCACCAGGAAGAGGCCCTCATGGACCTGGCCGCCGGCGATCACGTCATCTTAGGCACGCCGACCGGCTCGGGTAAGTCGCTTGTCGCGCTGGGCATGCTCTTTATGGGCATGGCGCAGGGCAAGCGCTGTTATTACACGGCCCCCATCAAGGCCCTGGTCAGCGAAAAGTTTTTCGACCTGGTGCAGGTGCTCGGCCGCGATAACGTAGGCATGATTACCGGCGACACGCATATCAACACCAAGGCGCCCGTCATCTGCTGCACGGCCGAAATCCTTGCCAACGATGCGCTGCGCGAGGGCGAGGACGCCGACGTGGGCTGCGTGGCCATGGACGAGTTCCACTACTTTGCCGACCCCGACCGCGGCTGGGCCTGGCAGGTGCCACTGCTCACCCTGCCCCACACGCAGTTTATGCTCATGAGCGCCACGCTCGGCAATGTCACCGCCATCGCTGCCTCACTCGAGGAGCACACCGGTGCCACGTGCGACCTAGTCGTCGATGCCCCGCGCCCTGTTCCGCTGAGCTACGGCTATGTGACGACCTCCCTCGAAGGCACAGTCGAGCTCGCGATGCGCCGCGGCGAGGCCCCGCTCTATATCGTGCACTTTAGCCAGGATGCCGCACTTGCGACGGCACAGTCGCTCGCCAACTTCGGCATTGCCAGCAAGGAGCAGCGCGAGGCCATCAAGGAGGCAGCCAAGGGCACGAGCTTCTCGACGGCCTTTGGCAAGATTCTTAAGCGCTTGCTCGGATGCGGCGTCGGCGTGCACCATGCCGGTATGTTGCCGCGCTATCGTCTGCTGGTCGAGCGCCTGGCGCAGCAGGGCTTGCTGCCCGTCATCTGCGGCACCGACACGCTCGGTGTCGGCATCAACGTACCCATCCACACCGTGGTGCTCACCGCGCTCACCAAGTTCGACGGCTACAAGATGCGTCGCCTGCGCGCCCGCGAGTTCCACCAGATTGCCGGTCGCGCCGGCCGCTCGGGCTTCGATACCGAGGGCATGGTAATTGCCGAGGCGCCTGAGCACGAGATCGAAAACGCCAAGCTCATGGCCAAGGCGGGCGACGACCCCAAGAAGCTCCGCAAGATTAAAAAGAAGAAGGCCCCCGAGGGCTTTGTCACCTGGAACAAGCAGACCTTTGAGCGCCTGATCGAGACGCAGCCCGAAACGCTCAAGCCGCGCCTTCGCATCACACACTCCATGGTGATTAGCGTGGTCGAGCAGGGCGGCGACGCCCGCGCCCGCGTGCACGACCTTATCGAGACAAGCCTGCAAACGCCCGAGGAAAAGGCGAAGCTCGAGGTTCGTGCCGACGAGATCTTCGCCACGCTCATCGACTCCGGCGTCGTCGTGCGCACCGAGGTGCCGCCCGCACCCGACGCTCCGGCTGACGCCGCGCCGGACATCGACTACGCACTGACGGTCGACTTGCCCGAGGACTTTGCGCTCGACCAGCCGCTCTCGCCCTTTTTGCTTGCCGCGCTGGAGCTGCTCGACCCCGAAAGTGAGACCTATACCATGGACCTCATCAGTATGGTCGAGGCCACGCTCGAGGACCCCAAACAGGTGCTCCGCGCCCAGGAGCGTGCCGCGCGCGACCGCGCCATGGCCGAGATGAAGGCCGACGGCGTCGAATACGAGGAGCGCCTGGAGCGCATTCAGGACGTCACGTACGAAAAGCCGCTCGAGGACCTGCTCGATGCCGCTTTTGACAAGTACTGCCAGGAAGTACCCTGGGCAAACGACTACCAGCTCTCTCCCAAGAGCGTCCTGCGCGATATGCTGGAAAGCGCGAGCGATTTTAAGGGCTACATTCAAAAGCTCGGCATCGCCCGCTCCGAGGGCATTTTGCTGCGCTACCTGGCAGAGGCTTACCGTTCGCTCGACCGCACCGTACCGATCGAGAAGCGCGACGAGCGCCTGCGCGACATCATCTCGTGGCTCGGCTTTGTGGTGCGTTCGGTGGACTCGAGCCTGGTAGACGAGTGGGAGAACGCCGGCAACCCGGCCGCGCTCGACGCCGCGCCGCCGCAAGGCATCGACGAAGTCGTGGCGGACCGCCGCGGCTGCACGCTGCTGGTGCGAAACGCTCTCTTCCGCCGCGTGACCCTTGCCGTCCGCGGGCACGTGCGCGACCTGGGAGACCTCGATGCCGATTGGGGCATGAGCGAGGTTCGCTGGCAAAAGGCGCTCGACGCCTACCACGAGCAGCACGAGGAGATTCTCACCGACGGCGACGCGCGCTCCTCTGCTATGTTCTCGATCGACGAGTCCGACGAGAAGGCGCTCCACGTGTGGCACGTGCACCAGATTTTTGCCGACGAGGACGGCGACCACGACTTTGGCATCATGGGCGATGTCGATCTGGACGCTACACAGGACGGCGGCGAGGTCATCTTCAAGAACTACCGCGTCGGCTTTATCGAGGACTTGCTCGAAGACTAGCCAACATAATGGAACGAAACGAAGCGGGGCCGCTGGCAACATCGCCAGCGGCCCCGCTCTTGCACTATCCGCTATGCCTTACTCGGCATCCTCGACCTCATACGAATCTGCCTCGGCTGGCTCATCGTTTGTCTCTGGTGTAGCCTCATGCGCCTCGTCAAACGCTGCCTTCATGGTCTTGTTGCCCCATGTGAGCTTGCGGATGGTAAGCTCATCGGCCTTGTTGTGGGCAAGACGCAGGTTCTCGGTGCTGCGGCGCAGGTCGTCCTTGGTCTTCTCGAGCTGCTTAATGGCGGCATCGATCTCCTTGATTGCCGACTCGAATTGCTTACTCGCCAAGTTGTAGTTGCGCGAGAAGCCATCCTTGAACTTCTCCATCTTGGCTTCGAAGTTCGTGACATCGATATTTTGCTGTTTGTACTCCGCCAGTTCCTGCTTATAGCGAAGCGAACCCATGGCGGCGTTGCGCAGCAGCGTAATCATGGGAATGAAAAACTGTGGGCGGATCACGTACATCTTCTCGTAGCGATAGCTCACGTCCACGATTCCTGCGTTATAAAGCTCGCTCTCGGGCTCGAGCAACGTGCAGAGCACCGCGTACTCACAGCCTTTCTGGCGACGATCGTGATCGAGCTTCTTAAAGAAATCCTCGTTCTTATGCTTGGTCGCGGTCTCGTCGTTCTCGTTTTTCATCTCGAACATGATCGAAATGATCTCGCTGCCGCTCGCGTCACACTCGCGGAAGATAAAGTCGCCCTTGGTGCCCTCGGACGCATCGTTGTCTTTCTCGAAGTACGCGTTGGGAAACGCCGTCATGCGTAGGCGGTTAAACTCGGTCTCGCAGTGCTGCTCGAGCGACTCGCCCACCATCTTGGTGGACAGGCGGACCTTCATGTCCTTAAGGCGCTCAATCTCTTCATCCTTATAGCGAATCAGCTCCTCGTTCGCGCGCTTGGTCTGCGCAAGTTCGAGCTCGTGTGCCGCCTTGGCCTGCTCCTCGCGCGAATCGCGCACCGCCAGCTCGTTCGTCAGCTTGGCACGCGCCTCGTCGCGCTCTCGCTCCGCCGCGGCAACCGCCTCTGACAGGTTCATTTTTGCCGTCAGCTCCTGCTCGCGTAGCTGGGCGCGCAGGCCCTCGGCCTCCTGCTCAGACTGAGCCTTTGCGGCAGAAAACTTCTCCTGCACCTTCGCCTGATAGTCAGCAAGCGTACGTTCGGCCTCGCTGCGAGCGGCATCGAGCTCACGCTGCGACTCAGCCGTAGCAGCGGCGAGCGCCATCTCCTGGGCCTTGTCCGCCGCGGCAAGCTTGGCCTGCAGCTCGGCAATCTGCGCATCGCGTGCGGCCAGATCGCTTTGAGCAGCGTTGCGCGCCTCCGACTCGGCAAGCCTGGCCTCGTCATCCTTACGTCCCAACTGTGCACGCAAGCTGTCGATTTCGCGCTGGAGCTCGGCATTCTCCTTTTGAGCATCGGCGCGGGCCTCTACCGCCGCACGCTGGCTTGCGCTCTCGCGCTCTGCAGCAGCGCCCTCGAGCTTGGCGCGCAGCTTGGCAAGTTCGGCATCGCGCTTGGCGACCTCTTGTGCCAGCTGTTGAGCTGCGGCATTCTTCTGCTCGATAAGCTGGGCGTTACGCTGGGACTCCGCCTTTTGCAAAGCGGCCGTCGAACGCGAGCGTTCAAGCTCCAGCGCCTGCTCGCCCTCGCGCTGGACCGCCTTCACACGCTCATCAAGATCGCGCGAGAACTCGGCATCGCGCACCTGTTTGACGATATCCGCATAGCCGGACGCATCGACCTTAAACACTTCGCCGCAATGCGGGCACTTGATCTCGTTCATGGCAGCTCCTCGATGGACGCAAATTTAAACCGTCTACACTCTACCGCGCCGCGCGGACAAAAAAGGCGCCGCTGCCATAATGGCAACGGCGCCAGAACCACGGTAAAGGTGCCTGGCCCATCTTGTGGTGGTTCGAGAATTACAGTCCAAAAAAGCCTAGGATCTGGTCTCGGCTTACGGGCTTGTAGTCGTTGGCGTCGAGGCCCACATCGTAGCGAAGAATGGGGCGATCGCGGTTGCGCGCGTTGGCGCGGTCTCCCCTGCTGTGGATATGCCCGTGCAGCATGATGGCGCCGCGCGCCTTGCCATTCCAGCTGAGCATGGGGTAATGGCTCATCACCAGGCGATGACCCTTAGCGTAACCGGGAGCAACCTCCAGATAATCGCGTACCTCATCCCAAATGCGCGGCGCGTCCGGATCTTCCCAGTCGCCGTCATGGTTACCACGGATGAGCGTCACGTTCTGGCATTCGATACGCTCGCGCAGGCGCACCGCCTCCGCCAGGGGCAAACGATAGGTAAAGTCACCCAAAATATAGAGACGGTCGTCCGTCGCCACGCACTCATTGATGGCATCGATGACCTTGCGGTTCATCTCCTCGACCGAATCAAACGGCCGATCCATATCGTGCAAGATATTCGTATCGCCCAGGTGCAGGTCGGCGGTAAACCACATCATCGTCTGTATCCTCATTTCGCAACGTGTCTAACACGTGCCTAGTATACAGACGCTTTGGCGCGTCGGTTAGCCAAAGAGCCCGACGAACGGACCTCGGCGGCGTTTGTCTTTCTTTTTCGACGCATCACCCTGGGCGTTCTTGTCCTGCCGCTTCTTCCGGTCCTGCTCCAACTCATCGTCATCGAGCAGCATATCCCACTCAAACGGATCGTCTGTCAGATCGAACAGGTCGTCGTCATCAACCATGACCGCCTCCATTGCCGACTAGCGGGCATCCACCACATAGAGTCCAACGCGCACCTGATGCCACGGGCTGCGCTCGGGAGCAACCTGCTGCACACGGGCTTCAAATACGTCCCCATGCCCGTAATACATCATCAAGGACAGCGGGCCAACCTCGTCTCCCGGAACATAGCCAAGCTTGGTCTTGCCATAATAGATCGCAACCGCCTCGGGGTCGTGAGGATTATCACGTTCGGCACGCAGCGTCAGTTTATCGCCCGCTTTAAGATCGCCCAAGACCAAGGCGCCGTCGGCATACTGAAATCCCGCAATGTGAAACGACAGAAGAACACGTGAAGGCTCGTACATAGCAGCTCCTCTAACGGCCGGGATACCCGGCACTCAACCTTATCGAGAAGTCTACGGGCCCGTGCGGACATAAATTCATCCTTATCTGATTCTAATGCACAAACATGCGCACGAACTTGTGCTTCCAGCTTGCATAAGGGGCATAGCGGAATGGCACGTCCAACCACGTTGCCTTGTTCACGATGCTCTTCTTGTGGCTAAACGTATCGAAGCTCTCGCGTCCATGGTACTGCCCCATACCGCTCGCTCCCATGCCGCCAAAGCCCATATGACTCGTAGCCAAATGCATAATGGTGTCATTAACACAGCCGCCGCCAAAGGGCACGTAGCGCACAAAGCGCTGCTGAGCCGCGCGATCCTGGCTAAAGATATACAGGGCCAGCGGCGTCGGACGATCCGTAATAAACGCTTCGGCCTCGTCTAAGCTCTCAAACGTCAGCACCGGTAAGATGGGGCCGAAAATCTCCTCCTGCATCACGGCGTCATCGGGGGCCACGCCGTCTAGGATCGTCGGCTCAATCTTGAGCGACGACTCGCGCGCCGTGCCTCCCAGCACAACCTTATCGGAGTCGATCAGCCCGCGCACGCGCACGAAATGCTTGGCGTTGACGATATGTCCGTAGTCCTCGTTATCGAGCGAATGCTCGCCAAACATACGGCGGACCTCCTCCTTGATGAGGCCCAGCAGCTCGTCGTGCACGCTCGTATCGACCAGCAGGTAGTCGGGCGCCACGCAGGTCTGCCCCACGTTGAGCCATTTACCAAAGGCGATACGCCGTGCCGCAACCTTCAAGTTTGCCGTCGCATCCACGATGCAGGGACTCTTTCCGCCCAGCTCAAGCGTCACGGGCGTAAGGTTTTTACTTGCGCGCTCCATGACGAGCTTGCCGACCGGAACGCTACCGGTAAAGAAGATCTTGTCCCAGCACTCATCGAGTAGCGCTTCGTTTTCGGCCCGCCCGCCCTCGACAACCGTCACCAGGCGCGGATCAAATGCCTCTTCGCAGATTTGCTTGAGCACCGCGCTCGATGCAGGAGCATAGGCGCTCGGCTTGATGACCACAGTATTGCCCGCGGCAAGGGCGCCGGCGAGTGGCTCGAGCGTCAACAAAAACGGATAGTTCCATGGAGCCATGATGAGCGTGACGCCATAGGGCACGGCTTGCGTTTTGCACACACTCACGGCGTTGGCAAGGTCACACGGACGCAGACGCGGGCGACTCCATCGAGCCACATGCGCAATCTGATGTCGAATCTCGGAAAGCGAGGTGCCGATCTCGCACATATACGCCTCGTCATGTGACTTTCCCAAATCGGTCTGGAGCGCATGGGCAATATCGGCCTCGTGGGCCCGTACCGCATCGCGTAAACTCACGAGCGCACGACGCCGAGCATCGACATCAAACGTGGCGTGCGTCTTAAAGTAGGCGCGCTGGTCGCCGACGATGCGCGCAATTTCCTCGGTGTTCATGGACCCTCCTAGTTCTCGTCCTCAAACATACCACCCGCAACGACCTCGTACATACGCTCGAGCTCCAAACGGTCCATCAAAAGTGGAACGGGGTATAGCGGATTGGCCTCGGCATCGGCATGGGCCGCCATTTGCGGAATATCGGAGCGGCGAATACCCGAGACATATTTGGGGATTCCCAGGGCCTCGTTCATGCGGTCAACCCAATCGATAAAGGCCTCGGCCGCCAGGCTGTCCTGCGCGGTAGCCGGCGCAATGCCCGCCATGCGAGCAAGATCGGCAAGCTTGGGGGCGGCGGCGTCACCATAAGCGCGAAGCATGTGCGGCAGGATAATCGCGTTCGCCAAACCGTGCGGAATTCCGTATCGGCCGCCCAGACTGTGCGCGATGGCATGCACATATCCGACATAGGAGCGGGTAAACGCAACGCCCGCCTTATACGCCGCCGAAAGCATATTGCGACGAGCGCGCATGTCGTCACCATGCTCATAGGCCTCGAGCAAATTGTCATGGATGAGCTGCACCGCCTGTCGCGCCATCTTGCGCGTATAGGGCGTAGTGCTTCGCCCGATAAAGGCCTCGACGGCATGCGTCAGGGCATCCATACCCGTCTGTCCCGTAATGGAGGCGGGCAGGCCGCGCGTAAACTCGGGGTCGTGCACCGCAAAGCGCGGGATAAGCACAAAGTCGTTAATGGGGTACTTGTAGTGCGTCTCGTCATCGGTAATTACCGCCGCGAGCGTGACTTCGCTTCCCGTGCCTGCCGTGGTGGGAACGGCGATGAGAAGCGGCAGGCGACGATGAATCCGCAGCAGGCCGCGCATCTTGTTGATGGGCTTGTATGGCTGCGCAATGCGCGCCCCCACACCCTTGGCGCAGTCCATGGCCGAACCGCCACCAAAGCCGATAATGGCCTGGCAGGCGCTCGCGCGATACAGGGACGCCGCTTCCTCCACGTTTGAGACCGTGGGGTTCGCACGTGTTTCGGCATAGACCGCAACGCCAATTCCCTTGGACGCGAGCGCTGTCTCGAGCGGTGCCGTGAGCCCCAGACGGGCAATGCCGGGATCCGTCACGATAAGGACCTTCTGGATCGAGCGCTTTTGAAGCACCGCGGGCACATCCTCGGCATGCTCTAAAATGCGCGGCTCGGTATAGGGCAGGATTGGCAATGCAATGCGAAAAACCGTCTGATATGTTCGACACCAGGCACGACGGGCTAGATGCATAAAGGAAACTCCTTCATTTGTTGATAGGTCAACATTTGCTCGACCGATTGTACTCATCGGAGGTCGCACGAGGTCTAGCAATCGTTAATCAATCAACATCTTCACATGCCCAAAATTGTTTTATTAAAAATCATTCCTAATAGGCTTCACATTCGGTCGCATTTATGGATAATAGAACTCGTCAAGACGCACGTCCGGAGAGGGCCCTTACGGGACCGGACGAGCGCGCCATCGCCATCGATCGAAAGGATCGAATTATGAAGTTTGTTTGCCCCGTTTGCGGTTATGTGGAAGAGTTCGACGGCGACCAGCTGCCCGAGGATTTCAAGTGCCCCCAGTGCGGCGTTCCCGGCTCTCGCTTCCTGAAGCAGGAGGAGGGTCAGCTCGAGTGGGCTGCCGAGCACGTCGTGGGCGTCGCCAAGATGGAGGGCGTCTCCGAGGACATCGTTGCTGACCTGCGCGCCAACTTTGAGGGCGAGTGCTCCGAGGTCGGTATGTACCTGGCCATGGCTCGCGTTGCTCATCGCGAGGGTTATCCCGAGATCGGCCTGTACTGGGAGAAGGCTGCGCACGAGGAGGCCGAGCATGCCGCCAAGTTCGCCGAGCTCCTGGGCGAGGTCGTGACCGACTCCACCAAGAAGAACCTCGAGATGCGCGTTGAGGCCGAGAATGGCGCCACCGCCGGCAAGACCGATCTTGCCAAGCGCGCCAAGGCCGCTGGTCTCGATGCCATCCACGACACCGTGCACGAGATGGCTCGCGACGAGGCTCGCCACGGCAAGGCTTTCGCCGGTCTGCTCAAGCGCTACTTTGGCTAAGCCAATCGCCTGAGAGATAATCTCTAGCTCGATAAGGCCCGGACCGCAAGATCCGGGCCTTTTTCGTGTCTAGCGAACCAGTTAACGTCCCAAAAAAAGGACCACCTTCGGCATCGGCTTCGCGTCAAAAACTAAGTGAGTAGACTTTTTTGAACTTGCCGAGCAGGCCATCCATATCACTTTATAAAGCCGCAGGTAAATGCCTTGTTACAAAACGGCCTGGTCACCAAAGTGCCAAAAGCCTACTCACTTAGAACCGCAGCCGTCCACGATCGAGCTGTTTTGTGTCTAACGGGCATCTTTCCGTCAATTACTCCCAATTTTGTCCAGTCAACGAACAGTTCAGACCGGAGTAATGTCTCAGCCCTTTGCTCATCTGAGCTTTTATCACGATATTCAGCATCGAGCATCCTGCATACGGCCTTAACGATCGCGTGGAATCTACCCTCATCGGATATCTGTCTGTGCGTCAGGAAAAGTACATCGTAGCCCATGGCCTGAAGGGCCGTCATGCGGTCAGCGTCACGCAAGCCATCCCCTGTGCGTCCGTGCGAGGCCTTTCCCTGACATTCAATGGCCACCTGTCGCCTGCCGTCCGGCGAAGAAAGAAGTAGGTCGATATATACACGGGACTTTCCCACAATCGCTCGAGCACTTGTGCTTAGCATCACTTCAACATTAAGCTCTATGCCGCAAAAACCTTCGCCTCCCAGGGATCGCGGCAGTGCAAGTAGCAAATACGCCTCGACCTCAAAAGGCGACGCGGCACCCAATGGAACGAGTTGCGATACCGCTATAAATCTATTGCCGTAACGCATCCCGCAAACATCTGAACAAAAACGGTCAAGGTCTCCGCCCAAAACCAAAGCGTCTCGACGCCATAAATTTGAGGCGGTGCCGTCCTCGGACGGGCAGCGCACCCAACCGAACGTTGTCGAAATCGCGCCCGAATCAATTGCACGCGAAAGCTCCGCCTCAAGTGCCGCCGGCAGGGCACACACCGCAAACAAGCCACACATCTCCGCCAATACCAAAAGAAGCTGAAGATCCGTCAGATGCCGCAACATGATGAATGCCGTCAGTAGAGGAGACGTAATCAAAACCCCATGCTCCGTTTCCAGCACGGATTCCCTGGGAAGCTCACCAAGAAACAGCCGCTGCCTAATGCTGGCAGGACAAGTCCGTTTGTTTCTCGTCCGAACCAATGTATACAACGGAAAACCGAGCGCGACCGCAGCCGTCGGGTTGCGGGCGAGATCATATCGCTGCCGGTCTTCTTCCGGTCGTGGAAGCGGCGGACACAAAGCGCGGACTTGAGGAGGCAAACGCCAGTACCTAAAAGCTGATATGTCACAAAGTAGATCCTTCATAGGCACAGGAAAACACGAATTTCAACCCAGTCAGTCACGCATTGGCGCGAACGCACCAAAAATGGCGCCGAACGGACTGCCAAGTTTTCAACAGCCCTCCCCAACTGGCCAAAAGCTTGCCGAGAGCTGGACGAAGCCCTGTTGAAAACCCCATTTTTTTCTCATGCAGGAGCTTTGCGCGGCAAGTGAGTAGACTTTTTTGAACATCCCGAGCAGGCCGGTCATCCTGCTTTTCAAAACCGCAGGTAGATAGCTTGTTACAAAACTGTCTGGTCGCCAAAGTGCTAAAAGTCTACTCACTTAGGTTGCAGAGTGCTCCCCATTAGCTGCAATTCCAAGGTAGTTAGTACTTTTGGACTCAGATCGTCATACTGAACAAGAATTTGAGTTGAGTTTTCAGGGACAGATGCGCCATCGGCACACCAAAAACAGTCACCGATATCGATAAAAGGGATGCTCGAGCGCGTGAGGGCCCGTGCAAAAGAGCTTCCGCCCGCGTCACACTCCACGGCCACGACGCAGTAAAGGCCGGCGTCCGCGTACTCGATCGAGACTTCCCCTGCCGGAAACGTTTTCCGTACAAGCGCCGCCAGGCCATCACGCGCCCCACGAGCACGAACGCGCACGCGGTTCACATGTCGCTCGTAATCACCCGATTCCAGCAAACGCGCCAAGGCAACCTGATCAACAGAACTTACCGACGAGGCGTAGAAACCAAGGTTGCGTTTAAACCTCTCCATTAGTTCATCGGGCAGCACCATGTACGCCAAACGTAACGCCGATGAAAGGCTCTTCGAAAACGTGTTGGTGTAGATAACCGACTGGGCGGCATCGATCGACGCGAGCGCGGGAATCGGCTTGCCGGCAAGGCGAAACTCACAATCAAAGTCGTCTTCGATGAGATACCGACCTGGCCGCTCGGCGGCCCAGCTCAGCAACGCATAGCGACGTGCAATGCTCGTCACAAGACCGGTCGGATACTGATGAGACGGCATCAGGTGAAGGACATCGGTCCCGGTTTTCTGCAGCGCGCTCAAGTCCACGCCCTCAGCATCCAACGGGACATGCCGCACTTCGCAACCCATGGCCTGATAGATGCGCGTCAAGCGCAAATAGCCTGGATCCTCGACGGCATACACCTTGTCCGCGCCAAGCAACTGAACCAACATGGTATCGAGCAGCTGGGCGCCCGCACCGATAACGATATTGTCGGGATTGACATTCATGCCCCTTGTCCCGCGCAGATGGTGCGCAATCGCACGTCGCAGTCGAGCGGTGCCCTGCGCCGGTGCGGGCGAAAAGATTTCACGTTCGTCTTCGGACGTCAGCGTCGCCCGTAGCGCACTTTGCCAAAGCCGCGCCGCCTCCAAAGCGGAAGGAGAAAGTGCGTCGAATCGCTCTGCCTGCCCCATGGCATCATGCGCGCTGGGACCAACAGGGACAGCATCTCGGTCGATATCCCCCGCAGCCAAAGCCAAAACCGGCGCATCCGGAAGCTCGCACGCGTAGTAGCCACGACGCGGCATTGAGCAAATATAGCCCTCGGCAAGCAACTGGCTATATGCATTCTCGATAGTAATGACACTGATTCCCAGATGACTGGCAAAGGCGCGCTTAGACGGAAGATGCTCCCCCGCCGCAATACGGCCAGCAACAATATCATCGCGAATTTGCTGGTAAACATACTCATAAAGCGATGCTTCGCCGCGATTTTCCAAATTGTAGTCAAGCATGGGTCTATCACCTGACCTTATCGAATCATTCAATCTGGCATTAGTCTGACCTTGTTATTATCTCGAAAACTGAGTATTTCGCCATACCCAGCTCCCCGATAGGATGTTCCGTCAAGCAATGTACATGCCAACCAAGGGAGCAACCATGGCAGAACAGACCAGCAAGGCCGATCGCGTCAAACTCAATCGCGAGCTCGCGCAGATGCTCAAGGGCGGCGTCATCATGGACGTCACCACGCCCGAGCAGGCACGCATCGCCGAGGAGGCGGGCGCCTGCGCCGTCATGGCGCTCGAGCGCATCCCGGCCGACATCCGCGCCGCAGGCGGCGTCTCGCGCATGAGCGACCCCAAGATGATCAAGGGCATCCAGGAGGCCGTCTCCATCCCCGTTATGGCCAAGTGTCGCATCGGTCACATTGTCGAGGCGCAGGTCCTGCAGGCCATCGAGATCGATTACATCGATGAGTCCGAGGTTCTCTCCCCCGCCGACGATGTCTACCACATCGATAAGACCCAGTTTGACGTCCCGTTTGTCTGCGGTGCCCGCGATCTGGGCGAAGCGTTGCGCCGTGTTGCCGAGGGCGCCACGATGATTCGCACCAAGGGCGAGCCGGGCACGGGCGACGTCGTCCAAGCCGTGCGCCACATGCGCAAGATCCAAAAGCAGATCCGCGACGTTGTTGCCCTGCGCGACGACGAGCTCTTTGGGGCAGCCAAGCAGCTGCAGGTTCCGGTCGAGCTGGTGCGCGAGGTCCATGCCACGGGCAAGCTTCCCGTCGTGAACTTTGCCGCCGGCGGAGTCGCGACCCCCGCCGACGCCGCGCTGATGATGCAGCTGGGCGCCGAGGGCGTCTTTGTTGGCTCGGGCATCTTTAAGAGCGGCGACCCCGCCAAGCGCGCCGCCGCCATCGTCAAGGCCGTGGCAAACTTCACCGACGCCAAGCTCATCGCCGAGCTTTCGGAGGACCTGGGCGAGGCCATGGTGGGCATCAACGCCGACGAAATCGAGATCATCATGGAGGAGCGCGGGCGCTAGTCCAGCAGAAAGGATCGCACATGAGCGATTATGCAGACCAAACGGTCGCCGTGCTGGCGGTCCAGGGCGCTTTTGCCGAGCACGAGGCAAGGCTATCTGAGCTGGGCGCACGCTGTATTGAGCTGAGGCAGGCGGCTGATTTGAAGCAGAACTTTGACCGTCTGGTACTTCCCGGCGGCGAGTCTACCGTTCAAGGGAAACTGCTTGATGAGTTGGGCATGCTCGAGGAGCTTCGTACCCGTATCGCTGAAGGTATGCCCGTCCTGGGCACCTGCGCCGGCCTGATTCTGCTGGCTCACGACCTTGCTGCTCATGACGATAAGGGCACGTCGCGTTTGGCAACCATGGATGTACTCGTCGAGCGCAATGCCTACGGCAGGCAACTCGGCAGCTTTCGAGCCAAGGGGCAGGTAGCCGGCATCGACGGTGAAGTGCCGCTGACGTTTATCCGCGCGCCCCGCATCGTCGAAGTGCACGGCGACACTGAGGCCCTAGCCGAAGTCGACGGTCGCATCGTCGCCGCCCGCCAGGGCAACCAGCTCGGCGTAACCTTCCACCCCGAACTCGACGAAGACACCCGCCTCCACGAACTGTTCCTGCAAATGTAGGCAGAGTAGAAACGAGCGTGGATTTCCGGACACAGAACAAATGAGAGTGGATAATCTCCCACTTTGAGCTTGAATGCAGGCTCAAACCGGGAGATTATCCACTCTCATGCCATGTAGTCGTTGGGGACGTTCTTAAACGACTAGTCAAACAAGAACGTCCCCAACGACTACATCGCGATAGACGGCCACGTTTGCCCAGATAATACCGACCAAAATAAACCTGTCCCTTTTTGGCAGGTTTGAATCAAGGCAACGCCGATGTTTTGGCACCGACAGCGAAAACCCGCCAGAGCGAGCAAGGTGCCTTGAAACGAGGCGGCATTGACCTTCTGGTCATGCCGCCGAAGTTGAAAGGCAGATTGCCGCTCTCGCGGGTTTGCAGCGTCAACTAGTTACGCGGTTCGTAGAACCGCGTAACCCCTAGAAACGGTTGCCGCGGAAGCCGCCACCGTTGCGGCCGCCACGGTCGCCACCGCGACCGCCGCGGTCGTTGCCACGGTTGCCGCCGAAGCCACCACGGTTGCCACCGCGATCGCCATAGCCACCACGGTTGCCACCAAAGCCGCCGCGACCGCCACGGTCGCCGCCACGGTCACCAAAGCCGCCACGGCCACCGCGATCGCCACCGCGACCGCCGCGGTCACCGCCACGGCCACCGCGATCGCCAAAGCCGCCGCGACCGCCACGGTCGCCGCCACGGCCACCGCGCTCGTCACGGCCGCCGCGAGGACCGCGGTCCTCGTCCAGGCCCATGGCGACGAGCGGAGCGATGACCTTATCGAGAGCGGCCATCAGCTCGGTGGCCTCCTCGTAAGAAAGCTCGGGCAGGAGCTTCTCCTTCTTGTTGGCAAGCTCGACCAGGCCCTCAGCGGCATCCTCGGCAGCGAAGACAACGATCTTGCGCATATCGCCCTCGGCGTCGTCGATGCGGCCGACCAGATCGGCAGCCTCGGCCTCGGCCATCAGACCATCGAGCTCACGAAGGCGCATGCCCAGCAGGTCGGACATTTCCTTCTGCTCCATCTTGGGCTTGAGGTCAAGGAGCTTAATGGCGCGCTCGATGTTCGCCATGCGCTCGGCCTTGGCCTCCTCCTCCTTGGAAATAGCAAAGCGACGGCTACGCAGCAGGCGAGCGGCCTTCTGCATCTTGTCCATCAGCTCTTCGTCATCGTAATCAGCGGCGGCCTCGACAACCTCGGCCTCCTCCTCGGCGGAAACCTCGTCAGCAGCCTCAACCTCAGCAGCTTCGGTCTCCACGGTCTCGACTGCCTCAACCTCGGCAGCCATGGTCTCGTTCTCGGTCTCGTTCATGATCTCTTCGTTCTCAGACATGAGACTCCTTCTTGGCCCTCTCGGGCATCATCGCCCCATTCGCGGGGCCCGTCGCGCACTCTTTGCGCTTTATACATTCATGCCTCTCGGCAAAACGTCCATTAGTTTATGGTGTCGCCATCCAATCTAGCTGCAGAATCTATGTGCACACATTAATGCGACATGTGCGACTCGCGGCGAGCGTACACCAGCGACACCGCGAACCCGACAACGGCAATCACGGCCGCCACGCGCACGGCGGCTGCAAATCCTATCGCCTGGGCAACGTCCGACGCAACGCCCGCGGCGCCAGCAGCCACCGCAGAACTCGAGAGCAGACCGATAAACAGCGACGGGCCAAACGATGCGGCAATCATGTTCCACGTGTTAAGCAATGCCGTTCCGTGAGGATGTTCAGCGGCAGGCAGCGTCTCCAAGCCGGCCGTTTGCGAGGGGCTCAGCACCAAACCGACTCCGGCATATACCACAACGGTCAGCGCCACGACGACGCCGATGTTCATGCTTGCCGCCGTCATCGAGATGGCAGTCTGCCCCACGGCAATCAGGGCAAAGCCGACCGGCAGCAGGGGCCATGCGCCACGGGCGTCCATCACACGTCCGCCCACAATCGAGGTCACGGCGTTGCAGGCAATCGCCGGCAAAATGAGCAAGCCCGCAACAAGTGCGGTCATGCCGTATGCGCCCTCAAAATAGAGCGGCAACAAAACACTCATCGAGAACGTTGTCATCATCGACACCACCACAAGCAGGCACGCAGGCCAAAAACGAACGCTCGCCACGGGACGCACGTTAAGCACCGGATGCTCGAGCTCGAGCTGACGGGCCGCAAACAAGCCGAGCAGCACAAGGGCGGCGAAGAGTGTCACGATGCCGGAAATCAGATTGGTCGAGAACTCGCCTACGGAATACACAAATGCCGTAATGCTGGCAGCGAGCAAAACAACCGACAGAATATCAAGCGTGGTGTTCGAGCGCTCTCCGACATTCTGAACAAGCTTTACGCCCGCCGCAGCGACCGCAATGCCGCCCACCAACGGCACTACGAACACCGCTCTCCAGCCAAACAACGTGCACATAAGACCGCTGATCACAGGTCCAAACGCCGGCCCTAGCGTAATGCAGGCACCGCCCAGACTCAGGTACAGACCGAGCTTCTCACGCGGGGCGCAAGACAGCACCACGTTCATCATGAGCGGAAACAAGATGCCCGATCCCGCAGCCTGCAAAATACGACTTGGCAGCAAAACAGTAAACGACGGGGCGACCAGGCACAGGACTTCTCCGGCGACCGTGCATCCGCATGCGAAAAACAGCAGCTTGCGCGTCGAGAAACGACCGGAAAGAAAGGCCATGACGGCCGTAAAGATCGACGTCACGATCATGTAGCCCGAAACAAGCCACTGCGCCGTGGTGGCACTCACCGAAAAGGCCGCCATGATGTCGTGCAACGCCACGTTAATGATGTTCTCGTTAAAGGCGGCAACAAAGGCTGCGATATACATTACGGCGAGAAACGCCGAAGTGGCCGATGGCGTTGTCTGAACTTGTTGCTGAGATTTGCTTCCCATGCATTTCCTTCCTCTTGGAACGACAGTCACATCGCCCCAGAGGAACAGCCCAGGGCGAGAATGAGCCCTAGACTTACGCCAGACGCCGCACGCGACGAGTCTGGCAACATGGTCCAACGTCGAAAGATTGTAACGCGGACGCGCAGCTTTCCTTCCGCGCTATTATTAAAAGTCCACGAAAGCATGAGACATGAGGAGCCCGCCATGATCAAACCCATCATGAAATCCGAGTTCTTTTTGCGCCTGCCTTCCGAAGACGCGGCCCCCGATGACGCCGTGACCGGGCAGGACCTCCTGGATACGCTCCATGAGCATGAGCACGAGTGCGTGGGCCTCGCCGCCAATATGATTGGCGTGCGCAAACGCATCATCTGCGTAAAGGACGGCAACAGGGCGCTCCTGATGTACAACCCTCAAATTCTTGAGCAGGTCAATGCCTATCAGACGAGCGAAGGATGCCTTTCGCTGGTTGGAGAGCGCCCCTGTACCCGTTATCGCCGCATTAAGGTGGAGTATCTGGACGAGAACTTCGTCCACCGCATCAAAAACTTCTCGGGCTACACCGCCGAGATCATCCAACACGAAATCGACCACTGCCAAGGAATAGTTATATAGTTCCGCCGATTCAAGAAAGCTCCCTGCAGCAAAACAACTGCAGGGAGCTTTTCATAGTGCGGAACTTCTATCCCACTAGCTCTGGCGGTAATGATCGAAGAAGTCGGCGAGGTCTTCGAGGGACTCTTTGAGTACTTCCATGCGCGGCAGGTACACGATGCGGAAGTGATCGGGCTCGGCCCAGTTAAAGCCGCCGCCGCGCGTGATCAGGATCTTCTTCTCGTGCAGCAGGTCGAGGGCAAACTGCTCGTCATCGGTGATGTTGAACTTCTTCACATCCATCTTGGGGAAGATATAGAACGCCGCACGCGGCTTGACCACCGAGATGCCGTCGATCTTGTTGAGTGCCTCATACACAAAGTTGCGCTGCTCGTAGACACGACCGCCGGGGCGGATATAGTTGTTAACAGACTGATGGCCGCCGAGCGCCGTCTGGACGATCGACTGAGCCGGCACGTTGGAGCACAGGCGCATGTTCGAGAGCATGTTGATGCCCATAATAAAGTCGCTCATGCAGCGCTGGTTACCCGAAAGCACCATCCAGCCAATACGATAGCCCGCGATCATGTGCGACTTGGAAAGGCCGCTAAAGGTGACGCAGGGCAGGTCGGGGGCAAGTGATGCAATGGAAACGTGCTCGTAGCCGTCCATGCACAGGCGGTCGTAGATCTCGTCGGCAAAAATCATCAGCTGGTGCCTGCGCGCGATCTCAACGATACCCTCGAGCACCTCGCGCGGATAGACGGAACCCGTGGGGTTGTTGGGATTGATGATGACGAGGGCTTTGGTCGCGCTCGTGATCTTGGACTCCATATCCTCCAGGTCGGGATACCAATCCGCCTGCTCATCGCACAGATAGTGCACGGGATGACCGCCGGCAAGGGTCGCGCACGCCGTCCAGAGCGGATAGTCGGGGCTGGGGATCAGAATCTCGTCGCCATTGTCGAGCAGTGCGTTCATCGAAAGCTGAATGAGCTCGGACACGCCGTTGCCCGTGTAGATATGCTCCATCTGAACGTTGGGCAGGCCCTTGATCTGCGAATACTGCATGATCGCCTTGCGCGCGGAGAACAGGCCACGCGAGTTGGAATAGCCTTCGCAGTCGGGCAGCTGCTGGCGCATGTCCTTGATGACCTCATCGGGCGTGCGGAAACCGAAGGGCGCCGGGTTGCCGATGTTGAGCTTGAGAATGCGCTCTCCCTCGTCCTCCATACGGGCGGCCTCGTCGACGACGGGACCGCGCACGTCATACAGGACGTTCTCGAGTTTGGCGGATTTAGAAAAAGTACGCATGGTGGTGCTCCTTGCAATTTGAGCTGAGGGATGGGGTTCGGGCTTGGAATCGTTGCGGGGTGATGATGCCTCGCCTTGATCGGCGTCGCCGGCAAGCAGCCAGGTAACATCGACCTCCAAAATACGGGCGAGCAGCTCAGCCACATCGCGCCGCGGAATCGTCTTGCCGCTCACATATTGGCTCATCTGACTCTTGCCGAGTTTTTTGCCGAGCATCTCCGATGCGCGGATCACGTCCGACTGGCGAACGTCGCGATCGGACATAGTCTGTCGCAGGCGATCGCTAAACGTCTCTTGGGCCACAGGAACCTCCTTGCTGGCAAAGTTCAATTTATAGAACACGAATTGAACCATGGTTCAATTTAGCAAGCAGTATAACGCGGCACCTCATTCGAAAGTTCAATTTCATAAGAAAACGTACCGGACTCCGAGATTTGCCCAAAGCGGACAATGACGTGTACGCGTTTAGAGGTATTCAAGGAATCGAGCGGCGGCAAGCGAAACGTCAGCCGTGCGATATATCGCATTGATCTGCCGATGGGGATGTCCCTCGAGCGAACGCACGGCAACATCGAACTGGCAGCGGCGCAAGATGAGCGCGGGAAGAATGCTCACGCCCAGGCCGTCCTCGACCATGGCCATAATCGCATAGTCATCCCAGGTCGACAGCTTGGAGCACACCGTCAGTCCCGCCCGACGGAACAGCGGCGTAATCTCGTCATCGGTGCCGCGTTCTAGCAGAATAAACTGCTCGTTGGCTAAATCGGCAAGAGAAACGACCTCCGCCGTGGCAAGCGAGGAGTCCGCTGGCACCACGGCCATCAACTCGTCTTGCACCAACGGTCGCGACGCCATGCCGGCGCCGCGTGGCTCACGCGGGATAAAGCCCAGATCGCAGCGGCCCTCTGCCACCCATTGTTCAATCTCTGAGTAATCGCCCATCAGCAACTCATAATCGACGTCCGGGTGATCGGCGCGAAAACGCGCAATCACCGGCGGCAACACGTGGGTCGCCACACTCGAAAACGTACCGATGCAGATTTTGCCGCGCATGAGCCCGCGCATCTCATCCACCCGTCGCTGCAGGCGGCCAAACTCTTCGCATAACGCCTCGACTGCCGGCATAACCTGCCGCCCATCGGCAGAAAGCACTACGCCCTCGCGGCTTCTATCGAGCACTTTAAAGCCCCAGTCGGCCTCGAGATCGGCCACCATACGGCTCACGCCCGACTGCGAATAGCTCAGCCGCTCGGCGGCGCGCGTAAAACTGCCGGCGCGCACCGTCTCGAGCAGCACCTGCATCTTTTGAATATTCGTCTCCACGGCACCCCTCCACCTTTGCATGAGTCTTTGTCATGTTATCAATGCATTATATTCGCTTTTCTTCTAAAGCCAGTTCACCCATAGTGAACATGCTCGGATATAGAGGGGATGTCAGCGCATGAACAACGGACTGTTTGCGTACTTAGCAGCATTGCTATTGTTTGGCTCCAACGGCATCATCGCCGCCGCCATCGCACTGCCGAGCTCCGATATCGTGCTACTACGCACGTTTTTGGGCGCACTCTCGCTTGCCGCCATCCTCGCCATCACCCAACGCCATACGTTGCAGGCGCCATCTCGCCCCCGCGAAGCCGCAGCCCTCCTCCTTTCGGGAGCCGCACTGGGCGCCAGCTGGATTTTTCTGTTCCGCGCGTATCAGACGATTGGCGTCGGCGTCTCCTCGCTGCTGTACTACTGCGGTCCCATCATCGTCATGGCCCTCTCACCGCTTATCTTTGGCGAAAAACTGACCGGCGGCAAAATCGCCGGGTTTATCGCCGTCGCCTGCGGCGCTTTTCTCATTGCGGCGCAAGGTCTCGGCGGCAATATGCCCATTGTGGGCATCGTCTGCGGCATCGCCTCGGCCTTCTGCTATGCATTGATGGTCATTGCCAGCAAGAGAGCGCCGCACATCGAAGGCCTCGAGAACTCCGCGCTCCAGGTGAGCGCTGCCTTTGTGACCGCGCTTGTCCTCACACTCGCCACCCAGGGAGTCCCCTCGTTCTTATCCCCCGGCATCGCCGCAGGCATAGATTGGCGCGCCGTCGCTATGCTCGGCGTCGTCAACACCGGCATCGGTTGCCTGCTCTACTTTAGCGCCGTCGCCAAGCTGCCCGTGCAGACCGTCGCGGTCGTCGGCTACCTCGAGCCGCTTTCGGCCGTCGTATTCTCCGCCGTCCTCTTGGGCGAAGCCATAACGCCGGTCCGCCTGATGGGCGCCGCGCTTATCATCGGCGGCGCGATCTTTTGCGAACTCGCCGGCAAACGCGCAAGCGCCAAGACCGGTATCGCCCAGGCAGCACGCGCCTAAAAGCCCCTCTTCAGTTTCAAAGCAGGGTCTGTCCGCGGTTATCACATTGCAGCAGAACCATTCAGCGGATGCGCCCCTATTTTGAAATGCTACCTGCATACATGAATAATCCCCAGCTGGGGATTATTGTCTAAAATAACCCAATGTGCCACACTGCTCATATATGTATGAAGACGGCATAAAAGTGCGCCTACGGCCTCGCCATCGAGCGCACGCAAACGATCCTGCTGCCCGTCTCCAAGTACATCGATCAGCTCGACCGCCTGCGCAACGACGAGACCTATCCCGTGCTCGCCGACAACCTCGTGTTTCTCACCAACAGCCCCGACCCGCTCACGCTCGACCGCGACGTGCTCTACTCCATCCTGGACAAACACCCCAAGCGCGCCAAGGCATACTGGTTCATCAACGTGCATGTCACCGACGAGCCCTATACGCACGAGTATTCCGTCGAGACCTTTGGCACGGACTTTTTGTTCCGCGTGCGCTTGGACCTGGGCTTTAAGGTCAACCAGCGCGTCAACGCCTACCTGCGCCAGATTGTTGGCGACCTGATGGCGTCGGGCGAGCTACCGCCGCAGCATCACACCTAAGCGTCGCCGATACGCCCGAACGGCAACAGCTCGACGGTCTCGAGAGCACCCAACTCAACGACGTCAACTTCTAGCGACGTCGACCATCGACGACAGCGGCTCTGCACCTCACGGGAGATGCAGGGCCGCTTTGCATTGCAGTGAAGCTATCGGCTACGAGCGACGCGGCTCGGGAACCACGAGCCCATCGGGGCTCGCACCCTCGGCATCTATCAGGCTCACATAGCGAATCGACGGGTCATCGTAGGTCGCGTAGTAATAATTGCCCGTGCGCGCGCTAAAGCATCCGGTGTAGATGGTCTTCTCGAACTTGCCATCGCCCATCTTGGACGCTCCCTCGATCATCGCCACGCCTTCGAGCGAGCGGAACATGCGGACGACGTTTTCGGCCTCGCTGTCTTTTTGCGGGTAATTGGCGTTGAGGTACGCTGCCTTTACAAAACGGCTCGGCGAATAGCAGTCGCCGGGAATGCCGCGCATGCCGGCACCGGCTCCATAGGGCTTAAGCTCGGCGCCACGCCACGTCGCCGTCTGCGGAAAATCGCTTGTGGCGGTGATATAGGTGCGTAGATTTTCCATATGCCACGGGAAGGTCGGCTGGTTGGCAAGGGTGTCGACCGGATCGTCGTATACGTGCAGGCCGTCAGCCATCATCTCGACCACGATGCTACGCTGCCTGTCGCCGATAATCCAATGGAGCAGCGACACGCCCAGCCCCTCTCCTGCAGATTTGGCAACAATCACCGTATCGTGCAACGCAGCCTCGACCTCGTCGACCGTCGAGAACGTCGCTGCCACCCACAGGGGAAACTCATAGGCCGCGATATTGGTCTTGCCGTCGGCAGGATCCTCGGCATACTCGGCATAACCCGGGAAATTGAGACCCGCCACGGCGAGGCCCGCATCGTTGCCGCAGTCGAAGAACATGGGGTAGTTCTTGTAATCGATGCACATGCCGATCACCGCGTGTGCCGCTGTCGCGTCGTCGATAAACGAATACGGAATGTGAAACCCGCGCGGCATCACGCGAACCTGTTGGCCGTAGTCAAAGCTCCAGTCGAGGTT
>CATYVH010000028.1 GCA_958413765.1 uncultured Collinsella sp.
ACGAGCTGGCCGACCGTCTGCTGGGCCTGCGCGGCGTTAAGCACGGCGAGCTCACGTGCGCCGCCACCAAGCAGAGCCTGGGACTGTAGCGCACCTGTCCCTATTTGGTCGGTTTTGATGAGGGGTGTCGCATGCGACATGTGCATATTCATGTAACGGGCATTGTGCAGGGCGTTGGCATGCGGCCGTTTGTGTATCGCGAGGCCATGGCGCATGGCATTTGCGGATGGGTGCTCAACGCGGGCGACGGCGTGCATATCGAGGCGCACGCTCCGGCCGATGCGCTCGATGCTTTTGTTGCCGCGCTTTCTGAGCATGCGCCTGCGGCAGCCCGCGTAGAGTATGTCGAGGTTGTGGACCTGGCAGCCCACGGTTGGGATACCGCCAATGAACAGGGTTTTCGCATCGTAGCATCGCAGGACCAGACCGCGCACACGACGCTCGTCTCGCCCGATATCGCCACCTGCGATGATTGTCTGCGCGAGTTGTTCGACCCCGCCGATCGGCGCTATCACTACCCTTTTATCAACTGTACCAACTGCGGACCGCGCTTTACCATCATCCGGTCGCTGCCTTATGACCGAGCGGCCACGTCGATGAATTGTTTTCCTATGTGTCCTGAGTGTGCCGCGGAGTATGCCGACCCGCTCGACCGGCGTTTTCACGCGCAGCCCGATGCCTGCTTTGATTGCGGGCCGCATATCATGTGGCGCGAAGCGAGCGTGGGCGATGAGCCGGGCGAAGCCGCCGCGTTGCCGGCCGTCGGCACCACGCGCGAGACCAGCGACGCCATTATCGACCGCTGTGTTGAGCTGCTGGCCGGTGGCGGTATCGTCGCCATCAAGGGTCTGGGCGGATTTCACTTGGCATGCGACGCTTCCAACGAGCAGGCGGTAGCCGAGCTTCGCCGCCGCAAACGCCGCAGCAACAAACCGCTTGCCGTTATGGTACGCGACCTTGCCGACGCTGAACGCCTGTGCCATGTCAACGACGTTGCACGCGGCTTGCTGGCCGGCAGCATTCGCCCCATTGTGCTGCTGCGCCGACGTGCTGCTTGCGAGAGCGGCGGCTCCCCCGACGCCCTCGCGCTCGCGCCGTCCGTCGCGCACGACCTTCCAGAGCTCGGTATTATGCTCCCCTACACCCCGCTTCAGCATCTGTTGCTTGCCGCGGCAGAAGCCCGCGGTATGCACGCGCTCGTCATGACCAGCGGAAACCTGAGCGAAGAGCCCATCGAGACCGATGACGATCTTGCCTGGGAGCGCCTCGTTGCCGCCGGCATTGCCGACGCGCTGCTCGGCAACGACCGCGCGATTCTCTCGCGCTACGACGACTCCGTGGTGCGCGTGGTCGACGGCGCCGTTATGCCTGTGCGTCGCGCGCGCGGATATGCGCCGCAGCCGTTAGCGCTGCCGGCGCTCGACGGCACTGCACCCTGCGTGCTCGCCTGCGGGCCGCAGCAAAAAGCTACGATCGCGCTCACGCGCGAGGACGCCGACGGCCATGTGGCCTGTTTTGTGTCGCAGCATATCGGCGATGTCGAAAACGGCGAGACCTTCGATGCCTGGAACGCCGCGCGCACGCGCTTGGAAAACCTCTTTGACCTGGCGCCTGCCGCCTTGGCATGTGACATGCATCCCAGCTATCTGTCGAGCCAGTGGGCGCGTGAACTGGCACGGAAGCACAATCTGCCGCTTATCGAAGTCCAACATCATCATGCGCATATCGCGAGCGTGATGGCCGAGGCCATCGCCGCGGGCCAGCTTACAACCGACGCGCGTGTCCTTGGCATCGCCTTTGACGGCACCGGCGCCGGCACCGATGGGACCATTTGGGGCGGCGAGTTTCTTGTTGCCGGCCTTGCCGATTTTGAACGCGCCGCGCACCTGCGCACCTGGGCGCTCCCCGGCGGGGCGGCCTCCGTGCGCGACGCCCGCCGCAATGCCTTTGCCCTGCTGAGCGAGCTCGGCCTGCTCGAGCACCCGGGTGCCGCGGGGCTATTGGGCGCCCTCGACGAGCAAACGCGCAGCGTGACAGCCACCATGATCGAGCGCGGCATCAACAGCCCGCGTACCAGCAGCATGGGGCGTCTCTTTGATGCCGCGGCGGCAATTCTGGGCATCTGCGACAAGGCAACCTACGAGGGCGAGCCCGCCATCGAACTCGAAGCCGCCGCCTGGCGCGCGCTCGGCGGTAAGACCGTTCGTCTCGACGGCAATCATGCAGGCGTATTCACGTCTGCCGACGACTCCCCCATCTTGGACCCCCAACCGCTCATCGAATCTCTTCTGAATGGAATTGAGGCAGGCACGCCGGCCGACAGGCTCGCCCTCGAGTTTCACATCGCCATTACGCACGCTACGACCCACATCGCGTGCGAGATCTGCAATCGCGAAAACCTCGATACCGTCGCGCTCTCGGGCGGTGTGTTCATGAACCGGCTTTTGCTTCAGCTCCTTACCCACGAACTCAAAGACGCCGGTCTTGCCGTCTTGGTCCCCCATACTGTGCCCGTCAACGACGGCTGCATCGCCTACGGTCAGGCCGCCATCGCTCGCGCTCGCCTCGCGCAGACAGCATCGCGATAGGCGTTTTGCCAGCCTGCGCGCCGCCGTCTCACAGGTGTAACGCGTTTGCTCGTGACTCCCGCGAGCGCTACCATCAACTGATGGGTAATCAGGCGCCTATCCAGCGCAAAACGTATAAAAGGGGAACATTATGTGCCTTGCCGTTCCCGGTAAAGTGGTCAAACGCGACGACGACCTTAAGGCGACCGTCGACATGATGGGCATCGAGCGCCCCGTTTCGCTGCGCCTCGTGCCGACGGCACAGGTAGGCGACTATATTCTCGTGCACGCCGGCTTTGGCATTCAGATTGTCGACGAGCAGGAAGCCCAAGAGACACTCGAGCTCGTCAATACCATGACCGAGCTGGCCAAAGAGGACCAACTCGCCACCAACCCAGCCGAGGCATACTAGTGGCGGCGGCGCAGCCGGTTCGCTCCGGTATCGACTTTTCGGCATTTCGCGACCCCAAGCTGGCCCGCGAGCTCATCGATCGTATTCATGAGCTTGTCGGCAACCGCAGCATCAACCTTATGGAAGTCTGCGGTACGCATACCGTGAGCATTGGCCGCTATGGCTTTCGCTCCATTATGCCGACGGGGCTCAAACTGCTAAGCGGCCCGGGGTGCCCCGTTTGCGTCACCGCCAACCGCGACATCGATCACGCAATCGCGCTTTCCAACATGGACGGCGCCATCATCACCACCTTTGGCGACATGATGCGCGTGCCCGGATCGTCCACCTCGCTTGCCGCGCAAAAGGCGGCGGGGCGCGACATCCGCATCGTCTACTCTCCGCTCGACGCACTCGACATTGCCGAGCAAAATCCCGAACGCCCGGTCATCTTTATGGGCGTCGGCTTTGAGACCACAACGCCCACCATTGCCGCCGCTATCCTGGAGGCCGACGCGCGCGGGCTCCAGAACTTCTCGGTCTACTGTGCTCACAAGACCACGCCGCCGGCTCTGCGTGCGATCTCCAACGACCCCGAGACCGCCATCGACGGCTTTATCCTGCCTGGTCACGTCGCTACCATCACAGGCCTGGCACCCTTTGGGTTTTTGGTCGATGAGTTCGAGACCCCCGGCGTAGTCACCGGGTTTGAGCCGGTCGATATCTTGCAGGGCATCTGCATGCTGGTCCAGATGATTGTCGAGCACAGGCCCGCAATCGACAACGCCTACCGCCGTGGCGTCAATGCAGACGGCAATCCCGTAGCGCGCCAGCTGGTCGAGCAGGTGTTTGAGCCATGCGACACCACGTGGCGCGGGCTGGGGCCGATTGCGGCTTCGGGTCTTTCCATCCGACCCGAATTCGCGCGCTTTGATGCCGGCGCCCGCTTTGACGTGCCCGTTGAGGCGACGGTCGAGCCACGCGGGTGCCGCTGCGGCGACGTGCTTCGCGGAGCCATCACACCGAGCGACTGCCCGCTGTTCGGCCACGCATGTACGCCCGAACACCCCGTCGGCCCCTGCATGGTGAGCTCCGAAGGCAGCTGCGCGGCGTACTTTAGATACCGCGACTAGCCCGGACGCCCCCGCGTACCGGCACCACCCACGATTGGAGTTTTCGATATGTCCCGTACTGCCACCGATAGCACTGTCCTGCTGGGCCACGGCTCCGGCGGCCAGATGATGAAGCGCATTATCGATGAGGTCTTTCTGGATGCCTTTGGGTCGCCCGAGCTGCTTGCGGGCAACGATGCCGGTGTCGCCGCACTGCCCGCAAGCGGGCGAATCGCCATGTCGACCGACAGCTTTGTGGTAACGCCGCAGTTCTTCCCCGGCGGCAATATCGGCCGACTCGCCGTATGCGGAACCGTCAACGACGTCGCGACCTCGGGCGCTAACGTGCGCTACCTCTCATGCGGCTTTATCCTCGAAGAGGGCTATCCCATGGACAAGCTGCGCCAGATTGTGCAGACCATGGCCGAAACGGCGCGCGAGGCGGGCGTGTCCATAATCACCGGCGACACCAAGGTGGTCGAGCGTGGCGGTGCCGACGGCGTCTACATCAATACCGCCGGCGTGGGCGAAGTGCCCGCGGGCGTAACGCTCAGCGGTGCGAACTGTCGGCCCGGCGACGCCATCCTGGTATCGGGTACGCTAGGCGACCACGGCATCGCCATCATGAGCCAGCGCGAGGGCTTGGCGTTTTCGAGCGACATCGAAAGCGATGCTGCGCCGCTCAATCATCTGATTGCCGACGTGCTCGCCGCCGCCCCCGACACCCGCTGCTTCCGCGACCCCACGCGCGGCGGCCTGGCATCCACGCTCAACGAGTTTGCCCAGGCCAGCGGCGTTGCCATGGAGATCGACGAGGATGCCGTGCCCGTGCGCCCCGACGTGCAGGCGGCATGTGAGATGCTCGGTTACGATGTGCTGCAGGTGGCAAACGAGGGCAAGATGGTTGCCGTGGTGCCGGCCGAGCAAGCCGATGCCGCGCTGGCAGCCATGCGCGCCGCCCGCTACGGCGAGAACGCCGCCATCATCGGTCGCGTGCTGCCACTTGCCGAGGGCGCCCGTCCCGCCGTGCGCGTACGCACCGGCTGGGACTCGACCCGTATCCTCGACATGCTTGTGGGAGAACAACTGCCGAGGATTTGCTAACGACAAAGGCTCAGGGCTATTAAAGATATTCAGATTCCAAACATGCCCGGCACGCATGCCCAGTATCATGGGGTGCGTTTTACAACTCAAGCGGCAGGAGCACCCATGGCAGCAGCTTTTTCCCATGTGATCTTTGATCTGGATGGCACCATCCTCAACACGCTCGAGGACCTGGCGGCCGCCAGCAACCATACCTGCGAGATGCACGGCTGGCCCACGTTTGCCGTAGACGAGTACCGCTACAAGGTGGGAAACGGCATGCTCAAGCTGGTCGAGCGCTTTATGCCCGCCGAGTACGCGGGCGACGGCCGTATGTTTGAGCAGACGCTTGCCGAGTTTAGGGCCTATTACGGCGAGCACAAGGAGGACCACACCTCACCCTACGCCGGCACGATTGAGATGCTCGACCGTCTGCGCACAGCGGGCGTTCAGCTTGCCGTGCTCACCAACAAGGATCATATTTCGGCAGCCCCGCTTATCGAGAAATACTTTGGCCCCGATCGCTTTGCGCTGGTACAGGGCCGTGTGGGCGCATTTCCGCCCAAGCCCGAGGCACCCGTCACGTTGCATGTGATGAAAGAGCTGGGCGCCGATCCGGCAACCACGCTCTATGTGGGCGATTCGAATGTCGATGTTCTGACCGGCCACAACGCCGGCCTTAAGAGCGCGGGCGTCAGCTGGGGCTTCCGCGGCCGCGCAGAGCTGGAAGCCGCCGGCGCCGACTACGTGGTAGATACGCAGGACGAACTCGCCGAGCTAATCTTGGGCGAGTAGCGAGCGACACCGCTTAACGCAGCTGCGACAATTCTTCCACGCGGAAAGTGCATCCCGTTTTGGAGCTCCGAAATGGGATGCACTTTCCGTTTGAGGCGCGTCGGGGAAACCGTATCCCGTTTCAGAGCAATATTCCGGGTCGCGGTTTCCGCAACCCGCCCCATCCGGAAACCGCGACCCGGAATTCGGCCAAAAAACCGGGTCGCATTTTCCCGAGCATTTGATACGGCGTTGATACAAGGAGTGTCCCCAACTGCCGGCAGAAAAGGAACGTCCCCAAGTGCCGCCTCAATGACTACCATGGCAACGCCGCAGGTAGAGGACGGGCAGCGAGCGGGCACCAGTGCGAACAAATTGGCATGAAAAGAGGACAGTATAGACCTTCTGGTCATGCCGTCCTCTTTGAATGACAAGTTGTCGCTCTGGTGCCCGCGCAGCGTCGGGCAGTTACGGCGTTTGGTAAAACGCCGTAACGAACTACCGCGTAACTCCCCTAGCTCATCATCGCATTCATCATCTCGGTGGTTGCGGAATCGTCAGCAGACCACTCGCCATCGTCATTGGCGGTGTACTTGAAGGTAACCTTGGTGTCCTTGGTCTTAGCGGCCTTGGTCACGTCGACCATGACCTGGCCGGCCATCTTGTACAGGTCGTCCTCGGAAGGCATCGTATCGAGCGCCGCGATCTTCTCCTGATACTGGGTGGCGAAATCTTCAACGATCTTGTTCATGGACTTGCAGGTAATGGTGACATCGGCAGTCGCGGTGCCCTTGTCCTCGTCGACCGTCACATCGCCGATCTTGTAGTCAAAACCCTCGAGATAGCTCTTGGCGTACTCCTTGGGATCGATGCCCAGCTGCTCGAACTCGTCGCCCGAGGCCTCTTCCAGGCCGGCGAGGAAGTCGTCGCCGCCGTTCTTGACCTCGTCAAACTGCGTCGTAAGATCCTCGGTGATGAGCTCCTCAACCGAAGGACCTCCGCAGCCGGAAAGCACAACCACGCACGCGACCAGAACAGCCATCAGGGGCGCAAGCAGCAGCTTCTTCTTCATGACATTCCTCCCAACAAGCGGCACCGCGCTTCCCGACGCGGTGCGCGTCGTAACAATAAGGCCATACTAGCCGATAACGAACACCCCCGGCAAAGCAAAGGCGCAGTCGGCTCGATTTAACGTCCGAACGGTTTACCGGTCCGCCCAACGCGCAATAAAACGTTCCGCCGCATTGCAATAAAAAAGGGCGGCCGGATAACCCGACCACCCCAAAACACCCTTATGTTGCCGCAGACTACTTGCGGACGACCTTGACGATGGCATCGCCAGCGGAGACAGCGGAGTCAGCCTCGACGGCGAGCTCGACGTCGGCGAACTCGGCGGTGTTGGACACAGCCACGACGACGCAGTCCTTGTAGCCGGCAGCGGCGATCTTGGCGCGGTCGATCTTGAGCATGGGCTGGCCAGCCTTAACGACATCGTCGGCCTTGACGAAGCCCTCGAAGCCGTCGCCGTTCATGTTGACGGTATCGACGCCAACGTGCACCAGAACCTCGATGCCGCTATCGGACTGCAGGCCCACGGCGTGACCCATGGTGACGGTCACCTTGCCGTCGCAGGGAGCGTAGACCAGATCGTCCTCGGGCCACACGGCGCAGCCCTTGCCCAGGACCTCGCCGCCAAAGACGGGATCGGGCACATCGGCCATCTTGATGACCTTGCCCTTGACGGGCGAGCACAGCACGTCGGCGCCGGCAGAAGCAGAGATGGAGGACGGAGCAGCGGCAGTCGCGGGCTCAGCCTTCTTCTTGAACATGTCAAACAGACCCATACGTTTTCTCCTCTTGATTAAGCGCAACGTTATGCGCATGCCTATGGTGATTATAGTGCCAAATGGTTCAAATGCTAAGGTGGGGACTCGAATCGCGAGCCCATCCCAACGCTTTTCCCCGGTGGCACTCATATTGTCGATTAATCCAGGCCCTCGGCACCGTTGGACTTGATGATCTTCTGGTAGGCGTAGAAGCTGTCCTTGCGGCGGCGCTCGTAGGTACCGGTGCCGTCGTCGTACTTATCGACGTGAATGAAGCCGTAGCGCTTGCGCATCTCGCCGGTGCCGGCAGAAACCAGGTCGATGGGGCCCCACCAGGTATAGGCGATCAGGTCGACGCCGTCGGCAATGGCCTCGCCCATGGCCTTGATGTGGCTGCGCAAGTAGGCGATACGATACGGATCGTGGATGGAGCCGTCCTCCTCGACCTCATCGTAGGCGCCCATGCCGTTCTCGACCACCATCAGCGGAATCTCGTAGCGGGCGTAAATCTCGTTGAGGGCGATGCGCAGGCCCAGCGGATCGATCTGCCAGCCCCAGTCGGTGGACTCCAGATAGGGGTTCTTGCCGCCAAAGGTCATGTTGCCCTCGGTCATCTCGTGGTCCTTGTGGGTGCCCACGGTTCCGGACATGTAGTAGCTAAAGGTGTAGAAATCGACCTTGCCGTCGGCGATATCCTGCAGATCGCCGTCCTCCATCACGAGCTCGACGTCGTTCTCGGCCCAGAAACGCTTGGCATAGAACGGATACTTGCCGCGCACCTGCACGTCGGAGCAGTACCAGTTCATGGTATTCATCTCCTGCTGCGTGGCGAACACGTCGGCCGGATCGCACGTGGCGGCATAGGAGAGGACGAAGCAGTCCATGTTGCCCATCTTAAACTGCGGATAGTGCTCGTGGGCATAGCGCACGACGCGGCCGCTGGCGACAAACTGGTGATGCAGGGCCTGCATACGGGCCTGCGGCGTGGTGTGGACCGCCGAAGCCGGGCCCTCAAAGCCCTGGATCATGCTGGTCCCAAAGAGGTTACCAATGTCCTGGGTGCCGCAGTTGATCTCGTTGAAGGTGAGCCAGAACTTGACCTTGTCCTGATAGCGGTCGAAGACGGTCTGGCAGTACTTCTCAAAGAAGCCGATGAGCTCGCGGCTCGCCCAGCCATTGTATTTCTCGACCAGGTGATAGGGCATCTCGTAGTGCGACAGGGTCACGAGCGGCTCAATATTGTGAGCGCGCAGGCAGTCGAAGACGCGATCGTAGAAGGCGAGGCCGGCCTCGTTGGGCTCGGCGTCGTCGCCGTTGGGGAAGATGCGGCTCCAAGAGATGGACATGCGGAACATGTTGAAGCCCATCTCGGCGAACAGCGCGATGTCCTCCTCGTAGTGATGGTAGAAGTCGATACCGTCATGATTGGGGTAGAAGCGGTCGGGGTCGATGTCGATCGTAATCTGACGCGGCTCCTTGTAGCTGCCGCCCAAAAAATGGTCATCGACGGAAGGACCGCGGCCGTCCACGTTCCAAGCGCCCTCAAACTGATTGGCGGCGGTAGCGCCACCCCAATAGAAACCCTCGGGGAATCCCATAAGTGCCTCCTCGCTCATGCGTGTTGCTGATGAAACGAGTATGCCGCCGAGTCGCTCCAGGCCAGGGCGAAGGCGCCGATTTGGACACTTCTTTTCGCAGACGCGCGCTGCAACAGCGCTGCAGCTGAAACTTTTTGACACCGAAGGAGCGAAGACGATCCGCCCCGCGCTTACCGGCGGTATGCCGCGGGGGTGCAGCCATACTTGTCGTGAAACTTACGGTAGAAGAAGCTCATGTTTTCATAGCCCACCGCATGCGCAGCCGCCCCGGCCGTGGCGCCACCGCGCAGAAGCTCGGCCGCACGCACCAGGCGTCGCTCCTGCACAAGCTGCCTAAAGGTCTTGCCCACATGCCGCTTGAGGAGCGCCGTCGCATAATTAGGGCTCAAGCCAAACTCCGCCGCCATCCCCTCGAGGGAGCATGCAGCGAATTCGCGATCGATATAGCCGAGCATTCCCGTCACCAGGGCAGTGGGCCCCGCCGCGCCGTCCGCCGCGCCGCGCACCAGCTTGCGCTCGTAGCAATCCATGAGCTCGGCCAAAAACAGCTGAAACAGACGCAGGACGATCTCGGGACCATTAGGGCTCGGGTCATACAGCTCACAGAGCATCTCCTGCATGTAGCGCCGAATCCGACGGCTCTCGCCGCAATGAAAACGGACATGGCCCCGATGGTCCGTCTCGCTGTTGAGCGCGTTGAACAAAAACCGCGAGACCGCGCTCTCGCGCGAGAGGCTCGACTCGAGGCTCCGGCGCAAAAAAGAGCGTGAAACGGTCATGCTCAGCATGATATCGTCCTCACCAAGCGCCGCCACGGCATGCGGGCAGAGGGCGTCGAGCAAAAGCACCTCGTTGCGGCCCAGTTCGAGCCTCTCCCCCGCCACCGTCTGCGGGCAGCGTCCGCGATACACATAGCTCAGCTCCACGTAATCATGCACGTGCTCGGGAACTGCATTAAAGCGCGAGTTTTTCCTTATCGTCAGGCCACGCGGCATGCCGGGCTGGGCGTAGGCAAACCCTGGCTGCCCAATCTTGCGCACTGGGCATCCGTCGATTTCGACATGCTCGGTCATAATCGACCAATCAAATGCCATGCCGTCTTTATAAGCGATCTCACTGGCGCTCAGTTCGCTGAGCCTACGCTCGAGCTCGTCGATCTCCATGGCTTGCCAATCGTTGATTTGGTCATAGTTCGTCGTTATTCAGATATTAGCAGAACGCGCCGACGCGTCCATAATCTGTGCTATGCAGCAGATCGATCGAGCCAAGGAGGATCCATGACCGCGTACTATCAGCAGGTGCTCGAGGGCACATACGACAACCACGTGCTTCCGTTTTTGTGGATGAAGGGCGAGAGCCATAAAACCATTGCCGAGTATCTGGAAAAGATCGCCGGCGCCGACATCCACGAGGTCTGTCTCGAAAGCCGCCCACACCCCGATTTTTGCGGCGAGGGCTGGTGGCGCGATCTGCGCTTTGTCATTGACGAGTGCAAGCAGCTGGGCCTTAAGCTCTGGATCTTGGACGACGCGCACTTCCCCACGGGCTTTGCCAACGGCGCCGTCAAGGAGGCCGTGCCCGAGCTCCGCAAGATCGTTCTCACGCACCGCACACTCAACATCGTGGGTCCCACGTCCGCCGCAAGCATCGCGCTCGCCAACATGTTCGACAAAACCGAGCACTTCTACGGCGTGACATTTATGCAGGACGGCAGCCCCGTCGACGTCGCTTACCGAGTAATCGACGATGCAGACGGCAACCCCAGCCGCCTGGTCTTCGATGCACCTGCGGGCCTCACGCAGGCATGCGTGATGTTCACGAGCGGCAAGACCTCCTACAACGAGGACTACATCAATATGGTCGACCGCGCCTCGGTGGCGCAGCTCATCGATGCTGTCTACGAGCCGCATTTTGAGCATCTGGGCGATGAGTTTGGCAAGACGATCCTGGGCTTTTTCTCCGATGAGCCCGGATTTGCCAACGAGAAGGGCACCACGGGCCCCGACGGCATCTCGGATACGCTCATCGGCAAGGCCACCGCGCCCCTGCCCTGGTCGGCCGAGCTTGAGCGTCGCCTGCGCACGGCGCTGGGCGAGCGCTACCTGGACGAGCTCCCGCACCTGTGGGACCGCGAGCCGGCCGGCGCGCATGTACGCCACGTCTATATGGACATCGCGAGTACCCTCTATAAGGAGTGCTTCTGCGACCAGCTCGGCGACTGGTGCCGCGCGCACGGCGTGCAATACATCGGTCACGTAATCGAAGACAAGGACTGCCACGCGCGCCTGGGCGTGGGCGCCGGGCACTACTTCCGCGCCGTGGGCGGTCAGGACATGGCGGGCGTCGACATCGTGATCAACCAGCTTGTGCCCGGCATGGACCGCGGCCTTCACAGCTACGGACGCGGCGTATGGGACCTCGAGTTCTATAACTACGTGCTGCCCAAGCTGGGCTCCTCGGCAGCACACCTCGACCCCAAAAAGCAGGGGCGCTGCATGGCCGAGGTCTTTGGCGCATTTGGATGGCACGAAGGCCTGCGCGAGATGAAGTGGATCGCCGATCATTTTTTGGTGCGCGGCGTCAATTGGTTTGTGCCGCATGCCTTTAGCATGGCCGCCTTCCCCGACTGGGACTGCCCGCCGCATTTCTATGCGCATGGCCAAAACCCCCAGTTTGCACACTTTGGGCAGCTCATGAGCTACATGAACCGTACGGCGAGTCTGCTGAGCGGCGGGCGTGCAACGACCCCGGCGGCGCTTCTCTACCATGCGGACGCCGAGTGGGCAGGCGAGGCGAACTTTATGCAGCATGCCGCCTCCGAGCTTATGCGCGCGCAGGTCGACTTTGACATCGTGCCAGCAGAGGCATTTGAGGACGCAGGGCGCTATGCCGTTGAAATTGCCGCAGACGGTAGCGGCTTTAGCGTGAACGGCCAGGCATACCGCTGCCTGGTGATGCCCGGAGCCGAGTTTGTCGGCGGAGCCGTGCTCGACTTTGCCGCGCGCGCCGCAGCCGCGGGTGTTGCCGTGTACGCGCTGGATAAGTTGCCGAACAAGCGCTACGACGGCGACACTGCAGGCCGCGAGGGCTTTGCCTCCCTGGATGCAACCGCGCTCGCCGGCATCAAACTCCTGGCGACCACCGGGCTCGCAGGCACACTTGCCAATACCGGCATGCAGACCGTGGTTTGCGCCGAGCCCCAGCCCTGGCTGCGCGCACTGCGCTACGAGCGGGCGGGCGAGAGCTATCTGATGCTCGTCAACGAGCATCCCAAGCAGGGTATCTCCACTCAGGTTGCGCTTGCCGACGGCACACCCGTTGCAGGCGCGCGCCTCGACCTGCTCAACGGCACCGAGCCCGCCGCCTTTGACGGCACGCTCGAGTTGGCTCCCTACGAGAGCTGCATCGTGGTCCTTGGGGCTACAGGTTCCGCCGGCGCGGCAACCGTTGGAGACGAAGCCGCATGCATCGACGGGCCCTGGGCGGTTGCCTTCTCTGCCCCTGGCACCGATGCCTTTGGCGAGCCTGTTGAGCTTGCAGACCTGCACGACCTTTCCTCGGCCGAGTTCCCCGGCAAGGCCGGCACATTCCGCTACCAGGCCTCCTTTGTCCTGGGCGAAGCGGTCACCAGCACCGTCATCGACCTTGGCGAGGTCTTTGAGACCGCAACCGTCGCCCTCGACGGCAAATCCCTCGGCACCCGTATCTGTCCGCCTTACCGCTTTGAGGTCGGCGCGCTTTTGGCCGGTGAGCACGCGCTTACGATCGACATCATCAACACCCTCGATCACGCCGTCCCCGACATATTCGGCATGACCGAGCCCTCCGAGCCCAGCGGCCTCTTGGGGCCCGTACGTGTGCTCGGGTAACGCCCCGGGCGCAAACGGCCCAACAAGGACAGTGCCCCCATGTTGAGCCCGCACGGCGTCGAGCGGTCCGTCGTTCATAGACCGGCGGACCAAAACTCCCAGCCAAGCCGAACGTTTTATTTATCGTTATGATTGGTTTATCGCGACGCAAACGCATAGGAGCCATATGGATATCAGGCGAAAGATCACGCAGGGCAAAAGCCTCACCCCCACCGAGCAACAACTTGGGCAAACGGCCCTCGCCATGGGCGAGGATGTGCGCGGGCTTTCCATTAAGGAATTTGCCGCGTGCGCCAACGTTTCGGTCGCGAGCGTGCACCGCTTTTGCAAAAAGCTCGGCCTCGAGGGATTCAAAGACCTCAAGGTCGAGCTCATCCGCCAGGCGACCGAGGCGGGCAATCGGCGCGACGTGGACATCAACTTTCCCTTCGATGCCACCTCCACCCCCGCACAGGTAATGGAGCGCATGGAGGGGCTCTACCAGACCACCTTGGCCGAAACGCAGGAACTGCTCGACCCCGCACAGCTCGACTACGCCGCCAAGCTCGTCATGCGCGCCGACACCGTGGACATCTACACGGGCTCGCATAACCTGTATCCAGCGGGAATGTTCCGCGATCGCTTGCTTTCCGCCGGTAAAAGCGCGACGTGCTACGGCAGCGTCGAGGCGCAGGTGCGTACGGCGCTCGCCTCGGGCCCCGACCATGTGGCGATTGTCATCTCCTACAGCGGCCTTGCCCCCAACCTCAGGGAGATCTTGCCGATCCTCAGCAGTCGACGCGTCCCGGTCATCGTCATCGGCACACCGTACTGCGCCCGCATTCACCCCGGCTTTGCCGCCTATCTCATGGTGAGCGACCACGAGAGTATGACGCACCGCATCACGCAGTTCGCCAGCCACATCGCCGTGCAATACGTGCTCGATTCGCTCTACAGCAGCTACTTTGCCAAAGATTACGCCCGCTGTTCCGAGTTCCTCGAGCGGTCGTTTCCCTACACCCGCCTGCCCGGGCTCAAGTAACGACGAGCGTGGATTTTTGGACACTCAGATAACGAGCGTGGATAATCTCCCACTTTGAGCCCGCACACAGGCCAAAACCGGGAGATTATCCACGCTCATTTTGGGTCCCCTGGGAAACGCATGAGGAGGGCGGATAGACAGCCGTTATTTGCGAGGCGTCAGCGACGTAAAGAGCCCGTGTTGGTTGCAGTAAAGATATATCCTGCCGCGCCCGGTAATATGGAAGCGCGGCTGCACCGATTGCTCTGGATAGAGCTTCTTAAAGCAGACGCCGTCCATAGTCGCATATGCCACAAAGCTAATGTAGTGATCCTTGGTCATGGGATGATCGAGCGTGACGTACCAATCGTCCTCGATGCGCTCGATGGAAAAGGCGTGGTCCGCGTCCGGCTCTTCGGCCTCCTGGGGAAACATCGTGGAGCCACAGCAGCTAAAGCTGCCTTCTCCGAGCGCGTGCACAACGTTTCCGCAGATAGGGCAAACGTAAAAGACGCCTTTGAGCATATTGCCTGCACGGTTGGCGTTGGCCCGAATGTCACCAGCCAAAAGCTCAGCCACGCTTATGCCGAGTCTCTGGGCCAAAGGCTCAACGAGGGAAATGTCGGGAAGGCCGCGGCCGGATTCCCACTTGCTGACGGCTTTATCGGTCACACCAAGGCTTTCCGCCAGGGCGCGCTGGGTGAGGCCGCGCTCTTCGCGCAGCTGCTTAATGGCATGCGCTGCCAAAAAAGTATGGGAGGCATTGGTTTGCCGTGTCTGGTTCATGGGCTGTCCAATCAAATTGAAGAAATGGAGTGAACCGGTTCGACAGTCAGTATCCATTTGAAGGCCAGGCTCGACAACCTACGCTGCGTAGACATGCGCCAATCGAACGAGCGCGGATTTTGGACGCTCATCCTAAGTAGTCATTTAAGAACGTCCCCAACGACTACATCAGGAGTGTCCCCAGATGCCGCATCGCCAGCAACGGGAGTGCCGATGTCTTGGCAACGACAGCGAGCGGGCCGCATTTGAGACAAGGTGACGTGAAACGAAAGGGCGCTGACCTTCTGGTCGCGCCCTTGAAGTTGAACGTCAGATTGTCCAAATGCGGCCCGCGCAGCGTCGGCCGGTTACGGCGTTTGGTAAAACGCCGTAACCTACTTAACTCCGTACTGCTCGTAGTAGGCGTCGATGGCAGCCTTGAGCTCGTCATCGATGACGACCTTACCGTCGATCTCGTGGTTGTAGAGGGTCTCGACGACCTCGGCCATGGAAACGATGCTCGCGACGGGGAAACCGTACTTGGCCTCGATCTCCTTCTGCGCGGTGGTCACGCCACCCTTGCCGACCTCCATGCGGTTGAGGGACACGATCAGGCCCTTAATCTCGACATCGGCAGCAGCCTTGACCTTGGGATAGGTCTCGTCGATGGACTTGCCGCTGGTGGTGACGTCCTCGACCATGACCACACGGTCGCCGTCCTTGGGTTCATAACCCAGCAGGTTGCCCTTATCGGCACCGTGGTCCTTGGCCTCCTTGCGGTCGCAGCAGTACTTGACCTCCTTGCCGTACAGCTCGTGGTAGGCAATTGCGGTCACGACGGCCAGCGGAATACCCTTGTAGGCCGGTCCAAACAGCACGTCAAAGTCGTCGCCAAAGTTATCGTGGATGGCCTGGGCGTAATACTCGCCCAGCTTCTTGAGCTGATAGCCCGTCACATAGGCGCCGGCGTTCATAAAGAACGGGGACTGACGGCCGCTCTTGAGCGTAAAGCTGCCGAATTTAAGAACGTCGGACTCAACCATGAACTTGATGAACTCTTGCTTGTAAGCCTCCATGCGGGCTCCTCTCGTAATCGCGTACGTGCCTTCCAGTTTAGCGCAGGCAGGGCGCGTTGCGGGCGCGCTTTGGGGCCTCGGCATTCTGTAAAGGCTTTGTCAGGGGCAATGGTTTTCCAAACAAAGGGGTTGACACGACAAACCCCCTCATCAAGAATACGGGCGGATTGTAACGGGTACGTGATACCTGAAGCGCATCGCGCCCGGCCTTAAGGAGGTGTGCCATGGAAGGCAGTCATAGTCGAAAAACCTGCATGTCGCCCTCGGCACGCCGCGATGATTCCGCACACGCATAAGCGCCAACAGCCGACCGTCAAAACCACCACAAAGGTGCCCGTCCCCTTTGTGGTAGCTCGCAAGCATGACGTGAGCGACATCTAGGTTTTTTGAAGCACATACGACACGTACGCTAACTCCCTTCAACAAGGAGGACCCTATGCTGATGCTCAAAACCGCCACGGTACTCGAAGCTATCTCCAAGCGCCGCCGCACGGCGCGCCCTGCCGCTCACGCCGGCCTGTCCAAGAACACCATATTCGCCGCCACCCATAGCGCCGAGGACGCCCTCGTGCTGCTCGACGCCACGGCTGGCGGACTCACCGCCGAGCACGCCGCCGAGCGCCTGAGCGCGGTCGGCCCCAACACCATCGAGGCGCCGACCAAGACGCTCGCCCGCCGCATCGCCGACGCATTCATCGATCCCTTCGCCGGCATCCTCGCCGCGCTCGCACTGGTCTCGCTCTATATCGACGTGCTCGCCGTGCCCGAGCCGCAGCGCGACCCCTCCACGGTCATCGTCATCGGCATCATGCTGCTGGTATCGGGCGGCATGAAGTTTATCCAGGAAGCCCGCAGCGGCAATGCGGCCGAGGCCCTCAAGGACCTGGTCTCCAACACCTGCTGCGCTCTGCGCGACGGCGAGCGCCTCGAGATCCCCTTCGACGAGCTCGTCCCCGGCGATGTGATCCGCCTCTCTGCCGGCGATATGGTGCCGGCCGACGCCCGTATCATCACCGCGCGCGATCTGTTTGCGATCGAGTCCGCACTCACCGGCGAGAGCAACGCCGTCGAGAAGACCGCTTCCGCCGCGGTCGTCGAGGGTGCCAACGGCTCCGCGCTGCCACTCTCCGCCTGCAAGAACATCGTCTTTACCGGCACCTCCGTGCAAAACGGCACTGCAATGGCGCTTGTCGTTGCCACCGGCTCGGACACCTACCTGGGCGGCATCGCCAAGATGCTCAACGGGCACGGCGAGAAGAGCGCGTTTGACCGCGGCGTCTCGAGCGTCTCCATGCTGCTCGTACGCCTCATGCTCGTTATGGCGCCGGCCGTCTTTGCCATCAACGCCGCCACCAAGGGCAACGTCATCGACGCGCTGCTATTCGCCACGAGCGTGGCCGTGGGCATCACGCCGCAGATGCTTCCCGTCATCGTGACCACGAGCCTGTCGCAGGGCGCCAAGGACCTCGCCCGTCGCCAGGTTATCGTCAAGGAACTGCCGGCGATCCAAAACCTCGGCGCGATGGACGTCCTGTGCTGCGACGAGACCGGCACCCTCACCGAAGACCGCATCGTGCTCGAGCGCTACCTCAACACCGACGGCAACGAGGACGTGCGCGTACTGCGCCATGCGTTTTTGAACAGCTTCTTCCAGACCGGCCTCAAGAACCTTATCGACCTGGCCGTCATCGACCGCGCCGACGTGACGCCCTCGGCCACAGCACCCGGCTCCATGCTGGGCCAGAGCCTGCGCGACCGCTATACCAAGATCGACGAGGTGCCCTTCGATTTCTCGCGCCGTCGCCTGAGCGTCGTTGTCGCCGACGCCCAGGGCAAAACCCAGATGGTTACCAAGGGAGCTGCCGAGGAAATGCTCGAGATCTGCTCCTTTATCGAGGTCGATGGCGCCGCCCAGCCGCTCACCGAAGACAAGCTCGCCCAGATTCGCAAGCAGGTCGCCGGGCTCAACGCCGAGGGCCTGCGCGTGATTGCCGTGGCGCAGAAGACCGATCCGCGCTGCGTGGGCGAGTTTGGCATCGCTGACGAGTGCGACATGGTGCTGATGGGCTTTTTGGCCTTCCTCGATCCGCCCAAAGCAAGTGCCGCGGGCGCCGTCGCTACCCTCGAAGCCAAGGGCGTGGCGGTCAAGGTTCTGACCGGCGACAACGACCGTGTCGCCGCCACCGTTTGCGAGCAGATCGGCATCGGCGCGAGCAACGTCTTGCTCGGCTCCGAGATCGATGCGCTCGACGACGCCGAGCTTGCCGAACGCGCCGAGAACACCCACCTCTTCGCCAAGCTCTCGCCGCTGCAGAAGGCGCGTCTGGTGCGCGTCATGCGTGAGCTGCTCGACCACACCGTGGGCTTTATGGGCGACGGCATCAACGACGCCGCCGCCATGCGTGCGAGCGACTGCGGCATCTCGGTCGATTCGGCCGTCGACATCGCCAAGGAATCCGCCGATATCATCTTGCTCCAGAAAGACCTGGGCGTGCTCGAGCGCGGCATCATCGAAGGCCGCCGCACCTACGGCAACCTGCTCAAGTACCTCAAGACCACGGTGAGCTCCAACTTTGGCAACGTGCTATCCGTGACCGTCGCGAGCCTGTTCTTGCCATTCTTGCCCATGAGCGCTCTGCAGTTGGTGCTGCTGTCGCTGGTCTACGAGATCGTGTGCATCGCGCTGCCGTGGGACACCGTCGACGACGCCTGGACTGCCCGTCCGCGTGCTTGGGACGCCGCGTCCATCAAGGGCTTTATGCTCGAGCTGGGCCCCGTGAGCTCACTGTTTGATATCGCGACTTTCGCCGCGCTCTTCTTTGTGGTGTGCCCCGCCGCCGTGGGCGCAAGCTGGGCAGAGCTTGCCGCTATAGGCGACGTCGCAGGCATGGCGGCCTTTACGGCGCTCTTCCAGAGCGGTTGGTTTGTCGAGTCCATGTGGTCGCAGACGCTCGTGGTCCACATGCTGCGCTCCCCGCGCCTGCCACGCCCGCGCGACCACGCCGCGCCCGCGCTGTGCCTCCTCACCGTGCTGGGCCTGGTGCTCGTCACCTGGCTGCCGGCAAGCCCCATCGCCGATGCGCTGGGTCTCATGCCGCTGCCGCCAATCTTCTTCGCGCTGCTCATCGGCATTGTCGCCGCCTACATCGCGCTCACCCAACTGGCCAAGCGCCGCTACATCGCCCGCCACGGCGAGCTGCTGTAACTTCACCGGCACCCTCGTCAAGGATGTTTGGGCCGCCGCGACCCGCCCCCGCTGGCCGCGGCGGCCCAAAACAGCTAAAAACGCCCCTCACCCCCGCTTTAATTTCTTTTGCAAGTTTTAACTTCTTTTGCTTTCTTTCACTTCTTTTAACAAGGCGCCCGGCGGGCATAAGTTGCTCGCCGGGGGTGTCGGTTCGACGAAGAGGCCTCAGCCGTAGCAACGGATTGCCCAGCGAGAGATTTCCCAAGTGCCAACTCAAACAGTACATGTTTAATCTGTTTCGTTAATTGAATTGCGTAAATATGGTTAACCAAAGAATTGATATTTGGTTAAATAGTAACTGTATATTTGGTTAAATGTACTGGTAAACAATGGTGATAATTATGCCAAAGAAGTACTACACTAGAATTATCGAAAATGAGCTTGACCAGCTGCTGGGTATATTCGGCGCCGTTCTCATCGAAGGACCGAAATGGTGCGGAAAGACGACCACGGCCGGGACCCGTGCGGCGTCCAGGCTCCTTCTCATGGACCCGTCGCGCAACTTCGAGAATCGCTTGCGTGCCGAGACGGACCCGGCGCTTGCCGTTTCCGGCGAGGTGCCGCGGCTGATTGACGAGTGGCAGGAGGTTCCGAAACTTTGGGACGCGGCGCGGTTTGAGTGCGACAACCGCGGCGGCGAGCCTGGCCAGTTCATATTTACGGGGTCGGCGACGCCGCGAGACGACGAACGGCCGATGCACAGTGGCGCTGGAAGGTTCGCTAAATTGCGCATGGATACCATGACGCTTTTCGAGCTTGGGAAATCCAGCGGCGCGGTTAAGCTGTCGGGCATTATTTCTGGCGAAAAGTTCAATGGCGCTTTCGGATCGCTGGATTCCGCCTCGATTGCCGAGTGCGTTGTCCGTGGCGGATGGCCCGCGGCGGTCGGTCGCGATGCGCTGGCTGCGTCGGCGATGGCGAAACGTTACATCGGCATAGTCGCCGAAGAAGATTTGTCTCGTGTCGACGGCTCTCGCCGCGATCCCGAAAAGGTCAAAGCCGTCATCGAATCGCTTGCGCGCAATGAATCCACTTTGGCGACACTCAAGACGCTCGTAGCCGATCTTGGCGGAGAGGTGTCGAGACAGACGGCGGCATCATATATATCCCTTCTCGCTCGGGTTAGTTTCGTTCGCGATATTCCCGCATGGAACCCCGCAATGAGATCTCCCGTGCACTTAAGAGAATCGAAGAAGCATCATCTCGCTGATCCGTCACTGGCGGCCGCTGCGCTCGGAGCGACTCCGGCGACATTGCTGCTAGATTTCAAGACGCTTGGGCTGCTTTTTGAATCGTTGGCTCTTCATGATTTGTGGGTTTATGCGCAGGCAAATGGAATGGGCCTCTATCACTATCACGATTCTCGCGATCTAGAAGTCGATGCAGTCATTGCGGCTCCCGGTGGAACGTGGATCCCGGTCGAAATCAAGCTCAGCTCCGCCCAAATCGAAGAGGCGTCTGACAGCCTTATTGCTGTCGAGAAGCGTATGGTTGCCGCCGGAAACAACCCGCCAGTTTCGAAAGTCGTAATCATCGGGTTTGGTTCGCAAGCCTATGTCACTGACCGCGGCGTCCAAGTTGTTCCGCTGGATGTTCTCGCGCCGTAGTGCAATTGCAAGTTTTTACTTCTTTTAACAAGGCACCCGACGGGCATAGGCTGCTCGCCGGGCGCCTTGGTTAGGATGCTATTGCTGTTGAGAACGCCTAGGCCAGATCTTCGCCGTTGGTGGCGATAACCTTCTTGTACCAGTCAAAGCTCTTCTTCTTGGAACGCTTGAGGGTGCCGTTGCCGGCGTCGTCGCGGTCCACATAGATAAAGCCGTAGCGCTTGGACATCTCGCCCGTACCGGCCGAGACCAGGTCGATCGGGCCCCAGGTGGTGTAGCCCAGCAGGTCAACGCCGTCCTCGGTCACCGCATCGCGCATCGCGGCAATATGCTGACGCAGGAAGTCGATACGGTAGTCGTCGTTGATAGAACCATCCTCCTCGACAACATCCTTGGCGCCCAGGCCGTTCTCGACCACAAACAGCGGCTTCTGATAACGATCGTACAGGTCGTTGAGGGTGATGCGAAAGCCCAGCGGATCGATGGCCCAGCCCCACTGGCTCTGCTGCAGGTAGGGGTTCTTGGCGCCGGCGAAGGCGTTGCCCTGGGTGCGCTCGACATCGGGGTTGTCGGCACCGGCAGAGCAGCGGGTGCTATAGTAGCTAAAGCTGATGAAGTCGACGGTGTTGGCGGCCAGGACCTCGCGATCCTCTTCGGTCATGCCCACATCGATGCCTAGACGCTCGAGCTTCTTGACGGCATAGGCCGGGTAGTAGCCGCGGCTCTGGACGTCGACGAAGAAGTAGTTGTCCTGGTTATCGAGCTGCGCCTGGCGTACATCGCCCGGACGGCAGCTGTAGGGGTAGTAGCTACCTGCGGCGAGCATGCAGCCGATCTTGATCTCGGGGTCGATCTCGTGAGCAATCTTGGTTGCCCAAGCGCTGGCGACGAGCTCGTTGTGGGCGGCCAGGTACTCGACGGCCTCCTTGTTCTCGCCCTCCTCAAAGACCAGGCCGGCACCCATAAACGGCAGGTGCAAGATCATATTGATCTCGTTAAAGGTGAGCCAGTACTTCACCAGGCCCTTGTAGCGGGTAAAGATCGTGGTCGCGAGATTCTTGTAGAAGTCGATGAGCTTGCGGTTGCGCCAGCCGCCGTACTCCTTGATGAGATGAATCGGGCAGTCGAAGTGCGTGATAGTCACGAGCGGCTCGATGCCGTGCGCCTGGCACTCGCGGAACACATCCTCGTAGAAGGCCATGCCAGCCTCGTTGGGCTCGGTCTCGTCGCCGTTGGGGAAGATGCGGGTCCAAGCCAGGCTCATACGGAAGGTCTTAAAGCCCATCTCGGCAAAGAGAGCGATGTCCTCCTTGTAATGGTGGTAGAAATCGATGCCGGTCTGCGCGGGATAGTAATAGCCGTCCTCGAAGTCGAGCATCTTACGCTGGCCGGAGACCACCGCATAGCGCTCGGGGCCGTGCGGAGCCACGTCCACGTTGGCAAGGCCGCGGCCGTCCACGTTGTAGGCGCCCTCGCACTGGTTGGCAGCCGTCGCGCCGCCCCACAGGAAGTCATTACGGAAAGCCATGCATCGATCCTTTCACACGCTGTTTGTCGTGGCTTCAGTATCCCCGTAAGCAGCGCGCCACTCAACGGCAACGGCGCAGGTCGGCACTTCTTTTCGCGCACAGACGCCCGGCAGCCGCCCCCGTCTGACACTTTTTGATACCTGCCCGCCCAAACCGCCAACCACCACAAAGGGGACAGGCACCTTTGCGGCGGATTGGGCCCGGTTTGTCTCAATCTGTAACAGTTAGGCAGCCAAAACCGGGCCTGGTGTTACAGATCGAGATTGTTCGTTCTATCCCCTACAATTTGTCTCGATCTGTAACAGGTAGAGACGATTTAGCCCGATAGATGTTACAGATTGAGACGGAAGATTCTAATCGCAGGCGATGTCGAGGTTTTTGCCGATGAGGCCTACGTAGCCGCCTTCGGCTGCCTTGGGGCTGTCGGCGTGGCAGAGAACCCACTTGTCGGCCTTCCAGTAGCAGTAGCTGTCACCGGCGGCAGGCATGTCGGCTGCAGCCTCGGGGCGCGGGCCGTTGGTGCCCGCCGGCAGCGCCACCATCACCTGGAAGCCGCCGTCGTCGACCATGCACGGCGTGTAGTGGAGAGTGGTGTTGAAGACTTCGACGACCGTACCCGCCGGCACGCGGAACGCCTTGACGCACGCGGTGTCGAGCTTGCCGTCCTCGATCTCCCAACGATACGCCACGAGCAGGATAAAGTCGCGGGCGCCCAGGTTAAACTCGCTGGCGCGATGATACTCCAGGCAGTTGAGACGCGTGTTGTGGCCGTTGCACCAACCGAGCTGGAAGGGACGGCCGCCAAACATGAGAAAGCCCAGTTTATCGGCATCCTTGACGCCCTCGAGCTCCGGCGCACTTGCTACGTATTTGCTGCCCTCGGGAATGGGTGTGGCAGAGAGCGCCTCGAGCACGGGCGACGTGAGCTCAGACGGAACGTCATCCCAAACGTTGCCATAGGATTTGAATTCGGAATCGTTGACAGAGTAGATATGCATGTTCACTCCTGTTCGTAAATGTGACTATACGAACATTCTAGAACAAACATGAGCGATTTTGAACGCTCGTCCCGACCAATCAACAAAAAGGCGCCCCCGCATAAGCGAAGGCGCCCAATGCGCGCGTTTTGGGCGATAAAGCCCTTACGCCTGCTGATAGTGCAGGTGCTTCTCGTCGATATCGGCCAGGTCGCGGTTGAGGTAACGGCGCGCGAGCCAGTTCGCCATGGGAAGGTTCTGGTCCAGGTAGTTACCGCACTCCTCGGGAGCGGCACCGGGGACATCGCCCTCAAAGCCGGCGACAAACTCGAACAGCTCACGCACGAGTGGCAGAATCTCTTCACTCGTCAGCTCACCAAAAACGACGAGGTAAAAGCCCGTACGGCAGCCCATGGGCCCAAAGTAGACAATGCGGCTCGACCACTCGGCATGATTGCGGAGGAACGTCGCGCCCAGGTGCTCGATGGTGTGGCACTCGGCCGTGTTCATGACCGGCTCTTTGTTGGGCGTGGTCAGGCGTAGGTCAAAGGTGGTGACGGCGGCGCCGGTCGCCGGATCGCGGTCGATGCGGCTCACGTACACGCCGGGCTCAAGCAGCAGATGGTCAACGGAAAAGCTCGCGATGCGCTCCATGGCAGATCCTCTCGATAGTCAAATTGGGACGGGGCTCTTTTAGCTGGTTCGAATGGTCGCACCAATCATACCAGTCAAAAAAGCCCCGTCCCAAAAAGACAACTTAGCCAAGGACACGGGCCATACGGGCCTTGAACTCGGACAGGAAGCGCGGGGTATCGACGGTCAGCGCCACGAGTGTGCTCTTGTCGGGATCTGCCACGCGGCGCTCATCGCAGATGGTGCGGCCGCGATACTCGCCCAGCAGGTCGACACGCAGGTTACAGCCGAGCGCACCCACGAGCGTGGGATCAATCGCCACGGCAACCGCCAGCGGATCGTGCAGCGCGCAGCCGCCCAGGTAGGGCGCGTTCATTTCGTACGAACCGATATAGTGCTCGACCATGCTCGCAAACGCGCAGCCAGCCATAGTGCCCGAGCCCGTCCAGCCGGCAACGTCGCGGCGCGTGAGCACCACGCGGTGCGTCACATCCAAGCCCACCATGGTGAGCTTGCGGCCCGAGCGCAACACGGCGTCGGCAGCCTCGGGGTCGCCCACCATGTTGGCCTCGGCGCCCGCGCTCACGTTGCCGGGCACGGTAAGCGCACCGCCCATCACGACCACGCGGCCGATGGACATCATCGCCGCCGCATCGCGCTCCAGGGCAAGCGCCAGATTGGTGAGCGGGCCGGTCGCAACGTAGGCCAGATCGGGACCATAGGTACGCGCGGCATCAATCAGGTAATCGACCGCCGCATTGCCATCGGCCGACGTCGCGCCCACCGGCTCGTACGGCGAGGCGGGCACACTTGCGCCGCCAATGCCGTTCTTGCCGTGGATAAGCGTGGTGGACGCCGGCGGCGTGTAGGGTTCGGTCGCTTTCACGGGACGATCGGCGCCCAGGTACACCGGCACCTCGGGACGACCCAACAGGTCGAGCACCGCCAAGCAGTTGTGCGCCGACTGCTCGACGCGCACGTTGCCAAAGCACGTGGTGATGCCGACGAGCTCCACCTCGGGGCTCGCGATGGCATAGGCGAGCGCCATCGCATCATCCACACCCATATCCAGATCAAGGATCAGCTTCTTGGTTGCCATTGTTCTACTCC
>CATYVH010000029.1 GCA_958413765.1 uncultured Collinsella sp.
TGTGATGAGCTCCGATGCGGGTTCGTGTTCTGACTGAACGATTTTACCGCACGGCGCGGATAGCACCCGAACCTAGCCAAACCAACACGGGTAGTCAATTTGGGACCTTCAAAAAGGGGAATGAGGGCATCCAGATATATCGAGTATTACTGGAACCCCGGCGATGCGCGGAATGATTTGTGACGAATAGTCATGTCCATCAAGAAGGCTCGACGCTTCGGATAGCTCGTCAATCGATATATCAATTCTTGGAGACCTGTATTCCAACCATTTTTAATGAAACAACGGCGGTAATTGCTATCGCGATTGCACCAATAATACCGAGCGCTATCTGAATGGGATATAACCCCAACACATGTCCAAATATGGAGAAAAACACTGCAGAAAAGAGAGCCCTTACCAGAGACGCGACGGAAAGGATCGTCGCGCGGAGATCGTCCGCTATCGCGTCTTGGATTAAGTTTTCCGAAGTGATGTACACCACTTCTGGGAGAAAACAAAGCACCATGCTAAGGCCAAACAAACACAGCGGATTTGAAGCAAACCACGGAAGAATCATGAAAAGGCCAGCCTCGATTAGCATCGAGCCGAGCATGGTATTTCTTTTCCCGAAACGCAATGAGAAGAAATCTGCTGCAATGTAGGCCGTCGCATTTACTGCATAGGATGCACCGAAAAAGATTCCTATTATGGAGACGGGAGCATCAAATGCGTCGAATACCAACTGATTCAAGTTGTAATAACTCCCATAGAATCCATCGAGCATGCTTGTGCCGATTAGAAGAAGCAACACCGCAAAAGCGGATTCTCCAATGCACCAGGTTTCGCGTCTGAAGATCTTGGCTACGTCAAACCTTCCCTTTTCAGAGCTTTCAGAACGGGTCGCTTCCGTCCTCTCAATGGGATACAGAAGGAAAAGCTGCAGGAGATAGAAAACGGAGACACATACGTAGAGGGCGCTCCAAGATACTTGGGCAATGAAAGATCCGAGCACAATTGCCATTCCCGTAGCGATTGATTGTGCGGCAAGCAGCCGAGCATTGATGGTGAGGAAGCGCTCTCCTTGACCGGCATTCCGGGCAATTTCATATAAAAGTGCTTGTTCGGATCCCGATTGAAGGGAGTAGGCGAGTGCCTCAACAAGGGAAAGCACGACAAGAAAGGGGCCTGAGAGCAACAGCATGCCAGCCGTATGGAAGAAAAGCAGCAGCACGCCCACTTGAATCGAAAACTTCTTTCCAAAGAAATCGCCTATCAGCCCTGTTGGCAGCTCGAGGACGACCGTTGCAATGTTAAACAGGGCTTGATAAAGCGCGATTTCCGTGACAGGCATTCCTTTCTCCGCAAGGAAAAGTAGAAACACTCCCCGATTTAAAACAAATCCCGCGAGAACGAAAAAGGCGGAATAGATGTGCAGTTGCGTAGCGGCATTCTTATTCATTTGGCACTTCCATCAACTACTTTTGTCGGGCCGCTCGCTACTGACTCGAAGCCTGAAGTGTTCACAGTTGATGTGAAGAGCGGTAAAGCTTTTGCACAGGGTATCAATGGAATACATCCGAAGCGTTTTCGGCAGTATCATCGGCGAAGGCGGGATTAGCCTTTACGCGGCGCTCACCCTCGATGTATTTGACGATTTGATCAATCGTCTGGTTGGCGTGGCTCTTGAGCTTGCGCTCATAGAAGAAGAGGCCGAGCTTGCCGCGCGTGCCAGACGTGTTGCCACCCACACCCTGAAAATCCTCGGTATAGGTGAGCTCGCAGGCACCATCGCCAGCAGGTGCAGCCTCATAGCGCATAGTATTGATGCCCGCCGCATACTGAAAACGGACCTCATAGAGACACGGGTAGTCAAAGTGCTTGATTTTAACCTTGATCGCCATGCCCTTGGCCTTGCCTTTTGCGGACTGGGCGCGCTTCTCGTACTTATAGCCGTTGAGCTTGTTGCGGCTGGGACGCTTGCCCGTGGCGTTCTCGATATCCTGCATGATAGACCCCGCCAGAGCGTCAAAAAGCTCCTCCGGCGTCACCTTAAGCGTTTTGGCGAGCTGCATGATGGCTCCTTATTCGTTTGAACCGTTCGAGCCATTGTACCGCCCCAGGCTCTCCCATGCGTTGCGGTGAAATGCGGACTGTTTGGCGGCTTTTTTGGCCAAAACAGTCCGTATTCCACCGCAAGTTATTGAGGGCTAGAGGCTGTAGGTGACCACCTGAGGCTCGCACGGGTTGGCGAGGTCGACTTGCTCCACGCGGACGAACTTGACGGTCACGGCCTCAAAGCCCGCCTTGTGCAAAACATCAGCGTAGACGCGCGCCTGCAGGGCGTGCCTCTCCTGCAGCTGTTCCGGCGTCTCGTCCGGCGTGCCACCCGTCTTGTAGTCGATGACCAGCGCGCATGACGAATCCGCCGGGTTCGTCGCCAAAGCATCGATGGCGCCCTCGGCATATGCACCGTAGCGAGCGATGTCCTCATCCTCGCAACCCAGCGAAAAGAACGGCACCTCGGCGCGAACGCACGGCCAGGCAAGCAGCTCGGCACGGACCGCCGACTTGAGCCAGCGATCCAGGGCAACGTCGAAGCGTTCGCGCTGTTCCGGCGTCAGGCGCCACAGGCGAGCCAGGGCGTCGGCACGCTCGGCGGGCAGCGCATCGGCACCCATCTCGATCAGCCACTGGCAGGCGGCATGGAACGCCGAGCCCAGCGCCATGGGGTTGCCGGCGGGCTCAACGGCGGCCACGCCTGCATCCGTCATCTCGGAACCATCCGACTCCGCATCATCGCCGGCCTCGTCCATGGGCGTGTGTGCCTCGGCGGCACGGTCCTCGGACTCGGCATGCAGCGCCGCGGCAATTGACGAGTAGCTGTACGAATCGCGCGCCGGATACGGGCAGGCGCCCATGCGCACGCCCACCGTCTGGGGATACACGAGCTCAAACGCATCGGGCTCGGGGTCGGCAGGGCCGGGAACGGCGGCGCGGGCATCTGCACCGGCGCCCTCCGGCTCCGCATCGCCGCGGACAAGCCTGCCCTCGGCATCCAGAGAAGCATTGGCCTCAAACGACTGCTCGCCAAAAGCAAAGTCAGCCAGCGAGATGAGCTCGTAGTCGCCCGACTGGGAGTTGTCGAACACCAAACGGTCGGCATCGAGCTGCGGCATGTCCAGGCCGTCCGTCGGCAGAATACGACGCAGCACGTCGTAGGTCAGATCGGTCTCGACGTCGAAGGTCGGCGCCGTCACCTTGCCGCGGCTCACGCCGACATCCATCGCCAGAATGACCAGCTCGCGCGCTCGCGTCATGGCGACATAGAGCAAGCGAGCCCGCTCCTCGAGCGAAAGCTGCAGGTCGTCGTTGCGCAGGCGAACGAATGCCTCGGCGGGAGAACCCGTCGCGCAGACATCCTCCATGAGCTCCGGCGGCAACCATAGCGACGTGCCCTTACCCTTAAACGCATGCTCAAACTGCTTTTTGACGTCATCGCCCTTCACGAAGGTTCCGTCGGCAAGCCTAACGCCATCAAAACGGGCCGGCAGCGCCACGACCTGCGCCCCACCGTCGACGCGAACCATCTGTGCCGCACCCGAGGACTTACGCACGCCAAAACACTCGGCAACCGCTACGACCGGATACTCCAGACCCTTGGACGCATGCACCGTCATGATGCGCACCGCGCCGCCGCCTTCCTCGTTAAGCGCGCCCGGCGCCTCCTTGCCCGCCAAGAAGCGGTCGAAAGCGAGCGCAATGGAGCGCGGCGAGTTGCCGAGCTCAGCCTCCGCCTCGGCAACGGCATCGAGCGCCTTGAGCACGTTGGCGGCAATCGCCTTGCCCTCGGGACCGCGCTTTGTCAGGCGTACAAACCAGCCCGAGGCATTGACGGCATCGCGCGCGATGACGGCGAACGAATCGCGCCCCACGCGACGAAGCGCATGGCGCAACACCTCGCGGGCGCGCGTCAGCAGCGGCAGGTCCCGCAGCCCCGGCACGTCACAATCGCTCATGATGCCCGCGTCGATGTTGCGGCGCGAGGTCTCCCCCGTCTGGTCGTCCAGCTTGGTCGCCAGCGCCAAAAACTCCTGGGCGCCCAGCGCAAACATCGGCGATGCCAGCAGCGGCATGAGGCCCTGCGCCGTATCGGCCGGATTGGCAAGCGCGCACACCAGAGCACGCACCGTCTGCACCTCGGCTGCCTGGGCAAAAACCGAGCCGCCCGCGATGACGCAGTCGAGCCCCTGGTCGCGAAACGCCTGTGCGTAGACATCGGCATTGGTCATGCGCCCTAGCAGCAGCACCATACCGCCCTGGGGCTGGCCCGCTTTAACGAGCGCTTGGAATCGCTCCGCAATCGCACGAGCTTTCGCCTGCGTTCGCTCCTGGGTGCTGCCGCCGGCAACGAGCAGCGCCTGGCGGCGCGAAGCCTTTGCTTTGAGCTTGTCCTCGCGATCGTCACTCGGCTCAAGATCCAAGAACCCCTGCATCAAACCACCGGCGTCGCCGTCAAAGACGCGCGCCACATAGCGCAGCACCTCGTCGTGGCTGCGGAAGTTGCGTACAAGCTTGACAAGCTCGCCGGCGGGGGCATCGGACGTGGCGACCGTCTCGGACGCCGTCGTCGAACCCACCTTGCGCTCCTGGCGACGGAACACCTCGACCTCGGCACCACGGAAGCGGTAGATCGACTGCTGTGCATCGCCCACGGTACACAGCGCACGCTCACCCGCGCCGGTCAGGTAACGGATCAGGTCGACCTGCATCTGGTCGGTATCCTGGAACTCGTCGATCATGACCATCTTAAAGCGGCCCTCATAGGCCGCTCGAATAGCCGGGTAGTCGCGCAGCGCCTCGTACGCCATACGCAGTAGGTCGTTGTTATCGAGCGCGGACTGGCCGGCCTTCAGCGCGCGATACTCAGCCTCCACGGAACGGGCCAGGCCCACCAGCGCATCGAGTGCGGGACCACCGCAGGCCAGCACGATATTGATAAACGCATCGGCAGCCTCGGCCTTGAGTAGCTCCACCTGCTCCTTAGAAAACGCCTTGCTCGCCCGAGGCATGCTGCACGACATCATGAGTCGCGCCGCATCCTCCATGGTTTTGCCGCTCGCCTCAAACGCGTCGATGGCGTCGAGTGCCACCTGTGCCTTTTCGGTCGCGGCCTTGCTCGCACCCAACGCCGCGCGATAGGCGTCGGCGAGTGCCGAGGTATCGGCCTGGCCGCGCGCCACGCACACATCGTCCATGCCGCCCGGCAGCTGGCTCGATAGCTCCAGCAGGTCGCGCACCAGTCCTTTAATGGTGGTACCGGCGCCAAACGGCCCACCCTCGCCCGCCATGGGATACCAAGCGTAGAGGGCCTTAAGCGAAGCGGCGAGCTCGGGGGCGGCATCGGGCGCCGTCGCGCGGGCCAGCACATGCTCAACAGCCTGGTCCATAAGCTCGTCGGTATCGGTGAGCACCGTGAACTCGGGATCGATGCCCAGCTCCAACGCATGTGCGCGCAGGATACGCGAGCACATGCCGTGAATGGTCGAGATCCACGCATCGTCGACGGTCAGGGCTTCCTCGTCCATGCCCTCGTCGATGAGCGCGCGGCGCACACGGTCACGGATCTCGGCCGCGGCGTCTTTGGTAAAGGTAATGGCGAGCACCTGGTCCAGATGCTCAACGAACGGACCGGATTCGGGCGAGAGCGCGTAGACGATGCGGCGCGTGAGGGTAAAGGTCTTGCCCGAACCGGCACCCGCCGAGACAAACAGCGGACGGTCGAGCGTTTTGACGATCTGCAGCTGTTGCGGCATCAAAGTCGAAAGATCCATGGTCTACACGTCCCTCCTTACAAACGTTCCTTCGTGGTTATACGAGCAGCGCGCATGCGCGGCCTGAGCCGACGTCGGGTCGACGGCGGCAACGTCGCCTGCCTCGAGTTCGTGCAGGCGCTCGGCGATGCCGGCCTCCACGCGATCGAGCAGGGCGTCGAAGTCCATGCTGCCACCCTCGCCGGGAAAGCCCTTCTTAAGCCCCGGGATGCGGCCGTCACCACGCTCCTCCTCGAGCAGCTCGGCACTCGCGGCGCCGCGCAGCGCCGGTTTGCCGCCCTTGGTCGAAAAATAGAGCGCCGCACGGGCATCCAGATCCAGCGCCCGGCGCATAGCCTGCGCATAGATAAGCGTCTGGGTATGGGGCGGCAGCCACCGCGGGTCGTCGATGGCGGCCTCGCCCGATTCCTCGTCGCGCACCGTGGGGTCGGCGAGTTTAAACTCCTCAACGCCCGTGCGATGCTTGTAGTCGATTACCACGGCGCGATTCTCGGCATCCACATCCACGCGGTCGATGCGCCCGCCGAGCGGCCAGCCGGCATACTCGACCTGGAGCTCGTTGAACGCAAACTCCAGATAGCGCGGCGCGAAGGGCGCGAGCGCCTCGGACTCGTAGGCAAGAACGCCCTCCAGCTGCGGCAAAATCTCGGCCACCTGGCGCTCCTCCACCGGGGAGAGCGGCACGAGCGGGCCCTCGGTACCGCGCTTGCCCGCATGCTCGGCCAAGGTCTCGTCAAAGACCTCGCGCAGCAGCTCCTTCGCGCGTGGCAGATTCATGGGTGTCACGCGCTCCATGCCCTCCTGGGGCAGACGGGCATGCAAGTGTTCCAGCACGTCGTGGACAAAGTTGCCCTTCTCCATATTGCCAAAGCCAGCGTCGATCGACTGGGGCTTCACGCGGTACGAGACGAACCAGCATAGCGGGCAGGTCGAATAGGCCTCGATCTGCGAGGCAGACGTCAGGCGCGGCACCAGCGGCGCATCCTCGCCCTCGCCATCGCGACGACGCAGGACCAAATACGGAATGGCTTCATCGCTCAGATGCTGAGGAGCTTCGCAGGTCACGCGCTCGCGCCTAAGACCTTCGCCTGCCGCGGGATCGAAGTCCCTTACGATATCGCCCTCACCCACACACTTCGCCTTGTCGGCGCCAACGGCCTTAGCGTCGTCAGCGGCCTTGTCGGCGTCAGCGGCCTTAGCATCGTTAGCGGCCTCGGCATGCGCCCGCAACTCGGTCCACACGGCAGCCGGGTAGCACTCGCGCGCCTGGCGATCGTGCGTCACGCGGGCAAGCGCAACCGGACCGCGCGCGGCCTGCATCGCGCGGCCAAAGCGCACGCGCAACAAGGCGGCAGGCTCAAGCGTCACACCCTCGCGATCGAGGCTCGCCGTCAGCGTGGCCAGCGGCCCCTCTTCGTGTGAGAGCGGATAACTGTCCAGGTCGACGTCGGCAAACAGCACGGCATCGTAGCTGCCGGGGCGCAGGGCCGCCGCATCGGCAAGCGAAGCAAAGCGAACCTGGGCGCGTGGCGCACGGTCAACCTCGTAGGTCTCGTAATCGTAGGCGGCGCTACGCTTGTCCACCTTGGTGCGAATGTCATCGAGCACGGGCACGGTCGCGGCCTGCGACACGTCGAGCGCACGGGCGCCATTCATAAGGATGTCGATGACGTGGCGCAGCAGGGCCACCTCCGCCTGGCGACGGGCCTGACCGTCGAGACCGCCAAGTGCGCGATCGGGCAGTGCCTCGGCAACGGCAAGCATGGCCTTGAGCGCCGTCACGGGTTTGTCGCGCCACAGCGCCTGGAACACGTCCGAGATCACGCACGGCACGTTCTTAAACCAGTTCTCGTCGCTCGCCGCTTTACGCGCGCCCCTCACCTGGCCCTGCACGCTCTGCAGCAGGCTCTTGACGCCCGCAGTGGTCTTGCTGCGCGACAGTCGCATATTCTTGTCGAACGTGCGCGCGCTGGCGGCGTCGGCACCCGAAAGCGGGCTGTAAATCCAGTCGGTAAGCTCCGGAGCGGGCCACCACTCAGTCTTAGAAGCTGCCCCTTCGTCGGCGGCCTTCATACGCTCGATCAGGTTGGCGAGCGCCGTGAACTGCCTGCCCGCAATGGATTGGGAAAACGCCGTGAACTCGGCCGTCTCGGCAGCAACGTGGCGCGCCGCCAAACGAGCGGCAAGCTCGCCGAACAGCTGGGGTGCCCGGGCAGAAACAACGAGCACGCGTACGGGGTCGGCGGGTGTTGCAGCAGCTTTATCGTCCTTGGACTCCTTGTGCGCTTTCACCAACTTATCGATGACGTCCGCATAAGCATGGGCACGGGCATGGGGGCCGGCGACCTCAATAAAGGCAGGCTGAGCAGCGGACTTGGAGGCAGTCTGGGGCGCGGCGGCGCCCTCCCCCAGCGGCGCGATCTCAAACAGCACACCGCGGACATCAAATGCCGCGGCAAGCTCCTCGCGCATCGCCGCTTGCTCGCGGGCAAGCAGCACGACAACCTCTCCCCCGTTGTTTGCCACGGCGGACAGCAGCTCGAGCAGGCTATACGTAAATGACGTGACGCCGCGCACGCAAACGGCGCGGGCGCACCCCGGCAGGTTGTCGGCCAAAGCGCCGGCCATAATGTCAGCCGCCTCGCAGGGCTCGACCATATCTCGACGGTCCAAACCGCGCGCATAGGCGCACAAAAGTTCAAACACGCGAGCCTCGGCGTCGCTTCTGGGCTTGGGCTTGCAAACGTTGTCGCAGCAACGCTCGGCACCTGTCCCTGCCACACCCGGCAGCACATCGCGAGCCATACGCGCGAGCATACGCACCGTGCCCTGGCTGCGCGAAAGCGGCTGCAGGTCGGCGTCGTCGAGGCGCGCTACCATGTCCGAAAACAGCATCTGGCGCTGCAGGTTGTCGACGAAACCGCGCCCGTCGCCCAAAAGCTCCCAAAGCGAGCGAAGCCACGATGTAGGCGTCTTGTAGTCAATACCCAGCGAAACGCCGGCTTCCGCCGCATCATGACGGCACAGGTCGAGCTCGGCAAACGTTGGCGCCAGCAGCACGGCACGCCCGTGGCGGGCAATAAGGTCGGCAAGCAGCGCCGCCTCGGCATCGCTCAAATCCGCGCCGGCGTTGGTGGTATAGATTCGAACAGGCATGGTCCTCCACTCAAACCGTTCGCAATATTCAATGCTTCCATCCTACCCGCCCGCGCGGACAGATTTGCCCCACGCCAACAGATTTGACCCCTTGGAGACAGAGGAAAATGGATCACCGAGGAGGTCAGTCTAACCCAGTGATCCGTTTTCCTCCGTCCCCAAAGGATCAAAAAACCGCCCCCGAAGGGACGGTTCTGCGCAATTCGTTTGTTGCCGCTGGCCTACTCGCCATCCTCCAGTTTGATGAGGATCTTGCGATAGCCGCCGTACTCGCCGTTGAGTGCCTTTGAAACGCGGCTCACCGTAGTGGACGAAGCGCCGGTGCGGGCCTGAACCTCAACATAAGGCTCGCCCTCATCCAGATAACGCGCAACCTGCAGACGCTGCGATAGATCGCAGATCTCGCGCGGCGTGCAGATATCGGTCAAAAACGCTTGGATATCCTTCTCGTCATCCAAAAGACTAAATGCGTGGACCAGCTGCTTGACATCAGGCTTGTCAAACATGTTCTCGATATTCATCGATCACCGCCAAACCCGCCAAAAGGCATCGAAGTTGATACTGACATCGGGCATCGTTCGCCCGTTCTATGCAATAGGGCAACGCCTGTGGCTTTTGCCCGTAGCAGTTTAGCACACCACCAAACTAAAGCGACAAAACTCTCTGCCAGCGGCGCGTTTTCTAGGACGAACGCCGTTTTGAAACCGAATGCGCACGTAAGCTCCACGAATATCTGAGACAATGGGCGGCCGAACAAGGCGGCACACCCGAGCGGCCGTCCAAGCTGCCGCAGCAAACCGCTTCACGCGACACCGACGCACCCTGCGCAAGAAAGGATTCACACCATGCGCTTTATGCTTAACTGGCTCTTTACCTCGATCGCCATCGCGATTGCCACGTTCCTCGTCCCCGGCATCCAGCCCTTCGGTTTTGCCGAGGCCTGGGTCTGTTTCGCCTTCGTGGGACTGTTCCTGAACATCGTCGATTCGCTCGTCAAGCCGTTCCTGACGGTTATCTCGCTGCCGCTCACGATCATTACGCTGGGTATTTTTCAGCTCGTAGTCAACAGCTTTATGCTCGAGCTGGCCAGCTATCTGTCGGTCAATCTGCTGGGCGCGGGCATCTCCATCGCCAGCTTTGGATCGGCCTTTATGGGCAGCATCCTGGTGTCCATCATGCGCAGCATCCTCGACAGCATCGCCGAGGGCTAAAACGGCCATTCCGGCCGCGCCCGTCTCAACAGCCCAAAACGAAGGCCGCCCATCACAAAAATGGGCGGCCTTCTTATTTGCCAAGTCTCAAAGGGCGAGAGAATCTGCCATTTCCACCCCGTCCCCAAATGGCAGGTGGGCTAGATCACGTAGTCGTAGCCTTCGTTGGGAGCGACAAGTTGATCGAGCGTCACACCGTCGAGGTAGTCGTTGATAAGCTTGTCCAGGTTCTTCCACACGTCGAGCGTGGGGCACTCGTCAGAGCGCGAACAACCCTTGCAGTCGCCATCCAGGCAGGCGACCGGCGCCAGGCTGCCCTCGGTCAGGCGCAAGATCTCGCCCACCGTGTACTGCTCGGGCGGGCGCGTGAGCACATAGCCGCCGCCCTTGCCGCGCATGCCCGAGAGCATGTTGGCGCGCACGAGCGTAGCCAGAATATTCTCGAGGTACTTCTCCGAAATACCCTGACGCGCCGCAATCTCTTTAAGCGGGATACGGCCTGTCGCCTGGTGCTCGGCCAGGTCGACCATAACGCGCAGGGCATATCTGCCCTTTGTGGAAACCAACATATATATAGCTGCCTTTCGGTCTTTTAATTCGTAGAAATTCTAGCCGAAAAATTGGTTTTGAAAATACCTATTCCCGTCAAGATGGTTAATCGACTCGTAATAATCTTCTATTTCCTATTGCGTTACTAGGCTTTACTGTCTACTATGCTTGCCAACAGCAAAACGAACAACCTATAAGGTTTGTGGGTTTCGCTGCTACACACCGTAAAACCACACGGTATCCAGTCATTTGAACACTTTGGAGGTTCACCATGAGCAATGTTTACACGTCCATCGATCAGCTTATCGGCCACACCCCGCTTCTGGAGCTCACCCACTTTGAGGCCGACGAGGACCTCAAGGCCCGCGTGCTCGTCAAACTGGAATACTTCAACCCCGCCGGGTCCGTCAAAGACCGCGTCGCCAAGAACATGATTGACGAGGCCGAGAAGGCCGGCAAGCTCGTGCGCGGTGGCGACTACACCATCATCGAGCCCACGAGCGGCAACACCGGCGTCGGCATCGCCTCGGTGGCGGCGGCCCGCGGCTACAAGGTGATCATCACTATGCCCGAGACCATGTCCGTCGAGCGCCGCAAGCTCATGCAGGCATACGGCGCACAGCTCGTGCTCACCGACGGCTCCAAAGGCATGAAGGGCGCCATCGCCAAGGCCGAGGAGCTGCAGAAGGAGACCCCCAACAGCATCATCGCCGGCCAGTTTGTGAACCCCGCCAACCCCGCCATCCACAAGGCCACGACCGGCCCCGAGATCTGGGACGACACCGACGGCAAGGTCGACATCTTCGTCGCCGGCGTTGGCACCGGCGGCACCGTGACCGGCGTGGGCGAGTTCCTCAAGGAGCAGAACCCCGAGATTCAGGTCGTCGCCGTCGAGCCCGCCACCTCCCCGGTGCTCTCTAAGGGCCAGGCCGGCCCGCACAAGATCCAGGGCATCGGCGCCGGCTTTGTGCCCGACGTCCTCGATACCCAGGTCTATGACGAGATCATCCCCGTCGAGAACGACGACGCCTTTGCCACCGGCCGCGCCGTGGGCCACAAGGAGGGCGTGCTCGTGGGCATTTCGTCCGGCGCCGCCGTGTGGGCCGCACTGCAGCTGGCCAAGCGCCCCGAGAACGAGGGCAAGACCATCGTGGCGCTGCTCGCCGACACCGGCGAGCGCTACCTGTCTACGGCGCTCTTCCAGGACTAGAGCTTCTCGTTCTTAGAACGAGTCCAAGGCACGCCGGTCTCCCCTCTCTTCTGGCAGCCTGAGCCCATCTCGTTCGGATGTCCCACGAGACGTCCGAACTTGCTACAATGTCTGCGGCGCGGAACCAGCCTCCCGCGCCGCTTTTCTTTTTTGGCCATATGCCACCAAGGAGAACCTCCCCATGCACAACAAGCGCGTGCTCGTCGCCATGAGCGGCGGCGTCGATTCCAGCGTGACCGCGTATCTGCTAAAAAGTCAGGGCTACGAATGTGTCGGCGCTACCATGCGCCTCACCTGCCCCGCACCCGACCCCACCACGGGCATGAGTAAGGTCGACCGCGACATCGCCGATGCAAAGGCCGTCGCCGAGCGCCTGGGGATACCCCATCACGTGCTCGACTTGCAGCAAACCTTCGACCGCAACGTGATCGAACGCTTTGTGAACGCCTACCAGGAGGGGCTGACGCCTAACCCGTGCATCATCTGCAACCGCCATATTAAGTTTGGCGCGCTGCTCGATGCGGCACTCAATATGGGCTGCGATTACATCGCCACGGGCCATTACGCCAAAACAAGCCAAGCGGCAGACGGCACCCGGCAGCTGCATCGCGGCGAGGACCCTAAAAAGGACCAAAGCTACTTTTTATATTCGCTTACGCAGGAGCGCCTGGCGCACACGATCTTTCCGCTGGCAGGCCTGGACAAGGAGCACGACGTGCGCCGCATTGCCGCCGAGCAGGGCTTTGCCAACGCCAAGAAGGCCGAAAGCGAGGACATCTGCTTTATCGCGGATGGCGACTATGCGGGCTATATCGAGCGTCGGTGCGGACATCCCGCTACACCGGGCGATATCGTATGGCGCGACGGCAGCGTGGTCGGGCGCCACAACGGCGCGCTGCGCTACACCATCGGCCAGCGCAAGGGCCTGGGTGTCGCGATGGCGCATCCCGTGTATGTGACGGGCGTCGACGCCGCCAACAACACCGTGCATCTGGGCGAGGCCGAGGACCTGACGGCCACAGCGCTCACAGCCAACGACTGGATCTGGAGCGCCCCTGCCGACCGCATGGAGGCAAAGCTCGATGCCGGCGGCATTCGCGTGGGCGCCAAGTACCGCTACCGTCAAAAGGACCAGGCGGCGACCCTTACACGTGGCGCCGACGGACAAATGCTGCTGACTTTTGATGAGCCGCAGCGAGCCATCGCCCCCGGCCAGGCCGTCGTCGTCTACCGCGGCGACGTCGTCCTGGGCGGGGGCACCGTGACCGGCGCACTTAAGTAGCCGCGGGTTTATCGCTGCACGTGTCGAAGTACCTCAACAGCGGCACCAACCTCGATTATGCGACGCTCGAGGCCGCGGCGGATGGCCTCGAGTCGACCCTCCGCCGTGGCCCATTCGCTCTGCGAAAGAATCTCGATCGCCTCATCAACAAATCCGTTGAGCCGCGATGAATCGAACCAATCGAGCGAATCCGCAAGCGCCAGCTGGACGGAAGGGTCGGGTCCAAACGGCTTGGCGGCAAACCCAAACTCTCCAGCTACGAGCACAGCGGTTGGCACGTTATACCACAGGCAGTTGCCGCTATCGAACAGCGGTGCATGCCTTATCTCCAAGGTATCGACATTGCGGATGATGCCGAAGTTTCGCCAATGGCGATCGCTGTTGGCCAAAAGGGCATCGCAAACGATCATCTGCGACATAGACCTTCTCACGGCAGCCTCGTCTGCTCCATGCTTACCAAGGAAGCGGCAGTACCGGTCGTACGTCGAGCTTCCTCGCTGACCGCCAAGGGCGTTCTTAACGTAAACGGCTGGAACGTATTCCTCGCGGCCATCAAGAAAGTCATCGCACAGACACACAGGGCCATCGAACATCCGCTCAACCGTATAAGGAACAAACTCGCCCTCCGACAGCAAGCGACGGTGCAGGGCCGTTGCAACCGCCTCGTTAAAGGGTCGCTGGTCATCCATGCCGCATCCTTTAGCCAAGACGCGAACGCCGCGGCGGATCACCCATGATTTAGGGAGCTCGCCCTCGGACGTGTTGTCGGGGTTTTTAAGGCCGATGCCCTCCAGCCAACCCGAACGCCCCTCGGGCGCAGACCGCTCAAAATCATTCTCGAAGTAATTGATGTTTTGCCATTTGAGTTCGTCGCAATCGGTCGGCCGCAGCCAATAGCAATCCGAAAGCGAGAGGCCCAGGCACTGAACCGGCACCTCAACGCCGCTGACAACCCCCAGCTCGCGGTAGCGCGAGATAAGCCCAGGGCGAACATCGGGCACCGACCGATGCCCCCACCACGCGTTGAGCTCCCGCTTATTCACCGTTGGAGAAAAGCTCGAACACGTGTCAAACGGCATTCGTTGCGTATCGAGGACCTCGGCGATTTCGAAGGGAAACTCGCGCGTCGGATCAAATGAGACATGCGCGACCTCATGGTCGGCCGACATCAGCGTAAACTTGCGCCCCACATCGGCTGCAGGACGGCGCCCTCGTTTGCGGACCTTTTGATAGGCGATCGCGGAATTATACTCAACCATCTTCCGTCCACCCACAGTATTGCATGCGAGCGTTCCGGATGCCGCCAGTTGCGATATGCGAGCCTTTGTGACGCCTAGTAGACGGGCGGCATCACCCATAGATAAGTATTCCGATGTATCCATGCGCCGCATCACCTCGTTAAGTATTTCACGCGTTAAAATAACTTATCTTATACAGGATAATACTAAACGGACTGAATTGAAAAAAGGCCCGAGCAATCGGGCCTTAGAGCAATTGGTCAGCCAAGCTATGAACCGCTTCCCCTAGCGCTGAACGTAGGCGCGAACGAGCTCGTAGGTATTGCGCGCGCCGTCGATGTGGCTGCGCTCGTAGTTGTGGCTCGCGTACACGCCGGGACCGATCAGGCCGTGGCGAATGTCGTAACCAGCCGAAAGCGTAGCCTCGACGTCGGAGCCGTAGTGCGGATACACATCGATCGCGTAGTCGAGCTCAAGCTCGCGCGCGATGTTGGACAGCGTCGTCACCAGGTCGTAGTTGTACGGACCGCCCGAATCCTTGGCGCAGATCGAAACCATGCGCTCGGTGCAGCCCAGATCGTCGCCCACGCAGCCCATGTCCACGCTGATCATCTCGCGCGTGTCGGCCGGCACAAAGGCGCCGCCGTGACCGACCTCCTCGTACACGGTAAAGAGCAGTGACACCTTGCGCGAGAGCGTCACCTCGCCGTCAGCAACGGCGCGAGCCAGACCCAGCAGAATCGACGCGGACAGCTTGTCGTCAAGGAAGCGGCTCTTGATGTAGCCGCTCTCCGTCACCGTGGTGCGCGGATCCATAGCGATGATGTCTCCAGCCTGAATGCCCAGCTCGAGCACGTCGTCCTTGCTGTCGACGTTCTCGTCGAGCAGGATTTCCATGTTCTTCTCGATGGTCTTGACCGGCTCATCGGCCACATGCGCCGAAGGCTCGGTATTGAGAACCACACCCGTGTAGACATTGCCATCGCGCGTGTAAACGGTGCAGTTCTCGCCATCGGCCGTAGACCACTGATGCCCGCCAAGCGTCGTGGGACGCAGGCGACCATTGTCCTTGATGGAGCGCACCATGGCGCCCAGGGTATCGACATGGCTCGCCAATACGAGCGGCTCGCCCTCGCCGCCAAGCTCAACCAACACGTTGCCCTTATTGGAGCGCTCGGGGCCAAAGCCCATATCGCGCAACGTTTCCATTAGATAGTCAGTAGCCGCACGGGTATAGCCCGTAGGTGAAGCAATAGAAGTCAGCGTCTTCAACTGGTCAGTAATATAGGAGAGCGTCTCCTCTAGAGAAGCATCAACATTAGAAGCCATATGCATCCTTCCAAGTAAAACTAAGACCGAGCCCCGATTTTAACCTTTCTGCACGTGCAATACTCTAGAAACCGAGCCGACTCCAGACGTCCCCGCACCGGTTTTGTGCACGCGCTCGGTTTACAGTCCCAATCTTGCATAAATCCTATCGGTATCTGCATAAATATGAGGCATCTATTTGCTTCGTCTCAGGGTACCCCACCTTGGACCGTGCAAAATACGGAGTATTCAGCACCGTGGACCCCGTCAGCCCCATCGCAAACGGCAAAGCGACGCGGTTACAGCAGTGTTGCAGGTCGTCGCAAACCAAAAACGCGGTGGCAGCCCCCTCCGCTCATCGATAGCCCGCCCACAAGGGCTGTCGATGGGCGTCTGCGGGCCACTGCGGCCCATTCACAACGTTATGCATTTTTCAGAGCTTGCTGAATACTCCCAAAAATGCACGCTGAGAAGTGCACCACCTATCCGCAGCGGGCAGCATGCCTTGGTTTTGCCCATCTTGGGGCATCGGCGCGGCACAAAAAGCCCCGCCGCGCGTAGCACGGCGGGGCCAGCAGCAAGTCAAAAGACCATACGCCTACGGGCGAAGGACCACCAAACTGGGCTAGGCAGCCGGGCAGATCTTCTTGAAGAGCTCGATGACGTCGTCGAGCGTCGCCTCGCGCGGGTTGCCCGGGAAGCAGGCGTCAGCCATGGCGTCCTTGGCCAGGACCTCGATCTCGTCGGCCTTCATGGCCTCGCAGACATGCGGAATGTTCACGTCGGCGGAGAGTTGCTTGACGGCGGCGATGGCGGCGTCGGCAGCCTCGTCGGTGCTCATGCCCGTGGTGTCAACACCCATGGCAACGGCAACCTTGGCCAGGCGCTCGGCGCAAACCGGCTTGTTGAACTCCATGGCGATCGGCAGCAGCATGGCGCAAGCGACGCCGTGCGGAGTGTCGTAGTGGGCAGACAGGGTGTGAGCCATGGCATGGTCGATGCCCAGGCCGACGTTGGAGAAGCCCATGCCGGCGACATACTGGCCAAGAGCCATACCCTCGCGGCCGGAGCCGGGCTGACCAGACTTGGCCTCGGCAACGGAGTCGCGCAGGTTCTCGCTGATCAGCTTAATGGCCTCAAAGTGGAACATGTCGGAGAGCTCCCAAGCACCCTTGGTGGTGTAGCCCTCGATGGCGTGGGTCAGAGCATCCATGCCGGTAGAAGCGGTCAGGCCGGCGGGCATGGAAGCCATCATGTCGGGGTCGACGACGGCGACCTCAGGGGCGTCGTTGGTGTCGACGCACACGAACTTGCGGACCTTCTCGGGGTCGGTGATGACGTAGTTGATGGTCACCTCGGCAGCAGTACCGGCGGTCGTCGGCACGGCGATGGTGAACACGGCGTGGTTCTTAGTGGGAGCAACGCCCTCGAGGCTGCGGACATCGGCAAACTCGGGGTTGTTGATGATGATGCCAATGGCCTTAGCGGTGTCCATGGAGGAGCCGCCACCGATGGTCACGATAGCGTCAGCTTCGGCGGCCTTGAAGGCCTCGACGCCGTCCTTGACGTTCTGGATGGTGGGGTTGGGCTTAATCTCGGAGTAGAGGCTCCAAGCGATGCCGGCGGCGTCGAGCTCGTCGGTCACCTTAGCGGTAACGCCAAACTTGACCAGGTCGGGATCGGAGCAGACGAAGATCTTCTTGTAGCCGCGACGCTGGAGCTCGCCGGGGATCTCCTTGATGGCGCCGGAACCATGATAAGAAATGGTATTGAGAACGAAACGATTAGCCATTGATAGCCTCCCATCGTGTGCGGGGCACCCATTACGCCCCGCGCTGCAAGTTCCATCCTAACGCTTTTGAAACAAAAAATGCATGAGAACGTCAAAAGTGTTAAAGCGTTTCAACATAATAACGGAGCCCCAGCCCTTCCCTCCCGACTGCAGCGAAGGCTAGATTATAGGAGCAATTGCCCAAAGAATACGACCAACTCAGTCTATAAATTGTTTCTGTTTTAGCAATATATGTTTGACAATACGTTTATAAAAGGATACTTTATAGTAATTAATATGCATGCAGCAAATAGTGTCATTCATTTTGTTAGAAATTGCCCATGCGGTTATTGCAGCTGCATGTACTGCAACGTACAGCGTAATTCTCCGCACGAAGCAGAAGACGGTTCCAATTCGATCGAGGCGATGACGCGTGATGGCTACTGGTCCTAAATCGAGCAAGACGGCTACAAACGAATATCGAATCTCAATTGAAGGTAACCCTTATCCGCATGCTCTGGCTCTCGTCAACCCAGCGGGAGACAACCTCAACATCAAAAGACATGGGTTCACGGGTCCACTAGGACAGCTATTGAGTCTTAAATACACCGTTTATGACGATGCAAATGAAAAGCTCTTTACTGTCGTCGACGGTGGTTTTAGTAACATGCCCAGGGTTGCGCTCATCATCGAACACAAGGAAGTTGCGGTGTTCGATTATGGCCTAAACAGACTTGAGATGAAGTGCGTAACGAACATACCGAATTACACAATAAAAGGTAACTTCCTATTTGGAGATTACGATATATTCAGTCAACGGGAAGTGAAGCTATCTTCAGTTAACGTCCTTCAATGTGATAAACAATCGTGCTTTAACATACAGGTTTTGGATAAAGCCGAATTAGCCGCCGCAATTGGAATACCCACAGCCATTGCCCTTCTGAGGGCTCGGATTGAAGAGCATCTCGAATAAATTGCAAAAAGCAGTTCGTAACAACATTCAGGAGCTAGATAGTTTTTTTCTGGCTCCTGAAGCTGTACTACATAGAGATGAAAATATATTGCGGCAAAGGGGCTGTCCCTTTGCCGCATTCGGTTACTTTCGACAGCCCTCTTTCCAAGCCTCGGCCGCAACCTTCCAGCGAAAACGCAAGTCGCGCTCGCGGTCGATGAACATGATGGCAAACGCGACAAACAGCAGCACGCTCGCCACGACGATGGCGTGCAGACCCATGCGCTCAATGCACCAATTGCCCAGCACGGCGCCAAACACAAAGGTAAAGATCACACCAAAGTACAGCAGGCCGTTTTCCAAAAAGCCGCGCTTGTGGGTAATGATGTAATCGTCCACGTTTTGCAAGGCATTACGGAGGTTGCCGATACACATGGTCGTGGCGATGCCGTGTCCATGAATCTTGCGGAAGCTCTCGACCTGCATACCGCAGGCAAACGAAGTAAGGCAGTTGGCGAGCAGGTTGTAACCGCCGCCCGGGATAAAGCTCACGCCCAGCAAGATAACGGCTTCAAAAAACACCGTCACCTGGCGCCAGTGAATCACACTGCCAAACCGCTCGTGAACCAGGTCGGCAAGCATAATGCCCACAGCAAACGACACCACGGGGAAGAAGTAGCGCCCCGCCAGTGCCCAGTTGCCTTCCGAGATGCTCACGCCCACGAGCAGGATGTTGCCCGTCTGCGCGTTGGCGAAAACATGATCGCGCCCAATGTACGAATACACATCCATAAAGCCACCGGCGAGCGCCAAGATGATGCCCAGCTCAATAGACTCCGATATCTGTTTGGCACGCTGCATCGTCGTGCATCCTCCTTGTTGACGACTCTCTCGTGCGTTGGCGGAAACATAGCCGCCGTTCATACTGTAACCCATTGACAACATGGCATGCGCGCGAGACGGGCTCCCCAACGCGCGGATACACAGTCTGGAAACAAACGGCGGGCGCGGCGCCGACACCCGCATCGACACGCCGATCCGCCAGCCCATGTACTCCACCAGTCTTTTTAGCCCCGTCCCAAAAAGACTGGTTACAATTACGTGCAGCATACAAACACCGGGAGGGATCGTGGCAAAAAAGCCTCAGCACGCTCAGAACAGCCAACGCGGACAGCAGGGCAAACAGGGCCAGCAGCAAAAGCGCGGCGGCAAGGCGCAGGGCTCGCGACCCACGCATGCCTCAGCAGCGCCCTCACGCCCCTGGCGTCCGGGCCGCGACAAGTTCCTCCCCGTCAGCCGCGCCGACATGGATGCGCGTGGCTGGGACCAGTGCGACTTCGTCTACATCTGCGGCGACGCCTACGTGGACCACCCCAGCTTTGGCATGGCCATCATCAGCCGCGTCCTCGACGCGCACGGCTACAAAGTGGGCATTATCTGCCAGCCCGACTGGACCGACCCCGCCAGCATCACCGTGCTCGGCGAGCCGCGCCTGGGCTTTCTCGTCAGCGCCGGCAACATGGACTCCATGGTCAACCACTATTCGGTGACCAAGCACCGCCGCCATACCGACGCCTATACCCCCGGTGGCGAGGAGGGGCACCGCCCCAACCGCGCCGTCACGGTCTACGGCAACCTCATCCGCCAAACGTTCAAGGACGCGCCCATCATCATCGGCGGCATCGAGGCGAGCCTGCGTCGTCTGGCCCACTACGACTACTGGCAGGATAAGCTCAAGCGCTCGGTGCTGCTCGACTCGGGCGCCGACATCCTCATCTACGGCATGGGCGAGCACGCGATCGTCGAGATCGCCGACGCGCTCGACGCGGGCCTGCCCGTCGACCAAATCACCTATATCAACGGCACCGTCTACCGTACCAACTCGCTCGACGAGGTCTACGACTACGACCTGCTGCCCAGCTGGGACGACCTTGCTGCCGACAAGCTCAACTACGCCCGCAGCTTTAACGTGCAGCAGCAGAACATGGATCCCATCACCGGGCATCGCCTGGTAGAACCCTACCCCAACAGCGTCTATGTGGTACAGAACCCGCCGTCGGCGACGCTCACCACCGACGAGATGGACGAGGTGGCCGAGCTCCCCTACGCACGCGATTGGCATCCCGACTACGACGCGGCGGGCGGCGTGCCGGCCTTTGCCGAGATCAAGTTTTCCATTAGCTCCAACCGCGGCTGCTTTGGCGAGTGCTCGTTTTGCGCGCTCACCTTCCACCAGGGCCGCGTGCTGCAGATGCGCAGCCACGACTCGATCATGCGCGAGGCCGAGCTGCTCACGCGCGACCCCGAGTTTAAGGGCTACATCAACGACGTGGGCGGACCGACGGCCAACTTTAGCCGTCCCGCCTGCGACAAACAGCTCAAGCACGGCGTGTGCAAGAACAAGCGCTGTCTGTGGCCGAGCGTGTGCAAGAACATGGTGGTCGATGAGAGCGGCTACACGCAGCTGCTGCGCGACCTGCGCCAGCTGCCGGGCGTCAAGAAGGTCTTCGTGCGCAGCGGCATCCGCTTTGACTACACCATGGCCGATGCCTCGGACGAGTTTTTGCGCGAGCTGCTGGAGCATCACGTTTCGGGCCAGCTGCGCGTAGCGCCCGAGCACGTGAGCGACGCGGTGCTGTCCGTGATGGGCAAGCCGAGCCGCGCCGTCTACGATGCGTTCTGCCGCAAATTTGAGCGCTTAAACCGTGAATACGGACTCAAGCAGTACGTGGTGCCGTATCTGATCTCGAGCCATCCCGGCTCGACGATGAAGGAAGCGGTGGAGCTTGCCGAGGCTGTGCGCGACATGGGCTACATGCCCGAGCAGGTGCAGGACTTCTACCCCACGCCGTCGACCATGTCGACCTGCATGTACTACACCGGCGTTGACCCGCGCACCATGCAGCCAATCTATGTGGCGCGCGACCCGCACGAGAAGGCCATGCAGCGCGCGCTCATCCAATATCGCAAGCCCGAGAACTACAAGCTCGTGCGCGAGGCACTGGAAAAGGCTGGCCGTCGCGATCTGATCGGCTACACCAAGCATTGCCTGATTCGCCCCGTGCCGCCACGCCCGGGCGAGACCTCTGCCGGCGGCGGGCATGGCACCGGCAAGAAGGGCGGCAAGGCCCACGGTGGCGCCGGCAAGGGCCCCAAGGGCAGCAAGGGGCACGGCGGCATGTCGCGTGCGCAGAACACCGCCGGCCGCAACCGTGCAGCTCAGGGGCGTCAGGGCGCCAACGGAGGCGGACGCCGCAATTAGGGCAGCGGTGCTGTCACTATGCCCATCTCGCATGCGTGGCGCAGTGAGCGCATCGCCTCCACGAGGATGATGCCGGCGATGGTGACCGTGATTACCACGTCGAACGGCGTGTTCACAAACCAGAGCAACGTCATGAGATACGACCCGGCATTAAAGGCAAAGTGCAGCAGGATCGTGTAGCGGAGCTTCCCGGTCGTCACGAGCACCCAGCCAAAAATGAGGCCGGCAGCGCCCGCATAGCAGCCCTGCACCCAGTTCATGTGCATAAAACCGAAGATCGCCGCCTGCAGCACGACCGCCGCGGCGATACCCCACGTGCTCGGGGCCGCCCAGGGCACCATGGCGCCGTCCTGCGCACCCGCACGACGCCGGCGCTTCCAAAGTGGGCGGCACTGCGGATTAAACGCTCGGAGCGAAAACTCAAAAATGATACCGCGCACCAGCAGCTCCTCGCAAAACGGAGCGCCGAGCACCGTGGTCAGGACGGCCAGATAGCTCGTGTCACCCATGCCCGTCTCCTCGACAAGTTCGCTGTAGTCGGCCGCGGCCTCGGGCAACAGCGACAGCACGGCGTCGGTCACGTAGCCAACGACCACCTGCAGGGCAAGGCCAATCACGATAACGCAGACGATGCGCTTCCACGCCCCACGCGCTCCCCCGCCGAGCGGATGCGCGCTTTGCCGGCGTGCCATAAACGAACGCGGCCACAGATAACGCCACCACAGCAGCGCCATTAAAAACGATGCCATCTGCGCGGCAGCCTGAAGCAATTGAATATCGAGGTCGTCAATCGAAAAGCCCATGAACACCGATGCGACGCCCAGAGCGGAGAACAAAACCACACTCAGGGCGATATCGGCAGCGACGACGCCAAAACAGGCAAGCGCCCAAATCATCGCATTGAGCATGCCAACCTCCTCCCGACAGCTAGTCATTTAAGAACGTCCCCAACGACTAGTCATTGGGGACGTTCTTCAACGACTAGTTGTTGGGGACAGTCTTTGCCAAAGGCCCCGTTGGGCGAGATGTCGAACGGGAAGGTGCCGCAGCGATTGAACGCGGCGATGAACATGCGAATGGCGTTGGACGGCGTGGTGCCCACGAGCTGGGTTGCCGCCGCGAAGGCCGCCTTTTCCTCGGGCAAGACCTTCGCGACAACCGGGGTCATGTGTTCTGCCATGGCGCTTCCTTTTTGAAACGACGGTGGTGCGGATAGATGCGGGCCACGCGGCTGGGCGACGGGCTGTGAAGGCAACCCGATTGGCCCGCATC
>CATYVH010000030.1 GCA_958413765.1 uncultured Collinsella sp.
GAAAAGTCGAGTGGATTAGTCGGGTTTTCCCTTGACTAACGCCGAACCCATAGTAACTTTATTCCGAGAAGATTCCTAGGGTTTAGTACACCTATGAGTACACCATATACAGAGAGGGACAGCATGAGCGCAAATCCGCTGCTTTCCATCGAAGGTCTGACCGCCTCCGTGGACGAGAAGACCATCCTCCACAACGTCAACCTCAACGTCGCCGCCGGCGAGACCCACGTTCTGATGGGACCCAACGGCGCCGGCAAGTCCACCCTCGGCCACCTGGTCATGGGCGACCCCGTTTACACGGTCAACGACGGCCGCATCGTCTTTGACGGCCAGGACATCACTGAACTCACCACCGACAAGCGCTCGCGCGCCGGCCTGTTCCTGAGCTTCCAGGCCCCGGTCGAGATTCCGGGCGTGCCGCTGTCGAGCTTTTTGCGCGCCAGCATCGCCGGCCGCCCCGGTCTGGAGATGAAGGGCAAGGAGTTCCGCCGCCGCGTCAAGGAGCTCGCGGCCGAGCTCAACATGGATACCGCCTATCTCAACCGCGAGCTGGGCGTGGGCTTCTCGGGCGGCGAGAAGAAGAAGGTCGAGATGCTCCAGCTTCTGCTGCTGCAGCCCAAGCTCGCCATTCTGGACGAGACCGACTCAGGCCTGGACGTCGACGCGCTTTCCACCGTCAGCCACGGCATGGACGCCTACCGCAAGAGCTGCGACGGCTCCATGCTCATCATCACGCACAACACGCGCATCCTGGAGCACTTGGATGTCGACCGCGTCCACGTTATGGTCAAGGGTCATATCGTGCGCGAGGACGACGCCTCGCTCATCCCCTGGATCGACAAGAACGGTTTTGAGACCTTCGAGCGCGAGGCCGCCGAGCAGCGCGCCCAGGCCGAGGCCGCCGCTGCCGGGCAGCAGGCGTAAAGGGGCGACGCAATGACCAAGAACCGCACCGAGGTCGCGGACATCGACCGCAGCCTCTACGACTTCACCTATGGCGAGGAGGGATTCGAGCGCCTGGACGCCGGCATTACGCCCGACATCGTGCGCGAGATCAGCGCCAAGAAGGACGAGCCACAGTGGATGCTTGACCTGCGCCTCAAGTCCCTCAAGATCTTCAACCGCTTCCCCGATCCGACGTGGGGCCCCTCCATCGAGGGCCTGGACATGGACAACATCGTCACCTATGTCAAGCCCAACACCGACCAAAAGCACGACTGGGAGTCGGTGCCCGACGACATCAAGAACACCTTTGAGCGCCTGGGCATCCCCGAGGCCGAGCGCAGCTATCTGGCGGGCGTCGGCGCGCAGTACGACTCCGAGCTGGTCTACCACAACATGCAGGATACGGCGTCCAAGATGGGCATCGTCTACTCCGGCATCGAGGAGGCCCTGCACGATCCGCAGTGGGAGCCGCTCATCCACGAGAAGTTTATGACGCTCATCCCGCCCACCGACCACAAGTTTGCGGCCCTGCACGGTGCCGTATGGTCGGGCGGCTCGTTTGTCTACGTGCCCAAGGGCACCAAGCTCGACTTCCCGTTGCAGAGCTACTTCCGCCTCAATGCCAAGGGTGCCGGCCAGTTTGAGCACACGCTCATCATCGTCGAGGACGATGCCGACCTGCACTTTATTGAGGGCTGCTCCGCGCCCAAGTACAACGTGGCCAACCTCCACGCCGGCGCCGTCGAGCTCTTTGTTGGCAAGCGTGCGCACCTGCGCTACTCGACCATCGAGAACTGGTCCAAGAACATGTACAACCTCAACACCAAGCGTGCGCGCGTGGACGAGGACGGCGACATCGAGTGGATCAGCGGCTCCTTCGGCAGCCACGTGGGCTACCTCTACCCCATGAGCGTGCTCAACGGCCGCCGGGCTCGCTCGAGCTTTACCGGTATCACCTTTGCCGGCGCCGGCCAGAACCTTGATACCGGCTGCAAGGTCGTACTTAACGCGCCCGATACCTCGGCAACGGTCGAGACCAAGGGCATCTCCAAGAGCGGCGGCATCCAGACCTTCCGAAGCTCCATCGTGGCCACGCCCAAGGCCGAGGGCTCCAAGGCAACCGTGAGCTGCCAGTCACTGATGCTCGACGACCAGAGCCGCTCCGACACCATCCCCGCCATGGACATCCGCGCCAAGAACGTCGACATCGGCCACGAGGCAACCATCGGCCGTATCGGCGACGACAAGGTGTTCTACCTGATGAGCCGCGGCATCTCGGAGGAAGAGGCCCGCACCATGATCGTCAACGGCTTTGCCAACCCGGTCTCCAAGGAGCTGCCGCTGGAGTACGCCGTCGAGATGAACAACCTAATCAAGCTCGAGATGGAAGGAGCGATCGGATAATGAAACAGGAAACCAACACCGCTGCCACCACGCTCGAGCAGGTCAACGCGATGCCCGCAGCAACCTGGGGCTGGCTCAAGATGAACCAGACCAAGCTCGAGCTTTCGAACGAACTTGCCGCCGCTCCCGCCGAGGCCGTTGAGGTCGAGGGCTTGGACGAGCAGCTTGCCGGCTCGGCCGACGCCTTCGACGCCGCCATGGACGCCATGGCCGAGCGCTTCCCCGAGCGCCGCGCCTCCGCCCCCGGCGACGCTGCCGACCGTGCCCGCATCACGCCCGAGACCGAGCTCGACGTGCCCGCCACCTCTGTCTACCAGGCCGGCGCCATCAAGCTCGAGGAGGAGCTCTCCCCTGCCGAGGCCTTCGAGACCGGCATGGGCGAGGCTGCCTATGCGTATCTGACCGAGCACGCCACCAAGCGCATCGTCATCGATGTTCCCGCCTACCAGCACGCCGCCGTTACCGTGCGCGTGAGTGGCGTCGACGCAGCGGCTGCGATTGCCGCCATCGACGTCGTCGCCCGCCCGCAGGCAACGCTCGACCTCGCCCTAGCCCTGGACTCCCCCGTTGCCGGCGAGGGCGTCGTGGGCTCCGTGCTGCGTGTGTGCGCCCACGAGTACGCCACCGTCAACGTGACCTGCACGCAGACACTCGACGACAGCTGGATCGCACTCGACGACACCGGCCTGTTCCTAGACGAGGGCGCGCGCGTCAACGTGCAGCACACTGTCCTGGGTGCCGGCGCCAGCGCCACCGGCCTTGCCGGCGACCTGCTGGGCGATACCGCCAAGGTGACCATCGATACCGATTACCTGGGCGCCCGCGAGCAGGTGCGCGACTTTAACTACGAGCTGCGCCACCGCGGTCGCAAGACCGAGTGCGAAATCGACGCCAACGGCGTGCTGACCGGCACGTCCAAGAAGGTCTACCGCGGCACCATCGACCTCGTGCACGGCTGCAAGGGTGCAACCGGCACCGAGCGCGAGACGGTGCTCTTGGCTAACAAGGGCGTCGACAACAAAACCGTTCCCGTCATCCTCTGCGACGAGGACGACGTCGCCGGCAACCACGGCGCCACCATCGGCCACGTCCGCGACGAGCAGCTGTTCTACCTCGCCTGCCGCGGCCTTGACCAAAACGCAGCCGAGGACCTGTTCATCCGCGCCAAGCTGGAGGACGCTGCGCTTTCCGCCACCGACGAGCGCACCCGCGCCGCCGTCGTCCGCCTGGGCAACAACCTGATCGACAACTTTGAGGAGGAGCTCGCATGATCGATACCGAGCACGTTAAATGTGACACCTGTACCGCACCGGAGCCTATGGAGCTCGACGCCAGCGACGAGGCTTCGCGCGGCTGGCCCACCGTAGATATCGAGACCAACCCCTACAAGGGCCAGTTCCCGCTGTTCCAGCAGCACCCCGAGATCGCCTTCCTCGATAGCGCCGCCACCGCGCAGCGCCCTGCCTGTGTGCTCGACGCCGAACGCGACTTCTACCAGCGCATGAACGCCAACCCTCTGCGCGGCCTGTACTCGCTGTCCGTCGAGGCCACCGACGCCATCGCGAAGGTCCGCCAACAGATCGCCGACCTCATCGGCGCCCCCAACGCCAACGAGATCGTCTTCACCCGCAACACGAGCGAGTCGCTCAACCTGGTCGCCAAGAGCTTTGCGCCCACAGTGCTCGAACCGGGCGACGAGGTCGTCATCACCATCATGGAGCACCACTCCAACCTGATTCCGTGGCAGCAGGTCTGCCGCGGGACCGGTGCCAAGCTCGTCTACCTCTACCCCACCAAGACCGGCCAGCTCACGACCGAGGAGGTTCTGGCCAAGGTGGGCCCCAAGACCAAGATCCTGGCCGTGGGTCAGGTCTCTAACGTGCTGGGCGTCGAGAACCCGGTCAAGAATCTCGGCAAGCTCGTGCACAAGTACGGCGGCTATCTGGTCGTCGACGGCGCACAGTCGCTGCCGCACATGCCAGTCAATGTGGCCGATCTGGGCGCCGACTTCTTTGCCTTTAGCGCGCACAAGGCCATGGGCCCCATGGGCATCGGCGTGCTGTGGGGCAAGATGGACCTGCTCAACGCCATGCCGCCCATGCTTACCGGCGGTGAGATGATCAACTCGGTTACTGAGCAGGACGCCGTCTGGGCTCCCGTCCCCGAGAAGTTCGAGGCCGGCACGCAGGACGCCGCCGGCATCTTCGCCACAGGCGCCGCCCTCGACTACCTCGTCAACACGGTGGGCTACGAAAACATCCAGGCACGCGAGCAGGCACTCGTCCACTACCTGATGGGCGAGCTCATGCAGCTCGACTTTGTCCAGATCATCGGCTCAATCTATTGGGATAACCACCACGGCGTCGTGAGCTTTAATGTCAAGGGCATCCACCCGCACGACGTAGCGAGCATCATGGACATGGACGGCGTCTGCATCCGCGCCGGTCACCACTGCGCGCAGCCGCTGCTCACCTGGCTGGGCGTCGAGAACCTTGCCTGCTGCCGCGCCAGCGTGGCCTTCTACAACGACAAGGCCGACATCGACAAGTTCATCGCCGGCCTGCATCACGTTTGGAGCACATTCAATGGGTAATCTGTACACCTCCACCACATTTATGGAGCACAACTCGCACCCCGACTATAAGTACGAGATGGATGCTCCCACGCACGAGCACGACGGCATCAACCCTAGCTGCGGAGACGAGCTCACCTTGCAGCTGCGTGTCGAGAACAACGTGATCGAGGAGGCCTCCTTTACCGGTCACGGCTGCGCCATCAGCCAGGCCAGTGCCGACATCATGGCCGACCTCATCACCGGCGAGACCGTCGAGGAAGCTCGCCACCTGGCAGAGCTCTTCCTCGCCATGATCCGCGGCGAGAAGCTCTCCGAGGAGGACCTGGAAGACCTGGACGAAGCCGCCCAGCTCCAGGACATCTCGCACATGCCCGCCCGCGTCAAGTGCGCCGAGCTCGCCTGGCGCACCCTCGACGGCATGCTCACGGGACAAAATAATCAGTAGTATTTGTCCCAAATCTTAAAAATTTTGTTGGCCGAATCGCTTGACAAGAGTGGTTCGGCCATTTTCTATTCCGAGCCCTCAGCCTGAGCCTTCACTCGCGCATAAGCGCGCACGATACGAGAGACGGTACTCTTGCTGATGCCCGTATACCGTTCAATCTCGCGCACCGTGTAGCCGCCATCGTGCAGGGCGAAAATGATTCCGTCTCGCCGCGCGGGTGCTACGGTCTTGAGCTCATTGAGCGGAACGCCCAGGCGCTTCGCCATCTTATCGGCAAACGCACGCCGCTCCCACTCCGTCTCATCCATATCGTGAATCACCGGATCGGAACCATCGGGCATCGACAGAGAATAATCCAGAAACCCCTTGGCAGACTCAAAGAGCTCGAGCACACAAGAAGGGTCCGAAAATCCCCTCGTCGCATCGTTGTCATACGCTCGCAGATACTCGGCAAAGCTGCTCCACGGATAGCGCTCGATCAGGGCGATACCCGCCTCCTGCGGATTAGCGTGAACATAGCGAATGGCGGCCATTAGATAACGGTCGGTATCGAGCGAGCGCCGGTCAAAACGGTTCTGGAACAGATGACCTGTGCGCCCCGTGCGTTTATTGAACCGCCGCGCGTACGTCAAAAGCAGCCGGTGCATCGCCGCGCTCATCGCGTCCTCGTAATCTGCCAGCACCAAATGCACGTGATTGCCCATAAGGCACCAGGCGATAACCGTCACGCCCGCCTCGCGGCAGCACTCGCGCATCAGCTCCAAAAACTCCCACCGGTCTTCATCGCCCTCGAAGATGAGCTGCTTGCCCGTACCGCGAGCACAGACATGGTAAAAGCCGGTAACCGTTCTCCAAACGCGCTGCATGGCGCTCCCTTCGCCGGGATCTGATTGCCATCCAATACAGCACGATTGAAGCGTGCCATCAAAACATCCACGCAAAACAATACACTCGCGCGGCCAAAGGCAGTAAATAGGCGGCGAACGGCACCGTTGCAACAGGTCAGCCCCTGCAACGCTTACAAGAGCTGACCAAAAGCTTGCCCAAGACGGACCCCCTCTACGGAAGTTCGCGACCACAGAACATAGGGTTAAACCGTTTCAATTAAAACTTCCGGACTTCTCGCTACGAAAACTGAGCCGTTCACCGAATATTCCGTGCATTTCGCGGTATTATAGGGGCTGCATGTCATGTCCCTTTCGAAGGGTCGCCCGGCAATCGCCAGCCACGACCCCCAGACGGGACGCCAACACGATAGAGAGGAGAGGCATGCAGTACTCACAGGAAGTGGAGAACATGTGCCCCGTTGCCAAGGGTGCATACCACGGCCCCGCACCCATCCCCGAGGAGGGCAAGTGGGTCCAGGCTAAGGAGATTTCCGACATCTCCGGTCTTACGCACGGTGTGGGTTGGTGCGCACCTCAGCAGGGCGCCTGCAAGCTCACGCTGAACGTCAAGGACGGCATCATCGAGGAGGCCCTCGTTGAGACCATCGGCTGCTCGGGCATGACCCACTCTGCCGCCATGGCTTCCGAGATCCTTCCCGGTAAGACCATCCTCGAGGCCCTCAACACCGACCTCGTCTGCGACGCCATCAACGTTGCTATGCGCGAGATCTTCCTGCAGATCGTTTACGGCCGCAGCCAGACCGCGTTCTCCGAGGGCGGCCTGCCCGTGGGCGCCTCCCTCGACGACCTCGGCAAGGGCCTTCGCTCTCAGGTCGGCACCATGTTCGGCACCAAGGCCAAGGGCGCTCGTTACCTCGAGCTCGCTCAGGGCTACGTCACCCGCATGGCTCTCAACGACAAGAACGAGATCATCGCTTTCGAGTTCCTGAACCTCGGCAAGTTCACCGACGCCGTCAAGGCCGGCAAGACCCCCGAGGAGGCCATCGCTGGCGCTATGGGCCACTATGGTCAGTGGGAGAACGCTGCCAAGTACATCGACCCGCGCACCGACGAGGAGACTCACTCCGTCGCCAGCGTGTTCCCGGTTCACGAGTAGAAAGGGAGGGAAATAACTATGACTGTTACGTTCGAAGGTTACGAGCGCCGCGCTGACAAGATCAACAAGTGCCTCGCCGACAACGGCATCGCCTCCCTCGAGGAAGCTCTGCAGATCTGCACCGACAAGGGCTTCAACCCGCGTGAGATCGTCAACAACACCCAGTCCATCGCCTTCCAGAACGCCGAGTGGGCCTACACCCTCGGTTGCGCTCTCGCTGTCAAGCGTGGCGCCAAGACCGCTTCTGAGGCTGCCGCCATCATCGGCGAGGGCATCCAGGCCTTCACCGTTCCCGGCTCCGTCGCCGAGGACCGCAAGGTCGGTCTGGGCCACGGCAACCTGGGCGCTATGCTGCTCTCCGACGACACCGAGTGCTTTGCCTTCCTGGCCGGCCACGAATCCTTCGCTGCCGCCGAGGGCGCTATCGGCCTGGCTCTGAACGCCAACAAGGCTCGCAAGAAGCCGCTGCGCGTTATCCTCAACGGTCTGGGCAAGGACGCCGCCCAGATCATCGCCCGCATCAACGGCTTCACTTATGTAAAGACCCAGTTCGACTACTACACGGGCGAGCTCAAGGTCGTCGAGACCATCCCCTACTCCGATGGTCCCCGCGCTGCCGTTAACTGCTACGGCTCCGACGACGTCCGCGAGGGCGTTGCCATCATGTGGCACGAGAACGTCGACATCTCGATCACCGGTAACTCCACCAACCCCACGCGCTTCCAGCACCCCGTCGCTGGCACCTACAAGAAGGAGCGCCTCGAGGCTGGCAAGAAGTACTTCTCCGTCGCTTCTGGTGGCGGCACTGGCCGTACCCTGCACCCGGACAACATGGGCGCCGGCCCTGCCTCTTACGGCATGACCGACACCATGGGCCGCATGCACTCCGACGCCCAGTTCGCCGGTTCTTCCTCCGTGCCTGCGCACGTCGACATGATGGGTCTCATCGGCATGGGCAATAACCCCATGGTCGGTGCCACCGTCGCCTGCGCTGTCGCCGTCGAGGAGGCCCTCAAGGCCTAGTCGCGCCCGCGCGATGCTCACATAGTTGAGCTTTGGAGCCGCTACCTTTCGGGGTAGCGGCTCTTTTTGTTTACGCTGTCGCAGGGCAGCTAATGCCGATATATCAGTTGGGGCGAAATACGAGATGTGATGAGACGGAGCGTCAGAACGTCCATGACGCCCACCTGCCATATTTGCCCTTTACCGATTTGCCGAGTCTTTGCGGCCCCATTGCCGATCACCCATGCGACAATGCGCCGGACGAGAAAGGAATCCGATGGAATCGACTGATGTACTGGTAATTGGATCTGGCATTGCGGGCCTTTGTGCCGCCATCGAAGCGGCACGCGCGGGCGCGACCGTTGTCATCGCAAGCGCCGGCAAAACCATGAGCGGATCGAGCTTTTTCCCGGGCACCTGGGGCCTCGGTCTTATTGGCCCCGTCGACAAAGACGACGAACAGGACCTCATCGACACCATCCGGACCGTGGGCGGCGGCGTTGCCGACCCTGAACTCGTCCAGACGTTCGTCCACGGCATTCCCCAGGCAATTGAATGGCTCGAGCAAGACTTGGGCGTTGAGCTTCAGCGTCCGCAAAGCGTCGAAAGCGCTCAGCAAAAGCAGTTTATCCCCTGCTTTGACCACAAGACGCGCATGTGGCGCGGCCTCACCCGCAAGCCCCTTGAGGACGCTCTGACGACCCGGATCGAGTCGCTCGGCATTCGCCTGCTCCCCCGCCATGAGCTTATCGACCTTGTTGAAGATACGGACGGAAAGATTGTCGGCGCCACGCTCTACGACCGGACAAACGAGCATCTCGTGCCTATGGCAGTCAAGGCCACTATCATCGCTGCGGGCGGCACGGGTGGCCTGTTCGAGCGCAGCCTCACTTCCGCCGACGTGCTCAGCTCATCACAGGCTATCGCGCTGGCGCACGGTGCGTCCCTTACTAATATAGAGTTCATGCAGATGATGCCCGGCTTTATAGAGCCCAAGCGAAACCTTGTTTTTAACGAGAAGACCTGGCGCTACGTCAAGTTCGACCAGCCGGTCGATATCGCCGACGATAAGCTCGACAATCTGCTCGAGCAACGCTCCGGATATGGTCCCTTCACTTCGCGCCTGGATTCTCGCGCTATCGACCTAGCCATCGACCAAGCGGGAGCCGAAGGCCTGGCACTCCACTACGACTTCCCCCGCGAGGACGTCCCCGAGTTTGTGCAGACCTTTGCCACCTGGCTACAAGACGAGCACGGCATCGCGCCGGCCGACGAGATGCGCGTGGCGATGTATGCCCACGCCGCCAACGGCGGTATCAAAATCGACAAGACCGCGTACACGGGCGTTGAGGGCCTCTACGCCTGCGGTGAGGCAACAGGCGGCATGCACGGCGCCGACCGCATCGGCGGCTTGTCGAGTGCCAATGGCATCGTATTCGGGCGCATCGCGGGCGCATCGGCAGCTCGAGCAGCGCTGGACGCTCCCGAGGCGGCCGCTCCGATGGATATCGCCCTCCCTCAGTATGGCATTGCCACAACAGATGCCGAACGCCTGACACACAGCCTTAAGCACACGATGAGCACCTATTGCATGATCAACAGGACCGAAGCAGGTCTATCCAAGGCCCTGCAACAGCTTGAAAGCCTGAAAGACGAGGCAACGGCGCTGAGCAAGCCGCATGCCAATGACAGCGAGATCGCAGCCCTCGCCCGCCTGCAATCGCAGAATCAGCTGGCAACGGAGATGGTCAAAGCCATGCGCAAGCGGACCGAAAGCCTGGGTTCGCACTATCGATCGAATTAAACTGGACACCTATCTAGAGCAGAGCACAACTAATCGATATCTATGGGCCCCGTGACCTCGAAGTGGCACGGGGCCCATTCGTGTCCGCACGGCAGCGTATCCTTATTCTGAGTACAGAGCGGGCAAAGCGCGCATAGACAATAGATCAGCGAGGAGGAGATATGGACAGTAGAGATATCGAGAAGTGGCGTGTCGAACTTGATAGCTGCGCCAATGTGGAAGACGGCGTTGAGTATTGGCTCGCACGCGATTTAATGGAACCCATGGGATACACTCGATGGGAGAACTTCGCCGAAGTTGTTAAGAGGGCAAAAGTCTCGTGCGAAACAAATAAAACTCCAGTTGATTCCCATTTTCGTGACACCACGAAAATGATAACTGCCGGTGTCGCCGCTCGCGCGGTTAAAGACTACAAGCTTACGCGCTATGCATGCTATTTAATCGCCCAAAACGGAGATTCAAACAAGCCAGAGATCGCGCTCGCCTAGGCATACTTTGCCGTGCAGACGCGCCGCCAAGAGCTCATAGAGCAGCGCTTCGCAGAGATTCAGCGCTTACAGGCGCGCCACTCGCTATCCGATTCAGAGAAACAGCTCTCGGGTATTGCGTTCAAACGCGGCGTGGACTCCAAAGGATTCGCGATCATCAAGTCGAAGGGCGACGAAGCGTTATTCGGCGGCAGAAGCACGGCGGAAATGAAGCAGCAGCTCGGCATATCCAAGAGCGCGGCATTGGCGGACAGGTTAGCCGATGTCCTCATCAAAGCAAAGGACCTTACGAACTCGATGACGGCCTTCAACGCCGAGGAACACGACCTGTACGGTCTGGACCAGATCAAGCAAGAGCACGTCGAGAACAACACAAGCGTGCGTGGCGGCCTCATCGACCGCGGAATTGTCCCCGAGAACCTGCCACCTGCCGAGGATACAAAAAAGCTCGAGCGTCGCGTGAAGGCAGCGGAGAAGAAACTCAAGGAAGGTACTGACGGTTTTACCGATCCCCAGGGTAGACTCGATCTGTGAAAGCGGCCGTGCCCTTTCGGGTTCGACCCCATGAAAGGTCAACAAAAAAGACGGCCAACTTTCGTTGACCGTCTAAACATGCTTTGGTGGGCCGTCAGGGGGTCGAACCCTGGACCTTGGGATTAAGAGTCCCCTGCTCTACCAACTGAGCTAACGACCCAAAGCTAAAGTCCGTGGTGGCGGACTTTAGAGGAGATATCGTGTGGTGGGCCGTCAGGGGGTCGAACCCTGGACCTTGGGATTAAGAGTCCCCTGCTCTACCAACTGAGCTAACGACCCGATATCAACACGAAGCAAGAACTGGGGTGGGTAAAGGGACTCGAACCCTCGACCTACGGGACCACAACCCGTCGCTCTAGCCAACTGAGCTACACCCACCGTGTCCTGTGCGCTTCGCGCTCGACTATTATTGCAAGGAACGCCACGCGATGCAAGCCCCAATTTTCAAGAATTTTGAAAAGAGTTTTTCGAGCCCGTTTCGAGCAAATCCCATCGGTTCCATAGGAGTAAACTTGCTCCACCCAATGCTCGAAAGGATAGGCATGAAAGAACTCTCCAACCGCACGGCGGCGTTTACCGATTCGGTCATCCGCCGCATGACGCGCATCTCCAATAAGTATGGCGCCGTCAACCTGTCGCAGGGCTTCCCCGACTTCGATCCCCCGGCGCAGCTGCTCAACAGCCTGAGCGCCATCGCCAGCGACCCCAAGCCGCTCTATCACCAGTACTCCATCACCTGGGGCTCCCAGGCCATGCGTGAGGCGCTTGCCGCCAAGCAGGAGCACTTTATGGGCATGCCGATCAACCCCAACGAGAACATCGTGGTCACCTGCGGCTCCACCGAGGCCATGATGGCCGCCATGATGACGGTCACAAACCCCGGCGACAAGGTCGTCATCTTCTCGCCATTCTACGAGAACTACGGCGCCGACACGATCCTCTCGGGTGCCGAGCCCATCTACGTGCCGCTTAACCCACCTGCGTTCGACTTTGACCGCGAGACACTCGAGGCGGCCTTCCGCGACAACGATCCCAAGGCCATCGTCCTGTGCAACCCGTCCAACCCCTGCGGCAAGGTCTTTACGCGCGAGGAGCTCACCTTAATCGCCGACCTCTGCAAAAAGTACGACGCCTACTGCATTACCGACGAGGTATACGAGCACATCGTCTACGCGCCCCACGAGCACGTCTATATGGCCACGCTGCCCGGCATGTTCGATCGAACCATCAGCTGCAGTTCGCTGTCCAAGACGTACTCCATCACCGGCTGGCGTCTGGGCTACACCATCGCCCCGGCCCAGATCACCGAGCGCATCAAGAAGGTCCACGACTTCCTCACCGTGGGTGCTGCCGCTCCCCTGCAGGAAGCTGTCGTCACCGCCCTCAAATTCGACGACAGCTATTACCAGGAGGTCCTCGACCTCTACACCGCCAAGCGCGACCTATTCTGTCAGGGGCTCGATAGCATCGGCCTCACGCACAACGTGCCGCAGGGCGCCTACTACGTGATGATGGATATCTCGGAGTTTGGCTATGACAGCGACCTCGACTTCTGTGAGGATTTGGCCTCCAAGGTGGGCGTGGGCGCCGTTCCGGGCTCGAGCTTCTTCCGCGAGCCCGTCAACCATCTGATTCGTTTCCACTTTGCCAAGCGAGACGAAACGCTTGGCACGGCGCTGGAGAACCTCAAGTCGCTGCGTGATAAAATCAAGCCGCGCGGGTAAGGACGGCCCGGCAACTAAAGGAACCAAAGAAGTCTCGCACCGCCCGTCGCGATGCGAGACTTCTTTATAGCGCTTTCTTAATTGGTTTAGAGCGCTATACTTTAGGCAAGGAGCAACTCGTCCCAGAGAGGAATACTATGGCAGAGCAGCAGCTTATCGGAGCGCTCGAGGCCGGCGGTACCAAAATGGTCTGCGCCACGGGCTATGCAGATGGCACGGTCCTGGAGCGCGAGCAGATCGCGACCACGACCCCACAGGAGACCGTTGAGGCCGTCAACGCATGGTTTGCCAAAAAGGGCATCGCAGCGCTAGGCATCGGCGCCTTTGGCCCCACCGCGGTCAATCCCGCCTCACCCCAATACGGCAAGATCTTGGAGACGCCCAAGACGGCATGGCGCTACTTCGACCTGCTGGGTACCATCCAAAACGAGCTCAATATTCCCTGTGGCTACGACACCGACGTCAACGTTGCCTGCTTGGGCGAGGTCAGCTTTGGTTGCGCCCAGGGCCTCACCGACGTGGTGTATCTGACCATCGGCACCGGCGTGGGCGCCGGCGTGCTCTCGGGCGGCCAGCTCGTGCACGGCATGATGCATCCCGAGGCCGGCCACATCCTGGTCACGCGCGACCCGCGCGACACCATCGGCGAGCACAGCGCCTGCCCCTTCCATGACAACTGCCTGGAGGGTCTCATCGCAGGCCCCGGCGTTAAAAAGCGCTGGGATGGCAAGAGCGCCGGAGAGATGGCCGATGACCCGGAGGCAATGGACCTGCTCGCCGGCTATCTGGCGCAGGCGCTCATGACCTACACGCTATGCTACGCGCCGCAAAAGATCATCATTGGCGGCGGCGTGGCCGACCACACCCCCATCGTGCCGCTCGCGCGCAAGAAGTGCGCCGAGATGCTCAACGGCTATATCGTCACGCCCGACGTCAACGACATCGATAACTACATCGTCAACAACAGCCTCGAGGGCAAGCAGGGCATCATGGGTTGCCTGGCCCTGGGCGCACAGGCGCTTCAGTAGCAGACGCACCCACAGGGCGTGGCGCGCCCGGCAAATCCGACCTACGGAACGACGCCACCACGCCTCATATAAGCCCTCAAATAAAAAAGGCCGCCTAGGACCAAACAATACGTCCTAGGCGGCTTTTTTGGCGCACATCAGCGACCGTAAGAGATATCGGAGCACAACGCCCGTTGCCGCTCCACAGCAGTCGATCATCACATCGGTGATCATGCCGGCGCGTCCCGGCACAAAGAGCTGAATCGTCTCGTCGATCGAGGGAATCAGCAGCAGGAACACCGCCGTGGGCAGCAGCACGTCAAAGGTGCGCCGGCCCTCAAAATCAAAGGCGTGCGTTGCCAAGATGCCGAGCACCATATACTCGGTAAAATGCGCGCACTTACGAACAACAAAGTTGGTCACCCATGCATATGGAAGTCCCACGCCGTGCAGGAAACCGCGGATAGCTTCCATGACCGTTAGGCTCAGTGAGCCCGACCCCGAGCCGGGAACCAGCGAATTGCCCCAGATCAAGAGCGCCATCAGGCAGGTCGCGACCGCCCATTTTCGATTGATCTTAACCATGCAGAAGTTATGCCTCCGCACGGAGCGGCGCGAAGCTGGCGGTACCGCCCTCGATAACGCTCAGATAGGCACGGCCCGTACGCTTGGCGGTAGAGGACTGCAGGCGCTCGATCTCTTCCTCGAGGATCTGATTGACGCGCTCGTGACGACGATTTTCCATAATGCCGGCGGCAATAGCCTCGGCTCGCTCGATGCTCTCGCGCGAGATACGGGCGGTATCCTCGGGGAACACAGCGCTGTGACGGCCGACATAGGCGGGGGCAGCAGGCTGAGGGGCAGCGACGGGAGCGGGGGCCGTAACAGGAGTAGGCTCGTCGATCTCATCCAGAATCGCGGTGGCGGCGGCCCACATGTCCTCGTGACCCGAGTAGTCGGCCATGGGGACATCAACCTCGAGCGAGGCGTCCGGAAGGTCGCCGGTGTCGACGCGATCTTGGGCATCAATCGATGCGGTGATGGCTGCAGGCTCATCGAGGTCATCGAGATCGATGTCCGCGGCACCGGAGATGATAGGCATGCTGGCGAGGTTTGCGTTGTACGGCGCAGCCTCAGCCGCCTGCTGCTGGGCAGGAGCGCCCCAAAGCGAGCTTTCGGCGGCACGGCGGGCGGCAACGGCCTCCTCGTCCGCGGTCACGGCTTCATCAACGTACGAATTATCGGCAGAAGCGTTCGCGTCCGCCGAGGTAGCGCTGTAGGCGTTATTGGCTGCCGCATTGGCAACGAGTGCCACGAAAGCCGCCGTGCTGCCCGCAGGGGCGGCCTGGGAGCCCGACACGGCGCGTGCCGCGGCGGCGACGTCATCGCGATTGAAGGAGCCGGTCTGCCCGCCGTTGGTGAGCTCGTCGATGGCGACTTGATAGACGTCGCGCGAGCGTGCAGGGTCGCAGCTAACCGGCGAATCGTCGTCGAGCATGCTGTCGATCATGGACCAAGCCTCGGCCTCGTCCATAGCATCGGCGGCTCGAGCGATGGTAGGGACACCATCATCGGCATGACGGCGCTGGAACGCACCAGTCAGGCCGGAAAGGAATGCCGAGGTAGACTGCTCCGACTGAGCCTGAGAAGCAGAAGTCGCAGCGTAAGGAGTCGCATCCTGCTGCTGAGCTGGAATCGAGGCGGTCTTGAACTCGCTTTGATGCTGATTGAGATTGGCGGCACCGCCCATGGCATCGGGCTGGAACAGACGCTCTTCACGCTGCGCACGATACTCGGAGATACCCAGCGAGGCGGCATAGATACCCACGCCCGCCACCGCGCCCACGGCGAAGGGAACCGCACCCGCCACGACCGTCTCGTTCACCGACGAAAACGGCAACGTCGCGGCATACATAACCACGGGAGCGGCAAGGCCGATCCCGCACGAAAGTCCGGCAAGGACTGCTCGTTGTGTTGCATCAGAAGAAGCCATGAGCTCTCCCCATCTTCCAGCACCCAAATCGCATCATTCAGTTGGCTGCGCGAGAGAAGATGAAGCGGGGCTATGCCCCAAAGCAACGGTATATGGTTCGTTTCATCTGCGTTTTCCGTCGCGAAGCTTAAAAGCTATTATGCGAAACCGCCCTGCCGATTGCAAGCGACGATGTCGGATTGTGGCTCGAAAACCGCTGCTTGTCGGTCATAAGGTCAAAAAATGTTGCCGAGTGGCACCATAAAGAAAGGGCCGGGATATAAAACCCCGGCCCTATTGCCCATTCTTATGGCAGCTTTGCGCGCAGTTATGGTCTAAAACGTCTGCTCGTAATCACTGTGTTTTTTGGCCGAACGCACCAGGAACTCCTGGTTGGTGTTGGTGCCCTTAAGACCCTTGATAAACGACGCCGCCGCGCGCTCGGTATTGTTCATGCCGGCGAGTATGCGACGCAGGCCAAAGACAAACGGGCGCATCTGCTCGTCGACCAGCAGGTCCTCGTTGCGCGTACCGGAGGCAACGGGATCGATGGCCGGGAAGATGCGACGATCGGCAAGGTCGCGGTCGAGCTTGAGCTCCATGTTACCGGTGCCCTTGAACTCCTCAAAGATGACCTCGTCCATCTTTGAGCCGGTGTCGATGAGGGCGGAGGCAAGAATGGTAAGCGAGCCGCCGTTCTCGATGTTGCGGGCTGCACCCAGGAAGCGCTTGGGCGGATACAAGGCCGCCGAATCGACACCGCCCGAAAGGATACGGCCCGAAGCGGGCGCCGCCAGGTTGTAGGCGCGGGCAAGACGCGTGATGGAGTCGAGCACCACCACGACATCGCCGCCCAGCTCCACGATGCGCTTGGCGCGCTCGATGACGAGCTCGGCCACGCGGGTGTGGTTGTCGGCGGGCATATCGAAGGTCGAGGCCACGACCTCGCCCTTGATGGAGCGTTGCATATCGGTGACCTCTTCGGGGCGCTCGTCGACGAGCAGGCAGATGAGGTGCACCTCGGGGTTATTGATCGAGATGGACTGGCAGATCTTCTTGAGGATCGTGGTCTTGCCGGCCTTGGGCGGCGACACGATCAGGCCGCGCTGGCCCTTGCCGATCGGCGACACGATATCGATGGCGCGACCGGTGATGGAGTCCTTGCCGTGCTCCATACGCAGCGGCTCGCTGGGATAGACCGGGGTCAGATCGCCGAACTTGGGGCGGTTGCGGATCTGCTCGGGATCCAGCCCGTTGACGGTCGTGATCTTGGCGAGGCCGGCGCGCTTGTCGCCGCCGCGCGAGGGGCGCAGGGAGCCCTCGATGACATCGCCCGTGCGCAGGCGCGCGGAGCGGATGAGGTAAGCCGGAACGAAGGCGTCGTCGTTGGACTTCATGTAGCCATGGGCGTGGATGATGCCGGAGCTGTCCGGGCGAATCTGCAGAATGCCCTTGATGTCGCGGAAGCCCTCGGCCTTCGCGGCGGTGACGTAGATCTCCTCGACGAGCTCGGCTTTCTTCTTGCCGGTCGTCTCGATCTCGAACTCCTTGGCCTTCTCGCGAAGTTCGGCGACCTTCATGGCAGCGAGCTCCTCGCGCGAAAGCGTGGGCTCGGTGGGAGCGGCATTACGCTCCTTGTTGCGTTGCTTGCGATCGCGCTGGCGGTTGCGACGGTCGTTGTTGCGCTCGTCCTTGCGCTCGTTGCGCTCCTCGTTGCGCTTGTGCTGGCGACGGTTGGGGCGAGCGCCGTCTTCGCTCTCGGCGGGGGCGGCACCATCGGTTGCGGTGGTGTCAACATTGGCCGCAGCGGCGTCATTGGCCTCGGCGCCAGAATCAACCTGCGCTTCGACATCAGCATGCTGCTCGGCGGCCTTGGCCTTAACGGACTTCTTGCGACCGCGCTTGGGCTTCTCGGATGCAGGCTGTTCGACGTCCTGGGGCTCGGCGGCATCAGTCGATACATCGGCGGTCGTCTCGGCGGAATCCTCGGACGCGCCCTTCTTGGCAGCCTTAGCCTTGGACGTGCGCTTAGCAGCAGTGCGACGCCTGCGACCGGGACGGACGTCGGCGGGCTCGGCATCGGCAGAAACGGCCTCGGAAGTCGTAGCATCCTGGACGGGTGCATCGGCAGCAGTTGAGGACTTGCCGGTCGCCTCAGCATCCCGAGCGGCGGCGGCTGCGGCTGCGGCCTTCTCGGCCTCGACAAAGGCCTTGGGCTTGCGACCGCGACGGTGCGGGCGCAAAGCCGGATCGACAACGGGAACTTCGTTGGCCCCGACAGGCGCAGCGGGCTCAACAGGCGATGTGCCCTCCCCTGCCGCGGAACGGAGCGAAGTCTCAGTGGGCTCGGGGACTACCTGCTCCGCAACCTGCTCGGCCTTAGCAGCCGTGCGACGGCGTGTGCGCGGTGCCAGCTTCTCGGTCGGCTGGTCGGCGGCAGGGGTCTCGATGGCGGCAGGCGTCTCGGGCACAGACGGAGCTGCAAGCTCGGTCAGAGCCGCGGCCTCGCGCTCGGCAGCACGACGGCGGGCGCGCACCACCTGAGCCTCGCTAATCTGCGCCAACGCACGTGCCTGCGCGACCTCATCGGAAATCGGCGCCGAGGAGTCAGCTGCAACGGTGCGCTTGGCGCGCGTCGTGCGCGTGGTACGGCGCTTGGGCTTGGTGACCTCCTCGCCGTCAGTGGCAGGCTTGGCCGTGTGGCGCGTGAGCTTGGGCTTTGCCGGAGCAGCCTCCTCACCAGTTGCAGGCACGGCCTTCTCAGCCGCCACAGGCATAGGCGTCGAAGCAGCCTTAGGCGTCTCAGGAGCCGAGGCTTGCGCGGGCGCCGCGACCTGGTCCGACGCAACCGGTGCAGCGGGAGCGGCCTGCGTCGTCGTTATTTCGTTTTCTTGCTGTTGATCAGACACAGTGTTTGCTCAACTTTCTTTTCAAGCCCTGTGATCACATGCTCCCTGCATAAACCTTCAGGGCGGCTAAACAGTCTAGTTCCGTTCAAAACGACGGACATCATTGATCTGTATCGAGATGATTGCGTCAACTACGCAGCGTTAGTGTAACACAACCGCCGCCACCTGCAACTTAGTCATCGGGGACGTTCATAAACGACTAGTCAAAAGGGACACTCTTTGGTTTACCACCCACAAATCAGACTGCCTCCGCCAAAACTATGGCGGTTTACTACGACGAATCGCTCAACCGCGACCACTCCGAAACATGTTGAACTAAAACCGCAGGTAGATGCCTTGCGCTTTTTTGCGAAAAGCCGGCGTGGTTGGAAATTCCCAATTCATCGTAGTAAACCGGCATAGTTTCGTATTTCCAGCAGTTCCAAATTCGTCAATACGTCGGCATTTGCGAAAAAGCCCGACCTCCGTGGGAGATCGGGCTTATAGGGCTCAGTTAAACCAAACCTACACGGTCAAATGACCCGCAGGTTACATCTGCTCGGGCGCGGAAACGCCAACGAGGGTGAGCACCAGGGCGAGCGTCACGCGAACGGCATCGCAAGCGGCCAGACGGGCACGCGAAAGCTCGGGGTCGACGGGACGGCCCTCGCTCGGCAGCACCTGGCAGGCAGCGTAGAAGCTGTGGAAGTCACCGGCGAGTTCCTCGGCAAAGTGGGTCAGACGGAACGGGGCGCGATCGCGAGCACAGCTGGCGATCAGGTCGGTGAGCTCGTTGAGCTTGCGCGAAAGGGCGAGCTCGGTCGGGTCGGTCAGCAGCGAGTAATCGACGTTCTCACCGATGGCCTTGGCGGCAACGGCCTTCATGCCCATCTCGTCGGCCTGCTCGGCGGTAACGTCGGCGGCACGGCGCAGGATGGAGCACACGCGGGCGTGAGCATACTGCACGTAATAGACCGGGTTGGAGTTGTCGCGCTTCTTAACGGCCTCGATGTCGAAGTCGACCATCTGGTTGGAGCTCTTGGAGATGAGCGTGTAGCGAGCGGCATCGGAGCCAACCTCGTCGACGAGCTCCTGAAGGGTCACCATGGTGCCCTTGCGCTTGGACATACGGACGGGCTTGCCGTTACGCAGCAGGTTGACGAGCTGGCCCAGTAGAACCTCGAACTTGCCGGGGTAACCCAGAGCGTCGCAGACGCAGCGGACGCGCTCGATGTAACCGTGGTGGTCGGCGCCCCAGATGTCGATGACGTGATCGACGCGCTGGAACTTATCCCAGTGATAGGCGACGTCGGAGGCGAAGTAGGTGTACTCGCCGTCGGACTTGATCAGGACGCGGTCCTTGTCGTCGCCCAGATCGGTGGAGCGGAACCACAGGGCGCCGTCCTTGGTGTAGAGGTAGCCCATCTTGTCGAGCTTCTCAAAAGCGCGGTCGACGGCGGAGGTGCCGGCGGTCTCGCCCTCGGTGTCCTTCACATACAGCGAGCGCTCGGAGTACCAACGGTCAAAGTCGCAGTTGACGGCGTGGCAGAGGTCGCGCATGTTATCGACCATCTTCACATAGCCGCGCTCGCGGAAGCTCTCCATGCGCTCCTGAGGATCGGCGTTGACCCACTTATCGCCGTCGGTGCGCCAGAACTCGGCGGCCTCGTCGATGATGTAGTCGCCGCCGTAAGAGTCCTTGCCCAAGGTCTCGGCAAAGTTGTCCTGATACGGATGGGTCTCGGGGTGCTCGTCGTTCTCGTCGGCAACAAAGGCGTCACGGTCGGCGATCAGCAGCTTGTGAGCCTCGTCGATATCAACGCCCTGCTTGGCGATGATGTCGGCAAGCTGCATATAGCGCGTGCTGATGGAGTTGCCGAAGGTGTTCATCTGAGAGCCGTGGTCATTGATGTAGAACTCACGCTGGATCTCATAGCCGGCGTGGTCCATAACGCGGCAGAGCGAATCGCCCAGCGCGGCCCAGCGGCCGTGGCCGATGTGCATGGGGCCGACGGGGTTGGCGGAAACGAACTCGACCTGGGTCTTCAGGCCACCACCGACGTTGGACTTAGCGAAGTCCATGCCCTTCTCGCGAGCCTCGCCAAAGATGGCATTCTTGACGGCAACGGAGAGGTAGAAGTTGATGAAACCGGGGCCTGCGATCTCGATCTTCTCGATCGCGGGGTCCTCGGGCATATGGGCAACGATGGCCTCGGCGATCTTGCGCGGGGCGCAGTGGGCCAGCTTGGCGGACTTCAGGGCCATGGTAGAGGTCCACTCGCCATGAGAAGTGTCAGCCGGTCGCTCGATAGCGCAATCGTCAAGTTCAAATGCGGAAAGGTCGCCGGCCTCCTGGGCCGCAGCAAGCGCAGCGCGTACCAGCTCTTCAATCTTCTCGGGCATAGATCCTCCTTGTGTTAAAGCCCCCGAGCTCTTGGTCACTCGTAGGGCAAAAGCCAGAGTTTGTAGCACTCTATCACAAGCGACGGTCACTGTCGCAGGGTAAAGCTAATAGATATTGCATATGCACAAAAATGACTACAGCTTGCATGGAGTCACTCAAAGATGCCGGTCTGCCTGCAGATTATGCAGGCGTTGAAAATGCATAAAGGTGTGGATGAGCTGTGTCTTTTATCGAATACTCTTACCTATCAGAGTTGTGTGCTTTTCCTGCATAAAGTAAGGGTTTGCGCACGTCAGCGTGTTATTCTAGACATACGTAAATTCGTATAAGTTGGAGGTAGCATGTTCTCAATCGGTCAACACGTCATTCATCCGGGTCAGGGAGTCTGCACCGTCGTCGGTTTTAGGGACGACACGCCGCAGCCCATGTTGTTGCTCGAGGCCAAGCAGGGGCATGCGCAGACGATCCTTATGTACCCCGTGGCGCAGGCCGACCGTCTGCATGCCGCCATCTCTCAGCAAGATGCCGAGCATCTGCTGAGCCACTATGACGAGCTGGAGTGCGACACCTTTACCGAGCGCAACAGCTCGCTTGAAGAGACACACTTTAAGCAGCAGCTCAAGCTGGGCGCGCCCGAGACGGTCCGCGTGGCAAAGACCATGATGCACCGCATTCGCCAGGCCGAGGAAGCCGATAAAAAGCCCAGCTCTTACTATATGCGTGTACTCAAGGAAGCCAAGCGCCGCTCCATCGAGGAGTTCGCCGTGGCATTGGGCGTCACCGAGGAGGCCGCCGAAGCCCGCCTAGCCCAAGCCGCCCTCAACTAACCCATCCGCGCCAAAAACCACCACAAAGGGGACAGGCACCTTTGTGGTGGTTTTTTCGTTCTAGTCGTTCTAGTAGTATTCATTCTTAGCGATACCTGCGAGCACAAGGAGTCTTTTATGGCAGAGCCACTTTCCGCCGGAATCACCCGCGACCGTGCGTTCGAATTGCTCAACGAGCACAATAAGGACCCGTTCCACATCACCCACGGCGAAACGGTCGAGGGCACCATGCGCTACTTTGCGCGCGAGTTCGACCCCGAGAACGAGGAGTTTTGGGGCATCGTCGGTCTGCTGCACGACCTAGATTGGGAGGAGCATGAGGACGACCCCATGAACCACACCATCTATGCGGCCGAGATCCTTGAAGGCGAGGGCGCCTCTCCCGATCTCATTCGCGCCATTCAGACGCACACGTCGGACTTCAACACCTCGCTGCCCAAGCCCGAGCTGCAGATGGAAAAGGTCCTGTTTGCCTGCGACGAGCTCACCGGCTTGATCGGTGCTGCCGTCATCATGCGTCCGAGTAAGAGCGTCATGGACTTTACGACCAAGTCGCTCAAGAAAAAGTTCAAGGACAAGCGCTTTGCCGCCGGCTGCTCGCGCGACGTGATTACGCAGGG
>CATYVH010000031.1 GCA_958413765.1 uncultured Collinsella sp.
CGGCAACAGACGGCTGATCGCCAAAGACCATCGAGCCCGTCTGCTTGATTCCAGCCGCCAAGTCACCATGGCTAGCAAGAACAATACTTACCATCACATAACCTCCTTTTTGTCTACGTAATTCCTACACGACAGTTATGGAGTATAGCTGCAAATACAGCAGAATTGTTTGAAAAACTGCAAAAGGTAGCATTATTTGTTTAAACGTCTTGTTTTGTTACAAGCTGATTACATTCCAGTATTTTGGCTGATTTGCTGCTGAGGATTGATAGCTGATCTATTTACATGACCGAATTGAGCACGCTGTTCATTATTGCCGGTTTTAAACAGACACAAATGTGCTCGCGTTGAGGCTATTTCGTTTAAACAGATGGTGCTTGACTAATGGTAAGAAATATGATCTAGCAAAGTAGTCGTTAGGGACGTTCTTTAATGACTAGTCGTTTAAGAACGTCCCCAACGACTAAGTTAGGCGATGTGGAGGGGGTTGGCGGCGTCGACGGCATCGGGGGCATCGGATAGGCCGTCGGGGGCAGCGTCTGTCGGGTCCTCGTCGGGGGTCTCAATCTGCTTGATCATGACCTCCTGGCCCTGCAGCAGATAGGTCTCGCCGCTACCGCAATGGGGGCAGGTCTTGCCGTGCTCGACCGTCGCGTAGTCGCAGCCGCACGCCTCGCAATGCGTCACGGCCTCGACAGGCTCCACAATAAGCTCCGCGCCCTGCGTGATAGGCTTTTTATCTGCCGCCCAGCGCCAAGCATCAAGCAGCAGATCGGGAACGACGCCCGAGACCTCGCCCAGGAGCAGCGTCACGCTCGAAACGCGACTCACGCCATTGGCGCGCGCCACATTCTCGACATCGCGAATGATGTGATAGACGATTCCTAATTCATGCACTTTTTCTTCCGCCGTTCTAACGAACGGCGGTCGACTTGACGCTGCGCGAGCCCCAGACGGACGATCTGCCTTTCAATCGTCGGGCATGGGCAAAAGCCCTATGCCCTCCTCTTTCAAGGCACCTCGCCACGCCTGGGACTCGCTCGCTGTCCAACCGTTCTCTACGCCGTTCTCTTGTTTGTTGCGTTTTTTATTTCTTCCCAAATTTGATTTTGATCGCACGCTTCAAAGCGTACTTGCCGAGGCTGGGGAGCTTTTGCTCGTATTTGACCATCGTGGAGCACTCGGGGCGGTCGCGATCCAGATGGATGGCGTCAAACGCGCACTTGGTGGTGCACAGGCCGCAGCCGATGCACTTGTTGGGGTCGACGATCGAGGCACCGCAGCCCAAGCAGCGAGCGGTCTCGGCGCGCACCTGCTCCTCGGTAAAGGTCTCGACGTACTCGCTAAAGGGCGCAGCCTTCTCGCGCTCGCGGTCGACACGTGCCACCTCGCGGCTTGCGTTGTCATAGCTCTCAATCACAACATCGTCGCGGTCAAGCGCGGTGTAGCGGCGCTGGTTGCGGCCGATGGTGAGCGTGGAGCCCGGCTGCACAAAGCGATGGATGGACACGGCGGCCTCGTGACCGGCGGCGATGGCGTCGATAGCAAAGCTGGGACCGGTGTAGACGTCGCCGCCCACAAAGATGTCGGGCTCGGCGGTCTGGTACGTCTGCGGATCGGCAAGGGCACCCTGGCTGCGGCCGAGCTCCACCTTGGAGCCAGCCAGCAGGTCGCCCCACACAATGGACTGGCCAATCGACATGACGACACGGTCGGCATCGACACGGCGCAAGTCGTTCTCGTCATACTCGGGCGCAAAACGGCCCTCGTCGTCAAAGACACGCGTGCAGCGCTTAAAGGTGATACCGCACACACGACCGGCCTCGTCCAGGTGAATCTCCTTGGGGCCCCAGCCGCAGCTAATGTGCGCGCCGTCCTCAATGGCCTCGCGACGCTCCTCCTCGCTGGCAGGCATCTTGACCTCGCTCTCCAGGCAGAACATCTCAACGTGCTCGGAACCCAGACGGCAGGCGTTGCGCGCGACATCGATGGCCACGTTGCCGCCGCCCACCACGATGGTGCGCCCGGGCAGCGCGTCGATCTTGCCGCTGTTGACCTCGCGCAAAAAGTCGACGGCCACGGTCACGTCCTCGGCATCCTCGCCCGGAATACCGGCAAGGCGGCCACCCTGGCAGCCAATGGCCACGTAAAAGGCTTTAAAGCCCTGCGCGCGAAGCTCGTCGAGCGTCACATCGCGACCGACCTCCACGCCATAGCGGAACTCGGCGCCCATCAGGCGAATGACCTCGACCTCGGCCTCGATAACGTCCTTCTGCAGCTTAAAGCTGGGAATGCCGTAGGTGAGCATGCCGCCCGGGCGCTCGTTTTTCTCGAACACGACGGGCTTGTAGCCCTTCTCGGCCAGATAGAAGGCGCAGGACAGACCGGCCGGACCGGCGCCGATGATGGCGATCTTCTGGTCGAAGCCGCCGGCACGCGTCGGGGTCACCACAGGTGGGACATAGCGAGTCGCGGCATCCAGATCGCGCTGGGCGATAAACTTCTTGACCTCGTCGATGGCCACGGCCTCGTCCACGCGACCGCGGGTGCAGGCATCCTCACAGCGGCGGTTGCACACACGGCCGCAGATAGCGGGCAACGGGTTCTCGCGCTTGATGAGCGCCAACGCCTCGTCATAGCGGCCCTGCGCCGCGAGCTTCAAATAGCCCTGAACGGCAACGTGCGCGGGGCAGGCCGTCTTGCAGGGAGCGGTGCCGGACTCATGCGTCTCGATACGGTTGTCGTTGCGGTAGTTGGGCGACCACTTGGTGTGGTCCCACTTGGTGGCATCGGGCAGCTCCTGGCGCGGATACTCGGGCACCTGTCCGCCAGCCTTTTTGCTACAGAGCTTCTGGCCCAGTTTGGCGGCGCCGGCCGGACACACCTCAACGCAGCGACCGCAGGCCACGCACTTGTCCTTCTCGACCTTGGCGACGTAGGCCGAGCGCGACAGGTTGGGCGTGTTGAACAGCTGCGAAGTGCGCAGGGCGTAGCACACGTTGACGTTGCAGTTGCAGATGGCGAAGATTTTGTTCTCACCGTCGATGTTGGTGATCTGGTGCACAAAGCCGTTGTCCTCGGCCTGGCGCAGGATGTCGTAGACCTCCTCGCGCGTCACATAATGGCCGCGGTCGGTCTCGACCACGTAGTCGGCCATATCGCCCACGGCGATGCACCAATCGGCCGGGTCGTCGGCGCAGCCCTCTCCCATCACGCGACGGCTCGCGCGGCAGCTGCAGGTGCTAGCGGCATACTTACCTTCGTATTTGTCGAGCCAATGCTCGATATGCTCGATCGGCACCGAGGTGCTCGCAGCATCGATGGCCTTCTCGACCGGAATGACATGCATGCCGATGCCGGCACCGCCGGGCGGCACCATCGGCGTGGCCTTGGACAGCGGTCCCTTGGACGCCTGCTCAAAGAACTTGGCATAGACCGGATGCTCCTCGAGCTGGCTCACGCGCATGTTGAGGAACTCGGCGGAACCCGGCACCAGCATGGGCAGCACCCACTGCTTGGCGCGCTCGGGGTTTTCCCAGTTGTACTCGAGCAGACCCGTGTAGCTCATGTCGTCGAGCATTTTTTCGATATCGGCCTCGGGCATGCCGGTGAGCTTGACCATCTCGGGCAGCGTATAGGGACGGCGCATCTTCATCTTGCAGAGCACTTCGGCCTGCTCGTCGGTTGCGGCCTCGGCAAACGACCAGTACTCGTAGCCCAGCAGCTCGTCGCGGTGCAGCAGGCGGTTGGTGCAGTGCTCACACAGTTTGACGATGGCCTCGCGCGGATGCTCCGGTATCGGCGGCACGAACTCCGCGCCGATATCGGGCTCGGTATAGCTAATCCCCGGTCCGCTGAGAATCATAGTCGTCCCTTCTCTTGCCACAGCCCGGCGAGACCGCGGCGCCCCTCTTTGTACGGGTTCGACATGCCCCCATGCCGTTCACCCGCTATTGTTGACATTGTGTCAAAAACAGTATTGACGAACCGTCAACAATATTCAAGACTGTTAGGCGAACGGTCAGGCAAAAGAGGATGAAAGGCGGCAAAACATGGGCAACAACGCAGCAGATATCTCTGTGGTCGATGCCGTCCCCGCATCCGATAGCGCGGCAAAACGCCTGACGGGCGACGAGCGCCGTCGCGAGATCCTCGCCGCTGTGCGCGCCGTGAGCGCCGAGCTTGGTGTGTCCCATCTTTCGGTATCGGCCGTGACCAAGCGGGCTGGCTGCGCGCGTTCGCTGTTCTACCACTACTTTGCCGATATGGATGCCGCCGTCACCGCCGTTATGGACGAGGCAATCGACGGCTTTATCGCCGAGCTCGAGCAGTGGAACGCCAGCCGCACGGTTGGCGACATCGAAGGCGCACTCGACACCGTTGCTCCGCTCTTTAAGCGCCTGGTCGTGAGCGGCCACGAGTTGCCGAGCACGCTCACCTCGAGCAGCGGCGCGCTCTACGGCGGCTTTTTGCACAACGTGGTCCAGCGCGTGGCGCAGTATATCTGCGATACCACCGTGGTGGATTTTGTCGCCCATCACGAGCTACGCATCGACCATGTCTACGAGACGTTCTACACCCTCATCATGGGGCTGCTGATGTATATCCGCACGCACCCCGATGTGCCCGACGAGACAGTCAAGGAAATCATCGCCTCGACGCTCCATATCGAGGGCTATACCGCCAAGTATCAGGAGCGCAAGCCCCAGAACTGACGACATTTGGCCAAACTGCCCGCGATCAGAAGAGGGGCCGCGGGCTTGTGAAAGGAGAGCAGCATGCTGTTCGATGTTTAGGGTAGCAATACCCTTATCCACTGGGCCGGCTGGGCCATGGTCTTTATTGGCCTGATCGTGCTCAACGAGGTCGGCCGCCGCACCAAGCTGGGCGCGGCCATCATCTTTGGCGTGGCTCCGCTGGCCATGACCATCTACTGCGTCGCTATCGCCATCGGCGTCTCACAGGGTGCCGAGTGGGCGCTCACCAACCCCACCCATGTGTACCAGAACAGCTGGTTCCACTACGCCAAGGTATACGCGGCGCTGGCCGGTTGCTGGGGCTTCATTGCCATTAAGTACCAGTGGGGCAAGATCGGCAAGGCGCATTGGTTCCGCGCGTGGCCGTTTGTGATCGTCGCCATCAACATCATGATCGCCGTCGTGTCCGACTTTGAGAGCGCCTATCACTTCTTTGTCCTGGGCGAGTCCACCTGGGTCACCTCCGAGGGCGCCACGCAGCTCGCCGGCTGGAACAACGTGTTCAACGGCATCGCCGGTATCATCAACATCTTCTGCATGACCGGTTGGTGGAGTGTCTACGCCTCTGAGGACAAGACCGACATGCTGTGGCCCGACATGACCTGGGTCTACATCATCGCCTACGATATCTGGAACTTCTGCTACACCTACAACTGCTTGCCCACCCACTCCTGGTTCTGCGGCTTTGCACTGCTGCTGGCGCCCACCGTCGCCGCCTTTATCTGGAACAAGGGCGGCTGGATCCAGAACCGTGCCTTTACGCTGGCTATTTGGTGCATGTTTGCCCAGGTATTCCCGTACTTCCAGGAGGAGTCCATCTTTGTGACCCACTCCACGCTCGACCCCGGCGCCGCTACCGCGGTCTCGATCGCCGCGCTGGTCGCCAACGTCGCCGCGATCATCTACATCGTCTACCGTGCCAAGAAGCTCGGCCGCAATCCCTACAAGCAGGACGTCTTTGAGGGCACCAGCGATTGGGAGAAGGCTACCGCTCGCCGCGCCAAGGTTGATTACGCGCACGCCGAGTAACATGCCCGGCGCAAACGCCGCTTGAATGTGAAGCAGCATAGCCGGCTCCGCGCAACTCAACGCATTGCAGAGCCCCCGGAATGTGATTCGTCCGCGTTCCGGGGGCCTTTTGCTGCCGCGAGGATGCGGCCGAACGATGCGCTCAGGTTAAATCGGATCTTATATTTCGTATGCGCTTTATATGGCTCCATTTTTGGGTACAGTGTTGAGCCGATATTGCATTGGGGGATATATGAGCGATGAGACGTATGGTCGCGAGGATGCGGCCCAGGATGCGGAAGCATGTGCCGAAGCCCTGGAGAGCCTTGACCGGATCGCGCTAGACGAGCTCTCGTTTAGCGATTCGGTCGTCGACGCGCAAGACGAGGTGCACGAAGACACTGAGGACGAAGGCGGCGACGCCAAAGACGCTCCTGACGAAGCCGAAGAGGACGATAGCGAGGCCGACGACCAGCCCGAATCCGACACGGGCGAGGAAACCGTCTTGCTCGACAGCTTACCGGCCGAAGATTCGCTGACTCGCGAGCTTCCTGGCCTGGGTTCCGCACCAGCCGTGGATGAGACCATCGCCATGGGCGATATTCCCCTGCCGTCCGTTCCCTCGGCACACGAAGCCGAGGTCCGCCATCGCAAGATGTCGCCCAAGCGCCGCAATCTGATGGTCGCCGGTGTCGTGGCCGTCGCGCTCGTCGCCGGCGGTGCAGGCTATGCTGCCTGGAACGGATATCAGCAAGAGCAGGCTGCCGCTGTCGCCGCCAATGCCCACACGATGATGTCGGTGCAGATTGGCGTGCATGCCGCGGGCCTCGACTGTTCCGCCGGCTCCAAGATTCCCGTACAAGTGAGTGGCCAGGATTCTGACGGATCCTCCGTGAGCGAAACACTCTATGTTGACGAGCACGGCCGTGGCATCAAACTGCTACCCGGTGACTACACGCTCTCCATCGCTGCCTCCCCCATCGCGTCCGACGGCACCGTCTATACCGTGCCGACCACCAAGGCGCAGGTCACGATCAAGAGCGACGGACAGGACCTAAGCAGCCAGGCCGCCTTTAAGCTCAAGGTGCCTTCGGCCGACACGGTAACCGACGACCAGATCGATGCCGCCGCCAAATATGCCGAGGAGGGAGGCGCGAGCTCCGCCGCCACCGCCAAGGTGCTCCAGCAGGCGGCAACCGCGCGGCGCGACGCCGCCGTCAATGCCGTGAGCGCGCAAAAGGCACAGGCAGCCCGCGATGCTGACGCTCGCCACAAGGCAACCGACCTCTACCAGCTCGATATCCCCGTCGAGTGGTACGGCAAGGTCGAGACTTGGCAAAATGGCAGCACGCTATGCATCTATCTTGCCGGCGACAGCGATACGCCGATTGTGACGCTCGTCGCGGTGCGCGAGGGCGAGAGCTTTACGCCCGATGAGGGCGATACGGTTTTGGGTGCGGCCAATCTAGGCAACGGTTATACCGTCTACGCCAGCGGCCCCGTCTATCCGTACGTGGTGCCCCAGACCATCAACGGACGGACGCAGAATCCCGTGTCAACCTACCCCATGGACACGGCCATTGAGCTTGTCGAGCTCACGACCGGTAACCGCTACACCTATAGCCAGATCAAGAACGTACTGGTCGGCAAAGACGGCAAGGCAGACGCCGCGACCAAACTCGAGACCGACTACCTCGCCCAGATTCTCCTGCCGAGCATCAAGGCCCAGGACTAGCGGACCATGACACCTGAGTCCTGGCCTCGCAAATCCATAGACGATTAGGAAAGGAGCCACTTCCATGCGGGCACAGCATGTACCACGCCGTGTTTGCATGGAATATCGGCCTGCTCATCCATGGTAACGATTACCGACTCGCCAAGATCAAACTGGGCCATCGCGGCATCGAGCGCGGCAATTTCGCGCTCGCGCGTTTTCTCGCTTGTCATATCCACACTTACCTGAATCAGGCCGTAAGCCTGCATGAGCAGTGCATCCCCAGCCACAAAGTCCACCTCATGGCTTTTATTCTTATCTTTAATCAGCAGGCGGCAAACCGAACCGGGCCGCACGGCGGGGGTCCTTCTTCTGAGCGCATTGAACACCGCGGTCTCGAGCCTCTGACCCTGATCCAATGCCGATGCGGGGGAGAACGCTCCGAACATCGCGGGATCGACGGCGTAGACCTTAGACGCAGACCGCGTATTATTTGCAAGCGAACGCGTGAACTCCGGCACCGAAAACAGCAGGTAGGCGTCCTCGTAATACTCAAGTAAGTCGCTGAGCGTATTTCGACTGACGGGTATCTGTCTGCTCTTGAACTCGTTGTACACTTTGTTCACTGACAGCTCTCGTCCCGAAGATGCCATGCACCGCGCCAGAAACAGCGAGGCCAAACGGGGGTTCTTGACGTCGTAACGTTCAACGACGTCCATGGCGACCGTTCGCGACGCATATTCCTGTAGCAGCTGAATCGTGTCTGCGGGCGTCTGCTCAAGTGTCGCGATGAATCCCCCTCGCTCGAGATATCCGACCAGATGGTGTCGGAGCAACGCCGCATCGCTCGAGGAGAAGGGTGCGTTCGACTCAGGAACGCTCCCCGTCTTATATCGGACGTATTCCGAAAAACTCAACGGAAAAAGCTCTCGCACAAGAGAACGGCCCCTGAACTCGCTCTTAAGTTCTGAGGACAGCATCTTAGAAGAAGATCCCGTCACGTAAACGGTCGCCTTCTCCGTATCGACCACGCGTCGCAGAAACGCACCCCATTCGGGTATTTCCTGGATCTCGTCAAAGAAAAGGTAGGCGCCCTCGCCTCGAGCAGCAGGATATAGTGCATAGAATGTATCGAGCACGTCCGCTAGTAGCGATGGCTCATACGGACGCAAGCGCTCATCCTCAAAATTGAAATATAGCATCCGGTCAAGCTCGACGCCTTGGCCCTGAAGCCGCCGTATCTCCTGATACAGGCGATACGTCTTTCCACAACGACGGGCGCCCACAATCACATATACGATGTTGTCGCGCTTTGGCTCCTGCGGGTTGCCCAGATCAAGGTCGCGCTCAAAGACCTGCGGAATCCCCTGTTGCTCAAAGTCCTTTATTTTTTGAGCCACCAAGTCGTTGAATGCCATAATTCTCCAATCTTGCTCTCCTGCTAATCAAGATTATAACGATTCTTGATTAGCAGGAGAGCAAGATTATGCGTATCTTGATTAATGGATAAGCAAGTTTTCTATTAGTGGCCCCTCCCGGAGGATATCGAGCGGCCGAGGGGGCAGGCATGAACGCCTCTAGCCGAAAACAAAGTAGCTAAAAAAGCCCCGTCCCAAATGAGCTACTTAACGCCAGGGGTCGGCTTCGAAGAGGGGTTCGCGCTCGGGGCGACGATCGCTATAAGGATCGTAGCCGTCGTCATCCTCGTTCTCGGCACGGATATAGGGGTCGCGCGGCTTGGGCGCCGGTTTAGGCGCAGGCTTAGGTGCGGCGGGTGCGGCATCGGTCGCCGGCGTGTTCGTCTTGTTCTTGTCTGTCATCTGCATAGCTCCTTGCCATGTACTCACGTTCAACACCATCGATTGTCGCACGAAAAAGGGCGGCGGACCCGATTGGATCCGCCGCCCTTGGCGTTTTGCGATGAGGGGCGGTTTTAAAGCCGGCCCAAAATCTACTCGGCGTCGGGGACTTCGTAGGTGGCCGCCGGCGTGTTGTCGCACACGACGGTAAAGCCGCCGTCCTTGTCGACATCGACCGTCACCTGATCGCCCTCGCGCACCGTACCGTCGATGATAGCGGCGGCAATGGCATCCACGACCTCGCGCTGCACGAGACGCTTGAGCGGACGGGCACCAAAGACCGGGTCCAGGCCGCCCACGGCGAGCATCTGCTTGGCCGCCGGGGTGATGGCCAGCGTCATGCGCTCCTTGGCCAGACGCGCGCGGACGTCGGCGAGCTGGATGTCGACGATCTTCTCGATCTGCGCCATGCCGAGCGGATGGAACACCACGATATCGTCGATACGGTTGAGGAACTCGGGGCGGAAGGTTTGAGCCATGGCCCCGTCAACCTGATGGCGCATCTCCTCCTCGTCCTTGCCGGACAGATCGGCGATAGCCTTGGAGCCCACGTTGGACGTCATGATGATAATCGTGTTCTTGAAGGACACTTGGCGACCCTGACCGTCGGTCAAACGGCCGTCGTCGAGCACCTGCAGCAGCACGTTAAAGACATCCGGATGAGCCTTCTCCATCTCGTCGAGCAAGATCACGGAGTAGGGACGACGGCGCACGGCCTCGGTGAGCTGGCCGCCCTCGTCATAGCCCACGTATCCCGGGGGCGCACCGATCAGACGCTGGACGCTGAACTTCTCCATATACTCGGACATGTCGATACGCACGAGCGCGCGCTCGTCATCGAACAGGCACTCGGCCAGCGCCTTGGCGAGCTCGGTCTTGCCTACGCCGGTGGGGCCCAGGAAGAAGAAGCTGCCGATGGGCTTGTCTGGGTCGGAGAGACCCGCACGGCTGCGACGCACGGCCGCGGCTACAGCGGAGACGGCCTCGTCCTGACCGATAACGCGCTTATGCAGCTCGCCCTCCAAGCCCTTCAACTTGTCGAGCTCGCCCTGCATCATCTTGGACACGGGCACACCGGTCCAGGCGCTCACGACCTCGGCGATCTCGTCGGAGGTCACCTGTTCGTTGAGGCCCTCGCCGTCCTGCTGCTTTTGCGCCTCGAGCGCAGCCTCGGAATCCTGAATCTGCTGCTGCAGACCCGGGATCACAGAATAGCGAAGCTCGGACGCACGGCCCAGATCGCCGTTGCGCGTCGCGCGCTCCTCTTCGCTCTTGGCCGCGTCAAGCTGGCCCTTAAGCTCCTGCACGTGGTCGATGGCGTTCTTTTGGTTGAGCCAGCCGGCCTTTTGCACGTTGAGCTTTTCCTGGACTTCGGCAATCTCTTGGCGCAGAGCCTCCAAACGCTCCTTAGAGGCGTCGTCGGTCTCTTTCATGAGCGCCTGTTCCTCGATCTGCAGCTGGGTGAGCTGACGCGTGGTGGCGTCGATCTCGACCGGCATGCTGTCGAGTTCCATGCGCAGGCGGCTCGCGGCCTCATCGACCAGGTCGATAGCCTTGTCGGGCAGGAAGCGGTCGGCGATGTAGCGGTCGGAGAGGTCGGCGGCAGCCACGAGCGCGCTATCGGTGATGTGTACGCCGTGGAAGATCTCGTACTTCTCCTTCAGGCCACGCAGGATTGAAATGGTGTCCTCGACGGTAGGCTCGCTGACCATCACGGTCTGGAAACGACGGGCGAGCGCCGCGTCCTTCTCGATGTACTTGCGGTACTCGTCGAGCGTGGTCGCGCCGATCGCGTGCAGGTCGCCACGAGCGAGCGCCGGTTTGAGGATGTTGCCGGCGTCCATGGAGCCCTCGGTGGCACCCGCGCCCACGATGGTATGGAGCTCATCGATGAACAGGATGACCTTGCCTTCGGATTTTTGCACTTCCTTGAGCACGGCCTTCAAGCGGTCCTCGAACTCGCCGCGGTACTTGGCGCCGGCGACCAGCGCGCTCATGTCGAGCTCGATGAGGTCGCGGTCGCGCAGGGTGCTCGGTACGTCGCCGGCCACGATTCGCTGAGCAATGCCCTCGACGATGGCCGTCTTGCCGACGCCCGGCTCGCCGATAAGCACGGGGTTGTTCTTGGTGCGGCGGGACAGAACCTGAATAGTACGACGGATCTCGTCGGTACGGCCGATGACCGGGTCGAGCTTGCCGGCGCGAGCCAGATCGCAGATGTTGCGACCGTACTGCTCCAACGCCTCAAACTGCGTCTTGTCCTCGGCAGACGTCACGCGGTCATCGCCGCGCAGTTCCTCGTAGACTTGCTCGATGCGCTCCTTGGTCACGCCGGCGTCACGCAGCACGCGACCCGCCTCACCCTTGTCCTCGGCAAGTGCCATCAGCAGATGCTCGGTCACCACAAAGCTGTCGCCCATCTTGGTGGCCTTTTTCTCGGCCTTCTCGATCACGCGAACGAGCTCGTTGGACAGGCCCATCTGCTGACCCTCGCCCGACACCTTGGGCGCATGGTCGATGGCATCTTGTGTGGAGCGTGCAAGCTGGGCCGGGTCGGCGCCGATGCGCTCGATGATCACGGAGATATTGCGCTCGCCGGCACCAAGCAGGGCAGACAGCAGGTGAATCGGCTCCACCGCGCCGGCCTGCGCGTCGGCAGCCGTGCTCATGGCGGTCTGCAGCGCCTCGCGCGACGTCATTGCTAGCTTATCGATTCTCATGGAATCACCTCTCTTGGGGCGGCCGCCCTACGGGGCGGCTTCACGTTGTTCGAGAAGTATTGTTGCCAGCTTTGTACGATCTTATACACAAATCTAAGTCTCTATATATAAGATTTTCTGAGTGATTGATGGATAGGGAGCAGGTGCGCTCACCCGCTACGGCCTCGTCCCCTTACTATCTCAATCTGTAACATCTAGCGGCTGTTTATGGCTCTAGATGTTACAGATCGAGATGAAATGACCAGCGCACCCGTTTATCTAAATCTGTAACATCTAGTCAGCAAATAGAGCTCTATCTGTTACAAATCGAGACGAACAGAAAACACCCGGATCAAAAATCTAAATCTGTAACACCAGGCCCACTTTTAGCGGCCAAGATGTTACAGATCGAGACAGACCGAAAACCACCACAAAGAGGACAGGCACCTTTGTGGTGGTCGCGGTTTCTACTCCTTCGCCGAACCCGTACTTCCCGATTCGACGGTCCAGGGCATCTCATCCTCGAACAGCCATGTACGGGCAGACCCACTATCGCGTGCAGTCTGCGGGTCAGGCAAGCAGGTCTGTTTATAGGCATCTTGGATACACTGACCCATAAAATCGTTGAGCTCGGTCTGGTCGCCCTCCATGACATAGGCGACATCGCCGTCCATGATGTAGATGCCCGGACCCTCATTGCCCTCGTAGCCCGGATCGTACGAGACATCACATAACTTTGCGCCGTTTGCAGTGTCCAGCTCGATGGAAGAGTGGCATCCGCCAACCATGTCGTTCGCTTTTGCCCGATAGGACGCATATCCGTACCAACGCTTAAATGTTTTGCCCTTGAGTAGCTCGGACGCCCTATCGATCAGGCTTGTATCCGTGGTATAGCGCATGGCCCCAAGCTGAATACGCGGATAATTGCTAATACCCAGCACAGCCGGCTGCTCATCAAAATCAACGGTAATGGTCTCGGGCTTGTCGTCGCCGGTCAGAAGTTCGACAGATTGAGTCACAGGCTTGACCACCGGCTCCGTCACCGCAGCAGGTAGAAATGCCATACCGACAGCGCCCGCGCCAACCACAGCGATCGCAAGCGCCAAGACAATCAATCCAATACGGGCAGAACGGCTCACGGCAAAACACCCCACAACGCAAACCTTCGCTACCTGCACTAATGATATCGCCAGCCAGCATTATTACCAAAAGAAGCCGCGCGCTCCTCACCACCACAAAGGGGACAGGCACCTTTGTGGTGGTTTTCGACGCTAACGGTCGACCATCTCGCGCCATGAGATTAAACTTGAATTGTTCTCTGAACATATCCATTTCTGCCTATCCTCAACAGATCTTTGTCTCGAGGAGCGCATATGAAGCCGTCTCATTCCACCGGTCGCAACGTCATCGCCATTCTCGCCATACCCATCGTGATGCTCTTCCTTATCGTCGCCACGCCCTTTTCCCTTGGCATCGCCTCGCCCTTCGATTTATGCGGAATGGTCGACGCCGGCTCGCGTGCCACCTCGCTCTCCTTTATCTGTCGCGGCGTGTTCTACGAAGATGGAATTCCCACCGGAATTTGGCGGTCAATGTTACCGCTGCTCGGAACGATTGACGGATGCTTCCCCCATTTCAGCCTTGAACCTCAGACGATGAATTATTTGATCGACGACCAGCCACTCGACTCCATCACCCTCGCTTACGACTATGCTCCAAACACCGATGAGCGTCACATGAACCAAGTCCTCGACAAACTGCTTGAACAGTGCGGGCTCACCGATGAGGTCGGCCGAACCGTCGACAGCGACCAGAAATTAAAGCGAACAGAACTCCGCCGCATTGGAAAAATCAGAGAGCGAGGCGGAGCTGCCTACTGGCAGGCCTGGGCGATACGCGACAAGAGCGAATTTGGGCACAGCACCTATATAGTCACTGTCTACACCAAAGACGGAATTAAGGACAATGTTGACGATTTCGCGTCATCCAAACTCGGCATCCCCAAAACAACCAAGACTCCCGGCTTGGATGAAATCCTGTAGGGACGCCCATTAACATGCCGCTCAACGATCACAACAACATCGAGCTCGTCCCCACCCCCACAAAGGGGACAGGCACCTTTGTGGGGGTTTTCGACAAAAAGAGGCCGCCCCGATAACAGGGGCGGCATCAAGCAAGTCTATTTTTGGCGTCCCTCAAGACCCAACGAGAACGCAGAAATGTAGCCCGGGGCTTACCCTTTCCCGAACGCGACCCTCGCGAAGCGCGTGAGCGAGCGGGAAAGGGTAAGCCCCGGGCGGACAATTAAGTGCGTTACTCGGCAGCGGCCTTGAACTTGTTGTAGTTGATCAGGCAGCCGGCCTTGACGATGGCACGCTCCTCGGCCGTCATATCGGCAATGTAGAGCTCAATCTGCTCGACCGCACCATCGGCGTGCACCACGTAGGCGGCGATGTCCTTCAGGTCGCCATCGAGCGCGGCACGGATACCCGGCACAAAGACGTAATCGCCCACCTCAAAGTTGGGCTCGGCCTCCATCTGGAAGGGCACCATGCCCCAATTCATCACGTTGGAGCGATAGCGCTTGGTGGCGTACTCGTGGACGATGTTGGCCAGGCCGCCAATTACGCGCTGGCAGCTCGCGGCCTGCTCGCGGGCGCTGCCGTCACCAGGCTTCTTGGCGTAAATCATGGAACCGAACTCGGTCGCCTTGGCATCGGCCGCGACACCCGCGCCGGCCAGCGCCTCAAACACACCGGCAAGCTCGGCATCGAACGCCGCCAGGTCGCCCGCGGACTCGCCGGCAACGCGACGCTTCTCCACAGCGTCGACCTCCTTGGAGCGACCCACGTAGGCCGGGTCGCGGCGGCTCAGCGTAAACTCAGCCAGGCCCAGCGGGTTGGAGCGGAAGGAGCTCGTCTCGCCCGAGGGAATGAGCTCGTCGGTCGTGGTGACCGGGTCCATGATCTTGGAGCAAACCTTGAGCAGGATGTCGTCGCCGAGCGGCTCCATCGCGGGCCACGGCTTGATGTTGGGGCCTTCGACCAGCTCGTCGGCAGGCTCCGCCTTGCCAAAGCCCCAGTACACGCGCTTCTTGTACGGCGCGTCGTCAAAGGTGTACTCGCAGGCCTCGTCCCAAGTGTCCTCGGGCAGGTCGGTCGCCGGCGTCAGGACGCCGCCGTTGGCAGCCGTTGCCGCAATGGAGCGGGCGTCCATCAGGGCCACGGCGCTCAGCTGGCCATTACCCGGCTTGGAACCCTCGCGGTTGGGGAAGTTGCGCGTGGTGTGACGGATCGAAAGGCCGTTGTTGGCGGGCGTGTCGCCGGCGCCGAAGCACGGGCCGCAGAATGCCGTGCGCACGATTGCGCCGGCCTCCATGAGGTCGTAGATGTAGCCGCGGCGTGTAAGTTCGAGCGCCACGGGCTGGCTCGTGGGATAGACCGACAGCGAGAACTCGCCGCAGCCGGTATTGGCGCCCTTGAGCACGCGGGCAGCCTGGACCACGGAGTCATAGTTGCCGCCCGAGCAGCCGGCGATAACGCCCTGCTGCACGTGCAGCTTGCCGTCGACGATCTTGTCGAGCAGGCTAAAGTGCGTCTTGCCCTCGCCGATCTTGGCGGCCTCGAGCTCCACCTCGTGCAGGATGTCCTCGAGGTTCTCGTTGAGCTCGTCGATCTCAAAGCCGTTGGAAGGATGGAACGGCAGTGCGATCATGGGCTTGATGCTCGACAGGTCGACCTCGACGCAACCGTCGTAGTAGGCGACATCGGCGGGCTTGAGCTCGCGATAGTCGTCGCCGCGGCCGTGCATGGTCAAAAACGCGTGCGTGTCCTCGTCGGTGGCCCAGATGCTCGACAGGCAGGTGGTCTCGGTGGTCATGACGTCAACGCCGTTGCGGTAGTCGGTCGTCATGCTCGCGATGCCCGGGCCCACAAACTCCATGACATTGTTCTTGACGTAGCCCTTGGCAAAGACGGCGCGAATGATGGCGAGCGCCACGTCGTGCGGGCCGACGCCGGGGCGCGGGGCGCCCGTGAGGTAGATGGCCACGACGCCGGGATAGGCGACATCGTAGGTGTCGCGCAGCAGCTGCTTTGCCAACTCGCCGCCGCCCTCGCCCACGGCTATGGTACCCAGGGCACCATAGCGGGTGTGCGAGTCGGAACCCAGGATCATCTTGCCGCAACCGGCGAAGTTCTCGCGCATAAAGGAGTGGATGACGGCGATGTGCGGCGGAACGAAGATGCCGCCGTACTTCTTGGCTGCGGAAAGGCCAAAGACGTGGTCGTCCTCATTGATGGTGCCGCCCACGGCGCACAGCGAGTTATGGCAGTTGGTGAGCACGTAAGGCAGCGGGAACTGCTCCATGCCCGAAGCGCGCGCCGTCTGGATGATGCCGACAAAGGTGATGTCGTGGCTCGCCATGGCATCGAAGCGAATCTTGAGTGCCTCGGGGTCGCCCGACGTATTGTGTGCCTGGAGGATCGAATACGCGATGGTGCCGCGCTTGGCATCCTCGGGTGTCTGCGTAATACCGCGCTCGGCAGCCTCGGCCGCAGGCACAACCTCGCTGCCGCCGCGCAGGTAGATGCCGTCCTCGTACAGCTTGACCATACTGTCTCCCACTCTGCCCAAAAGATTTGGGCGCATAGCATACATTCGTTCAATATCGTGCCATAGAACGGTTGCGAGTGGGTTACGAATCTCTGCGTTCACTTTATCTCAGTAAAGCATAAGGCGAGCCGGGGGCGGGAAGACCGGTTTGGCGCAAGGAGTGTCCCCAAGTGCCGGCACAAAAGGAACGTCCCCAAGTGCCGAAATGACGAGAGTGGATAATCTCCCACTTTGAGCCTGCAAACAGGCCAAAAACGGGAGATTATCCACTCTCATTCTGCGGGCACTCATTTAAGTCTGTCCCCAATGAGTGCCCGGCAGCGTCGGCGGAGCTATAGGTCGCTACCCGTACCTAGCAGCTTGCGCATGACTTGCTCGGGGTTGACCGAGCCGTCGCGCGGGGCCAGGGCGGTGATCTTCTTTTGCATCTTGTACTCGTGCAGCTCGTCCTCGAGCTGGCGCACGCGAGCACGGAGCTTTTCATTCTCGCGCTCGCGCTCCTCGGCACGCTCCTTCATATCGAGGATGCGCACCACGCCGGCAAGGTTGATACCCTCGTCGGTCAGTTGGTTGATGAGCTCCAGGCGCTCGATATCGGCACGCGAATACAGGCGCGTGTTGCCGCCCGAGCGCTGGGGGTTCACCAGGCCCTTGGACTCGTAGACGCGCAGAGTCTGCGGATGCATGCCGGTCAGCTCGGCCGCCACGCTGATCATGTACAGCGGTTTGTTCCTATTGTCCTCGGCCATGCTACCTGACCCCTTTCCGTCTCGTTATCGTCCATCATAAGCCCGCGGGCGCGGGCGTGCGCCACGACCGCCCTAGTACGTCGCCTTGTAACGGTTGACCTTCTCGCGATAGTCGCGCGTGTCGGCCTCGCGCAGCTTGGTCATGGCATCGCGCTCGTCATCGGATAGGTTCGTGGGGACCTGCACCTTGATCTCGACGAGCAGCGCGCCCGTACGGCCACGGTGCTTAACGTCGGGCGCTCCCATCTCCTTAAAGCGGAACTTCTTGCCCGTCTGGGTACCCGCGGGCACTTTCAAACGGACCGTCGCACCGCCGGGCGTAGGCACGTCCACCGTGCAGCCGAGCGCCGCCTCGTAGACCGAGACCGGTACCTCCATGGTCACGTCGGCGCCTTTGCGCTTAAACAGCGGGTGCTCCTCCACATGCGTGGTCACGACCAGGTCGCCGCGCTCGCCACCCGCAACGCCATACTCGCCGCGACGCTTGTAGCGTAGCTTGCCGCCGTCGACCGCGCCCGCGGGCACCGAGACCGTGATCGTCTGCTGCTCGCCTGTCGAGGGAATGCGATAGGTGACCTTGTGCGTCACGCCGCGAAACGCGTCCTCGGCCGTCACATCGACGGTCAGCGATAGGTCGCCGCCCTTGCGAGCGCGGCTGCGACCCGCGCCGGCACCGGCAGCGCCCGCAGCCCCGGCAAAGCCCGAGCCCCAATCGCTACCCCAGGCGCCGTTGCCGCTAAAGATGCTGTCGAAGATATCGCCCCAGCCGCTGGCGCCCGCGCCGGCACCGTAGCCGCCGCCATACGCGCCGCCCGCGCCCGGCATGCCGCCGAACATGAGCATCTGGTCGTACTCTTTGCGCTTCTTCTCGTCCGAAAGCGTCTCGTAGGCCTCGCTGATCTCCTTGAACTTGGCCTCGTCGCCGCCGGCATCGGGGTGATATTTTTGCGCGAGCTTGCGAAACGCGCTCTTGATCTCTTTGTCGGAGGCGCTCTTGGATACGCCCAGGATGTCATAGAAGGTTTTGCCTGCAGCCATCGTAGCTCCTCTCCTGTTTCATCCGCCGCACAGCGGGCGGCGGTTCATGCTTTCATATGGCACTAGGCCAGAAAGGGCCCCGGGTGTTGCCCCGGGGCCCTTCTCAATTACTCCTCGGTGCTCTCGGCCGTATCGGCCGCGGCATCCTCGGGCGCCGCTTCGGGCTCCGGTGCGGGGCGCTTCTCGCCACCGTAGGTCACCGTCACCATCGCGGAACGCAGGATGCGATCCGCCATGCGGTAGCCCTTCTGGTACACGTCGTTGACGGTCTCGTCGTACTGCGATGCGTCCTCGACGCGACCCACGGCCTGGTGCTCGAGCGGATCGAACGCCTCACCCTTGGGATCGATGGGCTCAACGCCCTCGTGCGCAAACACATCGAGCAGCTTGGCATGCACCGCGTCGACGCCATCGACGAACTGCTTAAAATCGTCGGAAAGCTCCTGGCTACGGGCATGGTCGATCGCGCGCTCGATATCGTCAACCACCGGCAACAGCGCGGTGACAAGCTTCTCGGTCGCGCGCTCGCGCTCGGCGATACGCTCGTTGGCAGTGCGGCGACGGAAGTTCTCCCAGTCGGCCTGCAGACGGGCGGTACGCTCGGTGGCGTCCTTTGCCTTGTCCTCGGCGGCCTTCTGGGCCTCTGCCGCAGCATCGAGCTCGCTGCGCACGTCGGCAAGCTCCTTTTGGGCCTGCTCGAACTTGAGCTTAAAGTCGTTGTCGGCGGCTTCCTCACCGGCGCGGATAGCGGCTTCCACCATCTCGTCCTCGGTCATCGTCGCCTCCTTGTTGGAATCCTCTACCTGGTTCTCGGCAGCCTCGGCGGCCTCGGCCTCGTTGGCCTCGGTATCGTCGACGGCCTCTACGGGAATCTTCACGTCCTTCTCCTCAGAGTCAACGGGGGCGGCGCCAGCGGCGGCCGCCTCCGTGCGAGCTTTACGGGCGGACATGATTACTTGTCCTCGTCGTCCACAACCTCGTAGTCGGCGTCGACCACGTCATCGTCGGCAGGCTGGGCGCCGGCGGCACCGTCGGTCTGCTGCTGAGCGTCGGCGTAGACAACCTGGGCCAGCTCGTAGGCCACGGACTGCAGGGACTCGCCAGCGGCCTTGATGGCCTCGACGTCAGAGCCCTCGAGCGCCTTCTTGGCATCGGCGATAGCGGCCTCGGCCTTGGACTTCACGTCGACGGAAACCTTGTCGCCCAGCTCGTTGAGGGTCTGCTCGGTGGAGTAGCACAGGCTATCGGTCTGGTTGCGGACCTCGACCTCTTCCTTCTGCTTCTTGTCCTCCTCGGCATGAGCCTCGGCGTCCTTGACCATACGATCGACTTCGTCGTCGGACAGAGCGGTGGAGCCGGAAATGGTAATCTGCTGCTCCTTGCCGGTGCCCTTGTCCTTAGCGGAGACCTTGACGATGCCGTTGGCGTCGATGTCGAAGGTGACCTCGATCTGCGGCACGCCGCGGCGGGCAGCCGGGATGCCGGTCAGCTGGAACTTACCGAGCGACTTGTTATCGCGGGCAAGCTCGCGCTCGCCCTGGAGCACGTTGATCTCGACGCTGGTCTGGTTGTCGGCAGCGGTGGAGTAGACCTCGGTCTTGGAGGTCGGGATCGTGGTGTTGCGGTCGATCATCTTGGTCATGATGCCGCCCATGGTCTCGACGCCCAGCGACAGCGGGGTAACGTCGAGCAGCAGGATGCCCTCGACGTCGCCGGTGAGCACGCCGCCCTGGACGGCAGCGCCGTCGGCAACGACCTCGTCGGGGTTCACGGACATGTTGGGCTGCTTGCCGGTCATGGTCTTGACGAGCTCCTGGACGGCGGGCATACGGGTGGAGCCGCCGACGAGGATGACCTCGGTCAGATCGGAGAGCTTGAGCTTAGCGTCGCGCAGGGCGTTGGTGACAGGCTGCTTGCAGCGCTCGAGCAGGTCGCGGGTGATCTTCTCGAACTCGGCGCGGGTCAGCGTGTAGTTGAGGTGCAGCGGGCCAGACTGGTTCATGGTGATGAACGGCAGGTTGATGGTGGACTGCTGGGCTGCGGAGAGCTCCTTCTTGGCGTTCTCGGCGGCCTCCTTCAGACGCTGCAGGGCCATGGGGTCCTGACGCAGGTCGACACCGTTCTCCTGCTGGAACTTATCGGCCATCCAGTCGATGACGCGCTGATCCCAGTCGTCGCCGCCCAGGTGGTTGTCGCCCGAGGTGGACAGAACCTCAAACACGCCGTCGGCGAGGTCGAGGATGGAGACGTCGAAGGTGCCGCCGCCCAGGTCGAAGACCAGGATGCGCTGGTCGGTGCCCTGCTTGTCCAGGCCATAGGCCAGAGCAGCAGCGGTCGGCTCGTTGACGATACGCTTGACGTTGAGGCCGGCAATCTTACCGGCGTCCTTGGTGGCCTGACGCTGGGCGTCGTTGAAGTAGGCCGGGACGGTGATGACGGCGTCGGTGACGGTCTCGCCCAGATACTTCTCGGCGTCGGCCTTCATCTTTGCGAGCGTCATGGCGCTCACCTGCTCGGCGGTATAATCCTTGCCCTCGATATCGACGACGGCACGGCCACCCTGGCCCTCCTTGACCTCATACGGCACGGTCTTGATCTCGGAGGTGCACTCGGAGTACTTGCGGCCCATGAAGCGCTTGATGGAGAACACGGTGTTCTTGGGGTTGGTGACCGCCTGGTTCTTAGCGGCCTTACCCACGACGCGGTCGCCGTCAGCACGGAAGCCCACGACAGACGGGGTGGTGCGGTCGCCCTCGGCGTTCACGATAATGGTCGGAGAACCGCCCTCGAGGACGGCCATTGCGGAGTTAGTAGTACCAAGGTCGATACCAAGAATCTTACTCATTAGAAATTCCCTCTCTCTTTTGCGTTCGCGCCGCCTCGACGATCTGTCGCGCGGCGCTTCGGCTTGTCTTTCAGGATGTAGTGTATCCCCTTATGGGCCGGAATATACAAAATCTAAGTCAATTCATATAAGATTTCTTATTGTTGAGAGTTTAGGTTCTTAAATGCGCAGGTAGATGCGCTGAATGAGTTCTCGGCAAATCTATTGAGATCTATGTAGAGATGGCTGAGGTTTGCGTCCGGAGGTGCCTGGGGGCCGTCTTGCGGCAAGCTCATCCCGGTTTGAGCGTGGATTCCGGGTCGCAGTTTCCGCAACCAGAGCCTTCGGGAAAATACATCCCAATCTGAGCGAAAATTCCGGGATGCAGTTTCCGCCGGGCGGTCCATCCGGAAACTGCGCCCCGGTTTTCGGCCAAATAACGGGATGCCCTTTCCGCAGGCGCGCTCAATAGCTCAATATTTCAAGTCACCTTTAGCTAACATTTTCGCAGCTCAACGGCCCCACCTGCGCGTTTTTTAGTAAACCTTGGCATACTCGGCGAACGGTATGAAGATGCCGGCCAGAGGGTATTGCAAACGGTCGCTCCCGTGGTATGTTTTTGCCCGAATCAAACCGGCGCGCATCGCCTGTAGCGTCGGTCAACAGAGAGGAAACTACCATGGCTCATCCCGTAATTGATGCCGACGAGTGCATCGCTTGTGGCGTTTGCGTCGACTCCTGCCCCGCTGGCGTTCTGGAGCTCCAGGACGTCGCTACCGTCGCCGACGAGGACTCCTGCGTCGCCTGTGGCGCTTGCCAGGACGCTTGCCCCGCTGGCGCGATCACCGAGATCGTCGAGGAGTAACAACTCCCCCACTTGCACACTCAAAAGTACACCGTGCACAAAAAAGGAGGCTTCCGCATCGCCGCGGAGGCCTCCTTTTTTGTGCGGATAACCAATTAGGCACCGTCGCAGGTTGAGCTCACGTCAGCGAAAACGTCCCTAAGCGAGCAAGGTGACGTGAAAGAGGAGGGAAGCGTACTTTGGTACGCGACCGACGATTGAACGTCAGATTGCCGCTTAGGGACGTTTGCAGCATCGGCTACGACAGATCGTCCTCGTAGGGCATCAGGTCTGCCAAATAGCCTTTCTCCTTGAGCATGGCCTCGATCTCGTCGAGGGTTTGCTCATCCTCTGCCGCAATGCGATGGAAGTGAT
>CATYVH010000032.1 GCA_958413765.1 uncultured Collinsella sp.
CGACGCTGGCAAGCTCGGCGGCGGCAGCCTGGACGTCCTTCTCGAGCGCGCGGTGCGTCAGGAAGATGACCGAGCAGGCATCGCTGACGCCCGATTTGCCGTCCTCGACCTGGTTGATGAGCGAGATCGAGATGTTGTGCTTGGCAAAGATGTCGACCGTCTCGGACAGGGCGCCCACGCGGTCGGCGACTTTCAGGCGCACATAGTACTTGGTCTGGAGCTCGTCCATGGGCTTAAAGGTGAGGTTGTGGCCATAGGGCTCAATCTCGGGCAGCGGAGCCACGCCGCGGCTGATCTGCTCGGAGAGCGACAGGATATCGCCCACGACGGCGCTCGCGGTGGGGAAGGAGCCTGCGCCCGCGCCGTAGAACATGGTCTCGCCCACGGCGTCGCCTACCACGTAGACGGCGTTCATGGCGCCGTTGACCTTGGCGAGCATATGGTCTGCGGGGATCAGCGTGGGATGCACGCGAACGTCGACGCCAGCGTCGGTGTTGCGGGCGATGCCGAGCAGTTTGATGGTGTAGCCGAGCTCGCGGGCCTGGGCGATGTCCTCGGCGCCGATGGTGCGGATACCCTGCTGGTACACATCATCGGTGGTAACGCGGGTGCCAAAGCCGATGGAGGCGAGGATGGCCGTCTTGCTGGCGGCATCGAAGCCGTCGACGTCGGCGGACGGGTCGGCCTCGGCATAGCCCTTAGCCTGTGCGTCGGCGAGCACGTCAGCGTAATCGGCGCCCTCGGCGTCCATGCGCGACAGGATGTAGTTGGTGGTGCCGTTGAGGATGCCGGCGATGGTCAGGATCTTGTTACCCACCAGGTCGTGCTCGAGTGTGCTGACAATGGGGATGCCGCCACCGCAGCTGGCCTCGCACTTAATCTGCACGCCGCACGCACGCGCCTTCTCGGCAAGCGTCTCGACATGGCGGCCCAGCAGGGCCTTGTTGGCGGAGACGACATGCTTGCCGTTCTCGAAGGCAGTGGTGAAGATCTCGGTTGCGGGATGCTCGCCGCCAATCAGCTCGACGACGATGTCGACGGCGGGGTCGGTGACGACATCGTGCCAGTCGCTCGTAAAGGCCTCGCGCTCAATGCCTGCCGCCTCGGCCTGCTCCCAAGCAAGCGCGCAGGCGCGGGTCAGCTTAAGGTCGATGCCGTAGGCTGCCAGGTACTCATCGTGGTGGCTCTTGATCAGACGGGCCACGCCGCCGCCGACGGTTCCCAGACCGATCAGACCGACGTTCACGGTGCGCAGGGGTTCGCTCATAGATAACTCCTTCGTGCATCTTATGGATGGATAAACCGCTTAAAGGTTGAGTGCATTCTAGCGTGAACCGGGGGCGCGTGCTCGCCAGGCAACAGGAGCCGCACAAAACGGCACCCCCGAAACGCTGCGGAAACATTGGAAACACGCTCGCTACAAACGGACTTCCGTAACAAACTGTCAACGTTTGCGCCATAAGGTTTGCCCTGTACCGCAAAACGGACGCGTCGCGGCCAGCGAAAAAAGGGGGACACCATGTTTATTGAGAGCGGGAACGCTTGTAACAGAATGGAAACATTACTTTTTCATAATAAAGTGGCATTACTGCATAAACTGACAGGAATACGCAGAATTATGGATAAATGGGCAAAACAAAAGAAAAGCTGAAATAATCGCCACTTTTCTCAACTAAAGCGTCTACTATTTTGCGAACGCCGAACACGGCGAAGGATGGCCTGTCGGGTAACCGAAACCCGACGAGATTTGAGAGGAGAGCCGCATGTCGAGCCTCACCGGTAAGTCATTGAACCCTGTTATGAATCGCAGGAGCGTTATCGCGAGCGCAGCAGGTCTGGGGGCGATGTCCATTCTAGCTGGCTGCTCCTCCAACGGCGGCGACAGCGGTTCCGCGTCGGGCGACGCTTCGTTTAAGATCGGCACCATCGGCCCGCTGACCGGCGCCAACGCGTCCTACGGCAAGTCCGTTACACAGGCTGTCGAGCTTGGCTGCAAGGATTTCTCGACTAAGGAGCTGCCGCTTGTCAGCAAGGCCGAGGACGACCAGGCCGATGGCGAGAAGGCCGTCAACGCCTTCAACACCCTGCTCGACTGGGGCATGCAGGCCCTCGTCGGTCCGACCACCACGGGTGCGTCGGTCGCCGTTGCCGCAGAGTGCGGTAACGACCCCGAGACGTTCATGATCACCCCGTCCGCGTCCTCCGAGGACGTTACCAAGGGCAAGGATTGCGTCTTCCAGGTTTGCTTTACCGACCCCAACCAGGGTGTCAACGCTGCCAAGTTCCTGGCGCAGAAGTATGCGGACGAGAAGTTCGTGCTGTTCTATAACTCCGGCGACGCCTATTCTTCGGGCATCGCAGACTCCTTTAAGGCCCAGGCCGCTAAGTCCAAGCTCGAGATTGTCGACGAGGAGACCTTTAAGGACGACTCCGCCACGAGCTTTACCAACCAGCTGACCAAGGCCAAGCAGGCAGGCGCCACCATGATCTTTGCGCCGATCTACTACACGCCGGCGTCCGTCCTGCTCAAGAACGCCAAGGACATGGGCTACGACGTCAAGATGATGGGCTGCGACGGCATGGACGGCATCCTGGGCGTTGAGGGCTTCGACACCTCTCTTGCCGAGGGTCTGCTGCTCATGACCCCGTTCTCCGCCGACGACGAGAAGAACGCCGACTTCGTCAACGCTTACAAAGATAAGTACGGCGATACCCCCGACCAGTTTGCCGCCGACGCCTACGACGGCGTGCATGCGGTGGTCGAGGCTCTCAAGGAGGCCGGCCTGGGTGTCGACGCCGACCCCACCGAGGTTGCCGAGAAGCTTCCCGAGGCTATGCGCAACATTACTGTTGACGGTCTGACTGGCAAGCTCTCCTGGAACGACAAGGGCCAGGTCCAGAAGGACCCGACGGCGTACGTCATTACCGACGGCAAGTACGTACAGGCCTAATAGGCCGCCTTACATAGAGCGGTTTTGATCCCAAGCAGGGGAGGTTTTGGCCTTCCCTGCTTGCTTGGTATCTAGGGACGATGTAACGTCCCTGTTTCATACATCAACTGGAAACCTATTCGAAAGGGGGATGTGGAACATGACGGTCTTTATCCAATACCTGGTCAACGGCCTGTCCATGGGCAGCGTCTACGCCATCATCGCGTTGGGCTACACCATGGTCTACGGTATCGCCAAGATGCTCAACTTCGCTCACGGCGACGTCATCATGGTCGGTGCCTATGTCTCGTTCTGTGCCACGTCGTATCTCGGCCTCCCGGGCTGGGCATCTGTAGTTCTCTCTTGTGTGGTCTGCACGGTTCTCGGTGTTCTCATCGAGGGTCTGGCCTATAAGCCGCTGCGCCAAGCAGGCCCTCTGGCCGTTCTGATCACGGCCATCGGCGTGTCTTACTTCCTGCAGAACGCCGCGCAGCTTCTGTGGGGCGCCACGCCCAAGAACTTCACTTCGCTCGTCACCTTCCAGGTGCCGGAGTTCTTGGCCAAGTTCAACGTAAGCGCCGTCTCGCTCGTCACCATCGTCGCCTGCCTGGTTATCATGGCCGGCCTGATGTTCTTTACAGGTAAGACCAAGATGGGCAAAGCCATGCGCGCCGTGTCCGAGGACAAAGCCGCCGCTCAGCTCATGGGCATCAACGTCAACCGCACCATCTCGATGACGTTTGCCATCGGCTCCGCCCTTGCCGCCATCGCCGGCGTGCTGCTGTGCTCCTACTCGCCGGTCCTGCAGCCCACCACGGGCGCCATGCCTGGCATCAAGGCCTTCGACGCTGCCGTTTTCGGCGGCATCGGCTCCATCCCCGGTGCCTTTGTCGGTGGCATTCTCATCGGCATCATCGAAGCAATGGCGCAGGCATACATTTCCACGAGCCTTGCCAACTCCATCGTCTTTGGTGTTTTGATCATCGTCCTGCTCGTCAAGCCTGCCGGCCTCTTGGGCAAGTACGTCCCCGAGAAGGTGTAGGTGAGCGTTATGAAGTTTCTTAAAGACAAGCAGACGCGTCACGACTTTGTCACGTACGCCATGTGCCTTGTGGCATTCGCCGTCGTGTTCTTTATGCAGTCCAACCATATGATCCCGCGCATGATCGCCGGTCAGTTGGTTCCCATTACGGCCTACATCGTCATGGCCATTTCCCTCAACCTCGTCGTCGGCATCGCGGGCGACTTGTCACTGGGCCACGCGGGCTTTATGAGCGTCGGTGCCTATACGGGCATCGTTACCGCCGTCGCCCTCGAGAGCGCCGTTCCCTCCGATCCGGTGCGCCTTATCATCAGCATCGTGGTCGGCGCCATCGCTGCCGCCATCCTGGGCTTCTTGATCGGCATCCCGGTCCTTCGCCTGAGCGGCGATTACCTGGCTATCGTGACGCTGGCCTTTGGCGAGATCATCAAAGAGATCGTCACCTGCCTCATTGTGGGTGTCGACTCTCGCGGCCTGCACGTGATCTTTAACATCACGGGTAACTCCACGATCGACGATCTGCACCTGCTCGAGGACGGCACCGCCATCATCAAGGGCGCCCAGGGCGCCTCGGGCGTGTCGACCTATTCGACCTTCCTCGCCGGTGCCATCCTGGTTATGGTCGCGCTCGTGATCGTGCTCAACCTGGTTCGCAGCCGTACCGGTCGTGCCATTATGGCCGTGCGCGACAACAAGATCGCTGCCGAGTCTGTGGGCATCTCCGTCACCCAGTACCGCATGATCGCCTTCGTGGTTTCCGCTGCCCTCGCCGGTGCTGCCGGAGCCCTGTTCGGCGGTAACTTCTCACAGCTTTCCGCCACTAAGTTCGACTTCAACACGTCCATCCTCATTCTGGTGTTCGTGGTCCTGGGTGGCCTGGGCAATATGCGCGGTTCCGTTATCGCGGCGGCGCTGCTCACGGTGCTTCCCGAGCTGCTCCGTCAGTTCTCGGACTATCGCATGCTCATCTACGCCATCGTGTTGATCCTGGTCATGGTCTTTACGAACAATCCTCAGCTCAAGGCATTCTTCGCACGCGTTAAGGACCGTTTTGCTCCCAAGAAGGAGGTGGCAGCCGATGCCCAGTAAGTTTGAGTTCAACAAGGGCAAGATGGTCCCGTATCCTTCTGGCGCCATCGTTCCCGATCGCGACCTGGGCCATCGCCCGGCTCTCGAGTGTATCCACCTGGGTATTGAGTTCGGCGGCCTCAAGGCGGTCGACGACTTTAGCCTGACCATCGGCAAGACCGAGATCGCCGGTCTGATTGGCCCCAACGGCGCCGGCAAGACCACGGTCTTCAACCTGCTTACCAAGGTGTACCAGCCCACGCACGGCACCATCCTGCTCGACGGCGAGGACACCTCGGGCAAGTCCGTCTACCAGGTTAACCGTATGGGTATCGCCCGTACCTTCCAAAACATCCGCCTGTTTAACACCATGACGGTGGAGGACAACGTAAAGGTCGGCCTGCACAACCAGGAGCGCTACTCCGGTTTTGAGGGCGTGCTGCGTCTGCCGACGTACTGGAAGCACGAGAAGGCCGCCCATGAGCGCGCCATGGAACTGCTCTCCATCTTTGATATGGAGCATCTGGCAAACGAGCAGGCCGGCTCGCTGCCTTACGGCGCCCAACGTCGTCTGGAGATCGTCCGTGCGCTTGCCACCAACCCCAAGCTGCTGCTGCTCGACGAGCCTGCCGCCGGCATGAACCCGTCCGAGACCGCAGAGCTCATGGCGAACATCGTTAAGATTCGCGACACCTTTGGCATTGCCATCATGCTTATCGAGCACGACATGTCGCTCGTCATGAACATCTGCGAGGGCATCTGCGTGCTCAACTTTGGTAAGGTCATCGCCAAGGGCACGGCCGAGGAGATCCAGAACAACGACGCTGTTATTGAGGCGTATCTGGGCAAGCAGGATAAGGGGGAGAACTAAATGGCAGAGCCGATGCTTTCCGTCTACAACATCAACGTCTGGTACGGCGCCATCCACGCCATCAAGGACATCTCCTTTAACGTTAACGAGGGCGAGATCGTGGCCCTGATCGGTGCGAACGGTGCCGGCAAGTCCACAACGCTCAAGACGGTCTCGGGCCTGCTGCGCTCCAAGACCGGCTCCATCAAGTTTATGGGTGAGGACATTACTCATACGCCCGCCGATAAGCTGGTTGGTAAGGGCCTGGCTCAGGTCCCCGAGGGCCGTCGCGCCTTTTTGCAGATGACGGTCGAGGAGAACCTGGAGATGGGCGCCTACACGCAGCCCAAGTCCACGGTTGCTCCGGGCCTTGAGCGCGTCTACGAGCAGTTCCCGCGCCTGAAGGAGCGCCGTCGCCAGGTCGCCGGCACCCTTTCGGGCGGCGAGCAGCAGATGCTCGTTATGGGGCGCGCCCTTATGAGTAACCCCAAACTGCTTATGCTCGACGAACCTTCCATGGGTCTGGCGCCGATTCTGATCGAGCAGATCTTCCAGATTGTCGAGGACCTGCACAAAGCCGGCACCACGGTGCTTCTGGTCGAGCAGAACGCCCAGATGGCGCTTTCGATCGCCACGCGCGGCTACGTGCTCGAGACCGGCAAGATCACCATGACCGGCACCGGCCAAGAGCTCCTGCACGACGATAACGTCCGCAAGGCCTATCTCGGTGGCTAGGAGGTTCCGCCGTTCTACCGAACGGCGGACCGGCCGACGCTGCGCGGGCACCAGAGCGACAACTTGTCATTCAAAGAGGGCGGCATGACCAGAAGGTCTATGCCGTCCTCTTTTCATGCCAATTTGTTCGCTCTGGTGCCCGCTCGCTGTCCGTCCTTTGCTTGCGGCGTTGCTTTGGTTCTGGCATTTGACCTAGTCGCTGGGGACGTTCTTGAATGACTAGTCGTTTAAGAACGTCCCCAGCGACTAGGTCAAAAGGCTCCGAGCGCGGCGTGCTCACGCCCGTCGTGGTGCGCCCGAAGGGGGATGGCTGCTACGAGCTCGATCATTTGCGAGGAGAAGACGAACCAGCCGTTGCAGATCCAATATGGATCTCGCCGACCTCGGCAAGCTGCTCGATGAGCGGAAGCCCTGTCGGGTCGTCTATTTCAACACCACCCAGAATGATGGTGTCATCGCGCAGGTCGATCTGTGTGTTGAACACAGCGAGGTTAAAGCCGGAGGCCACAAATCCGATAGCAGCCAGGACGAGCCCCGTGGCAACAAGCCCACCCGCTACGGCAAGGTAAATCTTTTTTACGCTGGACATGTTTGCACTCCTTCCTATGCCGTAAGCGGCGCCGCTTCAGCGCCCCTGCGGCTCTTACTGCCTCGATCTTTCCAGAAGGGCGAAACGGCTTTCTTCGCCCAAAGGGCAGAGAGGCGCGCGATCTGCTTGGACGCCGTCCAGGCACCGGCTCCCGCGAGGAGCGCCACACCGATGGAAGCGAATCCCATTCCCATCGAGGTTAAAACGTACGGAACATGCCCGATAATGATGCCGTCCACGGTGAACAGGAGCCCCACCACGCCCGCGCCCCCGAATGCCGCGGCCACGATCCACACGCAGAGCGCAAGAACCCAAATGCAGATGTAGACTGTAGCGGCAACGGCGACGAACGCGAACAGCAGCGGAATCCATACCGGAGAGCCCACGATGGCGAGCGCCCATAGAAGCGCCGTGCTCTTGCGCTTGGTCCTCGCAATTGCGCGCGGCACGGCGGGCAGTTCGTCGAGCGTTGCCTCGGCGACCTCACCGAGCGTGCCCATGGCGGCCACAGCCTCGGCCTCCGTCATGCCGTCCTCCATACGGTCGGCGATGGCCTCCGCGTAGAACTCCTGCGTTTCCTTTACCTGATCTGCCGGCAGGCAGGCCAGAAGCTCGCCCAGCCGGTTCAAGAACTCATCGCGCGTCATGGTGCGCCCCCTCCACGTAACGGTAGATCTCCTGCACGGATGGCCATTCGGCGAGGAACTCGGCGATACGCTCGCGCCCGGCGTCCGTGATGCGGTAGTACCTCCGCAGCCGCCCGTTGTGTTCGGCGGAGCGCGCGGTGATGCAGCCCGCCTTCTCCAGGCGCTTGAGCAACGGATAGAGCGTGGATTCCGTGAGTCCCATACTCGCGGGCACGTCCTTCACGATCTGATAGCCGTAGGATTCCTCGCCCGAGACGGCCGCGAGCACGCAGGCCTCGAGGAAGCCGCGCTTCATCTGTGCCTCCATCCGCACACCTCCTTTCGTAGTATACTGTGTAACACCTACTATATGACACATAGTATATGATGTCAACAGTTGTCGTATAGGGAGTCTGGTCTGTCTGTCCCCTGCGGGTACTCATTGGGGACGTACTTAAATGAGTGCCCATCGCTCAAGGTGGCACCTGGGGACGTTCCTTATGTGCCGGCACTTTGGGACACTCCTTGTCAAGGTTTTGTTCCATCGTGCGGGTTGCTATTTAACGTGCGACAATGCCGTGTGGAAATAGAAATGTCTTCTGGGGGCTATCTATGCTGTGCGAATTTTGCGCCGAGAACTTTGAGCGAGTGCCGGCGGCCATCGAGGCTGGTGCGGGGCGCATTGAGCTGTGTGACAACCTCGCCGTCGGTGGCACCACGCCTTCCGCCGGCGTTATAAGCGCTACAGTCAGCTACGCTCACGAGCATGACGCGCGAGTGATGTGCATGATTCGTCCGCGTGGTGGCGACTTTCATTACAACCAGGACGAGCTGCGCATGATGGAGATGGACTTGGGCCTTGCTGTGAGCGCCGGTGTTGACGGCCTGGTCTTTGGCTGCTGCAAGCCCTGTGCCGGCGGCTGGGCGCTCGACGAGCTCACCCTCGGCGCTCTCGTTATGGCTGCGGGCTGCGCGACCGAGGAATGCAAGCGCGAGTCCCTTGACATCACCTTCCACATGGCGTTTGACCAGCTCTCGCCCGAGGCTCAGCTCGACGCCATTGACACGCTCGCCGACTGCGGCGTCACGCGCGTCCTAACGCACGGCGGCGCTGCCGGCACGCCGATCGAGAGCAACCTGGAGCACCTGTCACGCCTTGTCGAGTACGCGGGCGACCGCCTGACCATCCTTCCCGGCGGCGGCATCTCCACGGCCAACCGCGATACCGTGGCTGCGGCACTGGGCGTCTCCGAGCTCCATGGCACCAAGATCGTGCCGCTGGAGGCGTAGCCCGCGCTGGCTGCGTGTTCATCCCATGGCGCTTGAGTAACAAGGGGAGCCCTCGAACAAAGCGGACAAACTAGCGTGCCATGGCGTTGCGACCGGCCTCGACCCGCTTGCGCTGGGCGGCGCGCTCCTCGCCGGTCAGTCGCTCAAAGAGATGTCCGATAACCGAGGCGAGCACCTGCTGAAACAGCGTTCCGCACATGACGGGAAACACGACCTCGCCGGGAAAATACTGCGTGGCGATGACGGCGCCCGAAGAGATGTTGCGCATGCCGCAGGTAAAGCACATGGTGGTCGTCTCGCTATACGGCAGGTGCAGGGCACGGGCGATCAGGACGCCGGTGATAAAGCCGCTGATGGCGAACACCAGGATAAAGAGCGCGACTTCCAAGCGCTCAACATTCATGTGTAGCACGTACTCGCTCATAGCGGTGGAGTTGGACGCGATGACGCCCATCATCATGAACTTGCAGGCGGGCGAGAGCGCGGGAGAGAGTTTCTCGTGGCCCCAGCCGCGCGTGAGTTCATTGATGACAATACCGAGCACAGCGGGGATGGCGATCATAAAGGCCATGTTCTGCATCATGCTCGGCACGTCGATCGAGACGGTGGCGCCCAGCAGGAGCTTGAGCGTAAGCGGAATCGTCACAGGTGAGATGACCGAGGACGTCAGGATGATGGTGAGCGCGAGCGGGCCGTTGCCGCTGAACATGCTGATCCACATAAAAGCGGTGACGGCCACGGGCACGCTGTATTCGAGCACGATGCCGCAGACAAGGTTGGGGTTGGAGCCAAAGAATAACGATCCCATGGCATAGGCTGCGATAGGGATAAGCACCGCCGAGACGAGTAACGCCAAGACCAGGTGCAGCGGACGGCGGAACACCTCGGTTACCTGGTGAAAGGTGTTGCTGAGCGCACCCTGAAACGTCATAAAGGCAAACAGGGTGGGAACGATGGGCTTGAGTACGCCAATCTGTTGGGGAAAGAGCACGCCGAGCGCCACGCAAATCGGAACGATGACCTGCATGTGCCCCGCGAGAAACTTGCCCAGTCCAACCCATTGCTTCATATGCGCTTGTGACTCCCTTTGCCCGTGAACCCGTTTTGAATGGATATGCTAGACGCTCGCATGCGTCCGTGCGTCAGAAACGCTCGAATATTTCGAGGCTATTACCGGCATCGTTTACCGAAACCGCGGCGTGCTGCGGCGATTTGCGTCCGCGCTGCACGGTATAATAAATCCGTTCAACAGATCTGCCTGCCGAAGCGGGTATACACAGAGGACTCATCGCTATGAACCGTGAGAGGTATCGCGGCGACCTGCCCCTATCGGGGGTGGGCGCCTATGTCATCGCTTAAGACGACGCATCGCTGGGCGGTCGCTCGGCAAAACCCCGAGCTCGAAAAGGAGCTTTCGGCTGGCCTGGGCATACCCGGGCTGGTGGCGCGCATTATGGTTGCGCACGGCATTACATCCATCGAGGAAGGCCAGCTGTTTTTGACGCCTTCGCTCGATCGCGACTGGGCCGACCCACTCATTATTCCGGGCATGGCGGTCGTTGCCGACCGCGTCGAGCGCGCTATTCGCAACCACGAGCACATTGCGGTCTTTGGCGATTTTGACGTTGACGGTATTACGTCGACCTGCCTGTTGACCGAGGCACTGCGCACGTTTGGCGCCGATGTCACGCCGTTTATTCCGCATCGCTTTGACGAGGGCTACGGTCTTTCGCGCGCGGCGCTCGACCGCGTTAACGAGCTCGCTCGCCCTCAGCTGATCGTGACCGTCGATAACGGTATTGCCGCCAAGGAAGAAGTCTCCTATCTGGAGAGCCTGGGGATTGATTTGGTGGTCACGGACCATCACGAGCCCTCCGACCAGGTGCCGCAGGGCGTGCCCCTGACCGACCCCAAGCTCGAGGACGAGGGCCCCTCGCGCGAGCTTGCCGGTGCCGGCGTGGCACTCAAGCTGGTGCAGGTCCTGGGCGAGCGTTTGGGCAAGCCGTCGTATTGGCGTTCGCTGATCGAGGTCGCGGCGCTGGGCACCGTGTCCGACATGATGCCGCTCACGCCCGAGAATCGCGCACTGGTCGCCGAGGGCATCCAGCAGATGCGCGTGACGGCCCGTCCCGGCTATATCGCGCTTGCCGCACTTGCCAAGGCCGACCTTTCTACCATTACGGCCGACGGCCTGTCGTTTTCGCTCATCCCTCGTCTGAATGCTGCCGGCCGCATGGCTGATCCCAAGCTGGCGCTCGACCTGCTGCTTGCCCGTGATCCTATCGAAGCAAGTGCACTGGCAGCCGAGCTCGAGGAAATCAATCGCCAACGCCGTGAGATCGAGGCGGAGCTCACGCGCGATGCCATGGCGAAGGTCGAGGAGACTTATGACGGCGGGCGCGCAATCGTCGTGGGCGGCGAGGGCTGGCACGAGGGCGTCAAAGGCATCGTGGCGAGCCGCTTGACCAATCGCTATCACGTGCCGGCGCTGCTGTTCTCGATCGAGGACGGTATCGCGCGCGGCTCTGGTCGCTCGGTGGGCAAAGTTAACCTGTTTGACGCCGTCGAGCGTTGTTCCGACCTGCTGATTCGTCGCGGCGGACATGCCGGTGCGGTGGGTGTGACCATCGAGGCATCCAAGCTCGATGAGTTCCGCCGCCGCCTTTCCGCCGTGCTATCGGAGCTTTCCGCCGAGGACTTTGAAGACACCGACGAGGTCGCCGCCACCGTCGACCTTTCCGAGCTGAATATCGAGACCATCGAGCAGATCTCCCGTCTTGAGCCGTTTGGCCAGGGCAACAAGGTGCCGCTGCTGGCTGCCGAGGGCGTGACGATGTGCGACCGCGCCGTGGTGGGCAAAACCGGCGAGCACATGCGCTTTGTGGCGACCGATGGCGCCGCGAGTGTGCCGGCCATTATGTTCCGCGTGCCGCAAATCGATAAGCTCATCAACTGCGATAGCGCTGTCGACTTGGTGTTCGAGGCCGTTGCCGAGCATTGGCAGGGGCGTGTGAAGCCCAAGCTCATGATCAAGGATGTTCTGGTTCGCGATACCACGCTGCCCAGCGTCGATGATCCGGCATGCGAGCTTCGTCGTGGCGTGCAGCCGGCGGATTCCGGCCTGCGCCTGGAGTCGCGTAAGCGCGAGACGCTCGCCCAGCTTTCCTATACCGAGCTCACGCGCTCGCTTATCCATAGCTTTATCGGATCGAACCAGCCGCACCGCGCGCAGGTTGAGGCGCTCGATGCCTTGGCCGACCACCAGAGCGTCTTGGCCGTTATGGGAACGGGCCGCGGCAAGTCTCTCATCTTCCATGTACATGCTGCGCGCGAGGCTGTCCTTCGCGGACGTGCGAGCATCTTTGTCTATCCGCTGCGCGCGCTTGTTGCCGACCAGGCCTATCACCTCTCGTCGACGATGGCAGCGCTTGGCATTGGCGTTGGCGTGCTGACCGGCGAGACCGTGGAGGCCGCACGCGATGATGTGTTCGCCGGCCTAGCTTCGGGCCGCACCGGTATCGTGCTCACGACGCCCGAGTTCCTATCTATCCACCGTGACCGCTTCGCGCGTTCGGGCCGCATCGGCTTTGTCGTTATCGATGAGGCGCACCACGCCGGCCTTGCCAAGGGCGGCGACCGCAGCGCCTATCTCGACATGCCCGATATCCTCAAAGCCCTGGGCGACCCGGTTGTTATGGCTGCGACGGCCACCGCGACGGCTCCGGTCGTGGCCGAGCTTGCCCGCATGCTGCCGATTACTCGCACGGTGGTCGACGAGACGGTGCGCGAGAACCTGCAGCTCGAGGACGACCGCGACCTTGCGAGCCGCGAGAACCGTTTGGTGTCGATCGTGGCGACGGGGGAGAAGACCGTCATTTACGTCAATTCGCGCGACCAGTCCGTGGCGCTCGCCAAGACGTTGCGCAAGCGTGTGCCCGATTGCGCAACCCATATCGCGTTCTATAACGCGGGGCTTGCGCGCTCCGATCGCCGCCGCGTGGAGGAAGCATTCCGAGACGGAAGCCTCAGCTGCATCGTCTCGACCTCTGCCTTTGGCGAGGGTGTCAATCTGCCCGATATCCGCCATGTCGTGCTGTACCACATGCCGTTTGGCGCCATTGAGTTCAACCAGATGAGCGGGCGTGCCGGTCGTGACGGACAGCCCGCCGTGATCCACCTGCTCTATTCGTCGCGCGACGCCCGCATCAACGAGCGCCTGCTCGACTGCTACGCACCCGAGCGCGACGAACTCGTCACGCTCTATCGTGCGTTGCAGACCATGTGGCGCTCCAACCGCGGTAAGACCGGGGATGATTCATTCTGCGCAAGCGATATCGACATCGCGCAGATGTGCCTTGCCATCGATGCTCGCACGCCGGTCGACGAGCGCTCGGTGGAAAGTGGCCTGGGAATCTTCGAAGAGCTTGGTTTCTGTCGCATTTCGGGGTTTGACGACACCCGTCGCATCGCGATGGCCGAAAACCCCGGCCGTGTGCAATTGAGCAGGTCAATTCGCTATTTGGAGGGCTTGCGCTCGCGCATGGAGTTCTCGGCTTTCCGGAGTTGGGCGCTCGATTCGTGCGCTTCTGATATGCTAGCCAAAGTTAACCGCCCGATCGTACCGCGGGCCTAGGGGAAGGGGACCTCGATGGATGCCGCAGCCCGTACCGCCCATGATTCCACCCTCCAGCCGTTCTCGGAGATGGAGCACTATAAGCATGCCGATGAGCTGCCGCCCGAGATTATGGCGGACAGCTACGACAAACTGGAGCGCCTGTGCCTCAAATATATGAATGAGGACGACTTTTCTAAGGTGGAGCAGGCCTATTGCTTTGCTGCCGAGAAGCACTGCAACCAAAAGCGCCGCTCGGGTGAGATGTACATCAACCATCCCGTCGAGGTGGCCATCATTTTGGCCGATCTCAAGATGGACTGCGATGTAGTGTGCGCCGCGCTGCTGCACGATACCGTCGAGGATACCGAGACCTCGCTTGCCGATGTTTCCGGCCTGTTTGGCGATACGGTGGCCGAGCTCGTCGATGGCGTGACCAAGCTCACCAACATCGAAGTCGACAGTATGGACGAGAAACAGGCGCTCACGCTGCGAAAGATGTTCCTCGCCATGTCCAAGGACATCCGCGTCATCATCGTTAAGCTTGCCGACCGTCTGCACAACATGCGCACCCTTGCAGCCCTGCGTGAGGACCGTCGCCTGTTTAAGGCTCGCGAGACCATGGACGTGTATGCGCCCCTGGCCGACCGTCTGGGCATGAGCTCCATTAAATGGGAGCTCGAGGACCTGTCCTTCTTCTACCTGGAGCCCGATGCCTACCAGCGCATCGCACGCATGGTGGCGGAGTCGCGCGAGGTCCGTGAGCGCTATCTGGCCGAGACCATCAAGACGCTCACCGACGAGCTCAACCGCATTGGCCTGGAAGACTTCCAGATCAACGGCCGTTCCAAGCACTATTGGTCCATCTACCAAAAGATGAAGCGCAAGGGCAAGGAATTCTCCGAGATCTACGACCTGGTGGCACTGCGCGTCATCACGCATTCGGTGCGCGATTGCTACTCCACGCTCGGCGCGGTGCACACGCTGTGGCACCCCATGCCCGGCCGCTTTAAAGACTATATCGCCATGCCCAAGGTCAATAACTACCAGTCGCTCCACACGACGGTCATCGGCCCCACGGCTCGCCCGCTCGAGATTCAGATTCGAACCTATGAGATGCATGAGCAGGCCGAGTACGGCATTGCCGCCCACTGGCTATATAAGAAGTCGGGCGGATCGTCTGCTTCCAAGACCAATGACGCTCAACGTTTGGACGACCAGATCAACTGGCTCAAGCATTCGCTCGATTGGGCGGCTTCCGACGAGATCACCGATGCCAAGGAATACCTGCATTCGCTGAAGGTCGACCTCTTCGATCAGGAGATCTTTGTCTTTACGCCCAAGGGCGAGGTCATGGCGCTTCGTGCCGGCTCCACGCCGCTCGACTTTGCCTACGCCGTTCACACCGAGGTGGGAAACCATTGCGTCGGCGCCAAAATCAACGGTGCGGTGGCTCCGCTCACGCACGAGATTAAGACGGGTGACCGTGTCGAGATTCTGACTAACAAGAGTTCCAAGCCGTCGCGTGATTGGCTCAAGATCGTTAAGACACCTTCCGCCAAGTCAAAGATCCGCCGCTATTTTGCCGCTGCGACCAAGGACGACGACGCTGCTGCTGGTCGCGATATGCTGGCTAAGGACCTGCGTAAGCGTGGCTATGGCATTTCTACGCCGCGTTCGACGCGTGCGCTCAACGCCGTGGCGGAGCAGTTTAACTTCAAGCAGCTCGAGGACCTGTTTGCCGCCGTCGGCGCCGGCAAGGTTGCCCCGCGCGCTGTGGGCAATAAGGTCGAGCAAATCTTGGACCCCAAGCCCGAGGAACAGCTCACCAAGGCCGAGGCTATCGCCGAGGTCGTGAAGCAGCCTGCTCGCGGCTCCAACCGCAAGCCGCAAAAGCGCGGCAAGAGCGCCAGTAACGGCATTATCGTCAAGGGCGAGAGCAACAGCGGCCTACTGGTCCGTCTGGCTCATTGCTGCAACCCCGTGACGGGCGACGACATCGTCGGCTTCATCACGCGCGGTCGTGGCGTTTCGGTGCATCGCGCCAACTGTCCCAACGTCAAGGGTCTTATGGAGCATCCCGAGCGCATGATCGAAGTGGAGTGGGACGGCGCTGCCGACACCCTCTTCCAGGTCGAGATCGTGGTCGAGTGCCTGGACCGCATGGGCCTGCTCAAGGATGTCACCATTGCCATTGGCGATGCGGGCGGCAATATCCTTTCTGCCGCCACGTCGACCAACCGCGAGGGTATTGCAACCCTGCGCTTTATGGTCGAGATCTCGGACGCGAGTGGTCTGGATCCGCTGCTGGCCTCCATCAGCAGCGTTGACTCGGTCTACGACGCGCGCCGCCTGATGCCCGGTGAGGGTGGAGCCCAGCTTAAGCGCCGCGTTTAGTCGCGACGAACGTGTCACATTATCGATATTCGCTACACTCGAGGCATCGTTTGATGCCTCGAGTTCTATAGAGAGGAGAGGGACATGAGTGCTGTGTCCTTGGATTTAACTCCCAAGGGATCGGTCGAGATCGAGACGCTCGTAAACGGTCCCATTCAGACCAATAGCTATGCTGTTATTTCGGACAATGAGTGCGTGATTATCGATCCCGCATGGGAAGGCGAACGCCTGGTGGAGCATATTCGAGCCGAGCATCCCGGCGTACGCGTGTTTGGCGCCGTATGCACTCATGGCCATGCCGATCATGTTGGTGGTGTTGCAGGCGTGCGAACCACCGTTGGCGAGGGCTGCCAGTATGAGCTGTGTGCTAAGGATGTGGCGGTGCCGCATGCGAACATCGAGGAACAGCGAGCTATGTGGGGCATTGAGACGCCTGACCCCGGGGAGCCGACGCACCTGCTCGCCGAGGGAGATGCTATCAAGGTGGGCGATATCTACCTGCAGGTGATCGAGACGCCAGGGCATACGCCGGGCGGGATCGTCTTGTTTGCTGCCACCGAGCAGGGGAACATTGCCTTTGTGGGCGACACCCTGTTTCCGGGTGGGCACGGCCGCACCGATCTTTCTGGAGGAGACGAGGCGGCGATTCTGCGCTCGCTCTCCAAGCTCGCCCGGCTTCTCCCGCCCGATACCGTTTGCCTAACCGGTCATGGCGATTCGACCACCATGGCACGCGAGCTCATGCAGAACCCTTTCATGCAGATTTAGCTTAATAGTCGGCTTTTGAAGCACGAGAAGCGTCCAAACGTCAAGCTATTTTTCCCCAACGGGTCGATTTCGTAGGGCAAACGGTCAAAAAAGTCTGTTTGGACGATATTCGTGAACAAACGAACGTTTATGCTCGGGTGCGCCGTGGTAAAATCTCAGGCGTTATCGGAGCAACCTTACAGGAGGTTTCTTTTATGCTCGTCAACGCAGCAGACATGCTCAAGAAGGCCGAGGCCGGCAAGTACGGTCTTGGTGCCTTCAACACCAACAACCTCGAGTGGACCCTGGCTATTCTCCAGGCCGCCGAGGAGGCCAAGTCTCCGCTGATCCTTCAGTGCACCGCTGGTGCCGCTAAGTGGATGGGCGGTTTCAAGGTCTGCGCCGACATGGTCAAGGCTGCCGTCGAGGCCACGGGCGTTACCGTTCCCGTCGCCCTTCACCTCGATCACGGTTCTTACGAGGACTGCTTCAAGTGCATCGAGGCCGGCTTCACGTCCATCATGTATGACGGCTCTCACGAGGAGACCTTCCAGCTTAACCTCGACCGCACCAAGGAGCTCGTTGAGCTTGCTCACTCCAAGGGCATGTCCATCGAGGCCGAGGTCGGCGGCATCGGCGGCACCGAGGACGGCGTGACCTCCAGCGGCGAGCTCGCTGATCCTGCTGAGTGCAAGCAGATCGCTGACCTGGGTGTCGACTTCCTCGCCTGCGGCATCGGCAACATCCACGGCGTGTACCCCGCCGACTGGGCTGGTCTTTCCTTCGAGCGTCTGGGCGAGATTAAGGCCCAGACCGGTGACCTGCCCCTCGTTCTGCACGGTGGCACCGGCATCCCCGAGGATCAGATCAAGAAGGCCATCTCCCTGGGCATCTCCAAGATCAACGTCAACACCGACCTGCAGCTCGTCTTCGCCAAGGGCGTCCGCGAGTACATCGAGGCTGGCAAGGATCAGCAGGGCAAGGGCTTTGACCCCCGCAAGCTCCTCAAGCCTGGTCGCGACAACATCGTTGCCCGCACCAAGGAGCTCATGGAGGAGTTTGGCTCCGTCAACAAGGCGTAAGTAGCGGTTTAACTTCCCGCCGGAGGCCCCGTTTCCCCTACGCTGTTTCCCTCGCGCTCACCTGGCTTCGCCAGAAGTCGCGCGACGGAATCAGCTCCGGGGAAACGGGGCCTCCTTTGTTAACTCGCTACAGGGTTACATGGCTGAATTCATTTTTTTTGACTACCGTTCAGCGGTGTTGATGGCTCCCTTGTTGGGGCTTTCTTTTTATCTCGCTACAATGGGCTTCAAGCGTTCTAGTGACTTGGAGTTTTGGTATGGCTGTTATTAATGTGCTGCCTTCGGATGGGAAGGTTATTGACGAGGGTCCAGTTGGTTGCTCTGCTGATGTTTGCTGTGATGACTTTCGTCATCTCGATGTTGGACTGCCGCCCGAGATTCTTCGTCTTATGGATGCCGGGTATTTGACGCAGGCTGTTGCTGCCTGCGATCGCCTTTTGGAGCAGAACTCCGAGCCTTCGCTGGCTGCTTGTGTTCGTGCCGAGCGGTATCGCATGCTCGAGACGCCGCTTCATTTTTCGGTGTCGCGCGACCAGGCTATTGCGATGATTCGCGAGGAGTGGCCAGAGTTTACCGAAGAGCAGTTTGATGACCTGATTAATCGTAAGCGTATTGACTGGCGCTTTATCGATGGCGAACTGTTCGTTCTCGACAACTTCCTCGATTCGCTTCGCGTATATCCCAAAGAGGTTCCCGGCATGCGGCCCGATTCTACGGACGGAATAGCACTGCGCAACGAGATGCTCAAGGAGATGGAGTCACAAAACGGATTGGCTCGCGTCATTACGCTTAAAGCGTCCGTGTCTGTCCCCGGCGCTCTGGAAGGGGAGACCGTTCGCGCGTGGCTACCCGTTGCCGCCGCCTGTCGTCAACAGTCTCATATCGAGGTTCTCGATATGACGCCGGAGGGTGCTGTTGCCCCCGCGAATGCTTCGGCGCGTACCGCCTCGTGGTCTTCTTCGAGTGAGCGCTCATTCTCGGTGACCTATCGCTATCAAATTGATGCCGCTTATCGTGATGTCTATGGGGGTGCGCTTCCGGTGCATCCTTGCATGGACACGCCACTGCCCGTGGACACCTCCGAGGACCGTCCGCACATTGCATTCACGCCGTATCTACAGCAGCTGACAGCCCGTGTCATTGACGGGCTCGAGGATCCGCTCGATCGCGCCCGTGCTATCTATGATTACCTGACGCAGTACATCGACTATCGCTATCAGCCGCCGTACTTGCTTTTGGGATCTATTGCCGATGACTGCGCGCATTCGCTCCGCGGCGATTGCGGCGTTATGGCGCTCACGTTTATCACCATGTGCCGTATCGCGGGCGTGCCTGCCCGTTGGCAGAGCGGCCTGTATGTTGCGCCCGATTCGGTGGGGTCGCACGACTGGGCAGAGTTCTATACGCCGCAGACCGGATGGCTCAACGCCGACGTGTCATTTGGATCTTCTGCTCGCAGGATGGGGGAGGAGTGGCGCCGCCGTCACTACTTTGGCAATCTCGACCCGTGGCGTATGGTGGCCAACAATCGATTCCAGGCAGAGTTTGAGCCCTCTTTCGACGGCATGCGCGAGGACCCTTACGATAACCAGATGGGTGAGGCTTCGGTCGACGGTCGCGGATGCCGTCGGCGCGAGATGCTCCGCACGGTCGAACTCATCGAAATGCTCGAAGTTCCATTTTCGGACTAATCGGTAGAAAGCTGTGATAAACTAACTCACGCATTGCGTGCCCGAGTGGCGGAATTGGCAGACGCAGTGGACTCAAAATCCACCGTTGGCAACAACGTGCGAGTTCGAGTCTCGCCTCGGGCACCATACATGCAAGTGAGCGTTCAAGGGGGTTGCGGCCCCCTTTTTCGTGCCGAACTCGCGTGAGCGCGCGAAGCGTTAAGCAAACAGGCCTGTGGCCTGTTTGTAGCGGAGCGTGGCGAGGGCGCCACGCGCCCGAAGCCCGGGGCTTCGCGAAGCGAAGGCCCTTCGAGTCTCGCCTCGAGCACCATACATGCAAGCGAGCGTTCAAGGGGGTCAAGGTCCCTTTTTCGTGTACGTAATGTGATAACGCGCTGTACGTGTTATTATTCGCAAGGCGTTGTTCCCGCAATGCCCTAAAGAGGAACCTGAGGGTTCCCACCTTTTGGCGCCAATGAGCAGCTGACTGGTCATACAACTTAGATTCCCTTCCTCAAATCGAGGAAGTCTATGTGTACGACCTGGTTGCTGAGAAGCGCCGGGTTATTTTTTTATGAATGGAGGTAGGGAAAATAGCTAAGTCTGATGACACCCGCATCAACGACGAGATCACTGCATCTTCGTGTCGTTTGATTGGCGTCGATGGCTCTCAGCTCGGCCTGTTCGCCATCCGCGATGCCCAGCGCGTCGCCGACGATCAGGGTCTCGACCTGGTCGAGATCGCTCCCAACGCGGAGCCGCCGGTCTGCAAGGTCATGGACTACGGTAAGTTCAAGTACCAGCAGGCCATGAAGGCCAAGGCTGCTCGTAAGAACCAGTCCAAGGTCGAGGTCAAGGAAATGAAGTTCCGACCCAAGATCGACGTTGGCGACTACGAGACCAAGAAGGGCCACGTTCTGCGTTTCCTCAAGAAGGGCGCACGCGTTAAGATCACCATCATGTTCCGCGGCCGTGAGATGGCTCACCCGGAGCAGGGCCTTAACGTTCTCGAGCGTCTCGCCGAGGATCTCAAGCCTTACGCTACGGTCGAGTCCAAGCCTAAGATGGAAGGCCGTAACATGCTTATGCTGCTCGCCCCGATTAAGGGCGCCTTCGATGAGGATAAAGCGGCAAGCGATAGCAAGTAACTAGTGTTCTGTAACCGATTAAGGAGTATTTCATGCCTAAGATGAAGTCCCACAGCGGCACCAAGAAGCGTTTCCGCAAGACTGGTACCGGCAAGCTTATGCGCGCCAAGGCTTTCAAGAGCCACATCCTGAGCAAGAAGTCCACCAAGCGTAAGCGTGGCTTCCGTCAGGAGACCGAGATCGCCGCTGCCGACCGCAAGGTCATCAAGTCGCGTCTCGCCTAAGTTCGCGTTCCCGTTTTTCGTTTTACCGTCTAGGAGTTGATAGAACATGGCACGTATTAAGCGCGCTGTTGCCGCCAAGAAGAAGCGCCGTACCGTTATGCACCGTGCGAAGGGTTACTACGGTGCCGCTTCGCGTACTTACAAGCATGCTAAAGAGCAGGTCCAGCACTCCCTGCAGTATCAGTATCGTGATCGCCGCAACAAGAAGCGCGAGATCCGTTCTCTCTGGATCACCCGTATCAACGCTGCTGCTCGCCTGAACGACATCTCTTACTCTCAGTTCATGCACGGCCTGAAGGTTGCCGGCATCGAGCTCGACCGCAAGGTCCTGGCTCAGATGGCTTACGAGGACATCGAGTCCTTCAACGAGCTGGCTGCCATTGCCAAGAAGGCTCTCGAGGCCTAATAGATTCTCTTGAATCGCTAGGGGAGTGTCGCGTTGTGCGCGGCGCTCCCTCTTTTTATCTGAAGCGCGGTTTACATTGCTAAAAGCGCGGGTAGATAGACACTTTCAGGTGACCGATCTCTATATATTTCTAAACCAAAGGGTCATCATCTGATACGTGCGGAAGATCCGCACCAGTCTTTCTATTAGCTATAGAAAGCGATATGTTGTGTAGGACTTGTGAAGAGTGGAATTGACGACCCACAGGGCTTCGCGGTCTGGCAATATATCTCCTTGCCGCGCGGCCCGGTCGGACCGGACCAGCCGCC
>CATYVH010000033.1 GCA_958413765.1 uncultured Collinsella sp.
TCAATTGCGACCTTGCCGCTCTCCAGCACGTGGACGCGGCCGTCGGCGAGCATTTGCACGACCTCGGGATACAGCACGTGCTCAATCGCGTGGATGTGCTCCTCGAGCGCGTCGACATCCCAGCCCTCCTCGACAGCCAGCGCACGCTGGGCGATGATGGGACCGTTGTCGTAGACCTCGTTGGCAAAATGCACGGTCACGCCAGTTACCTTGACGCCGCGCGCAAAGGCATCGTCAATCGCATGCGCACCGGTAAAGCTCGGCAGCAGCGCCGGATGCAAGTTGACCACGCGGTTGGGAAACGCCGCCAGCAGCGGTGTGTGCACCATGCGCATATAGCCGGCCATCACCACGTACTCGCAGCCGCGCTCGAGCAGCTCGTGCGCGATGATCTCGTCGGCGGCAATAGGGTCGGCATAGACATCCTTGGACAGCGTGAGCGTCTGGATGCCCGCGCGCTCAGCGCGCTGCAAACCCTTAGCCGAAGGACGGCTCGACACCACAAGCTCAATCGAGGCGTTGAGCTTACCGGCGGCGATCAGATCGATCAGCGCCTGCAGGTTGGTACCCGAACCGCTGATGAGCACACCGATCTTGAGCGGCTCGACCGTATCGGTGCCGGTCGGACGGGTGTAGGGCACAAAGCCCAGGCCCTCACTAGCAGCCATCTGCTCGTTAGCGCTCATCGGAGTACACGACCTTACCGGAACCCTCGACGCACTCGCCCACGCGGAACGGCTTCTCGCCCAGCGCGACCAGGGCTTCGGTAACCGCGGCCTCGTCCTCGGGGGCGACGATCAGGCACAGGCCGACGCCCATGTTGAAGGTCTTGCATGCCTCGTTGGGCGCGAGCTCGGCCTGACGCGACACGTAGGTGATGACGGGCGGAACGTCCCAACCCATCTCGGCGCCGTTGCGGGTGACCACGGCGTCGACGTCGTCGGCGAGTGCACGGTTGAGGTTCTCGGTAATACCGCCGCCGGTGATGTGGGCGATAGCATGCACGTTGACGCCGCCGCGCAGCAGCTCCAGGATCGGCTTGACGTAGATGCGCGTGGGGGCCAACAGAGCGTCTGCCAGCGATGCACCGCCGAGCTCCTCGAGCGGACGGCTCAGCTCCTCGGCCTTAGCGGCGGCCTCGGGCGTGCCCGGCTTAATGCCGTCGACGCCAATGACCTTACGCACGAGCGAGTAGCCGTTGGAGTGCACGCCGGTGGAAGGCAGGCCCAGGATCACATCGCCCGGGCGGACGTTTGCGGGGTCGAGCATCTTGGGACGGTCGACGACGCCCACGGTAAATCCGGCAAGGTCGTAGTCGTCAGGAGCCATGACGCCCGGGTGCTCGGCCATCTCACCGCCCACGAGCGCGCAGCCCGCGAGCTTGCAGCCGTCGGCCACACCCTTGATGATCTTTGCCATGTGCTCGGCCTCGATGTGACCGATGGCGACGTAGTCCAGGAAGAACAGCGGCTCGGCGCCCGAAGCCAGAATGTCGTTGACGCACATAGCGACCAGGTCCTGGCCCACCGTCTCGTGACGGTCCATGATCTGGGCGAGCACGAGCTTGGTGCCCACGCCGTCGGTACCGCTAATCAGGATCGGGTCTTCCATATCCTTAAGCGCGGCAGCCGAGAACAGGCCACCGAAGCCGCCGATGCCGCCGATAACCTCGGGGCGATTGGTGTCCTTGACCATCTGCTTAATCGCGTCGACGGCGCGGCCGCCCTCAGCGGTATCGACGCCGGCATCCTCATACGTCACATGCTTGCTGTCGCTCATCTGAGCCTTCCTCTCCCACTACCGTGGCGCCGCGCGGGCGCCAAACGGTGCTCATAGTTGTCCTCGATTCGGTGCATGCCATAACAGCACGCGCCGTCATATCAACAAAACAGCAGGTAAAACCTACCAAAATAAACCTGTCCCCATATGGCAGGTTTTATGCCTCGCCGTGCTCCTCTTCCCAGCTGCGGTCGTCGTATTTCTCGATCACGGCGTCGTCGTCAAAGTGCAGCGGCTTGTCCAGGTTGCGGGGCTTAAAGCCCTCCATAAACTTGTCGCGGCCAAAGCTCTCGGGAATCGCCACGGGGTAGCGGCCGGTAAAGCACGCATCGCAGTAACCGCCCTTGGGCATGACCTTAAGCAGGCCCTCGACCGAAAGGAAGGCCAGCGAATCGGCGCCGATATACTCGCAAATCTCGTCGACCGTCTTGTTGGCGCTGATAAGCTGCGACTGCACGTCGGTATCGATACCGTAGAAGCACGGCCAGATGACCTCGGGCGAGTTGATGCGGATATGAATCTCCTTGGCGCCGGCGTTGCGCAGCATCTTGACGAGCTGCACCATGGTGGTGCCGCGCACGATGGAGTCGTCGATGACGACCAGGCGCTTGCCCTCGATGTTGTCGCGCAGCGGGTTGAGTTTCATACGCACGCCCATGGCGCGCAACTCCTGCGTAGGCTCGATAAACGTACGGCCCACGTAGCGGTTCTTGATAAGGCCCTCGCCAAAGGGAATACCGCTCTCGTGCGAATACCCCTCCGCAGGCGGCAGGCCGGAGTCGGGCACGCCGATGACCAGGTCGGCCTCGACAGGCTCCTCATGTGCCAGCTGACGACCCATGTCGTAACGGCAGGCATAGACGCTCTTGCCGTTCATGATGGAGTCGGGGCGGGCAAAGTAGACCTGCTCAAAGATGCAGTTGGCGGGCTCTTCGGCTGCAGGCACGCCCTGCTCGGATACCAGGCCCTCGGCGCTGATGCGCAAGATCTCGCCGGGACGGACGTCACGGACGTACTCGGCACCCACGATGTCGAGTGCGCAGGTCTCGGAAGCAACGACCCAGCCGCCGGCGCGCGTGACACGGACGGCGGAGTCGACCGTCGCGGCGCCGTCCTGCGACGGCAGCTGCGAAACGGCTGCGGCATCGGCCTGGTCCAGACCCTCGTCCACCAGCTTGCCCAGCACGAGCGGGCGAATGCCGTGTGGATCGCGGAATGCGTAGAGCGCCTGCTCGTTGATGAGCGTCATGGCGTAGCCGCCGCGCACGAGCTCCATGGTCTTGCGAATACCCTCGCGCAGGTGGCCCGTACGCTGGGTAAAGTAGCCGATAAGCTTGGTCGCGACCTCGGAATCCGAATTGGAGAGGAACGGCACGCCCAGCTCGATCAGCTGACGGCGCAGCTCGTCGGTGTTGACGAGGGTGCCGTTGTGCGCGAGCGCGATAATGACGCTGTTGATGGTAGAGAGGTGCGGCTGAGAGGCTTCCCAGCTCTTGGCACCGGCGGTGCCATAGCGCACGTGGCCCACGGCCAGCTGGCCGGAGAGCGTCGACAGGTCGGCGTTGGAGAACACGCGGTCGAGCAGGCCCAGATCTTTGCGGACCATAACCGTGCCGCCGTCACCCACGGCGATTCCAGCCGATTCCTGGCCACGGTGCTGCAGCGCACGCAGGCCAAAGTACGTCAGTCGAGCCACGTCGCGATCGGGCGCCCATACGCCGAAAATGCCACATTCCTCATGCAGCTGGTCGGAGTCCGGATCATACGTCGACATGGTGTTCACCTGTCCCGCGGCACGCTCGGCCGCGCGGATGGTTTCTTGAGACATGGTATCCCCTCAGAGCCTCGTATTTTTGGCGTTACCCGCCTTATTATACGCACGGCGCGACGTGCTCCCCAGCGCATGAGCAGCGCTTTTTAAAAGCCCACCGAGCTAATAATCAGTTTTGTTGCCAAACATTTTATCGGTCTGTCCAGTGTAAGTGCCCGCGCCCCCAGATGGCCGCCGCGTCTGCCGTTGGGGATTACAAAGTTGCAATTGGGACGTTCGTCCTGTCTTTTGGCAGGTCGGCGGCGTATCCTTATAACCTACAACAAAGCGAGAAAGGTTCTGTATGGATCGAAACGAACTCGACCCTAGCGTCCCCAGCGCCACAGAGGTCAAGAAGATTCCCCTCATCATTAAGGTGTACGCCGTCCTGTGCATCCTTTCCGGCGTGGGCACGCTCCCGTCGGTCGCTGCCTTTATGTGGCAGGTCATCACGGCACTTGTTAACGGCAACGCCACCGAAAAGCTCGGCGACAACACGCTCGTCGCAGTCGGCCTTATCGTCGCCGGCATCATGCTCTCTGCGGCAAGTGCCGTCATCCTAATCATCTTTGGCCTGGACCTTATCAAAAACCAGCGCCGCAACGCCGCCCGCCTGTCCTACATCCTTATTGCATTCACCGTCGTCGAGCTTTTGGTCGACGTGATGCTCCAGGGTATCGGGCCCTTCTTGCTGCGCCCCGCTATTCAGCTCGGCATCCTCATCGCGCTTTCGGCCACCGTCGACCCCACGCTGCGTCAGGAGCGCGAGCTGCAGCGCCGCCTGCAGGAGATGCTCGACCGCGATGCCGCCGCCGAGGGCATGCTCGGCCGCGATGAGACCGGCGAGGGCTACATCAAGCTCAACTACTTCAACCTGTTCTGGGTATTCTTCGTCTGCTGCGTACTGGGACTTATCTTGGAGGACATCTGGCACATGACGGTCAACGACCCGGGCGTCTACCAGGACCGCGCCGGCATGCTGTTTGGCCCTTTCAGCCCCATCTACGGATTTGGCGCCGTGCTCATGACCATGGTGCTTAACCGCTTCTACAAAAAGAACCCCATCATCATTTTCCTGGTGAGCGCTGTGCTCGGCGCGAGCTTTGAGGTGTTCGTGGGCTGGTTTATGCAGACCGCGTTTGGCGTGGTCTCGTGGAGCTACTCGCACATAACGCTGTTTGGTTTGCCCGATCCGCTCGTGGTCCTCACGGGCGGACGCACCTGCACGGGCTTTGCCTGCCTGTGGGGCCTAGGTGGCCTCATCTGGATCAAGCTGCTGCTACCGAGGCTGCTTAAGCTCATCAACAAGATCCCCTGGAAGAGCCGCTACTCGGCCACCGTCATCTTTACCGTCATTATGCTGGTCGACGGCGTCATGACGCTGCAGTCGCTCGACTACTGGTACCAGCGCGTTAACGGCACGGAGCCGGACATTCCCGTCGCACAGTTCTACGGCAAGTATTTCGATAACGACTACATGGAGAACCGCTTCCAGAGCATGACCATGAGCCCCAAGGACGCCACGCGCGTTTAGCGCCCGCCGCGCCCAAAACGCAAAATGCCCGCCGGTATCACACGTACCGGTGGGCATTTTTATAAACGATCCTTCTATCGACGCAATCCTCTATGCCTCGCGCTCGACCTCACTCACGCATTCGTTCTTGATGGTGCCAACGAGCGCCTGCAGTGCATCGACCACGTGTGGGCGAATGTCCCCGCCGATAAGCACGAGCATGATGTCGTCACCTACGGTAAGCTCGCCGCTTGCCAGCCACACGCGCACATAGCCGATACCCGGCATCGCGCGCGTAGTCTCGATAGCAGACCGTACCTTTTCGGCGTCGTAGTCAAAGACCATGCCGCCCACCCTGTGGCCTGGCGCCACGCCATCGGTCTCGACTCCGCGCACCTCAGCCTTGGGCGTCGCGCGCACCACACCGTTATGCGTCAGATACATCCCACAGCCTGCCGCCGAAGCATCGGCCTTGGCCTCGCGCAGCCAAGCATCAATCGAAGGCATCAATTTGCCACTCTCGAGCATCATTTCTCCCTTACCGTCGTCGAGTAGCCAATTTGGGACGGGGCCTTTTTAGCTACTCTCGAACAACTTATTCCTCGACCGGCGTGAGCACCATGACGGCGCGTGTGTTGCTCAGCGACAGCGAACGACAGGTCACAAGCGTTACAACCTTAGTTGCCGAAGCGGCACGATCGGTGGCATCACTCGCCACGGCAGAAGCGCCGTCGAGCATCTCGGACAGGTAGTTCTTGAGTCCGTCGTCGCCCTCAAAATTGGTCGTGCGCGCCTTGGCATACGTGTCCTCGACCACCTTGGTCGCCAGCGGACGCAACTTATACGTCGCATCGCGCGTGATGTAGTACACATATTCAATGCTATCGAACGTTGCCTGGTCAGTCGTATCCGAAATCACGTTGAACATCGACCCATCGTTCATATGGTGGCCGTAGATCGTGGTCTGCTGGTCGACCATTCCCGGCGCGGTGTCATCGCTATCCAAGAAGATGGCACCCGAGGCGTTAGACGTGCCATCGAACAGCGTGTTGAGGTATTTGGAGTTGTTGTTGGTCTGCACCACGGGATAGTTGATGTTGGTTCCCGGCACGTAAATCCAACCCACAATCTCGGGGTTCGTCTGAGCAAGTGCATCAAAGTCGATAATCGGCACGCCGCTGGCGTCCTTATCGCTTACATATTGCTTCTCGATTTTCTGATACGAATCGCTCGCCTGCTTATAGCCAATCTGGGCATTGATAAAGATGGCAGCGGCGGCAACAATCAGACCGATGCCCACGATGATGAGCAGAATAGGAATGATGGAGCGGCGCTTTTTACGCGGCGACTCGGTGTAATCCGACGGCGTGGCATGCGATGAAGACCGGGGCGGCTTCTTAGCGGTGCTATAAGATGAAGGTCGATATGCGGCCGGCGCGTCCTGTCGACGATGCGTCGCCGGTGTCACGGGGCGCGGCGTGCGCGGCTGCTGAGGAGAGGATGTCCGACCCTGCTGTGCCGCATGGGCAGCACCCGGCTTCGACGGATCGGGAATCTGAGAAGCCTTGAATCGTTTTCCCTGATAGTCGGACATGGCTCTCCTTATACTGCGGTGAAACGGCGGAACGCCTAGGCGTCAGCCATCTCCTGCTTCATCTTCTCGATAACCTTGCGGTACTCGGGGTCGCATGCGCCCAAGATCTGCGTGGCATAGATGGCGGCATTCTTGGCGCCGTTGATGGCAACGCAGGCCACGGGTACGCCCGAAGGCATCTGCACCATCGACAGCAGCGAATCCATACCGCCCAGGTCACTCGTCTTCATAGGCACACCGATAACCGGCAGCGGCGTAAAGGCAGCCACGACACCACCCAGGTGAGCAGCCTTGCCGGCGGCGGCGATAATCACTTTGATACCGCGATCGGCGGCAGTCGAGGCCCACTCGTGGACCTTCGCCGGCGTGCGGTGTGCGCTCGCAATGACGAGTTCATAGGGCACACCGAGCGCCTCGAGCTCGGCGGTGCAGCCTTCCATAACACCCAGATCGGACTTGGAGCCCATGATGATCCCGACAACCGGCTTTTGATCTGCCATAAACAAAGACCTCCTGTTGAGAGCGGTGACGCGGCGAATCCGCGACCCTTAACTGCAAATAATTCAAGTATAGCCGCCGATGCTGATGTGTTCGGCGGGAGACGGAACGCTTTGCGAGATTAAGGCCGAAGGGTCGGAGCTTTCCGCCTACATTCAAAAAGCGTGCCCACCGTCCTTGGGTGGGACGGCGGGCACGCTTGCTTAGCTGTTGCTGGGGCTACTTAGCCTTGCTGCGACGATGGAAGAAAGCGCCGATTGCGGCGATGATGGCGCCAAGACCACCGACGGTCGCGACGGTCGCCGCCGTCTGGTCTCCGGTATTGGGAATCGCCGAGCCGTTCTTCTTGCTGCCCTGGGCCTTGTCGCCTGCGGGCTTGCCCGCCTGGTTGCCGCCGTTCGAGCCATTGCCGGAACCCTGGTTGCCCGAGCCGCCCTGGTTGCCGGAATCGGCATCCTTGAGGCTCTCAATGGCCAGCTTGAGCTGGCCATAGGCCGCCTGGATCTGGGTGTCGGAAGCATTCTCATCACCCAAGACGTCCTCGGCGTAGGTAATGGCATCCGTCAGGGCCTTGACAGACTCGGCCGTCTTGCCCCTGGTGTCAGTCTCCTTCGCCTGCTTGACCAGGGCCTTGAGCTGCTTCTTAGTCGGATTCTCGACCGGGGCCACCGGGGTCTTCTCGAGCGCGCCGCGGGCGCTCTCGAGCGCTCTGAGCGCCTGGTCGACCTCGTCCTGCGTGGCGTTCTCGTCGCTCAAGATGGCGCGGGCGCTCGCCAGGGCGTTCTCGAGCGCCGTCCAGGAGGCCTCGGTGTAGTCACCGGCCTTGAGGTCGCCGGCAGCAACCTCGGCATCAACCTTTTCGATCGCGGTAGCGAGATCATCCTTCGCCACCGGATCGAGGACGGCCGTACCGTAGAACTTGAGCTCTGCCATGCTGCAGTAGGCATCAACGTCGCCTCCGCCGGCGTGAATCACCTTGACGGTCACGTAGCGACCGCGCGCGGCGCCAAAGCTCATCTGTTTCCAGTCGCCACGGTCGGTGAGCACGCGGCCGTCGTTGTCGAAGGCGAACGTACCCATCGACGCGGCGGTGCCCATCTCATAACCGTCGGCAGTGTCGGAGACCAGTATCTCGGCCTCGAAGATATCGCCGTTAGTGCCGCCGTCCTGGCGCGGCAGGAATGTAACGTCGGTGAGATCGTAGTCGCGGCCCAGGTCGACACTCAGATACTGGGGCATACCGGTCCCATGGGCCCAGTCGCTGTGCCAAAGCGTCCGCTCGTCGCCGTCGAGAGCGTTGACGGCGTTGCTGCCCTCGTAGTCGGCCTCACTCGAGAAGCGGGCCACCTTGACGTTCTTGCGGTTCTCGGGCGTGTTGATGAGAATCTTCTCATCGACAGGGCGCATCTTGAGGCCGTCGATTGCCTTCTCGATCTTGACTGTGGCGTCTGCGACATCCTTCTTGCTATAGCTGCCTTGGCCGCCGTCGAGGAGCTTCTGAGCCGCCTCGACCGCAGTGGTGAGAGCTGCATAGGAATCCTTAGTGTAGACGGACTCGCTGTAGCCCGCGGCCTTGGAAAGCGCTGCCACGAGCGCAGAGGTATCGACACCAGCCTTGACCTCGACCTCATAGGATGCGGTCTTGGAGGGGTCGAGTACCGACGCCACCGTGATCGTTGCCTTGCCGGCCTTGTTGGCACGCAGGTAGTAACTCACGCTATCGCCAGCCTGAACAGCGGAGACGCTTACCACAGAGGGGTCGGAGCTCTCGACCGTCACATAGGGGTAGCCGGCGCTCTCAGGCGTGGCCTTGGCGTCGACGAGCGTAACGTCGCCTTCAAAGAACTCGGTCTGGTTCTTGCCTAGCTCGACACCCTCGATGGCCTCGACACCCTGCGTGTAGTTGAAGTTGACCTCACGCAGTGTGAGCATCTGGTCACCCGATGCCTCAAGCGGCGTGACCTCGACCTTGGTCGCCTTCTTGCCCTTGTTCTCGGCAGAGAAGCCAAAGGCGTAGCGAGCCCGGAAGGAATCGTACTCCCCGCCCGCGAACTCTTGGGTCGAGCCATCCTCGAACGTCACGACGGCCTTGATCTTCTGCACGGTTCCGTTGCCACCGTTGCGGTTAACGACCTCGACGCTATCGAGTTTCGACGGCGTCTTAAATGCGAATGTCATCGTGGTGGGAAGCTTCACGTAACTCGGAAGCTTACCCTCGCTGTCCCAGTTGGCGTTCCAGTTCCATAGGAACTCAAAGCCGTTGTCGCCCTCGTTATTATCGAACAGCGCGTTATAGCTCTTCTGCTGGATAAGTTTCTCGACGTTGGTCCCGTCGTCGGTCGTGAGCTCATCGTTGGTCATCGTGATGTTGAAGGCGTCCTGACCGTACTCGGCGACCGTTGGCTGAGGAACATCCGGCATCGTCACCGTGCCGTCGCTCGCAAACTCAAGTGCGTCGCATGCCGGACCGATGAGCCAAGATGTCGAGGGCAGTTCGACCTTGCCGGCGGTCTTGGCCTTGAGCTTGAAACTCGCCACCGCGCCGGTACCGTTGTAGAGCTTGCCATCGCCGCGGTTGGCAAAGGCGAGATTGATAGTCTGCGTTCTGTCCGCGAACTGGACCTTCTCGCGAGACAGGTTCTCCATGCCGGCAGTCGAGCCGTCCTGCGCGATGCTCTCGGACACAAACTCGAACTGGTCGCTCTTGAAGTTGACGAGAGCGCCCAGGGCGTTGACGTTCTTGGCGTCGGCCGCATAGACATCAACGGTGATCTCATCACCGGCCTCGACCTCGGTCTTGCTCGGAATCACCGCGAGCGAACCTGCGACCTTTCCCTTTTGTTTAGTGCCGCCGTCAAGACCCGCCATGGTGAACGAGTAATCGTAGACGTCGTAAACGCCGTTATCGTTGAGGTCGGCGAAGTGGTCGCGGATCTGCGAACCGAACGTCGGGGTATCGGGCTCGCGATTCTCGAGGCCCAGATAGTTCTTCATGTTGGAGTAGTCTCCGTCGGAGATCGTGGCCTTGTTGAGGTTGGAGCCCACGGCGAAGCCATCCGTGCCGTCGGTCTTGTAGATGGCAATCTCGGACGCGGAGAAGAAATTACCGACCGAGGCGAGCGGTGTCATGCGCACGTAACGGGCGGCCACGGTGCCGTCAAACGCTACCGTCTTACAATCAGCGGAACGTGCCCAATCGACCTCCTGGCTCGTCCAGTGGACGCCATCGAGACTCGTCTCAACACGCATCTTGGTCACAGTGCCGTTGCCGGCGTCATCGCGCGGATAGTACTCGAGCTTATCGAGCTTGTAAGCGCGTCCATAGTCAACGGTAAGCGCCTTGCCCAGATCGTTGCCACCGGAGTGGAAACCGCCGTCGCCCGACTGGAACTCATGGTCGAAGGCGAGCTCGGCCTTATGGCTGCCGTAAAGTGAGCCCTCCCAGGTGATTTGCTCGGCGTCGGGGACGTTCCGCCACGGATCGAGTGCGGAGTTCGCCTCGAGCACATCGCTCCAGGCGGAGTAGCCCTCGGCGTTGCGCGAACGAATCTGGTAGGTGTGCTTGCTATTGTAGGCGAGGTCGGTGTGCGTGAACTCGGCCGCATCACCCACGGCGAACACGGTGCCGTCGACCTTAAGGTCGTAGGAGGTAGCACCATCGACCTTTCCCCAGGTGAGCTTGATGCTCGTTGGGGTCGTGACGTCCTCGGGGGCAGCAAGGTTCGTGGGTGCGGAGAGGCTCTCGTTGAGGCGATCGGCTGTGAGCGTGGCGTCGGCGTTCACGAAACCGCCCAGCTCGAGCGTCTGCGCCGCCGCAGCAACATCGGTCTTCGCGAACTTGACGTAGACCTTGGGGTTCGTGGTGATCTTGGTGTTGTTAAAGCTCTCGCCCCGCTCGGCCTCGGTGCCGTCCACATCGCTGCCGTAGTGGTTGAGGTTAGGGGTCTCGCTGTAGAAGTAGACCGCCTGGCCGGCCTCGGGGGTCGCGGTGTCAAAGGTCTCCTGCGAGTCGACCTCAACCACGTTGAGCGCGGATCCGCCGTTCTTGGCGACGACGCTCATGGGCTTGGCGGACACGTTGGCCACGAAGGTCGTGGTGCGATTGGAGTCGTAGCCGTTGTAGCCACCCTGCGAGGCTTCGGCGGTAAAGGTCGCGGTGCCGCCTGCGGCCTTGGATCTGTAGACGGTGCTCACATGCTCACCGTAGGAGATATTGTCGATCGTACCGTAGGAATCGTCCTCAGTCGTGTTGTTCTCGATGGAGGAGCCGTCGTCCTCGTACTGCGTAAAGGTGCCGTCGCCCTCGGTGGCGAAGAACTCGACGATACGCTGGCTGCGGTCGGTACCCTTGGTGTTGGTGTCGCTCACGGCCTCGGGGTTGTTGTTCTCGGCGTACATCGGCACGATAGCGTTGGCCTTCACAAACAGCGGCAGCTTCCAAAGCGGAGCCTCGTAGTTGTTGAGAACCTGGCCGCCGCGATACTGCTTACCCGAGAAGTAATCGATCCAGATGGTGGGATTCTCGTCGGTGCCGTAGTTGGGGAGGTAAATCCCATTGCGAATGTCGTTGCCGTTCTCGTCTGCCTGGGTATCCTGATACACCGGTGCCACTAGGAAGTTCTCACCGAACATATACTGGTACTGCGTCGAGGTGCTTGCGGCGTACTCGGAGTTATCGGAAAGCAGCATGGCGCGGATCATGGGCAGGCCGGCATCGCCGTTACCCGTGTCGATGTTGGCCGCCGAGGCCGCGCTCGTGTAGATATAGGGCATGAGCTGCGCCTTGAGCTTGAGATAGAAGCGCGAGATGCCTGTGTAGGGATCGCCGTGCGTCATGGGCGATTTACGGTAGGTGCCCCAACCGTCCATGTCAAGCATAGAGGGCGTGAACGTCTTCCACTGGTAGTCACGCGCAGAGATGATGGGGTCGCCGCCAAAGATGCCATCCATGTCGGAGCCGATGTTGGGGTTGCCCGAAAGACTCTGACCGATATACGTGGGGATATGGAAGCGAATGTACTCCCAGTTACCGCCATACTGGTCTCCGGTCCAAATGCCACCAAAGCGCTGCGTGCCGGCCCAACCATCGAGCGTGATGATGTTGGGGCGCTTGTTAGCGCCGGTCGTCACCGTGTCATAAGCTGTCTTGATGCCATTGAGACCAAAGGAGTAGCCAGATCCAACCCAGGCAACGTCGGTCTTAAGGGTAGTGATGCCTCCCGTCTTGACCTCGGCGTCGAAGTCGCGAAGCAGATGCCACGGGGTCTCAGGGTTGCTGTCGGGCTCAAGGTTGGACTGGGTCCACAAGCCCGTGCTCACACCCTTGGAGTTGGCATACTCGGTGAACTTCTTAAGGTTGTCGACATTGGCACGCACAGCGTTAAGGCGGTCGGCCGAGCTCGCTCCGTCGGAGTTGACGCCGCCGGTCTTGTAGTAACCGTTCTGGCCATAGCCGGCGCCGTAGCCGTCGTTCGGCAGGAACCAGCCGAGCGGCATGTCGTTGTCCTCGTAGTCATCGATAACCTGCCGAGCAGAGAACTGGCGGTCGAAATCGGTCGCTTTCATGTTCTCGGTATCAACCGTAGGGCCCTCACCGTTGAGCGTCTCGGCCGCAAGTGTGCCGTCGAGCTTGTAGCCCGTCGACATGCCAGACTCGTACTTAACGTCGCCCTTCTCGCTCGAGGACTTGCTGCCCTTGGTCTCCCACTTCTTTTGACCCGAGGTCGTTGACCAGCCATCACGGTTATAGGCATTAAGATGACCAAGGTAGAACCCGTACTCGGGCAGCAGTACCGGGTTACCGGTCACCTTGTAGTAGTCCTGCAGCATCTCGGTTGCCACGTTCGAAGCGCCCTCGTTGGTCGCCACGAAGTAGTAGGCATCAAACTCATTCTCGCTGTGCAAAGTCGTGACCGTCGATGAGTCCGTGGAACCGAAGTCGTAGGAACCCTCTGCAAACGTGTTTCGGAGCACGCCGTAGCCGTCACTCGTCCAATAAAACGGGTTGGGCGAGGCAACGCCGCCATCGGTCCAGTTGTTCGTGTTGGAGATGGCGATCGTCTGGTTGGTGTGCAGGAAGCGTCCGTTCTGGGTGCCGCCGCCAAAGAAGTTCTCGGACTTCTCCTTGGCGAGCGTCTGGACGGTACCCTTCTTATCAAGGTCGAGGGACGCGGACTCGGAAACCACGACACGGTCGCCTGACTTGATACTCATCTTGCCAGTCGCCTTGTCCAGGATCACGGTCGCCTTTCCGCCGGTGATCTCGATAGTGTCGCCCTTGTCGGCAACCGTCGCACTCGGCTTGCTGTAGGTGTCCGAGGTATCGGGCTGAGCCTGGATTTTAGCCGTGTGGGACTTACTGCGCGGTGTGGCGTAATCGGAAAACTCACCCTTGGGGTCGACGTTATAACGGAAAATACCGTCCTCGAGGAACGTAATACGGCCCTTGATGCCGTCAGCGAAATCGATGTCGACGACATTCGAGGCAGACTGGGACACGGTCGCTGAGTCGACGCCCTTGAGTGGCGTGGCAATCGCCTGCTGGGGATTGGCAAACACGAGCGTCGCTGCAGTGGCAACGAGGACCGCGCTTCCCTTCACCCACCGTTTCGTAAAAATGGAATTCCTGCGCACCTGGTCTCCTTTCTTCCGAGATGCTGAGGTGCCGAGGACGCCCCCCGGCAGCATGGGAAAACGTATCAAACGGGGATGTTCGGTACATTCCGCACAATGGGGCCACCCGTTACCAAGGGGCCAACTGGTAGTAACCAGATAGCCACCTACTAGGTCATATCAATATATGGGAGCACTTGCGCAACCAAGTTCGGAAGTCCACCAGCGGCAGTAAAATGAGCGTCAACGGCAATGTGGGCTTAATAAGCCATACCAATTGGTTCTTCAGTCAAATACCAATCTAGCAAAAATGTACTGTTTATCTGGTATTACACAGACCATACCTTTCCCTCGGGAACTGGGCTTCGCGAAGTTTCCCGAGGGAAAGGCTCAGCCGCCACCCTGCGACCTACCGGGGATTGCCATGACGTACGTTGGCTGATTTGGTTTGGAATGAGATGCTGACGGTAGTCAATGGGCGCAACTGTCCCGGGTGCATTTCAAGATGCACCTAAATGTCTGCCTTTATCCTTATAGATTGTCCAGGTAGTCGTCGGCATCATAGGTAAGGCTATAGGCTTTATTCAGAATGCGCACGAGCTCCTGGGCATCGTGCTCGCCGAGCGCTGAGAGTTGTTTCGAGAGCGATGCCACACTCTCGGCATTTTTTTTCGCCGCGAAATCACGGCCTTCCTCGGTGATGCTCACCAGCACACGCCGACGATCGTTTGGATCGGTCCTGCGCTGAACGTAACCCTTGCTCTCGAGTGAATCCAAGATATGCGACATGCGCGCACGGGAGAATTTCAGCTTCTTGGCAATCTCGGAGGGAATGACGTCACCGTCAATACCCGATAGATACTGTAAAACCGGTGCCTCGCCCACACTGGCGCCGCCGGCAGCACTCAAGGATCCCTTGGCAAGGGAACGTGAGTACACGATCAGTTTTCGAGCGACGTCATCGTAATCCACTGGGGATATTGTCCTTTGCAACTCTAGAAGGGCCATAAAACCGTCATTTGCCGTACATTAGTTAACATTCGCAACAATTATTTATGATACCCCAACGCGGAAGTCTATTGCTCGTCCTTCTTGCGTCGCATAAGCTCCTCAACGTCGATACCCGCGGCCTCGAGCATGCGCTCGACATTCTTTTTGGCGTTGGTCGTGCCAACCTTAAGCACGATCGAAAGCGGAGTGCCCACCACTAGGCACACGATGCCCACGGGGACACCCCAGCCGGGGCCTCCCTGCATACCCCACATCCCCATCAAAAAGCCAATCGCCACGAGCGAATAGCCCAGGCGCAGCCAAACGTTGAGCCGCTGAATAGCATCGGTCTGCATCTTTGCCTCGCGGATCAAGTCGTCGCGCGAAAGGTCGTGTCCATGTTTCTCGTGCATATGGTCCTCCTCGTGCAAAGCGTGCATTATGCGCAAGTGCATCGTTTATCGAATACGTCATCTTTCAAGAGCAATATAGCGGGTGTCGTATAGGCGATGGAGGTCGCTGGCCATATTGCCCTTGAAGGGCGGCGTAAAATCAGAAGGCCGTGCGGTTGAGGCCGCACGGCCTTACAGGGGGTCAAAGGATGATGACTAGTAGCTCAGCGCCGGGTCGAAGAAACCAATAACAACGCCCACGAATGCGATCACAACGAGGATCAGCATCATGACTATGGGGTTGACCTTCTTCTTGGTCATCATGTACCAGCAGAAGATGATGAAGATCATCGGCAGCAGGTGCGGATAGATGCCGTCGAGCGTGTCCTGGAACTTACCGCCGCCGGGCAGCACCAGGTTGGGGCTGCAGGTGATGGAGACCCAAGTTGCGCCCACGGCACCGATGACCATGGTACCGACCATCACGATGGAATCGCGAAGAGCCTTTGCCTTGGGTCCGACCAGTGCCTCGACCGCCTTGCCGCCGAGCTCATAGCCTTGGTTGTAGGCAAAGCGCATGCCAAGGAACATGAGCAGGTTCCACACGACAATATAGAAGATGGCACCGAGCGGAGAGCCGCCGGTCGAGAGACCGAGGGCGATACCGAGCAGGATCGGGATCAGGGTACCGACGATCAGCGAGTCGCCAAGGCCGGCGAGCGGGCCCATGAGGCCGGCGCGGATGCCGTTGATGGCGTCGTCGTCGATGGCCTCGCCGTTTGCGCGAGCCTCCTCGAGGCCGGCGGTGACGCCGACAATCATGGTGCCGATCTGCGGCTCGGTGTTGAAGAACGCGGAGTAGGTCTGGAGGGCCTGCTTCTGCTCCTCGGGCGTGTCGTAGAGCTCCTCGACGATCGGAAGCATGGCGCACAGGTAACCGAAGGTCTGCATGTGCTCCTGCGAGAAGCAAGTCAGGTTGCCATAGGACCAGTTGCGGAACGACTTGGCAAGCGTTTTCTTAGAGAGCTTTTTCTTCTCTGCCATTAGATGTCCTCCTCTTCCTCATCATCGGAGCCCGAGGCGATAGCTGCCTTGGGAGCGTTTGCGAGGTCGATCTTGAGCGAAGCGATCTCATAGTTGATCAGGGCGAAGAAGCAGCCGATGCCGGCAGCGGCGATCAGGTTGCAGCCCATAACAGCGGACAGGGTGAAGCCGAAGAAGAACGTCAGAAAGTCCGTGGGCTTAGAGATGACCTGCTTGAGCAGGATGGCGATACCGACGGTAGGCAGCAGCGAGCCGACGGTGAACAGCGTCTTCATCGCGATGCCGTCCATGGGCATGTAGGTCTTCATGAGGTCGACCATGGCGGTGCCGCCCATGGTGATGATGAACGTCGGGAGGAACGAGCAGACGATGTGACCGATCCAAGGCAGAACGTTGTTGACCAGGTAGAGCTTGTGGAGATCGCCCTTCTCGAGCCACTTCCAGCCCATGCCCTGCCACACCAGGTTGATGGTGGCGGTGCCATAGAAGAGCACAGTGCCGAGCGTGCCGACGGCGGCACCGAGGGATGCGGCCATGCCGGCAGCCTCAGCGGAGGCGGGATCGATGCCCGAGTTCTTGATGGCGAGGATCGCCAGCGGGATACCGATATAGGACACGGCGCGGACGTCGGCGGAGACGGTTCCGCCGGGGGTCACGAGAGCGATGTAGACAACCTGGATGGCAGCGCCGACGAGGATGCCCGTCTGCATATCGCCCATGATGATGCCGACGATGAGGCCGGCGACCAGAGGACGACCCAGAGTGTAGTTGCCGATCGTCGTGCCGCCCATGCCAGGCAGTGATGCCAGGCAGGCGAACAGGCCGAACAGCGCGGCTTGGAATGCATTGATTGCCATGCTTTCCCCTTTCTTTATTCCTCAGCCCCTTTCACCAAGGGCTGTAGATACCAAAATGCGGCTGGCGCCTAACTAGAAGCCAAACTGACCGCGGAACTTGGGCCACTCACCGATGGACTTCTCCTTGATAAGGGCGAACTCGACCGTGTAGCCGGCGTTGGTGAGATCCTCGAGCGCCTGGGCCTCTTCCTGCGTGATCGACTGGTTGTTGCCAAGCTTGGTGGTGCCGGGACGATCGTTGCAGGGACCGACGATGATGCGGTCCATGCCGGGCTTAAAGCCAAAATCGACGAGAAGTTCCTTCATGTCGAGCGGGTTCTTGGTGATCAGGAAGTACTTGGTGTCGGACTTGAGAACCTTCTCGGAGACCTCCTTGAAGTGCTCCTTGGTCCACACGAACGTCTTCTTGCCCGAGGCACTCTTGTAGGCCTCCTTGAGCACGGGGTTGGACGCTGCAGCGTCGTTGACGGCGATAAGACCGTCGCAGGGATACTCGAGGGCCCAACGGGTAACGGTCTGTCCATGGATCATACGGTCATCAATACGGATGAACGAAATCATGCGTTCTCCCTTTCTTTATCACCGGGGGTCTTTCCTCTTAACCCCCGCTCCATCACGAAAATTTGGGCGGATGCGCTGCCTAGATGTCGTCGTCCTCGTCGTCGGCGTCATCGGTCGGGACAACGAGCTCGGACATACCGTTCTTGCCCTCCTGCAGCATCATCTGCTTGAGGGAATCCAGGTCCATGGTGGCAAGCCCCATCATGGCGGTCATAGCCATGGGCAGATTCATACCGCCGAAGGCAATGGTGTGGGCGAGCAAACCCTTCTCGGCCAGCGTGTTCATGGCATTGGTGAGCGGCGATCCGCCCAGGATGTCACCAAGCAGGACAACCTCGTCATCGGCGGTAACGGGAGCGAGCATCGCCTTGACGTTCTCGACATACTCGTCAGCGCCCATGCCGTCCACGAGACTCGTCGACAAGATGTTCGGGGCGTCATTGCCGAGCATCTTGAGGACACTGTGCAGTCCGGGAGCGAGCGTTCCGTGACTGACCATTACCAGATACCGCATGCGGTCTCCTCTCGACGCATGCGGTCTCCTCTCGACCTGCCGTGTGTCGCACGGCTTTGCTTTTTGCTGAGATTATTGTTGCGCCGGGGCATGTTCGGTACAAGAAAATAGTTGCGAACGGCAACTATTCATCGGTTAACGGTAGCAACTATTTTTGTGCCTAAATTTTTTTTTCTTCTAATTATTTTTAAAATAGCAGGTAGATTGCCTGATAAATGTTTTATGTTCCTTATGCACCATACATACCAGCAAGAATCGGGCCTGGCATCTCCGGTTTGCCCCGCAGTGTCAGACCATGTCACGTACGCCCACGACATGGAGGTACCCCATGGATATGATCTCGTTTCTCGCCTCCGAACCCTTCGACCGCAGCGGTGATACGCCGCTCTATATCCAGCTTAAACATCGAATCGCTCTGCTTATCGCCAGCCAGGCGTTCGACACCAAGACGCCGCTGCCACGCGAGCTCGAAATCTGTGAGCGGCTGGAGTTATCGCGCGCGACCGTGCGCCGTTGCTTCCAAGATCTCGTCATCGAGGGGCGCGTGGTGCGCAAGCGCGGCCAGGGCACGTTCATCAAGCCCCAAACTTCAGCACCCGGCATCGACCTGGCCCTGAATTTCAGCGCGCGGATGCGCGAAGCGGGACGGGTTCCGAGCTCGCAGATTCTCGCCTTTTCAAGCATACCGGCCGTCCGCGGCATCGCCTCCGGGCTCAAAGTGCCCGAAGGGACACCCGTCTGGGAGATTCGCCGCCTGCGTCTCGCCAACGACAAACCCATGGAGCTCAACTACGTCTATATCCCCGTGTCACTTTGCCCCGAGCTCACGCGCAAAGACGTGGATGGCTCGCTCTACGCCTACATCGCGGAAAAGACCGGCATCCTGCCCGCAAGCGTCGATGCCGTCTACGAGACGGTCAACCTCGACAAGCATGAGGCGCGTCTTTTGGGACAGAACACCGGTAAGGCGGCGATGCGCATCGTGCGTTCGACCTACGACAAGACGGGAACCCCGTTCGAGGTGGGCGTGCTCATCAGCTGCGACGGTCAGGCAAAGCTGCACGTGCACATCGCCGCCGACAAAACAACCTTCACCGCCACAGCCCAATAAATCCAAAACGTGGGCTCCGCCGTTCGAACGAACGGCGGAGCCCACACTCACTTTCTTTTTCAGCCCTAGTCATCGCGCAAAGCCCCTTCGGCAGCACACGGTGCAGCCGAGTCACCGTAGGCCGGGGCGGAGGGGGCTGAGTTTCCCACTGAGCGACTCTGCTTGCAGCCGGAGCGAAGGGGGAAACTCAGCCCCCTCCGCCCCGGCCGGCCAGTTCAACCTACACCGTATGCTGCGGCAGGTCCTGCAGGGCGATGACGTCCATGCCCATGTCGTTGGCGCTGCCGTGACCCTGCTGGTCCTCACGCACCGCCTCGATGGCACTCACGTACGTGTTGGCGGCAGACATCGCGGTCACGCAGGTCACACCGCGTCGCACTGCCTCGGTGCGCAGCAGATAGCCGTCGCCGCGCGAGCCCGGACCGTACGGCGTGTTGATGATCACCGCGATCTTGCCATCGGCGATGAGGTCGCCGATGTTGGGGCGCTCGCCGTCGTGCGGGCCGCTTATCTTCTCCACGATCTCGCACGTCACGTTGCCTCCACGCAGCACGCGCGCCGTACCCTCGGTAGAGCAGATGTCAAAGCCCAGATAGCGCAGGATACGGGCGACCGAAAGGATATGGCGCTTGTCGCGGTCGCACACGCTAATGAACACCTTGCCGCAACTCGGGTCGGGCAGCTTGTAGTCGATCGCCAGCTGCGTCTTGGCGTATGCCTCGGGATAGCTCTTAGCGATACCCATGACCTCGCCCGTCGACTTCATCTCAGGCCCCAGGATGACGTCGGCGCCCGGGAAACGACCCCAGGGCATGACGGCTTCCTTCATGCAGAACCAGTCCAGTTGACGTTCGTCGCTCGGCAGGCCCAAGCTCGCGATGGAATCGCCTGCCATGATGCGCGCCGCGCACTTGGCCAGCGGCACGCCGGTGGCCTTGGAGATGAACGGCACGGTACGGCTGGCGCGCGGGTTGGCCTCGATCACGTAGACGGTCTCGCCCTTGATGGCATACTGCACATTGACCAGACCGCGGACTCCCAGCGCCATCGCGATGCGGCGCGTAGTCTCGCGGAGCTTCGCCTGCAGGCTCTCGCTAAAGCTAAACGGTGGGATGCAGGTCGCAGAGTCGCCGGAGTGAATACCGGCCTCCTCAATATGTTCCAGGATGCCGCCGATGTATACCTCTTCGCCATCGCACAGGGCGTCGACATCGGACTCAATCGCACCCTCCAGGAAGCGGTCCAGATACACCGGGTAGTCGGGGCTAATGCGCGCGGCCTCGGCCATGTAATCGCGCAGATGCTCGGCATCGTAGGCGATCATCATGCCGCGGCCGCCCAGCACATAGCTCGGGCGCACCAGCAGCGGATAGCCGATGTGCGCGGCCACGGCCTCGGCCTCCTCAAACGAGGTGGCCTGGCCCGCCGGCGGGTACATGATGCCCAGCTTGTCGAGCAGAGCGGCGAAGCACTCGCGGTCCTCGGCAAAGTCGATGGCATCGGGCTTGGTGCCCATAATGTTCACGCCGCTCTCCTCGAGCATGCGCGCCAGCTTAAGCGGAGTCTGGCCGCCGAGCGTCACCACGACACCGTCGGGGCGCTCGACATCGATAACGTCCATGACGTCCTCGTAGGTGAGCGGCTCAAAGTACAAGCGGTCCGAGGTGTCGTAGTCAGTCGAAACGGTCTCGGGGTTGCAGTTGACCATGATGGTCTCGAAGCCGCGAGCCGCCAGTGCGTAGCTCGCGTGCACGCAGCAGTAATCGAACTCGATACCTTGGCCAATGCGGTTGGGGCCGGCGCCCAGGATCATCGCCTTGGGCTTGTCCGCCGGCGTGGTCTCGTCGGGAGCCACGCACTTCTTGGCATCCGGGCTCGTGCGGTAGATGTTCTCGTACGTCTTGTAGTGGTACTCCGTGGCGCTCGAGAACTCCGCAGCGCAGGTATCGACCGTCTTCATGCTGGGAACCACGCCCAGACCCTTGCGATAGGCGCGCACAAAGCGCTCGTCCGAGCCGGTCAACGCGGCGATCTCGGCGTCGCTCGTACCATACTGCTTGAGCAGGCGCATCGCGTTGGCGTCGATATCCTCCACACGCAGGCCGCGGATGCTCTCCTGGACCTGCACCATGTCGTTGATGCGGTTGAGGTACCACGGATCGATACCGCAGATGGCGTGGATGCGGGCGATGTCCCAGCCACGGCGCAGGGCCTCGACCACAAAGAAGATGCGGTGCTCGGTCGGGGTTGCCACGGCCTGAGCGAGCTCATCGTCGCTCAGCTTGTCGGCACCCTCCTTGCCACCGGCACAAATGCCCTGATGCCCGTCCTCCAGTGAGCGCATGGCCTTGCCGAAGGCCTCCTCAAAGGTGCGGCCGATCGCCATAATCTCGCCCACGGCCTTCATGCGCGTGGTGAGCGT
>CATYVH010000034.1 GCA_958413765.1 uncultured Collinsella sp.
TGGGGGCTGTCAACGAAAACCTCTAGATACACGGTGCCGGGCGTATCTATATACCTTTGACCTGCGGTTTTGCTGTGTTTGGATATGAAGGACGGTGAATTTGCATGTAGCGGTGACATTTCCCGAGGGAACACTTTGTCGTAGTGGAGTACGCTGGCTGGAACGAACTTCGATAACGACCCTCTTGCACTATTACACAGGTTGCAATCGGGCTTCCACGGCACGATCGAGCGTGGATAATCTCCCGCTTTTAGCGCGGCTCTAAGGCCAAAGTGGCAGATTTTCCACGCTCATTCTCCAGGCGGGAGAACTATAGAGCCGCAACTACTCGGGCCAGGCCAAAGTAGACCCATAGAGCGGCTCCCCCTTGGTGCAGGGGTAGCGACTCAAGTAACACGACGATAGCAAGTCGAAGAAATAAGTCATGGCGTATTTCGAATAAACGCCGAGTCGGTCAATTCCGTTTCCCGCATTACCAAGACGATATACACGGTCAAAAGACCTCGATTTGTCATCGTTGCTAAACGCAGTTATTAGAATCTTCCTGCCCGAACGGCAATCAAGATACTCACGCGCCTGTGACGCAAATAGCCCGGAGACCGATACGAGAATTATCAATGACTGCGAAGCGTCTCCCATGTTTTTCAATTCCGCTACGTTAGCCCCAGCAACTATGCGAACTATCTTGCCCGCATAAAACATTTCCTGCTGAAATCGTACGAGATTGGCGCTCACATTATTGGTGCACCAGATTTCAACGTTTTTATGGCCATCAATTTCGTCGGCAAGGTGCTTAATAGCAATATCGGACACGCCGCTTTCAACCTCAGCGAACATCTCGATCATGCGAACGTCGAGCTCTGCCCTGTACTCCTCGTAGCCAAATTCCTCCTCTCGATGGCTTAAGTCGCTTGGAAAGACTGATTGAGTAAATGATTCTTTCAAATCGCTAAGAGACTGGTAGCCCAATCGATTGCAGAAACGACGAACAGCGGAACGGGTCACGAATGCATCGCGGGTTATTGCGGCAACATTGATTTCGCTCGAACGCCTAATGTGAGCGACGAGATATCGAGCGATGGCGGCATCGTTTGACCCAAACTCGCTGTTGATGATGGAGCTAATGCGATTGAGCACATCGAAGTCATTGATATTCACGTGATCCCTCTTTCCGCTCTCCTCGAAATCATAGTTCATTTATTGAATCAAACAGCTTTGGTCGTTCTCCTATGATTCAAATCAGTTGACGTCATCTTAATCGTAATTCCGCCACACGTATCCACCGTGTTGAATGATGGAAAGGGGATTCATGGGCAACGTGAACAACATGCCGTTTCTCTGGGGTTCCGCCACGGCGTCTTATCAGTGCGAGGGTGCCTGGAACGAAGACGGCAAAGGCCTTGGCGAGTGGGATTTCTTTAGCCACACAAGCAATAAGAACATCAACCATGTTGACGGTGATGTATCTTGCGACTTCTACCATCGCTATGAAGAAGATATCCGCATGATGAAAGAAGGCGGACAAAACACCTATCGCTTCTCTCTTTCATGGAGTCGAATCATCCCCACGGGTATCGGCGAAGTGAATGAAGAGGGTATCGATTTTTATAATCGGGTCATTGATTGCTGCCTCGAAAATGGCATAGAGCCCAACGTTACGCTGTTCCATTACGATCTGCCATTCACGCTTGCTTGCAAAGGCGGATGGCTGAACAATGACATGGCAGAGTGGTTCTGCAAATACGCCAAGATTTGCTTTGAGCGCTTTGGAGACCGCGTCAAAATCTGGGCTACCGTTAACGAGCCGCATTTCTACAGCTACTGCGTAAACATGTTGGGCAACTATCCCCCCAATCGATCGCTCGACGTTCAGTCGTACATGCAGTTTCAGTACAACCTGATGCGCGCAAGCGCACTCGCAGTCCGAACATATCGTCAAATGGGCTACGACGGCATCATCGGCGCCGTCCACGATGGCGGCGTTGTCGAACTCGACCCGGCAACCGAGCACCCTGATGACGTATTTCGATACGCAGACTTTTTCGCCAATCGCATGATTCTGGCACCAGCGCTTCAGGGTCAACTGCCGCCAGAAATGGACGAAATCCTTGAAAAACTTGGCGTCTCGCTCTATCGATCCCCAAATGACGTAGAAGAATTCAGAGACGGTAAAGTCGATTTTATTGGACTCAACGTGTATTGCCGAGAGTATGTAACCGACTGGCACGGTGGAGAGCTTGCCGTTTCGGCGAACAATAAGGGCGGTTCGAGCAAAAAGGTCGAAGGAAAATGCATTGCGCCCTTGTTTGAAAGCGCCCGCGACAGCAATGTTCCCCGCAATAAATGGGGCCGCGAAATACTCCCAGGTTGCATGTATTCAACCATCATGGATGTCCACGAGCGCTATGACGCGCCCCGCATCTTTATTACGGAAAACGGACATGGCGCCTATGAGCAACCAGACGCAGACGGAATGGTCCACGATGATGACCGCATCGAGCTTCTGGGCCAGTTCATCGAGCACATGATGAGGGCCAAGCGCGACGGCGCGCGCGTTGAGGGCTACTACCTCTGGTCGACGATGGATCTGTATAGCTGGATCAACGGCTACGAAAAACGATACGGACTTGTCCATATCGACTTCGAAAACAATCTGGAGCGCACCCCCAAAAAGAGCTGGTATTGGTACCGAGACCTTATCTCGAAGTATCAGGAGCAGGAAGGTTAGGAGAAAGAGATGAAATATCAGGCAATGTCCGAAACAGTCCTAAAGGCTGTTGGCGGCAAAGAGAACATTACATCGGTAACTCATTGTGCGACGCGCCTTCGCATCGACGCACGAGACACCTCGATCATCGATCTCCAGCTCGCCAAATCGGCCGATCAGGCGCTCGGGGCAGTAGTCAGCGGTGGCCAGCTTCAGGTGATCATCGGCCCCAACGTCACCGAGGCTTACAACGACTTCCTCGACTTCGCGGGAATCGAAGTCGGCGGTGGCACGGTTGCCGACGATGCCCAAACCGCCAAAGACCTTGCAGAAGGCATTAAAAGCGGTAACACCGCCATGGGCTTGATTGAGAAATTCGGGAACGTCTCTGCACAGGTATTCATGCCCATCGTCCCGGCGCTCATCGTTGGCGGACTCATTCTTTCGATCAAGAATCTCCTGGTCAATTATTGCGGATTGAGCACCGATAGCGGAACCGCCCAGGTCCTGTTGGCGATCTTTAGCGCTTCGTTTAGCTTCTTGCCCGTTTATCTTGGTTATCAGCTCGCAGCCGTCATGAAGATGCAGCCCATCATGGGCGCATTGCTGGGCGCGATCATGATCAGCTCGTCCATTAGCGGTGCTGAGGGTCTCGACTTTCTTGGCATCCCCATCCCGACGAATGACTACTCGAGCACGGTGGTGCCAATCGTACTGGGCGTCGTGTTCATGTACTTCGTCGATCGCGGTCTTCAGAAAATCATTCCCGACGTTACCAAACTGTTCTTGAAGCCGCTGCTCACCATGATCATCGTCGTGCCCGTCGAGCTGATTATCCTTGGCCCCGCCGGCAGCATGATGGGCTACGCGCTGAGCGATGCCGTCACGTGGCTTATGGACAACGTGGCATTTATCGCCACTCCGATCCTGGCAGCCCTTAACCCCTATTTCGTCATGCTCGGTCTCGATAAGGCTTACATCGCAATCGAAGTTACGAGCCTGGCGCAGCTCGGTTGGGCACCCATTATCTTTGGATTCATCTCGAACCTCTGCATTGGCGGCACGAGCCTCGCCCTGGCAACTGCCATGAAGGGAAACAAAGAGAAGAGGGGTATGGTCACCACGGTTGCCGTCACCGCACTCTGTGGCGTAACCGAGCCCGCGTTCTACGGTTGCCTCATCGAGCGTCCCCGCCTGCTTGTCGGCACGGCAATCGGCGCGCTCTGCGCTGGACTCCCTGCAGGCATCTTTGTTCTGAAAGAGTATGTTGCGGGAGCATGCCCCGGCCTTCTTTCGGCACTCATCTTTATCGCTCCCGATGGGTCCATGGGCAACTTCGTGCTGGCATGCGTTGTCGCCATCATCGCCATCGTCGTCTCCTTCATCGCTGCACGCGTGATCATCAAGAAGAACCCCAGCTATATTGAGTAGATGCCCGCTGTTTGCATTGGGGACATCCTCGGCAGACCATTAGCAAGAACCCAAGAAGTTCCTTAGGAGCTCGATTAATCCATTCGGATTCCTGAGGCACAAACGACCCCGATTCCACAATGAAATCGGGGCCGTTGTTTCTAAAGCCGTCGATAGACAATCGGTGTTTACCTTAGCTCCCTATCCAAGTTAATTATCCACGCTCGTTCTCCGGTCGGGAGATTTTCTTCGCTCGCGTGTCCAGAAATCCACGCTCGAACAGGACCCCATGTCCGCACCCGCCCTTGTCTCGATCTGTAACAGCAAGAGGCCTATTCCGCTTCTACATGTTACAGATCAAGATATTCCTAAAACACCCTAAGTTTCATCTCAATCTGTAACAGTTAGATGCCGAATATCGGTCTTGGTGTTACAGATTTAGACAAACTGGAGGACGAGACAAACCAAAAACGGGATGGGCGCTAACCCGATGGCGCACCACCTAAATAGAAACGGGCCCTGTCCCATCAGGAACAGAGCCCGAAACTCTCATGGAGCCAGTGACAGGAATCGAACCTGCAACCCACTGATTACAAATCAGTTGCGCTACCGTTGCGCCACACTGGCACACTTGGCGCTTTCGCGCGAAGCCTGTTAAGAATAAAGGAATTGAAGACGGGGCGCAACAGGCCCTTCGACCGACCACATCTCAAAACTATTCGCCAGAACGAATAGTTTTATCCGTTCGCCAAAACCAAAAACTATTCGTTTTGGCGACGGCAACCCACAGTCCATTGATTACAAATCAACGGGCCGGCCAATTGGGAAACGGGTCTCTATGGATAATCCCCTACCGTCCGCGCAGGGCCTTAAGCTTGGCCAGGGCATCGGGACTCAGGCGGCTGCCCAGAGTCATCTTGATCTGCGGGGCCTCCTCGGCCTCGTGAACGTCGTTATCAATCTGTTTGATCTCGTCCACCAGCATACGGCTCGAGATGCGCGTGACGCCCTTCCCCATGACGACAGCCTGGATCGTGCCGTCACTCGATACCACGGAGCACGCGCGGCCTTCCTCGCGTGCCTCGATGCAGAGCTTCTGCACCACGGTATCGGCAGAGACGCCCGTCGGCGAGAACTCGATGCGCACGCCGCGGGCCGGTAGGTTGGGGCGCTCGTTGGAGATGTTGCCCGCGCCGTCGAACACGATCACGGCCTCGTAACGGCCCTGGGCAAACGCCGCGACATCGTTGATAAGCGCAGTACGAGCCATATCGTGGACGTCGCTGGAATATGGATCGTCGGAATGGTCGTAGACGAGCTTTTCGTAGCGCGGCGTGCAGTGAATCACGTTGTAGCCGTCGACCACCAGCAGCTCGGGCTTATTGGAGTGCACCGTCGAGACCGGATCGGCGATAGCCTGCGCAAACGCATTGCCGCCCACACCGTAGGTCGCGGCCGAGACAATCGGCTTGGCCGAGCCTTCGCCAAAGCGCTTGGCCTTGGACTTGGCGCGGTTCTTCTTGGACATGCGCTACTCCTCCCCCATGAGCTCGCCGGCGTTGCGGCGTAGCCACTCAAAGCACAGCGCCGTGGTCGCCTGGGCAACATTGAGGCTCTCGGTCATGCCGCGCTGGGGAAGCTTGGTCAAAAAGTCGCATTTCTCGAGCACCAGACGCGAGATGCCGTCGCCCTCGGAGCCCATGACGAGCGCTACGCGGCCCTCGAAGGGAGCATCCCAGCAACTACCTTCGGCGTGCTCGGAGGCACCGCCCGCCCAAAAGCCAGCGGCCTTAAGATCGTCGAGCGCACGGGCGATGTTGGGCACCTGTGCGATAGGCAGATGCATGACGGCGCCGGCTGAAGTCTTATAGCTACCCACGGTCACACCAGCGGCACGCTTGTTGGCGATGATGACGCCGGCCGCGCCCACAACCTCGGCAGAGCGCACGATCGCACCAAAGTTGCCATCGTCGGTCACATGGTCGAGCACGATGACGAGCGCAGGTCCGTCACCCGCGCGGTCGAGAATATCGGCAACATCGGCATAGGGGAAATTTCCCACCTCGAGCGCAATGCCCTGGTGAGCGCCATGGCTCGACAGCGCATCAAGCTGCGCGCGCGACACATACTTAATGCGGACACCCGCGGCGTTGAGGTCATCGACCAGACGAGACAAAGCAGCATCGCGCTCCCCGCCCTCGGCGATGAGCGCGCACTTGACGGGAAAGCCGGTGCGCAGGGCCTCGGCGGCAGCACGGCGACCTTCGATAAACTCGCCCTTGGGGACCTGAATGTTGTCGCGGTTGCGATCTCGCTGCGGACGCGCAGCCTGGGCTTGGGAGCGCTCGCGCTGGCCCTTGGAAGCGGCAGCGCGATCATTTCGGCGAATCGGGCGCGAGCCAGAAGCAGCCTGTTTGCCACCACGAGGCGCACGCTTGCGATTGTCGGCCATAAAGCGACCTCCTAAATACAACTATCAAACGAAACAAATAGACCGACCGCCCGAGGTGCGGCAGATTGCCTTGAAAGAGGAGGGCATAAACCTTGAGGTCATGCCCGACGATTGAAAGGCAAGGTGCCGTGGCTCGGGCGGTCGGCACGGGTTTTCCAAGTGTCCGAGATGGCCGTGAAAGAGGAGCGACGCGTACTTGAGTACGCGAGCGACGGTTTGAACGGCAAGGTCGGGTGCTTGGGAAACCCGCGGGGATTAGAGAGACTTAATACGGGTGCCAGCGGCAGTATCCTCAATGGTGAGGCCCAGGTCCTTGAGCTGGTCGCGGATGGCGTCGGCCAGATCCCAGTTCTTGGCGGCGCGGGCCTCGGCGCGGGCCTCGAGAATCTTGGCGGCGGCCTCGTCCACGTCGTCGCCCGTGTAGGCGACCAGGCCGGCGGCAACGCCCAGCAGGCCCAGCGGCAGCTCGACCTTGGGCTCGGGGAGCTCAACGCCAAATGTGTCGAGCAGCTCAACCAGCGTATCGGCGGCAGCAAGCGCAGCGGCCTTGTCGGCAGCATCGCCCGCCTGCTCCAGGTACTGGTTGCACTCGGTCACAAAGCCAAAGACAGCACCCATGGCACCGGCGGTGTTAAAGTCGTCGTCCATGCACTCCTTAAAGGTGGCACGGGTCTCGGCGGCCTTGGCGGCAAACGCCTCGGATGCTGCCTCATCGGCATCGGCCGTCGCATGGTTCGCGGCCCAGCGCAGGTTCTCGACCGTACCGGCAATACGCGTGAGCGAATTCTCGGCACCCTCCAGGCGCTCCCAGGAGAAGTCGAGCGGCGAGCGATAGCTCGTCTGCAGCATCAGCAGGCGCAGAGCTGCGGCAGAGTGCTGCTCGAGGACCTCGGCCAGCGTAAAGAAGTTGCCGAGCGACTTGGACATCTTCTCGCCGTCAACCAGCAGCATGCCCGTGTGCATCCAGGTGTTGGAGAAGCCCTGGTGCCAGGCGCAGGTGGCCTGGGCGCACTCGTTCTCGTGATGCGGGAAGGCAAGGTCGGAGCCGCCGCCATGAATGTCGATCGGGGTGCCCAGGTAGCGGTGCACCATGGCGGCGCACTCGGTGTGCCAACCGGGACGGCCCTCGCCCCAGGGGCTCGGCCAGCTGGGCTCGCCGGGCTTGGCGGCCTTCCACAGGGCAAAGTCGAGCGGGTCGTTCTTGTCCTCGTTCTCCTCGATGCGCGCGCCAACCATAAGGTCGTCGATGTTGCGGCCCGAAACCTGACCATAGTTGGGATCGCTGCGCACGGCAAAGTACACATCGCCGTTATCGGCTGCGTAAGCGTGGCCCTGCTCGATAAGCGTCTTGATCATGGCGATCATGGGGCCGATCTCCTTGGTGGCGCGGGGGCGCACATCGGGATCGAGCACGTTGGCGGCGCGCATGACGCCGATAAACTTGTCGGAGAACTCCGTCGCGACCTCGGCGGCCGTTCGGCCCTGCTCGTTGGCGCGCTTGATGATCTTGTCATCGACATCGGTGAGGTTCTGGGCGAACGTGACCTCGTAGCCGCTCGCGATGAGCCAGCGACGAATCACGTCAAAGCTGATGAACGTGCGGGCATTGCCGATGTGGATGTTGTCGTAGACCGTGGGGCCGCACACGTACATGCGGACCTTGCCGGACTCGATGGGCTGGAACTCTTCCTTTTTATGGGTAGCGCTGTTGTAGATACGCATTCGTTACTCCTTAACGGTTTTCTGTAGCAGGCAGACGGCCCAGGCACCGATTCCCTCGCCCTGGCCTTCCCAACCGAGCTTTTCGGTCGTAGTGGCGGCGACGCCCACGTTTTCGACGTCGACGCCCAGGGCATGGGCAAGGTTGGCGCGCATGGCATCGCGGTGCGGGGTGATCTTGGGTTGCTGACAGGCAATGGTGCAATCGGCATCGACAAACTCGAAGCCCAGCTCGCGCGCGTAGTCCATCACGCGAGCGAGCAGCACCATCGAATCGGCACCCTCATAGGCGGGGTCGGTATCGGGGAATAGCTTGCCGATGTCTCCCCCGCGGCAGGCGCCCAGAATGGCGTCGGCCAAGGCGTGCGCGAGCACATCGGCATCCGAGTGGCCCAGCAGGCCGCGCTCGTAGGGAATGTCAACACCGCCGATGATACATCGACGCCCCTCCACCAGACGGTGGACGTCGTAGCCATGGCCAATGCGCAGGTTACTGAACATGGGGAAGGTCCTCTCCCTCGGCCATACGGCCAAGCAGAATCGCGGTTACGGGACGAAGGTCCTCGGGCACCGTCACCTTTAGGTTGTCGCGTGGGCTCTGGACGCAGCGGACGCGCCCACCCATGCGCTCGACCAGCGATGAATCGTCGGTACCGATAAAGCCCTCGGCGATAGCAGCGGCGTGAGCGCGCTTCATGGCGTCGACGCTAAAGATCTGCGGCGTCTGCGCGGCCCAATAGAGCTCGCGCGGCGGCGTCTCGACGATGTTGTCGCCATCGACGATCTTGAGCGTATCGATCGCGGGCTGACCGCACACGACACCGTCGAGGGCACGGTCGCTCACGAGCACGTCGATAGCGTGGTCGATAGCCTCGGTCGTAATGAGCGGACGGGCGCCATCGTGGATGGCGACATATTCAAAGCCCGCCGGCACCGCGTGCACGCCGGCGCGGGTGGAATCCTGGCGGGTCTCGCCGGCATCGGCAAAGCTGATGGGCGTGCTATACGAATACGGGCTGATGGCCAGGCGGCGCATCTCGGCACGACGCTCGGCAGGGCAAACCACGACGATGTGGCCGACCTTATTGCTACGGTCAAATGCGCGGATGGACCAGCTCATAAGCGGACGGCCCGCTACATTGACGAGCTGCTTACCACCGGGGTTACCAAAGCGCTGGCCGCTGCCACCGGCAACGACCACGGCGCATACGGGCGCCATTATGCGTTCCCCTGTTTGGTGCCCTTCATGCGGTACAGCGAGTCCGCAAGAATGGCAGGGTTGTTGACGCCAAAGTCGCCCAGGCGCTCCGGATCCTCGCTGATGTCGTCCATGAGCTCCTGCAACGAGCCGTACTCGTCGACGATCTTCTCGGCCACGCCGTCGCGCACGACGGACACGCGCGAAAGCGTGCGCAGGCCCAGCGGCGTCATGACGGAGTCCTCGTCCAGGTCGTCGTAACCCAGAACCGCCGCCACATGCTGTGGGTCGGACAGGTCCTTAGGCGTCATACGGCTCAGGTTGGCGCGGATCTTTTCGGCATTGGCCTCGGAGGAATCACTCGCATAGTCGCGAATCATCAGGTCGTACTCGGTATCCATGCTGGAGCCGGCGAGCTGCTCGAGCTGCATCTGCACGAGCTTGCCCTGGTTGCCCAGCTTGACAATGCAATCCTTAAGTTCGGTCTTTGCCTGCTGCATGATCTCGAAGCTCGAGAAAATCCCGGTAATGTCGGCGAGCGTAACGTAGTCGTCGAGCTCGAGGGCCGTCAGGCGCAGTAGGGAGCGGTCGAGCGACTGACGGGTAGTCTGGAGCGTGGCGACGAGCTGGTTGACCGAGCTCATGATGGTGGTGACGGGCTGGATCTCATAGCTCTTGCCGTGAACGTACACGTTGACGACGGCACGACGGGCCGAGACCGAGATCACGATGGCATCGGTGAGCACCGACATGCGAGCGGCAGTGCGGTGACGCATGCCCGTCTCGCTCGTGGCAAGCGAGGGATCGGGATTGAGGTGGAAGTTGGCGCGCAGGATCTGGGTGAGGTCGCCGTCGATAACGATGGCACCGTCCATCTTGGAAAGCTCGAACAGGCGGTTCGAGGTGAACGAAATGTTGAGTGGGAAGCCGTCGTTACCGGCAGCGAGCACGTTTTCGGTGTCGCCGACGCAGATAAGGGCACCCAGGTGACCGGCGATGATCATGTCGAGGGCGGTGCGGATCGGCTGACCAGGTGCCGTCAGGCGGATGGCCTGTTCCATACGCTTTTGCAGCTCGTTCTTATCCAAGGCATCGCTCCCATCGCATACGCTCCATAAACGCTAAATAGTTTCTCACGGTTTGTCCCCGCGGCGCTCGCGAAATCCGATGCTTACAGAATGAGCGAACACCGCTGAGAGCCTCAACCCAAATGAGCTGTTCATGTGGTAGCATCGGGATTCACATGAATGAGGGAGTAGTCGCGTGACCGGGTTCGCCTCCGGTGGCGCGGCAAGTCAACATACTGGCCGACACGGTCTGGCTTGCCTTAATGAACGAGACTCGTGGTTGTACGCGCGGCGCGTACGCCACGGGTCTTTTTTGTTGCTCCCCTGTCAGAAGTACACGCGGGTTCGCCCGCAAGGAGGGAGCCAAACCATGGGACTCGTAGAGCTCGTGCTGCTCGCCATTGGCCTTTCGATGGACGCCTTTGCCGTATCCATCTGCAAGGGCCTTGGCATGAAAAAGATCAACCTTAAGGTCGCCGTAGTGCTCGGCCTGTTCTTTGGCGGCTTCCAGGCCGGCATGCCCGTGATCGGATGGGCGCTTGGCAGCCAGTTTATGGGCATCATCGGCCCCATCGACCATTGGATTGCCTTTATCCTTTTGGCCTTCATCGGCGGCAAAATGCTGTGGGAGGCTTTTACCGAGGACGAGGATGAAGGCGACGGCAAGAATGCCGAAAAGATTGAACTGAGCGAGTACCTGATCCTCGCCATCGCCACTTCAATCGACGCCCTGGCCGTGGGCATCTCGTTCGCCGCGCTTTCGGTCGACATCGTTCCCGCTGTATCGCTTATCGGCGTCACAACGTTTATCTTCTCCGTCGCCGGCGTAGCGATCGGCCACACCTTTGGCGCGCGCTACGAAAAACCTGCCACCATCGTGGGCGGCATCGTGCTCATCCTCATCGGACTTAAGATCTTGCTTGAGCATCTGGGGATTTTGGCGCTGTAACGCCAAACACAATCGCTCAAAACTCAACGCCAGTACAAGGCCTCATGCAAAGTTTTGCATGAGGCCTTTTCGTGCAGACTTTTGCATGTCATACTGATATGCAAAAGTCTGCACGTTAGGAGATCGCCGTGAATACCCTTCCCATCACCACACCGCGCCAAGCTGGCATCTACGTGCGCCAGGCACGCGAGGCTCAGGGTCTCACCCGTGCCGCCCTCGCCAAAACGGCCAGTGTTTCAGAGCGCCTGCTCGCATCGCTCGAGCTAGGAGACGCCACCGGCATTCGACTCGACAAGTTGCTGTCCGTCTTTAACGCACTCGGCATAGGTCTCTTTGCGCAAAGCGATAACGACTCCATCGCATCGCCCTCCGAACATCCGACGACGAAAGCGGATCTCCCTATCGCGAACTCGAATGCCCTGCCAAAGCCAAGCGTAGGCAGACGACCCGCTCGACAGGGAACGCCATCTTCCTATGGTGCCTTGCTGGCCCAAATCGCAGCCGAGCAAGGCCTTTCCGACACTTCAGACCTCTCCTTTGACTGTAAGGTTGTGAAATAAATGGCAGAGATGGAGCTTGCGACCCTCATTTGTGGCGAAATCGCAGGCACTCTCCGGCAAGACGAGCATGGACTCTGCAGCTTTGTATACGCCCCAACCTATCGCGGAACACCACTATCGCTTACAATGCCGCTTTCCAATCGCACGTATGGCCATAACATCGTCCGCCCGTTCCTATTTGGCCTTTTGCCCGACAGCCAAGAGCAGCGTCGCGCTATTGCCGCCGAGCATGACGTTGCATCCAACAACCCCGTCGCCCTCTTGTGCCATATCGGTCTTGACTGCGCAGGGGCCGTTCAGTTTTGTCGAACCGATCAATTAGGCGCCGCCCGCGGCAGGGTCTCGGCATACCGCCCGCTTACCAATTCTCAAATCGCTCACAAGCTCAAAGCAATTCGCGATGACGAAAGAGAGACATGGATGGGCTCCAACGAAAGCTGGTCCCTGGGCGGCAACCAAGGCAAATTTGCACTAGCTTGGCATGATGGCCAATGGTGCGAATGTCTAGGGTCATCCCCCACTACCCATATCTTCAAAAATGGTGTCGTTGGGTTCAAACATCAGGCCTTAAACGAATTCGTCTGCATGAAAACGGCTCGGCGTGTTGGCATTCCAACTGCCAACGTCTCCTATTGCACATTTTAAGACGAAGCCGCGCTCGTCGTTGAACGGTACGACAGAATGGTCAATAGCAGCGGAAATATCGAAAGGCTGCATCAGGAGGACTTTTGCCAGGCGCTCGGTGTATTGCCAAGCCAGAAATACACCGCCGACGGAGGACCAACCACACGAGACATCCAAGAACGACTGATTAACACAGTCCCCCACCACATGAATCTTGTGCTTTTTACCTATATGTTGTTCTATAACGCCATTATCGGAGCGCCTGACGCACACGCTAAAAACTACTCGCTCATCCTAGGTAAAGGCACAAACGCAGCGCTCGCACCCATGTACGATGTCGCATCGGGCTTGGCGTACGAGCGTATGCGCCGCCGGGCGCGCCTTGCCATGAGCGTTGGCGGCGAAAATCGAGTGGGGCGCATCGGTCCAGGCGCTATCCGCCGATACCACGGTATGGGCGACCCCGCGCTGGAGGCGGCGCTCACCGATGCCGGGCTATCCGAGAAGTTTTGCTTTGCGACCATGATGGACCTCGCCTACGAGGTGCCCATTTGCATGGAAGAGATCATGGACGAACACGCCGACCTGCCCGGCATGGCGGACCTGCGCGAGCACATGCTCGGCCCCGTCCGCGAAAACTGCCAGCGCACCCTCGACCTCATCAAGGCGGATATGGGCTAGGCGCCAATCAATCCACATTTCTTAAAAGAAGAGGGGGCACCCGTCGCAAAAGTTCGGATGCCCCCTCTCGTAATGTCATTTGCAATCCGCTAGCACGTGGCTCGAACTGCTGCTAGCGCGACCTTTACGCAGCGAGGCGCTTGAGGACGTCGATGAGCAGCTCGTAGAAGCGCTCGGCAGAAGCGAGCTCCATGCTCTCGTCCGGGGTGTGGACATCGGAGAGCGTCGGGCCCACGGCGATGGCGTCCAGGCCGTGCAGGGCCTCAGCAAACAGGCCGCACTCAAGGCCGGCGTGAATGGACTCGATGCGCAGCTCGGAGCCAAAGAGCTCGCGATAGCTCTCGACAAAAACGTCGCGGACCGGCGAATGCTCGGCATAGCTCCAGCCGGGATACTCGAACTCGAACTTGGCGTCGAAGCCCAGGACATCGGCCAGCGTCTGGAGGCGGTCCTTGAACTCGTTCTGCAGCGAGGTGATCGAGGAGCGCGGGGACAGCATGATCTTGACCTCGTCGTCAGAAGTGGCAACCACACCGATGTTGGAGGAAACCTCGACGGAGCCGTCGGTGGCGACGTTGCGGCGAATCACACCATTGGGGGCAAGACGCAGAGCGCGAATGAGGGCAAGTGCGGACTTCTCGTCCATGGCCTCGACCTCGGCGTCGTCGGCAATCTCGACGGTGCAGGTAAAGCCGGGGTCGAAGACCTCGAGCTCGGCAGTGACGTCGGCGATGATGTCCTTTGCGATCTGGGCCGCGGCCTCGGCGGCAGCGTGGTCAGCGTAAACCAGCTCGGCCTTGCACTCACGGTTGATGGCGTTGTCCTTAGTGCCGCCGTTAAAGCTAACGATGGCGGGCTCGCCGGCGACCATCAGGCGGTCGATGATGCGGGCCATGATGAGGTTGCCGTTGCCGCGCTCCAGGTTGATATCGTTGCCGGAATGACCACCCAGTAGGCCGGAGATGTCGAGCGTGAGGGTGCTGCCGGTCTTGTGCTCGCGCACGATGGGGCAGGTGTAGGTAACAACGACGCCGCCGGCGCAGCTGACGGTGGCAACGCCCTCTTCCTCGGAGTCAAGGTTAATCATGGTGCGGGCGCTAATCTGGGACTTGTCGAGCGTCTCGGCGCCGACCAGGCCAGTCTCCTCGTCGGTGGTGAATACGCACTCGAGGGCGGGGTGAACGATCGAATCGTCATCGAGAACAGTGAGCATCAGAGCGACGGCGATACCGTTGTCGGCGCCCAGGGTGGTGCCGTTAGCGGTGAGGACGCCATCCTTGACGACCAGGTCGATACCATCGGTCGTAAAGTCGTGCTCAACAGAGCCCAGCTTGTCGCACACCATGTCGATGTGGCCCTGCAGCATCACGGTCGGGGCATTCTCGGCGCCGGCAGAAGCGGGCTTGCGAATGATGACGTTGTAGACCTCGTCCTGGTACACATCGAGGCCGCGCTCCTTGGCAAACGCAACCAGGAAATCGCTGATGCCCTTCTCGTTGCCAGACCCACGGGGGATCGCGCTGACCTCCTCAAAGAAATGGAACAGTTGGGCGGGCTCGTAGCCGGTGATCTTGTAATCCATGGTGCCTCCTTGGCGCAACTGGTTAGACAGTAAGACATGCGACTTGTATATTCCCAGACTTTGCGTGCATAAACCAGTCGAAAACGCCGAGCGCCCTTGCATCATCGGCTAACGGCGGGGAAACGCCACTTTATTAAGATAAAGCAGGCTAGACGGGCCGCACCGAAGGGACGTTGGGCCCTTCAACCAACCTCAACGCTTGATCAACGTTTATGCATACGCCATTGATGTGTTTAATGAGATCCACTTTGAACGAAGGGGCCTTTCCAACAGAAAAAGGGCGCCCCTTTGGAACGCCCTCGTGGACACAAGGTTTTGTTACGCCTTACAGCGCGCCGGAACCGGCTTGCATCATGCCGCCGGGACCCGAGGTCACGCCGCCGCTTACGGGCGCGGCGCTGCCAGTGTGCGGTGCCGCCGGGGCGGTATCGCCACCGAGCGTACCTGCCGGACGCGGTGCCGGGATCTCGCCCGTGCCGTGGCTAAAGACAAACTTGCCATCGGCCACGTCGCACAGGACGGTATCGCCCTCGCCCCACTCGCCAGCCAGAAGCTCCTCAGACAGCGGGTCCTCGATGAGCTTTTGAATAGCGCGGCGCAGCGGACGCGCACCGTTGGTGAGGTCGGTGCCCTCGGCCACGATCTTGTCATAGGCCGCATCGGTGAGCTTGATGTTCATGCCGTTGGCAATCAGGCGCTGACGCAGGTCGTCCACCAGCAGGTGCGCGATCTTGGTCAGGTTCTCGCCCGAGAGCTTCTGGAACACCACGATGTCGTCGATACGGTTGAGCAGCTCGGGGCGGAACAGGCGCTTGAGTTCGCCCATCGCACGGCCGCGAATCTCGCTCGAGGTAAGGCCCTGCTCGCCGGTGGTGCCAAAGCCAACGCTTGCATCCTGCGCAATCTCGCGGGCGCCCACGTTGGATGTCATGATAATCACGGTGTTGCGGAAGTCGACCGTCTTGCCCTGGCTATCGGTCAGACGACCCTCTTCCAGCACCTGCAGCAGGATGTTGAAGATATCGGGGTGCGCCTTCTCAATCTCGTCGAACAGCACAACCGAGTACGGATGACGGCGCACGGCCTTGGTGAGCTGACCGCCCTCGTCGTGGCCCACGTAACCCGGAGGGCTACCGATAAGCTTGGAGACCTCGAACTCGCTGCCGAACTCCGACATGTCGAAACTGATGAGCGCGTCCTTGCTGCCAAAGAGATACTCGGCGAGCGTCTTGGCGAGCTCGGTCTTGCCCGTGCCGGTGGGGCCCAGGAAGATAAAGCTGCCGCCGGGGCGGCGCGGGTCCTTGAGCGGCGAGCGGCTGCGGCGCACGGCCTTGGCAACTGCCTCGACAGCCTCATCCTGACCGATGATACGTGTCTTGAGCACGCTTTCGGCCTGCAGCAGGCGCCGGCTCTCGCTCTCGGTAAGCGAGGACACCGGCACGCCCGAGGTCACGGACACGATATCGGCGATCTGGGAGACATCGATGGTGAGCGGGCTGGCGTCGAGCTCGGCGGTCCAGGCAGCCTTGGCCTCGGCGAGTTCAATCTCGGCAGCCTTCTGCCGCTCGGTGATCTCGGCGGCCTTGTTCATGTCGTCGCTCTCGGTGGCCTCCTGCGCGGCGGCCTTGAGCTCCTCTATGCGATGCTCGGCCTCGCGCACCGGCTCGGGCGCGCGGTTGGCGGCGATGCGGGCGCGGGCACCGGCCTCGTCAATGAGGTCGATGGCCTTATCGGGCAGGAAGCGATCCTGAATGTAGCGGTTGGAAAGGTTCGCGGCGGCCTCGATAGCACCCTGCGTATAGCGCACATGGTGGTGCTCCTCGTAGCGCGGCTTGAGCGCGGTCAGGATCTTGACCGTGTCCTCGACGCTCGGCTCCTCGACATCGATGGTCTGGAAGCGACGCTCGAAGGCCGGGTCCTTGGTGAGGTACTTGCGGAATTCCTCGGCCGTGGTGGCGCCGATAATCTGGAAGGCACCGCGCGCGAGCACGGGCTTGAGCATGGAGCTCGCGTCGATGGAGCCCTCGGCAGAACCGGCACCGATGATGGTGTGCATCTCATCGATAAACAAGATGACGTCGTCGGCCTCGGTGGCCTCCTGGATCACGTTCTTGAGGCGCTCCTCAAACTCACCGCGATACTTGGCGCCCGCGACAAGACCCGGCAGGTCGAGCGTCCAGATATTCTGGTTCATGAGGTTCTCGGGCACGTTGCCAGCAGCAATCTGCTGCGCCAGGCCCTCGACGATAGCCGTCTTGCCCACGCCGGGATCGCCCAGGATAAGCGGATTGTTCTTGGTGCGGCGCGAAAGGATCTCCATCATGCGCTGGACTTCCTTTTCGCGGCCGATCACCGGATCGAGTTCGCCGTCGCGCGCCTTCTGCGTAAGGTTGGTCGCGAACTGCTTAAGTGTATCGGTGCCGCTCCCCTTTTGCTGGGAGGCATCCGAGCCGCTAAAGAACGGCAGGCCCGTACCGGGACGACCAGCACCGGCGCCAGCGAGCGGGCGCTTCTTATCCTGGTCCTTGGCGGTGAGTTTCTCGATAGCCTTTTTGATGGAGGCGGACGACACACCCAGGCGCATGAGGATGTCCATGGCCATGCCGTTGCCCTCTTCGACGATGCCGATCAGCAAGTGCTCGGTCGACACGTAGGTCTGGTTGTTTTCACGCGCCACGCGGAATGAACGCTCCATCACGCTAATGACGAGCGGCGTAAAGGCGAGCTTGGCCGCCTCGGTCTCCTCACTGGGCTCGGGAACCGTGGTCTGGACCTCTTTAAGAGTATCCATGATGTCGTCGTAGGAGATATCGAGCGAACGCAGTGCCTCGGCGGCAATGCCCTCGTCCTCCTTGGCGAGTGCGAGCAGCAGGTGCTCGGTACCCACCTTATTTGAGTGAAGATCGAGCGCTTCTTGCTTGGCCATGGACATGACCTTGCGCGCGCGATCGGTAAAACGGTCTAACATGCTAGTTCCTCTTAGACGAGCTAGTTTTTTCAAACGCAAAGCGCCGCCCGCGGCAGCGCTTTGGTCTCTTTACCCATATGGAGTATATGTTAACCGTTGGGACCTTTCCTGCCCGTAGCCGCGCGACAACGTCTACAAAAAAGGAATTGCCAGGTGCCTCTGCATCGGCCCAACGAGCGTGGATTTTCGGACACCCATTCCACGAGCGTGGATAATCTCCCGTTTTGAGCCCGTAAACAGGCCAAAAACGGGAGATTATCCACGTTCATGTTTTGCGGATCAGTTTCATTTGCACCAATTAGCTGGTGTGGCGCCAGCGGGGGTCGGTGAGGGTTCTCGCCACACCCAGGCCAACGGGCAGAAACGCCACAATGAGCACTGCACGCACAAACCAGCCGAGCATATTGACCGTGTCGAAGGTGCACATGTAATACATCGAGCGATACAGATACAAGCCCGGCACCATAATGACAATCGATGGCACCGTGAGGGCGATACGTGGGTAGGTGAGCTTGATTTCGGCTAAGCTCGCAAGCAGGCCCGATACCAGCGCACCGATAAACGCTGCTGCCTCGGGAGGCATGCCCGCACTCAGGCCCAAGAAGGGAAGCAGCGTCGGCGCATCGACGAGCGTAAGGCGCAAGGTATTAGACACGGCGCCGATGAGCCCTGCCGCTGCTGCCATCTTTACCGGGCTGTTGAACATAACCGAGAAGCCAAATACGCCGATAAAGCTCATCAGTATGCGCAAGAGCGTAAGAGCCAACGGTGAGAGGCCGAGCGGGGCGAAGTCATCCGGCGCCAGCCCCACACACTCGGCAACCATCCAGCCCACAAGGGTCGCCATCACAATAATCGACACGGCATACGAAAGACGCTCAATGCCGCTTCGCATATCGAGCTTAGCGATGTCGAGGCCTGCCGTAATGAGGGGAAAGCCGGGAATCACAAAGAGCATGGCGCCGATATAGCCTTCTTGGTGCGACATTGCCCCCGGTACGACCTGGCCAAGGCCGAGCAATGCCAGCAGATACGAAACGCAAGCGAGCGCAACGCCAATCGTCAGCGCGCTAAACTGGCCAAGACCCTGCTTGAGAATATGAGAGCGAGCAAAGTTGCCAACACCAGCACCTACGAATGCGCAGGCCATCTCGATAGGGCCGCCGCCGAGCAAAAAGACGAAGGCGCCGCAAGCACAAGCTGCCGCAAGGCCCTGTTGCCAGGGAGAGTAATCGGGTTTTGAACTCTCAACGGTCTTGAGCATCTCGTGGTATTCGTGCACGGTAAACCGGCGCCCATACGTCTCGATTTCCTTTAGGAAGCTCTCCATCATCCAAATGCGATGGGTATTGACTCCCGTTGTGGGCAGGCTGACAACCTCGTTAAAGCAGTGGCCATCTTCGATGCAGGTGCACTCAAACGACAGAAGACTTAAGTCAACGTGGACGGTGACACCGAGTACGGCGGCGACGCGATTCATGGTATCGCGTACACGCCAGGCACCCGTTCCGCTCGCGAGCATAAGCATACCGGTGCGGCAGATGATGGATGACTTATCGGTGAGCGGCGCATCGACGGCAAGCTCATCGCCTGCCGTCACGATCTGGTGCCAGTCAGTTTTCATATGGAGTGCGCCGGCACGAACACCGTGGTGCATGGGGGCTCTCGAAAGCAGCGAGTCAAGGCGCGAAGACTGTGGGGGCTCCGTTGATTCGTCCTCAACCTCATCAGTCTCTTCATCGACCAGATCAAAGGAATCAAGCGATGCCGGCTCGCGACGATCGATTAGCTCCTCATCCTCATCGTCAAAGTAATTGAACTGATCGAGCATGTCCTCTTCGATTGCACGCTCGCTCGCGTCGTCCATATAGACGCTCCCTTCCTACCGACTAACCCCCATCCTAGGCAGCAACGGCTAAAGGAAACATAAAAGAGACGACTGTCATGCATAGAAGGCGCAAACCCCCAATGCGTCGGTAGATCCCCAACGACTAGGACTGTCCCCAAGTGCCGGCAGAAAAGGAACGTCCCTAAGTGCCAACCAGGGCAACACCGCAGATAGAGGACGGACAGACACTATGACCCAATCCGAGGGCACTAAAAAGATAGGAGCCCCCGCTCGTGACCGCGGGTCGGGGCTGCGACAATGATGTTGAAGTGCCATAGGCGCAGCCGCGCCGCAACGAGGTTGGGAGGCTCCCATGCCAAAGTATTCTACCGCGTTCGGGATGGACGTCCACCTGAGGTCGACCACCGTCTGCGCCCTCGACGCGGACACCGGCGAGGCCGTGACGAGGAGGTTCCCCGGCAACCCCTGGGGCGAGATCGCCGGGTGGATGGGTGGGTTCCCCGGGCCGTCGCTCGCGGCCTACGAGAGCGGCTACCCCGGCTTCGCCCCGCAGAGGGAGCTCGCCGGGCTCGGCGTCGAGTGTGTCGTCGCCGCGGTCTCGTGTTAGCGTCAATATATTTTTCACCATTTTCACCAACGTATTTTCGCCAATCGC
>CATYVH010000035.1 GCA_958413765.1 uncultured Collinsella sp.
CGGATTTTCCCCGCAAGCACTCTAGTATGCTAAAGTACCCAGAAGACCGGCGGAGCTATGCCGGTCTTCTGCTCTATATGAAACGCAGCATGAGGAGGCTCACCAGATGACGGCCACACCGTGGGGATTCCGGGACATATTGCCCGAGGAGGCTCAGGCGCGCGAGGAGATCGCATATACGGTGAAGGGCTGCTTTAGGGAGCATCATTACCTGCCGGTCGAGACGCCACTGCTCGAGGACAAGGGTTCGCTCGAGGAGGGCGGGCGCATTGCGGACACGCCGTTTAAGCTCTTTGACGATGATGGCCGCCTGCTGGTGGTCCGTCCCGACAACACACTGCCGATCGTTCGCCTGGTTTCGACTCGCATGCGCGCGGCCGATCTGCCGCTGCGCCTGCGCTACGAGGCGCCGGTGGTCCGCGAGTGCCAGCGCAATGCCGGTGGCTCGCGTCAGTTTACACAGCTGGGCTTTGAGCTTATCGGCGCGGGCGACACCGCGGGCGATGTCGAGATTGTCTCACTGGTCGCCGAGGCCGTGCGCAAGCTGGCACTTCCCGGTGCGCGCATTATCGCAGGTAGCGTGCGTCCGTTTAAGGAGCTGCTCGCGGCATGCGAGGATCGCGAGCTGGCCGCCGAGGCCCTGTGCTGCGTGCACGCCAACGACTTTGTGGGCCTCGATGCCCGCGTGGCGGCAAGTGCGGAGTCCGATGCCGTCAAGGCCGCCATTAGCGAGCTGCCGCGTCTGCACGGCGGTGCCGAGGTACTCGACCGCGTGGACGCGCTGCTGGAGGCGGCGGGCATTGTCGCGCCGCTTACGCGCGAGCTGCGTGCCCTGGTCGAGGGCCTGGCCCCCGAGGAGGCCCAGGTGCTGTCGTTCGACTTCTCTATCATGAACTCTTTCGATTACTACACAGGCCTGGTCTTTAAGGCCTATGCCGGCGGACTGCCCGATCCGGTCGGTTCGGGCGGACGCTACGATTCCATTTTTACCGGCGCATTTGGCGACGGCATCGAAGTGCCGGCGGCGGGCTTCGCCTTTTCGCTCGAGCGTCTGGAGGCCGCGCGCACCTCGGCCGAGGATGCCGCTTCCGATGGCGATCACGCCGCGGGCCGTGGCGCCGAGGGTCCGCTGCGCATTGCCGTGCCCAAGGGCTCGCTCAAGGCCGACACGCTCGACGTGCTTGAGTCCGCGGGCTTGGATGTCTCTGAGCTGCGCGATCCCGGTCGTCATCTCATCGTGCGCGGTCGCGACACGCGTGCCGGCGAGGGCGCGGTCGGCGATATCGAGTTTGTCATCGTGCGTCCCAGCGATGCGCCCGCCTTTGTGGGCTGCGGCGGCGCCGACTGCGGCATCTGCGGTTGGGACTCGCTTATCGAGGCCGACCTCAACCTGCTGCAGCTGGTCGATCTGGGCTACGGCCTGTGCACGTTTATCGAGGCGGAGCCTGCATGGCGCGCCGGCCAGGCCGAGCGCAACTACGCCCGCCGCGGGTCGCTTCGTGTGGCCACCAAGTACCCGCGCATCGCGAGTGCCTGGTATGCCGAGCGCGGCGTGAATGCCGATATCGTCTCGCTGCACGGTAACATCGAGCTGGGCCCCATCGTCGGCATGACCGATCGCATCGTGGACGTTACCGCCACGGGTGCCACGCTACGCGACAACGACCTGGTTATTACTGGTCGCATTATGGACTGCACGGCCCGCTTCTTTGTCAACCCGGGTGCCGCTCGCCTGGATCCGCGCGTGCGCAACCTGGCAGATCGCCTGGCCGCGGCCGTGAAGGACAAGCATTTTGAGCCCGTCGCGGGCTCGGCACAATAGCGCGAGCACGCACGGGCGTCCCAACGTCTGGGCTGCGGGCCGATTGGCGCCGCCGCCCGGCCTCTCGTTTTTTCAAACGCAACCTCGACCGATAGGGGATACCGATATGAAGACCATCAAGCTTGCTCCCGGTGAGCGCCTCGTTACCAACCAGCTCAACCGCAAGGGCGTGCTGCCGCAAAACATCGTCGACGCCGCCCGCGATATCGTGGCCAACGTGCGCGCCAACGGCGATGCCGCAGTGCGCGATTACTGTCAGCGCTTTGACGGTGTTGAGCTGCAGAGCTTCCGCCTGCCGCAGGAGCAGATCGATGCCGCGCTCGAAGACCTCGACCCCGCGTTTGTCGCGGCGCTCGAGAAGGCCGCGCGCCAGATTCGCGAGTTTCACCAGCGCGAGGTCGAGCAGAGCTGGTTTACCACGCGCGCAGATGGCACGATGCTCGGCGTTAAGGTGACCCCGCTCGCGGCGGCCGGCATCTACGTGCCGGGCGGTCGCGCGCAATATCCCTCCACGGTGCTCATGAATGCCATTCCCGCCAAGGTTGCCGGCGTCAAGCGCGTGGTCATGGTGACTCCTCCGCAAAAAGATGGCCTGATCAGCCCCTATACGCTTGCGGCTGCCAAGCTCGGCGGCGTGGACGAGATCTATATGGTGGGCGGCGCTCAGGCCGTGGCCGCGCTGGCGTACGGCACCGAGACCATTCCGCGCGTCGACAAGATCACCGGCCCGGGCAACGCCTTTGTCGCCGCGGCCAAGCAGATTGTCTCGGGCGACGTGGGAATCGACATGGTCGCTGGCCCTTCCGAGGTCTGCGTACTTGCCGATGCCACGGCCAAGCCCATGGTGGTCGCGGCCGACCTGATGGCCCAGGCCGAGCACGATCCGCTGGCAGCCTGCTATCTGGTGACCTGCGACGAGCAGTTTGCGCGCGAGGTCGAGGCTGGTATCGACATTCTGGTAGCGCAGTCCCCGCGTGCCGAGATCACACGCGCCTCGCTCGATAACGAAGGCACCATCGTGGTGGCCGCCGACATGGCTGCCGCCGTCGAGGCCGTGAACACCGTGGCGCCCGAGCACCTTGAGCTGCACTGCAAGGACGCGATGGGCCTGCTCGGCGGCATTCGCAACGCCGGCGCCATCTTTGTGGGCGCCTGGAGCTCCGAGCCGCTCGGCGATTATGTTGCCGGCCCCAACCACACGCTGCCGACCGGCGGCACGGCCATGTTCTCCAACCCGCTTTCGGTCGAAGAGTTCGTTAAGCGCTCGAGCGTCATTTGCTATACGCCCGAGGGCCTGCTCTCCGACGCTCCCGCCACACAGCGTCTGGCCGAGGCCGAGGGCCTGTGGGCGCACGCGCTATCCGCCGCCCTGCGTCGCCGTGTGCTGGAGCAGGGCGAGGATGCCGTGAGTGCCGAGTCTCTGGCCGCGGCCGACCTGACCAAGGTCGCTTGGCCGGGTGACGCCGTGGCGACGGTTGCCGAGGGCGTTGACCTGGCGGCTGCGGGCGCGGATGGCGTTGGCGCGACCGGCGAGGAGGCCTAACATGGCCGAACTCACGCCGCGCATGAAGGAGCTCGTCCAGCCCTACCTGGCCGGCATTGAGCCCTATGATCCCAACTTTACGCCCACGCGCATCAACCTTTCGGCCAACGAGAACACCTATCCCGTGCCGGCCGGCGTGCGCGAGGCGATTGATGCAGCCCTGGCTGCCACGCCGCTCAACCGTTATCCCGACCCCATGTCCAACGACCTGCGCGATGAGCTTGCTGCTTGGCATGGCGTGACGCGCGAGAATATCTGCGTGGGCAACGGCGGTGACGAGCTGCTCTATAACTACTTGCTGGCGTTTGGCGGCGCGGGGCGGACCCTGCTCAACTGCCCGCCGTGCTTTAGCGAGTATGCGTTCTTTGCGTCGCTGTGCCAGACCGAGGTGCGCGACGTGTGGCGCGACCCGGCGACCTTTGAGCTCGACCAGGCGGCGGTGCTTGCGGCGGCTCCCGAGTGCAATCTGGCGATCGTGACCTCGCCCAATAATCCCACGGGTGACGTGGCGCCGCTCGACTTTGTTGCGGCTCTGTGCGATGCCTGCCCCGGCATGGTGATGGTCGACGAGGCCTACGTGGAGTTTGCCGACGATTCGTTTGGCGCGGCCACCACGGCGCAGGGGCTTATCGCCGAGCATCCCAACCTGGCGATTCTGCATACACTGTCCAAGGCGTTCGGCGCCGCCGGCACGCGCCTGGGCTATGTGATCGCGGCGCCCGAGGTCATCGACGTGTTCGCGGCGATTCGCCAGATCTATTCGGTCAACGTGTTGAGCCAGGCGGCGGCGCTTGCCTGCGTGCGTGCCCGCGATGCGTACGCGCCCGTGGTGGCACAGGTCGCATCCGAGCGCGAGCGCGAGCTGTGCGCCCTACGCGCAATGGCTGCCGAGGGCCTGCCCGTGGAGGTATGGCCGAGCGCGGCGAATTTTGTGCTCGCGCGCACGCCGCATGCCACGCGCGTGCGCGAGCGTCTGCGCGACGAGTATTCAATTTTGGTGCGCGACTTTAGCTACGCGCCGGGGCTCGCGGACTGCCTGCGCATTACCGTGGGCACCCCGCAGGAAAACGACGAGGTGCTGGCCGCGTTTGCCGCGCTGGTGAAGGAGGAGATGTAGATGGACCGCTATGCCGAGGTAACCCGCAAGACGGGCGAGACCGACATTGTCGTCAAGCTCGACCTGGATGGATCCGGTGTGTGCGATATCTCGACCGGCGTACCGTTTTTCGACCACATGCTCAACGCCTTTGGCCGTCATGGCCTGTTCGATCTGACGGTGCACGCGGTGGGCGACGTGGAGGTCGATGCGCACCACACCGTCGAGGACACGGGTATTGTGCTGGGCGAGGCGTTTTGCCAGGCTCTGGGCGACAAGGCGGGCATTACACGCTTTGCCGACGCGGCGATCGCCATGGACGAGACGCTTGTGATGGCTGCTGTTGATATTTCGGGCCGCGGGCAGGCCTACTGCGAGCTGCCCGTGCCGACCGAGCGCGTGGGCAGCTTCGATACTGAGCTAGCCGTCGAGTTCTTCTATGCCTTCGCGCGTGACGCCAAGCTCACGCTGCACGTGCGCGAGCTGGCGGGCGGCAACTCGCACCACATTATCGAAGCCGCCTTTAAGGCCGTTGGTCGCACGATGCGCCGCGCCTGCGAGCTCGATCCCCGCGTGCAGGGCATCCCCAGCACCAAGGGCTCACTGTAACCGCCGCAAGGGTAAAACCACCACGAAGGCGCCTGTCCCCTTTGTGGTGGTTTTTGACAAGATGAGGAGGAGGGGTCGCGTGGGCGAACCGAAGATCGTGGTGGTCGACTACCGCAAGGGCAACTTGTCGAGCGTCGTGCGCGGGCTTGCGCGCGCCGGTGCCGCCGCTTGCACGTCGGACGATCCGGAACAGATCCGCAACGCCGACGGCCTGGTTATCCCGGGCGTGGGCGCGTTCTACGACGCGATCGCCTTTATGCGCCAGAGCGGCGAGGAGGCCGCCGTGCTCGATGCCGTTGCCGCCGGAACTCCGCTGCTCGGCATCTGCCTGGGTCTTCAGCTCTTTTTTGAGCGCGGCAACGAGGGCGTGCCTGCGGACGAGGGCGTGGTCGCGGATGGCGGCACCCCCGAGCAGGCTGGCGGCCCCTGGGTCGATGGCCTGGGCATTATGCGCGGCTCGTGCACGCGCTTGGAGTCGAGTCGCCTGAAGGTGCCGCACGTGGGCTGGGACCAGGTGCATATGACGCCCGCCGGTGCGGCCGATCCGCTGCTCGCCGGTTTTGCCGAGGGCGCCAACATGTACTTTACCCACAGCTACGCGGTGGCAGGCGATGCCGATGCCGCCGATGTGCTGGCGCGCACGCACTATACGCGGAGCTTTCCGTGCATCGTGCGCCACGGCAACGTGTGGGGCTGCCAGTTCCATCCCGAGAAATCCTCGGCGCTGGGACAGCGCATCCTTAAGAACTTTGTCAACATCGTCGAGGAGGCCGGCCGATGATCCTGTTTCCCGCAATCGATCTGATCGGTGGCAAGGTCGTGCGCCTGGAGCGCGGCGACCGCATCCGCTGCAAGGTATATTCCGACGACCCCGTCGCCGTCGCCCGCTCGTTTGCCGAGCAGGGCGCGAACTGGGTGCATGTCGTCGACCTGTCCGCTGCCTTTGGCGAGGACGAGGACGCGTGCGCTGCCAACTCGGCGGCGATTAAGGCTATCTGCGGCGTCGACGGCCTGTCCGTGGACGTGGGCGGCGGTGTCCGCTCGCTCGCGCGCATCGACGAGCTGGCCGGCTACGGTGCACGCCGCATCGCACTGGGCACCGTGCTGGTGACTGAGCCGGGTTTTGCCGAGGTGGCAGCCCAAGGCTTTGGCGAGCTGTTGGTGGCAGATATTGCCGCGCGCGACGGTCAGGTCAAGGTGAATGGCTGGCGCGACGGCGCGGGCGTGGCGCTCGACGATGCCGTGGCGCAGCTTTCCGAGCTGGGCTTTAAGCATCTGGTGTATACCGACATCGCGCGCGATGGCATGCAGACGGGCATCGATGTGGCGGCGTATCGCCATGTGGCCGAGGTCGCGGGATTTCCTGTCGTGGCTTCGGGCGGCATCTCGACGCTCGACGACATCCGCGCGCTCGCCGCGGTGGGCGAGGGCGCGATTGAAGGTGCCATCACCGGCCGTGCGCTCTACGAGGGCAACTTTACGCTGGTACAGGCGTTGGCCGCCGCCCGAGGGGAGGAGTAGCCCATGCTTACCAAGCGCGTGATTCCCTGTCTAGACGTCAAGGACGGCCGTGTGGTCAAGGGCGTCAACTTTGTGAGCCTGCGCGATGCGGGCGATCCGGTGGAGCTTGCCCGTGCCTACGACCGCGAGGGTGCAGACGAGGTCGTCTTCCTGGACATTACCGCTACGAGCGACAACCACGCGACGACCATCGAGATGGCGGCGCACGCGGCCGAGGAGCTCGCTATTCCCTATACCGTGGGCGGCGGTTTCCGCGACCTGGCGGGCATGCGAACCATGGTGGCGGCCGGTGCCGACAAGGTATCGCTCAACTCTGCCGCCGTGCGTGACCCGTCGCTGATCAGCCAAGCTGCCGCGGCGTTTGGCAGCCAGGCCGTGGTCGTGGCGATCGATGCCAAGCGCGTCGGCCTGCCTGGGCAGCCGGATGCCGACAAGTGGGAGGTTTTTACCGCAGGAGGCCGCAACGCCACGGGTATCGATGCAGTGGCATGGGCCGAGGAGGCGGCTCGTCGCGGCGCCGGCGAGATTCTGCTGACCAGTATGGATCGCGACGGCACCAAGGCTGGCTTTGACCTGGCGCTCACCCGCGCCGTGGCGCGCGCGGTGCCAATCCCCGTCATCGCGAGCGGCGGCGTGGGCACGCTCGAGCATTTTGCCGAGGGCGTGATCGAGGGCGAAGCCGACGCCGTACTGGCGGCCAGCGTCTTTCACTTTGGAACCTTCAGCATTCGCCAGGTGAAGGAGTACATGGCCTCGCAGGGCATCCCTGTCAGGTTGGACTTCTAGCGCTGCGGCTTGCCCAGGCACCGCATCTTGCCGCTCAAACCGTCGCTCGCGTACCAAAGTACGCGTCGCTCCTCTTTCGCGGCAACCTGCGGCACCTGGACAACCCTCGCCGACCTGTGGGGCTTACTGTTATTACTTGGGAGAAATGATGACTGAGGTAGTAGAAGCTGCTGATCTTAAATACGACGCCCGCGGGCTGATTCCTTGCGTGGTTCAGCAGCATGACACCGGTGAGGTGCTTATGGTTGCTTGGATGAACGAGGAATCGGTGGGGCTGACGCTCAAGACCGGGACCACGTGGTTTTGGAGTCGCAGCCGTCAGGAGCTCTGGAACAAGGGCGCGACGAGTGGCAACATGCAGGAGGTCAAGGAGCTCTGGGCCGACTGCGATAGCGATACGCTGCTGGTCAAGGTGGACTCGCCGGGCCCGGCCTGCCATACCGGCAACCGTACCTGCTTCTTTAAGCGCGTAAAGGGGGGAACACGATGAAGGTCGTGACGCCGTTCGAAGTCGCCGACTGCAACGCCGAACTCCTCCGCGCGGGCGTGCCATGCCGCGTGCACCTGACTGATGCCTGCGGGGCGCAGTCGCTTTGGCTCGAGGCCGAGAAGGAAAGGCTCGATGAGGCCCATGCCGTCATCGTCGAGTTCTTTGAGAAAAAGGGCGCAAAGCCTCGGTTCGATGAGACCGGTACCTACTTTACGCTGCAGTAACGAGAGGAAATAACCATGGGAGTCAGAACAGCTAACGTGCAGCTGGGAAATATCGGCGAGACGCTGACAGGTCTGGCCGAGGTGATTCACGGTCGTCGCGATGCGTCGCCACAGGAGAGCTACACCGCCCGTCTGCTGACCGACGTCGAGGACGAGCTGCTCAAGAAGCTTGCCGAGGAGGCGAGCGAGGTGATCATGGCCTGCAAGGATAACGACCACGATCACATTCGCTACGAGGCCGGCGACCTGATCTACCACCTGCTCGTGACGCTCGAGCGCTACGGCATTACCCTCGACGAGCTGGCCGGCGAACTCAACGCCCGCCGCCACTAGTCATTGGGGACGTTCTTAAACGACTAGTTAGGCGAGGGGCGTGGACTCCCATTCGCTGGTGGCGTGGGGGATGTCGAAGGTTCGATAACCGCAGTCGTAGGCGTGGGCCTGAGCCTCGCGAATGTTCCAGCAGATGTCGCAGGCGCGGTGTGCGTCCGAGCCAAAGGTAATGGGTACCTCGGCGTGGGCGAAGCAGCGCAAGAGGCCGGTCGCGGGATAGTAGTCGTCCAGGCCCTTGCGCGGCGCTGCCGTCGAGACCTCAACGCGCCGGCCCGTGTCGTGAGCGCACTCGGCCATCTGCTCCCAGAGTGGCATGGGGTCAAAGTCGGGCGCAAAACCTTCCTTCGAAAAGCGCATGACCAGGTCGGGGTGGGCCATCGCGTCAAAGTTGAGCGAGCTCTCGCAGGCGCGGCACCAGTCATCGACATAGCGCCCCCACACGCCGCGCACGCCCAAGTTGCCCCAAACGTGCAGGTTGGTGTCGTCGTCGATCCAACCGCAGGGCGAATCGGGCGTATCGGGGCGAGCGACGCCCTCCGTTCCCGCCGTGCCCGCAGCGCCGGCCATGATATCGCCCGGGTTACCAATCCAATGCACGCTGCCCAGGCGCACCACGGCGCCCGCGGACCAGCGCTCAACTAAAGGCTCGCAGCCTTCGTACCAATCGCATTCAAATCCATAGATAAGCTCGAGCCCTGGCGCGATCTGCGCGGCGAGTTTGCAGGCGTCCTCAAAGGCCAGGCGATGTGTCGGCAAGTCGCCCTCGACAACCTGTACCTCGCAGTTGGCGTCCATGCTGGCGGGCAGGGTGAGGTGGTCGGTCGAGACCATGACGCGACAGCCGGCCGCAGCAGCGGCACGGACGTTGTCATCAAACGAGGCATGGCCGTCCGAAAACGAGGTGTGGGTGTGACAATCGACCAGCGGGCAAGCGGACATGGCGGCTCCTTTGCGTCAAGCGAATCCGCTTCATTGTAATGGCACAGCCTCGGCGCGGCGGGAACGCTGCAAGTCGAAACCGACTGGAAAGGGCAGGTGGCGCGTGCCGGCGCCGGCGACTACTTGCTTCGTGCCGCCACGCGTTTGGCCTGCACCGTTACCATCGCGTGCCTCACGGCGGTGATGGGGCGATAGCGGATCATACGCGGTCCCGACCAGCGCATGACCTCGCGGATCTTCTCGCGCATGGCAGGCCGGTAACAATGCGAAGGACAGGCCGAGCAAAATGTCTTGGTGCCCATGTGCGGGCAGTGCTCAATGCGCGCGATGGCGTATTTCTGCAGCTCGGCGCATTCGGGGCAGAGCGTAATGGTCCGAAGGCCGAGTTTCACGCGCACGGACTCATCGTCGCCAGCCTGTTCGACCGCATGCCCGCCGCCATGATGCCCGCGGCACCACAACGCGATCATCTGCGACACCATTTGGGCCTCGCGCTCACGTTTGCGTGCCAGCTCCGGTGTGTCGACCGGGCGTGCCATTAGCTCAGCCTCCCGTGCTCGACCGAAAGCGAGAAATCGGCAAACGCGCAGGTGCTGGCACGGTGGCTTACGAGCACAATGGTCTTGCCGCGGCGCTTGAGCTCGTCAACGGCCTGCATTACGGCTGCCTCGTTGAGAGCGTCAAGTGCGCTGGTGGGCTCGTCGAGCAAGATGAAAGGCGCGTCGTTGAGGAAGATGCGCGCAAGGCCGATGCGCTGGCGCTCGCCGCCCGAAAGCGAGTCGCCCAGCTCGGCAACGGGCGTGTCGAGACCCTGCGGCAGGCGGTCGATGAGGGCGGTAAGCGAAGCGGAGCGGCAAGCGTCGAGCAGCTCGGCATCGGTGGCGCTGGCGTGCGCAACCAGCAGATTCTCGCGTACGGTGCCGCAGAACAGATGTGTGTCCTGGGTCATATAGGCCTCGTGGCTGCGTAGGCTCGCCGTGTTGATGTGGCGGGCATCGACGCCGCTCACCGTGATGGCGCCAGCTGCGGGGTCCCAAAAACGCATGAGCAGCTTAAGCAGCGTCGACTTGCCCGAGCCCGAGCGCCCCATGATGCAGGTCATGGTACCGGGCGCAAAGGTGCAGGTCACGTCGTCGAGGATGAGACTCGCAGCGGTGTCGTTCGCGATCTGCTCCGTGGCGCCCGCACCGCCCGCGTCCACGCCGCCCGCATAACTAAAGCTCACATGCTCGGCTGCGGCGCCGGCAAACTCAACGTCCTGTCCGTCGGCGACCTCGGCGCACTGGGGCTGCTCGTCGAGCAAATCGAGCACGCGTGCGCCCGAGGCGAGCGTCTCCTGCAGTGAGGCACCCAGGCGGCTCACGGCCATCACCGAGCCAAACGACGACACAAAGGTAAAGACGGCGACAAACGCTGCGGCAAAGTTAATCGTTCCCGCAGCCACCAGCTGCAGCGCACGTCCGAGCATCACCAGATTGGCCGCAAGAATAAGCACATCGGCTGCGGCCTCGCTGGCCGCTTGGCGGCGCTTGAGGCGCGCGTCCACGGCGCCGACTTGCTCGGTCAGCTTGCCCAGGGCACGGCTGCGATCGGCGCCACCGGCAAACTGGATAGTCTCGGATGCGCCGCGCAGACTGTCGAGCACAAAGGCACCCAGCTTACCGGCGCCCTCGCGGCTCTGGCGGCCGGTGGTGCCGCATGCCTTGGCCGAGGTCAGGGGCAGCAGCACGCCCAGGACCGCGTAGGCCACGAGCGCGATGCCCGCGAGCTCGGGGCTCACAGCCAGCAAAAAGCCCTCAAACACAACGGTGCAGACCAGAGCGATGGCAATGGGCGAGATGGTGTGCGCGTAGAAGACCTCGAGCAGCTCGATATCCGAGGTGACCAGGCTCACGAGCTCGCCCTTGCCGCGGCCCTCGAGCTTGGCGGGGGCGAGCTGGCGCAGGGCGCCAAACACCAGGTCGCGAATGTGTGCGAGCAGACGGAATGCGATGTAATGGTTGCAGAGTTGCTCGCCGTAGTGGAGCGGCCCGCGTGCGATGCCGCAGGTGGCACAGGCCGCGCATGCTGCGATAAGACCAAGCCCCAAGGCGTTACGGCCCAGCGCGGCCATAAGGCCGAGGGCGCCAAAGGCCGGCACGAACGCGGCGGTGAGCATGCCAATGCTGCCCAGCGCGACGGCTAGCACAAGCCAGCCGGCAAGCGGTCGGACGAGCCCCATCATGCGCCACATGATGGACGGCGCCGAGCGACGGGCGCGGCCGGAGTCAGGCGCCGCGGCAGCGGAAGACGAGCCGGCACCGTTGAGGCCATCGGCACAGGCGACGCTGTCGTCAACAGCCTCAGCCGCGCCGGCATCCTCGGCATCATCCTCCGCATACGCATATGCCGAGAGCTGTTCCTGGCTATTCCACATGCGCGCATAGGCGCCCGCGGTGGCCAAGAGCTCGCCGTGAGTTCCGTGCTCGGCAATACGGCCACGCTCCAGCACCAGGATCTGATCGGCGTCTACGATCGTCGACAGGCGGTGTGCCACCACAATTACAGTGTGCTCGCCGGCAAGCGATGCGATGACCTCGCCGATCGCGGCTTCGCTCGCAGCGTCCACATTGCTCGTCGCCTCGTCAAACACATAGATGGGCGAGTCGTGCAGCAGGGCGCGTGCCATGCACACGCGTTGGCGCTGGCCACCCGAAAGGTTGGTGCCGCCCTCGTTAATCACCATGTCGAGCCCGCCGTTGGCCTGCACAAAGGCCGCCACGCGCGTGCGGTCGAGTGCGCGCAAAAGCTCGGTATCGGTGGCGCTGGGCTGGGCGAGCAGCAGGTTGTCGCGCAGGGTGCCGGCAAACAGGTAGCCGTTGGTGGGCACCAGCGTGACGGCGCGCATGAGTGAGGTGGCCGTGGCATCGCGCAGCTCGACGCCGCCAATGCGCACGCTGCCGCGGTAGGCACCCTTGCGGCCCGCGATAATCCCCGCGAGCGTAGATTTGCCGCCGCCGCTTTCGCCCACGAGTGCCACGAGCGAGCCGTGCGCAATGGTCGCGCTGGCGCTGTCCAGCACCGTGCGGTCGCCGTAGGCATAGCTCACGTCCGTGAGCTCGATATCGCCGCGACCGTCAAGCTCAACATCGCCGCGCTCGGACTCGGGCGTATCCAAAATGCCAAACATGCGGCGCGAGGCGGCCATGCCGTTCATGGCCGTGTGGAACAGCGATCCCAGGCGGCGCATGGGCAAAAAGAACTCCTGCGACAGAAAGACGATGAGGAAGGCAGCCTCAAAGCCAATCTTGCCCGTGGCGAGCTGCAGCGTGGCTACGATAATGCCGAGCGCGGCGCCCATATAGACGACCAGGTCCATAACGCAAATGGAGCGCAGCTGCATCACCAGCAGGCGCATGGTCGCTGTGCGGAAACGCTCGGACTCGGCGTTGATGCGCTCGTGCCGGCTGCGATCGGCCTGGTAGACCTTAAGGGTGGTGAGACCCTGCACGGCCTCCAGGAACATGCCGCCCAGATCGACATAGCTGCCCCAGTACTCGGCACCGATCTTTTTGGCGTTGCGCATGACCATCATGATGGAGACGGGGATGACCGGAACGCAGGCGAGCAGCAGCGCGGCGGGAAGACCCGCCTGGCCCACGAGCAGTACAAACAGCGTGATGGGTGCCAAGCCGGCAAAGAAGAGCTGCGGCAGGTAACCGCCAAAGTACACCTGGAGTTGCGTGGCGCCCTCGACGCTGGTCTGGACGGCCTCGGCGGTGGGGACGGTTTCGGTGTAGGAGGGGCCGAGTGCGGTGAGCTTGTCGTAGACGAGCGAGCGCACGCGGCGGACGGCCTCGAACGCGGCCTTGTCGCCGGCGCGTTGGGCCAGGTAGATGGAGGCGGCGCGCACGATGATGGCGGCGGCGAGCGGCAAGGCCGCCTGTGCGAGGGCATCGACGGCGAGCGCGGCGGAAAGACCGTCCGTGACGATGCCGCCCAAGATGCGCGCAAGCATCCACATCACCGTGATGTTTGCCATGAGCGCGATCCACTTAAACAGGACGCTTGCCATAATGTAGGGCGTTGCCTGCGGAACCAGGGAGAAGAGCCGCTTCTCGAACATGAAACCTCCTATGCCGTAACGGTGTCGGGCGGGGTCCTCGGCAGCCGCTTAGTTAGCCAAATGCAACTAGAGTAACATCGTGCAGCGGATAAGTATGCCGAGGGTAATTTTTAGCCGATGAACTGCGTAGAAAGTTCAAAATTGTTGAGTGCGGCGAACTTTGTGGTGGACGGAGTGCGGGCGCAATTTTGATCGTGTGTGGCCCCGCTCCAAAACGTGTACGTCAGCCTCCAAAAGCTGCAAAAAATGACATGTTTGGAGGCTGACGTACATGTTTGGATGAGGGCGAGGGTGACGACGGACGAAAGTCGCGCCTATCCCATGACGCCGCCCCTGCGCCGCCCGTGATGTGCTAGCGTTTGGATGAACAAAACGAGCCCGTGCGGAAAGGATCCGGACCGTATGCAACGTGGAAGTACATCTCCGCTGTCCCGCGAGACCGATGCGCCCGAAACCATCGTCAAGCTGGAGTGCGATATTGACGACGCGTCGCCCGAGGTGCTCGCCTACGCCGCCGAACGCCTGCGCGAGGCGGGCGCCCGCGAGGTACACTGGCTGCCCCTCTATTGCAAAAAGGGCCGCCCCGGATGGCAGCTGCAGGTGATTTGCTCACACGAGGATATCGACCGCCTGCAGACGATTATCTTTTTGGAAACCACGACCAACGGCATTCGTCGCCAGGTCATGGAGCGTGTTTGCTTGCCACGCCGCTTTGAGCAGGTGGCGACGCCTTGGGGCGAGGTAGCCGTCAAGGTGGCCACCCTGCCCGACGGCAGCGAGCGCGCGGCGCCCGAGTACGAAGACTGCGCCCGTCTTGCCCGCGAACATGGCGTGCCGCTCCAACGCGTGATGCAGGCGGCTCAGAGTGCGGCGCTTCGATTTGAGTAACACAGTAGATGGGCTCCACATCCGCTGGACTCCGTATTCAGCCCCCATCAACCCCACACCGAAAGGACTCCCCATGAAATACCTCATCGCCTCCGACATTCACGGCTCGGCATATTGGACTGAGCGCCTCTGCACCGCCATCGAGTCCGAGCAGCCCGACCGCATCGTGCTGCTAGGCGACCTGCTCTACCACGGCCCGCGCAACGACCTGCCGCGCGATTACGCCCCCAAGCGCGTGATTCCGCTGCTCAACGCCCTGGCCGACCGCATCATCGCGGTGCGCGGCAACTGCGACGCCGAAGTCGACCAGATGGTGCTCGACTTCCCCGTCATGGCGGACTACGCCACGCTGTTCGACGAGACCGGCCGCGAGCTGTTCCTGACGCACGGCCACGTCTTTGGCGCCGGCATGCACAACAGCGTCGACCACGCGCCCGCGCTGCCCGAGGGCTCCGCGCTCGTCTACGGCCACACGCATATCAAGGTTAACGAGGCAAGCGAGGCGCACCCGGGCCTGTGGCTCTTCAACCCCGGCAGCGTGAGCATTCCCAAGGACGGTACGCACAGCTACGGCATCTACGAGGGCGGCGCGTTCCGTCACGTGATCCTGGAGGAGGAATAACCATGGCGCAGCACATGGCTCAGCAAAATGCCGAGGGCTCGCGCGACCTGTCCACGCTGGTCGACGCGTCGGCCGAGCTGCAGCATCTGGTGCAGACCATCTGGCGCCTGCGTCAGCCCGACGGCTGTCCGTGGGACCGTGAGCAGACGCACCGTAGCATTGGCAAGAACATGATCGAGGAGGCCTATGAGGCGCTCGACTGTATCGAGGCCGACGATGCCACGCATCTGCGCGAGGAGCTGGGCGACGTGCTCATGCAGGTGGTGCTGCATGCGCAGATTGCGGCGGACGCCGGCGAGTTTACGCTGGCCGACGTGGCGCGCGATATCGACGCCAAGCTCATTCGCCGCCACCCGCACGTGTTTGGCGATGCGGATGCCGACAACCCCGACGAGGTGCTCAAGATCTGGGATGAGGTCAAGCTTGCCGAGAAGGCTGCCAAGGACAAGGCTGTGGCGGCGGACGAGGCTGCGCCCGAAGGCCTGCTCGACGGCGTGCCCACGCACCTGCCGGCGCTGATGCAAGCTCAGAAGGTGTCGCGCAAGGCGGCGGCCGTGGGCTTTGAGTGGGAGACGGTCCAGGATGTGTGGGACGAGGTCGCCGAGGAGCGTGCCGAGTTTGAGGCCGAGGAGCCCGGCTCGCCCGAGCGCGAGATGGAGTTTGGCGACCTGCTCTTTGCCCTAGTCAACGTTGCGCGCAAAGAGGGGATTGACGCCGAGAGTGCCCTGCGCGCGAGCACGGCCAAGTTCCGCCGCCGCTGGGCTGCGATGGAGCAGATGGCGGCTGACGCCCACGTGGATCTTGCCGAGCTTTCGACCCACGGCCTTAACGACCTGTGGGATGCCGCAAAGGCGGAGGAGTAAGACTGCGGGAACGACGGGCTGACACGCCTCATCGTTCCCGCTAAATTTTTCGAAAATCAAGTGTATCCCTCGGCTAACTTAGGGCATAATGCAAAAAGTGCGACATGGCTAACTTACGGAGGCGCACCGACGGTGCACGGTCAGCCGGTCGCTTGCATCCACTATGTTTCCAAGTGAGAGGGAGACAACATGAGCGATATTTTGGACGTCTACGGTCGCGAGGTGCTCGACAGCCGCGGCAATCCCACTGTCGAGGTCGAGGTCGTGCTCGAGGACGGTAGCTTTGGCCGCGCAATGGTGCCTTCGGGCGCTTCGACCGGTGCCTTTGAGGCCTGCGAGCTGCGCGATGGCGACAAGGGTCGCTACCTGGGCAAGGGCGTTTCGCAGGCCGTCGAGCACGTCAATAACGAGTGCGCTAACGCCGTCGTGGGCCTCGACGCCTTCGACCAGCGCGCCGTCGATGCCGCGCTGATTGCCGCGGACGGTACCCCCAACAAGACCAAGCTCGGTGCCAACGCCATTCTGGGTGTGTCGCTGGCAGTTGCCCGCGCCGCTGCCGAGTCGGCGGGTCTTTCGCTGTACCAGTATCTGGGTGGCGTCAACGCCCACCTGCTGCCCACACCTATGATGAACATTCTCAACGGCGGCGTGCATGCCGACAATAACGTCGACTTCCAGGAGTTCATGATCATGCCGGTGGGCGCCCCGAGCTTTGCCGAGGGCCTGCGTTGGTGCGCCGAGGTCTACCACACCCTCAAGGGCGTGCTGCACGAGGCCGGCCTGGGCGGCGGCGTGGGCGACGAGGGCGGCTTTGCGCCCAACCTTAAGACCAATGCCGAGCCGTTCGAGTACATTACCAAGGCCGTCGAGAAGGCTGGCTTTAAGCCCGGCGTCGACTTCATGTACGCCATGGACCCGGCCTCGACCGAGTTCTACAACGCCGAGACCGGCATGTACGAGCTCAAGGGTGAGGGCGTGGAGTACACGAGTGCTCAGATGGTTGATTACTGGGAGAAGCTCGTCGACACCTATCCCATCATCTCCATCGAGGATGGTATGGCCGAGGAGGACTGGGACGGCTGGGTTGAGCTCACCCGCCGCATTGGCAACAAGGTGCAGCTGGTGGGCGACGACCTGTTCGTCACCAACACCGAGCGCCTTAAGAAGGGCATCGAGCTGGGTGCCGCCAACGCGATCCTGGTCAAGGTCAACCAGATCGGCACACTCACCGAGTCGCTCGAGGCCATCGAGACCGCCAAGGAGGCCGGCTATGCTTGCATCGTGAGCCACCGCTCCGGCGAGACCGAGGATTCCACGATCGCCGACCTGGTCGTGGGCGTCAATGCCGGCCAGATCAAGTCGGGCGCCCCGTGCCGCAGCGACCGTATCGCCAAGTACAATCAGCTCATCCGCATCGAGGACGAGCTCGAGGGCAGCGCGCGCTACGCCGGTAAGACCGCGTTCTACAACATTCGCTAAACGGGCGAATTTGGCGAGGGGGAGGCTGACTCGGTTCCGTCCCGCCTTGACTGGATGCTGCAAAGCGCCATGGGCGCTGGGCCATACGGCTCAGCGCCTTTTTTATGTCGAGCAAAGGCTGCCGAAGGTGGTGCACGCGCTCGTGCTATAACTAGAATACTTAGCGCAAACAAACCTCAACCGCACAAGGCGCACATGGATCAGATTTACGACAACAGGTACTATTCCGCCGGTTCGCGTGAGCCGTCGCCTCGCCGTGCGCGCACGGTGCAGCTCGGTGGGTCCGCCTACGCCGGCGCCGACCGCTCCACGCAGCGCCCGACAAGTACCTCGCGCCCCAATGCTCATGTGAATACTTCGGCAGATGGACCGGTGCGCCCGGCACGTTCGACACATGCGTCGCGTCCCTCGGCCCAGACGCACGACAGGTCGAGCAGGCCTTCGAGCCGTCTTTCGGGCTCGGACTTTATGCGCTACGCCAACGACAATGCGGTGGTCAAGGCGATCTATGACTTTACGCATGGCTCTCTGCGTCCGCTGTTTATCGGTATCGTGGTGGCGCTGGCGCTCGTGAGCCTGTATTTTCCCGTACGCGACCTGTACGTGGCAAAACGCTCGAGCGACATCTTGGCCAAGCAGGTCGAGATTCGCCAGCAATACAATGATGAGCTGCAAAAAAGCGTCGACAAACTGCTCTCGGAGGAGGGTATCAAGGACGCGGCGTCCGAGGACCTGGGCCTGGTGATGCCCGGCGAGAAGAAGATTGACGTGCTAGGCTTGGACGACGATTCGGACTCGTCGTCGAGCAAAAAGTCCTCAAACGCCAAGAAGGCCAGCGAAGTGGCCAAGGAAATCGAAGAAGTCGGCAAGGACGCGCCGTGGTACATCCAGGCGCTCGACATGCTGTTTGGGTTTAACGGCGTCGAGGGCCAGACGGTCGTGTCCAACGGCAAATAGCGCCCGGAGGGGAGCCCGCAATGACAAATTGCAAACGCTATAAGGTGGCCGCGATCGACCTGGGAACGGTGTCGTCGCGACTGGTGTTGGCCCAGGTCGAGGGCGGAGCGATTGTGGAATCGTCCAAGCATACCGAGATTACCGACCTGGGCGAGGGCGTGGACGCGACGGGGCGCTTCTGCGAGGCGGCTGTCGAGCGTGTGCTCGCTGCGTGCCGCATGTTTGTGGACGAGGCCCGTGCCTTTGGGGCCGTGTGCGTCTGCACCACGTGCACGAGTGCCGCGCGCGATGCGTCCAATGCCGCGCTGCTGCTGGACGGCCTGCGCGAGTTGGGGCTCAAACCACAGGTGATTCCGGGCGAGGTCGAGGCGCGCCTGACGTTTTTTGGCGTGGCGCACGACTTTGCAGGCGAGCGCATCATCGTCGCCGATTCGGGTGGCGGATCCACGGAGCTCGCGACGGGCGTCTATGCGCCTGAGCGCGGGGTCTTTGCGCTGGAGGGAACGCGCTCACTGGACATCGGTTGCCGCCGCGTGACGGAGCGGTTTTTCTCTGCACTGCCGCCGTCGACGAACGAGCTTGCGGCTGCCGCCGCGTGGGCAGGCGAGCAGTTCTCCGCCTATTTTGAGGGCCTGCCCAGCGACTTTGAGCGCGCCGAGCGCCTCGTTGCGGTGGGCGGTACCGTCACCACGCTCGTGGCGCTGGTCCACGAACTGGAGCCGTACGACTCGAACTTTGTGCACCTGCGCGAGCTTACGATGGAGCAGATCTCGGCCGCCATCGATCGTATGTCTACGCTGGATGTGGAGGGTATCGCCGCGCTACCGGGTGTACAGCCCAAACGCGCGGGCGTGATTCTGGCCGGCGCCGTGGTGATTCGCGAGCTCATGCGAGCCGGCGGCTACAAGACGCTCACCGTAAGTGAGAACAGCCTCCTCGCCGGTATGGCTGCCACTATCAACGAGACTCTCGACGGTGCCATTCCCACCATCGCCTGGACCCCCGCTCTCAGCACCCTTTAAATAAGTTGCGGTGAAATACGGACTAAAATCGCCCTTTCGGGCCCCAAACAGTCCCTATTCCACCGCAACTTAGAGGCTTGACGGCGTCCGAAAGAAACGAGCCCGCATCCCAAAGGGACACGGGCCCGTAAAAGCCAAATGGTAGGGGCGGTGGGACGTCTGCGTATTTGCTGCGCAAATACGCACCGGCTTCGGCCGCCTGTCGGCGTCCTCGCCGGCTCGCTGCGGACGCTGCGCGTCCGCTTGACGCTCGCCCCCTCGCGGGTTCGAGTCCCACCGGCATCCAAAAGAAACGAGCCCGCATCCCTGGGGGACACGGGCTCGGAAGCTCCATATGGTA
>CATYVH010000036.1 GCA_958413765.1 uncultured Collinsella sp.
ACGCGTTCTAGCGGGCTTATTGCGTTGTGGAGCTGTCATTTGAGATTGGAAGGTTAGATTGCACGATCGCGCAAGTGCTTCATCGGGTGTCCCTAATTCATCTGGGAAAACAACTGCAAACGATTGCAAGTAACCGGTGAGCGGTCGAAAACTACCGTTCACCGATAATTTCTAAACTGGTTCTAACTGGTATTAAGTCAAAAAGACCAATTCACAAATCTTCATAATGACCTGCATTTTTTCTACACGCTATTGTTAGCCGCCTTGCGTTGTTTAGACATAAAAATAGTTCCGATCTTTTGCCAAAGCATTTCGAAATGGTTTCAAAACTGCAGGTAGAAGTGTTAACGAGCGGTAAACGGTCGATTTTTTACCGTGAACGGTGCAAAAACGTTTTACTGTATGAATCAACGAAAGCAACCTCTTCTGTGGTGATATAGTGACAACACGTCACGTGGTTACTACCAGTTGAGAGACCACTGGTTCTCAAAGAACGCTTTCCAAGAAGCTTTAAGGGCGATTGCCCGTTGGCTTCCGAACATCATCGGACTCAGATCGTACACACCTTCGGAAGGGAAATTTGAATGGTTGGCTTTATTCTTACCGGTCATGGACAGTTCGCACCCGGCCTTGCAAGCGCTATCGCTATGGTCGCTGGTGACCAGCCCGCTTTTACCGTCGTTCCTTTCGAGGGCGACCAGGCTGCTTCCTACGGTGAGGATCTCCGCGCCGCTATTACCGCCATGCGCGAGGAGTGCGATGGCGTGCTCGTCTTTACCGACCTGCTCGGTGGTACCCCGTTCAACCAGTCGATGATGATTGCCCAGGATGTCGACAATGTCGAGGTTCTGACTGGCACCAACCTTCCCATGGTTATTGAGCTTCTGTTCCTCCGCGGCAATGCCATGCTCGCCGAGCTTGGCGAGCAGGCCGTGACCGTTGGCCAGACGGGCATCACCGCCCAGACGGTCGCATCCGTTGCCGGCTCCGACGAGGAGGACGTCTTCGGCGACGAGGACGGCATCTAATGGCCGATTTCGGAGCCAGCGTCCTGAGCTCCTCGGTCGCCCTTTTAGGCCTGCTTGTCATCATGGGCTTGATTTACACCATCTGGTCGCAAATCAACATGAAGAAGAAGCAGAAGTACTTCAAGGAGCTGCACACGGAGCTCAAGCCGGGTCAGGAGGTTCTTTTCGCCGGCGGTATCTACGGAACCGTCAAAGGCATCGAAGGCGAGAAGGTCCAGATCAAAGTCCGATCCGGCGCCGTTGTAGATGTTTCGCGTTACGCGATTCAGGAGATCAAGTAACTGTCGTCAGCAAATAACGAAAGGAAGCTGATCAACATGGCAGAACCCAACATTCTTCTTACCCGCATCGATAACCGACTGGTCCATGGTCAGGTCGCTACCCAGTGGAACTCCACCCTGGGCTCCAACCTCATTCTCGTCGCCAACGACGATGTGTCGACCAACACCATGCGTCAGAACCTCATGAAGATGGCCGCTCCCGCCGGCGTCGCTACTCGTTTCTTCTCTCTGCAGAAGACCATCGACGTCATTGGCAAGGCGAGCCCGCGCCAGAAGATCTTCATCGTGGCCGAAACACCGGAAGACGTGCTTACGCTCGTCAAGGGCGGTGTGCCTATAAAGAAGGTAAACATCGGCAACATGCACATGTCGGAAGGAAAGCGCCAAGTCGCCACCTCCGTCGCAGTTAACGACGAGGATGTCGCTGCGTTTAAAGAGCTGCAGGAATTGGGGGTGGAGTTGGAGATCAGGCGCGTTCCGAGCACGCCTGTTGAGGACACGAGCAAGCTCTTCTCGTAGTCTTCGTGATCCACGTTGTTAGGAGTGAAACCCTGACACTCTGTACGTGAAATCCAAAGTGCGTACATACATTTTGAAAGGAGGAGCAAGATGGAATACTCGATCATCCAGGTCGCTCTGGTCTTCATCGTCACGTTCGTCGCGGCAATCGACCAGTTCAACTTCCTCGAGTCTCTCTATCAGCCCATCGTCACCGGCGCCGTCATCGGTCTTATCCTTGGCGACCTCAACACCGGTCTTCTCGTGGGTGGTACTTATCAGCTCATGACGATCGGCAACATGCCGATCGGAGGCGCTCAGCCGCCTAACGCCGTCATCGGCGGCATCATGGCAGCCATTCTCGCTATCGCTACGGGCCTCGAGCCCAACGCGGCAGTCGGCCTTGCCATTCCGTTCGCTCTGCTTGGTCAGCTCGGCGTTACCCTGGTCTTCACGCTTATGTCGCCGCTCATGTCCTCTGCGGACAACATGGCTCACAACGCTGACACCAAGGGTATCGAGCGTCTGAACTACTTCGCCATGGCTCTGCTCGGCCTGATCTTCGCCGTCGTCGTCACCCTGTTCTTCATCGCTGGCGCCACCATCGGTCAGACCATCGCTTCCGCCATCCCGACTTGGCTGCAGACCGGTCTTTCCGCTGCAGGCGGCATGATGCGCTTCGTCGGCTTCGCCGTCCTGCTCAAGGTTATGATGAACCGCGATATGTGGGGCTTCTTCCTCATGGGCTTTGGCCTCGCGCTCATCACCGTTGCCAACGATTCTCTGGCAACCCCTGCTCTGCTCATCCTCGCTCTCATCGGCTTCGGCATCGCTTTCTGGGACTTCCAGCAGCAGACCGAGCTGAAGGGTGCAGCTGTTTCTGACGGAGGTGACTTCGAAGATGGCATCTAATGAGTATGTGATCCCGGAGCACTACGAGGATCTCACTCCTGCTCCGCAGCTCGACCAGAAGACCCTCAACAAGATGGCTTGGCGTTCCTGCTTCCTGCAGGCCTCGTTCAACTACGAGCGTATGCAGGCCGCTGGTTGGCTCTACTCCATCATCCCCGGTCTGGAGAAGATCCACACCAACAAGAACGACCTCGCGGCTTCCATGAGCCACAACCTGGAGTTCTTCAACACTCACCCGTTCCTCGTCACCTTTGTTATGGGCATCGTGCTTTCGCTCGAGCAGAACAAGGTTGACATCCCCACGATTCGCGCCGTCCGCGTCGCCGCAATGGGCCCGCTCGGTGGTATCGGTGACGCCCTGTTCTGGCTGACGCTCGTGCCTATCACGGCCGGCATCACCTCCAACATGGCCATCAACGGCAACGCCGCTGCGCCGATCATCTTCCTGGTGATCTTCAACGTCGTCCAGTTCGCACTGCGCTTCTGGCTCATGAACTGGTCCTACAAGCTTGGCACCAGCGCTATTGACGCTCTGACCGCCAACATGCAGGCCTTCACGCGTGCCGCTTCCATCATGGGCGTCTTCGTCGTCGGTTGCCTGGTCGTCACCATGGGTGGCACCCAGATCAACCTCCAGATCCCCAATGGCACCACCCGTGGCCTCTCCGCTACTACCGTGATCGTCTCCGAGAAGGAGGCCGAGAACTTCACCGGTATGGAGGGCATCGATACCGAGACCGCTGAGGCCGGTACCATCGCCATGACCGATAAGGACGGCAACGCCCTTACCGCTTCCGATGCCGACGGCAACGCTGTCGAGTGCGGCGTCACCGATCTGGGCAACGGCATGGAGTCCGTTACCTACGGTACCGTCACCGAGGATCCGGTCAACTTCTCTGTTGCCGACACCCTCAACACCATCGTCCCCAAGCTCGTCCCGCTTATGCTTACGCTGCTGCTTTACTACATGTTCGCTAAGCACAGCTGGACCCCGACCAAGGGCATTCTCCTGCTCTTCGTCCTTGGCATCCTGGGCGCTGGCCCGCTTGGTCTCTGGCCGAGCATCTGGTAAGGCTCTAGCTTGAGGGGTGTGTCCCTACGCGGCTCACACCCCGACCCCTTAAGCCATGTGTATGTTAAAAGCCGCGTGCTCGAAAGAGCGCGCGGCTTTTGTTTTCTTGATGATTCGGGTGTGGCAGACAGATAATGCTTAACACCCTGGGTAGTTAGCCGAATTCGAGCAAAAGGGAGGATAGGATGGCGATCGGAGCGCGTAAGCAACCGCTGTACGATCAGCTGGTCGATATTCTGACCGAAAAGATTGACCATGAATATCGCGCCGGTGACATGATTCCTTCCGAGCGCGAACTTTCGGAGCGCTATGGTCTCTCGCGCACTACGGTACGTCTGGCTCTGCAGGAACTGGAGCGTTTAGGACTGGTGGTTCGGCAGCACGGTCGCGGTACCTTTGTGACCGACCGTTCGGCAAAGGCAACCAATCTTATGCAGTCCTACAGCTTTACCGAGCAGATGCGCGCGATGGGTCGTGACCCCGAGACCACGATTCTCGAGTTTTGCGAGATGGAGGCCGATAAGAATCTGGCCGAGCATATGGGATTGCGTATCGGTGATCGCATTTTTAAGCTCAAGCGCCTTCGTTCTGCCGACAACATGCCCATGATGGTCGAACGCAGCTATCTACCGGTTCGTCAATTTCTGTCCCTAAAGCGACCGCTGCTGGAGCGTAAGCCGCTTTACGATGTGATTGAGCAAGACTTTCAGCAAAAAATACGTGTGGCCGAAGAGGAGTTCTATGCGAGCATAGCCCGTCCCACCGATGCCCACCTTTTGGAAATTGTCGAGGGCTCGCCTGTGCTCGATTTGGTTAGGACTACGTATAACGAGTCAAACGAGGTTGTGGAGTATACGCTCTCGGTTGCTCGTGCCGATCAGTTTAAATACAAGGTTTACCACCAGCGTAGCGACTAGTGTTGGCATCGTTTCCATATGATGATTCTTTGTATTTAACTGGTTACTACCAGATAACCAACCGAAGTGTATAATTGCACGTCAGAGGATTACTTCTAGAGAGAGGTATTAGAAATGTTCGAGAAGAGTGTCGAGGAGCTCACCGAGCTCGGCGCCCAGATCACCACGGCCGAGATTGCTCAGCAGCCCGAGCTTTGGCGTGATACGCTCAACATCTATCGCGAGAACAAGGAGGCCATCGAGGCCTTTCTGGCCGAGGCTCGCGCTATGGGCGAGGGCCGTCTGTCCGTTGTCTTCACCGGTGCCGGTACGTCCGACTATGTTGGCGATACCTGCGCCCCGTATCTGCGTCACGCCGGCAACACTGATCTCTACGACTTTAAGCCCATCGCCACGACCGACATCGTGAGCGCCCCGCGCGACTTCCTGCGCGCTGAGGATCCCACGCTCGTGGTTTCCTTTGCCCGCTCTGGCAACAGCCCCGAGAGCCTTGCCGCCGTTGCCGTTGCCAAGGAGCTCGTCCACAACGTCAAGTTCCTCAACATCACCTGCGCGCCCGAGGGCAAGCTCGCCGTCGAGTCCGCCGATGATCCCAATGCGCTGACGCTGCTCATCCCGCGCGCCAACGACAAGGGCTTCGCCATGACCGGCTCCTACACCTGCATGACCCTGCTCTCTACTCTCATCTTTGACGAGGCTTCCGACGAGCAGAAGGCCGAGTGGGTCGAGACCATCGCCAAGATGGGCGAGGAGGTCATCGCTCGCGAGTCTGAGGTTGCCGACTACCTCGCTGGCGACTTCAACCGCGTGACCTACCTTGGCTCCGGCTCCTTTGGCGGCCTTGCTCAGGAGAGCCAGCTCAAGATCCTCGAGCTTGCTCATGGCCTGGTTGCCACTTCCTACGACACCTCCATGGGCTATCGTCACGGACCTAAGTCCTTCGTCGACGATAAGACGCTCGTCTTCGTATTCGTCAACAACGACGCCTACACCCGTCAGTACGACATCGACATCCTCAACGAGATCGGTGGCGACGATATTGCTCAGCGCACCGTTGCCGTTCAGCAGGATGGCGCTACTGTCTACGAGGGTGAGTCCTTCACCTTTAAGGGCTATGAGGCACTCCCCGAGGGTTACCTTGCTCTGCCGTTCGTGATGTTTGCCCAGGCAATCAGCCTGCTCAACTCCGTGCGCGTGGGCAACACGCCCGATACGCCGAGCCCCACCGGCACGGTCAACCGCGTGGTCAAGGGCGTGACGATTCACCCCTTCACCGCTTAATCGCGTCCCCCTGTAAGGGCGCCCGTCCGCTCATAACGGCGGGCGGGCGCTTTTTGTTTTACGTGAGCTGGGTATAAGCATCACCACAGTCAACTGCTTTAGAAGCAAGGAGTGCATATGAGCACGTACGCAATTAAGGCTGACAAGTTCTTCTTGCCGGCAGGCCCGCAACTGGGCGGCTATCTTATGGTCGAGGATGGCGTCTTTGGCGCCTGGCAGGCCGACGAGCCCTCTTGCGAGATTAAGGATTACACGGGATCGTGGATCGCACCGGGTATGGTCGACACCCACATCCATGGCTTCTATAACCACTCGACTACCGATAACGATCCCGAGGGCATCGATATCAGCTCGACCGAGCTCGCCCGTCGCGGCACCACCAGCTGGCTGCCCACGACGTTCACCGATGGCGTCGAGCAGATTAAGGACGCCTGCGCCGCCATCGCCCAGGCGGACGAGGGTCGCGGCCCCGACTTCTGCGGTGCTCGCATTCAGGGCATCTACCTGGAAGGCCCTTTCTTTACCATGAAGCACGTGGGCGCGCAGAACCCCGCTTATCTGATCGACCCCTCCGAGGAGGTCTTCGATCAGTGGCAGGAGGCTGCGGGCGGTCGCATCGTTAAGAGCGCCATGGCGGCCGAGCGCGACGGTGCCGCTGCTTATGCGGCTGCTCTGAACGCCAAGGGTGTGGTGACCAGCATCGGTCACTCCGACGCCACCTACGATGAGTGCATCGCTGCCATCAACGCCGGTGCCAGCTGCTTTACGCATACCTATAACGGCCAGCGCGGGCTGCATCACCGTGAGCCCGGTGTCGTGGGTGCTGCTATGTCCACGTCCGAGACCTACGCCGAGATCATCTGTGACGGCAAGCACGTAAACCCTGCCGCCATCAAGGCGCTGCTGCAGGCCAAGGGCTGGCAGCACACGGTACTCATCACCGACTGCCTGGGCTGCGGCGGCATGCCCGAGGGCAGCTACACCAGCGGCGGCATGGACGTCATCATGAAGGACAACCTGTGCTGGCTCGCCGATGGCAAGAGCATTGCCGGTTCGGTGCTCACGCTTGCCCAGGGCGTCAAGAACATCGTCGACTGGGGCATCGCCAGCGCCGATATCGCCATTCGCATGGCAACCGAGGTGCCGGCACGCTCCGCGCACATCGAGGATAAGTGCGGCAGCATCATGCCGGGTCGCGACGCCGACTTTGTCGTGTTCGACCATGAGCTCACCCTCGTCGAGACGTATGTTGGCGGCCAGAGCGTCGGCAACGCCTTTACCGAGTAACGAAAGAAAAAGACGGCGGGCCCGAATCTGCTCGGACCCGCCGTACGGGTTAAACGCTCAAAAGCACCTTTACAGTTACAGCTTGCTAGCGATTTTCTTTGCCGTACGCTTAACGCCGGCCACCAGGCCTCCTGCAGGATGCTCCTTCTCGTATGCTAGGCGCTTCTCGCGCTTGGCGTACTCTTCGACGATGATATCGCCGTACTCATCTTCGATTTTGTCGAAGAAATCGACGGCTCCCTTAATCTCTTCGGCAGTTGGGTGTCCCTTCTGGACGCCGCCGGCGAGCTTGAACGGCCCCCACGTATCAAAGCCGGGGCAGCCGTAGACACCCATAAAGATGGCCTGCCTCATGCGGCAGATGCCATCGATATCCTTGCCGTACCACTTGTTCTTGCCACCATAGGTCATAAGGCCAAATACCTTGTCCTGCGGCTGCAGCACGTTCGTGAGCACACGTGCCATGTCCTTGTCGATTTCGGAGTAATAGATGCCCGTGGCGACACCAATCAGATGGTATTCGTGCAGGTTGGGATACTCGTTTTTGCCGAGCGTTTTCACATCGAGGGTATCGATTTCGGGGTGCGCCTCGACGATGGCGTCCACGAGCTTTTTCGTATTGCCGTGGTGGCGTGAGGCATAAAGAATGATGGTTCGCATAAGAAGGCCTTTCAGCTGTAATTGCATCAATGTCTGTATGGTACCCCGTTACATGGCCGGGATACCGGACGCATCGATGAGCGTGCGGGTTTGTTCTATGGTTAGGATTGAAACGGGCGCTTGCGTGAAATAAAGCAGTTGTTCGAAAGGATGGGTAATGGAATACGCTCTCTCCAACGATTCGATTTCTATTAAGGTTTCCACGGCTGGTGGCTCGTTTACCTCGATTGAGGCCGGAGGTCGCGAGTACTTGTGGCAGGGTGATCCCACCGTGTGGTCCGGCCAGGCGCCGATTTGCTTCCCGATTTGCGGAGGCTTGCGCGACAACAGCGCCATGACGTTTGCCGGGCATCATGTAAAGCTCGCTCGCCACGGCTTTGCGCGCAAGCAGGAATGGAAGCTGCTGAGCCAAGGCGAGAACGAGTTGGCTATGTGCCTGGCTTCGGAGGATAACGCCGCGCTGCTGAGCGATTATCCGTATCCGTTTAGGCTCGTCGCCCGCTATACGCTCGAGGACGCCGCCGTGCGTGTCTCCTATGAGGTTACCAACGAGGGCACCGAGGACATGCCGTTCTTTATCGGTGGGCATCCCGGCTTTAGGTGCCCGCTCGATGAGGGCGAGGCCTATACGGACTACGAGTTGCGCTTTGAGAAAGAAGAGGCTGCAGAGCTTTGCACCGCTGTCCCTTCGACTGGCTTGATTGACGTGGACAAGCGCTCCAAGAACCCCATGGTGGGAAAGACGCTGCCCCTGTCGCACGAGCTCTTCGATTTTGCGGAGACCATCTTTGACGTGCTCGAGAGCCGCCAGGTCACGCTTTCCAAAAAGGGCGAGGACAAGGGCGTTCGCCTGAGCTTTGAGGGCTTCCCATATCTCATTGTGTGGAGCAAGCCCGAGGGTGATTTTGTGGCAGTTGAGCCTTGGGGCGGCCTTTCGACCTGCTCCGATGAGGACGACGTGCTTGAGCATAAGCGTGGCTGCCTTGTCGCCAAGCCCAAGGAGACCGTCGTTCGCTCGTTCACGATTGAGATTCTGTAATTCCGTTTTGTCGACTCGTATCGCGAGGCACAAGGAGCCTGCGAGATAAGGAGCTAAAAATGATCCTCACCGTTACGATGAACCCGTCCGTCGATACACGCTATCAGCTCGATGAGCTCATTATCGACGACGTTAACCGTGTGACGCCCGAAAAGACCGCCGGCGGCAAGGGTCTCAACGTGGCCCGTGTACTGGGTCAGCTGGGCGACGACGTTGTGGCAACCGGTCTACTCGGCGGCCACATGGGCGCCTACATGGCCGAGCTCATGGATGCCAACGGCATTAAGAATGATTTTGTACCCATCAAGGGCGAGACTCGCATTTGCCTTAACATCCTCCACGCCGGCAACCAGACCGAGCTACTCGAGAGCGGCCCGACGATTGCCCCCGAGGAGCTCGATGCCTTTACCGCCAAGTTCGCCGAGCTTGCGAGCAAGGCCGCTGTCGTTACCATCTCGGGTTCGCTGCCCCGTGGTGTCGAGGCGGGCTACTACGCCAAGATCACGGGTATTGCCGAGAACGCCGGCGCCAAGGTGCTGCTCGATACCTCGGGTGCTTCGCTCGAGGCCGCCCTTAAGTCCGAAATTAAGCCCGAGCTGGTTAAACCTAACCTGACCGAGATTAACGGCCTTCTGGGCACGAGCTTTACCACCGACGATGTGGACGAGCTCCGCGCCGCGCTCGCCTCTGATGCCCGCTTCTCCGATATCCCCTGGGTCGTCGTGTCCATGGGCGCTGCCGGCTCCGTGGGCTTCCATAATGGCCGTGCATTCCGCGCCAAGACCCCCGATATCCCCGCCGTTAACGCTACGGGCTCTGGCGATTCGACCATTGCCGGCTTCGCGCATGCGATTGCTGCTGGCGCGGATGACGAGACGGTGCTGCGTACCGCCAACACCTGCGGCAAGCTCAATGCCATGGATCCCATGACCGGCCATCTGGTCATGGACCGTTGGGACGAGGTCTACAACGGCGTTGTCGTGACCGAGCTGTAAAAGCCTGGGCGTCGGCCCCGGCATTGCTTGCTAGCTCATGTCGACGACAAGTGCGGTAGCATTATGCTGGGGCGCGACGCCGAGTTTGTCGTGTTCAATCCCGACCTTACCCTGGTCGAGACGTATGTGGGTGGCAACAGCGTCGGTAATGCATTTACCGAGTAGCTGCCAAATAAACGATCCGAGAGGGGATTTAGATGATTTACGGTGCATTGGGCGATATCGAGGAATACCGCGGAATGCTCAAGGGCCTCGACGTGCTGATCGACTGGCTCGAGGAGAACGACCCGGCACAGCTCGAGGTCGGCAGCCATCCGATTTTGGGTGAGAAGGTCTTTGCGAACGTCATGTCTCCCACGACGCGTCCCGAGGCTGAGGCTCACTATGAGACGCATCAGCGCTATCACGACCTGCAGATCGACGTCGAGGGTCGCGAGGCCTTCAAGGTCGCTACGGGCAGCCTGACACTGGTCCAGGAGTTTGACGAGAAGGACGACTATGATCTGGTCGATTCCGACGCCTCGATCGCCGGCGATCTTGCCGACGACAAATTCGCGCTGTTCGTTGCCGGCGAGCCCCACATGCCCACGCTCGAGTTCCCGGGCGATGGCGCACAGCCGGTCAAGAAGATCTGCTTTAAGTTGCTTGCCGACGCTTACTGGGAGGAGTAACGCGCTGCTCGTCTGAGCTGCTCGTCTGATGGCGTGATTCCATTGAGGAGCGCGCTTGGGCCCCGCTGATCGCGGTTCCTTTGGGGATTGCGGTTGGCGGGGCTTTTTGTTGAGTAGGGGAGTTGCCGGCGGCGTTGTGCTTGGATTGGCGGATGTGCGCCCGAAATCGGCAACAAAAAAGCCGCCCGAAGGCGGCTATCTTGTGCAATGGAGCCAGCGACCGGGCTCGAACCGGTGACCCCCGCTTTACGAGAGCGGTGCTCTACCAACTGAGCTACGCTGGCGGCCATGTGATGACGCAACTGAGGCGTCAACGGCTGTTTATGATACGGGACATCGCACATCCGCGCAAGTGTTCTGACGGCTTTTCTCACTTTAAATGCACTAATATTAGAGGCGTGATGTCTGCAGTGCCCATTTGGTACTTGACCTGCTGTTGAGTTGGTGGCCGACGTCCCGCTCGTATGGGTCTCAAACAGAATGGGGCAGCCATGGCTCAACCCAAGATCCTTCTCACGCGTATCGATGACCGTTTCATTTACGGGCAAGACGTTGAGCTGTGGAACGAAGCCGTGGGTTCCAATCTTGTCTTAATCGTCAACGATGAGATCGCGGCGGATTCGCGCCAATGGGCACCCATGAGGGTTGCGGCGCCAGAAGGCGTTTGGACGCGGTTTTTCTCGGTGCAAAGGACCATCGACATCATTTATACCGCAACGCCGCGCCAATGGATTCTCATCATGGTGGCGTCGCCCACGGATGCACTCGCGCTGGTTAAGGGCGGTGTGCCAATAACCAAGATCAGCATCGGCCATATGCGGGCGAGGGAGGGCAAGCGCTCTGCAACGCCTGCCATTGCCGTAGACGATACGGACATTGCCGCCTTCAAAGAGTTGCAAAAGCTCGGCATAGAGCTAGAAATCCGTTATCTCCCCAGTTCCGCCCCCGACCCCATTGGCAATCTGTTCAACTGATCCCTTGGGGACGGAGGAAAACGGATCATTTTGCCCTTGCGAGGGATGCGCGCGATGCCGCCTGTCAAAAACTATGCCCATTTACTACGTTTGATTGGCTATCGTCGAGCATGTTGAATTTGAGATAAACAAAACCGCAGGTATACTGCTCACAAATGTAACAAAAACCGGTGCATGGTCGAGCATCCCGGGCTAAACGTAGTAAATGGGCATAGTTTTGATATGTCACTCATACAGTCACAGAAAAAACGAGCCTAAAAGATGAAAAAGCGCCCGCTGGCGGTGGTGCCGGCGGGCGCTGCTGTGCGATATGTCGCGTTGCGGGCTTAGTGCCTCATAAAGTGGTATTCGATCACATTGCTGTAGGGATGGCCCGGGCCCACAATGCCCTGCGGGAACAGAGGCTGGTGCGGCGTGTCGGGGTACATCTCGGCCTCGAGGGCAAAGCCGGCGCCCCAGCCATAGTTGGCATCGTCCTTGGCGTGCTCGTCGCCCAGCCAGTTGCCGGTGTAGAGCTGCACGCCCGGGGCAGTGGTGTAGTAGTCCATCTCACGACCGGTCCACATCTCCTCGACGTGCATCGCGCGGCGCAGGTTGCGGCCGTACTGATAGCCATCGATGCACAGGCAGTGATCGTAGCCACGGGCCTGCTTGATCTGCGGGTCGTCGGCCTCCATGCCGGGTGCGACGGGGCGAAGCTCGCGAAAGTCAAACGGTGTTCCCTCGACCGGAGCAATCTCGCCGGTTGGGATGTTCTGCTCGTTAATGGGCAGGTAGTGGGCGGCGTTGGCGACAAAGAAATGTTCGCAGTCCATGCCGGCGTTATGGCCTGCAAGGTTAAAGTACGTGTGGTTGGTCATGGACACGTAGGTGGCGCGGTCGCTCTCGCAGCCATAATCGATGCGGAAGATGCCGGTGTGCGTAACGGTAAACACGGCCGTAAAGGTTCGGTTGCCGGGCAGGCCCAGCTCGCCATCCTTAAGCGAGGTGGTCATGCGCACGGCGTTATGGACCTCGTCGAGCTCAACATCCCACACACGTTTGTGCAGACCGTGCTCAAGGTCGCTGTGCAGGTTGTTGGCGCCCTCGTTGGCGGGCATATGCCAGTCTGTGCCGTCGATGGCGATCGTGGCGCCAGCGGTGCGGTTTGCCACAGGGCCGATGGTCGCGCCAAAGCAGGCGGGGTTGTCAAAGTAATCCTCGAGCTTATCGAAGCCCAGCACCACATCGCGCACGTTGCCGGCAATGTCGGGCACATCGATACCAAGCACCGTGGCGCCATAGTCCATAATGCGAACGCAGATCTCGGGCCCGTTGAGGGTGTAACGATGAACGGGGGTACCGCACGGCGCGGTGCCGAAAAGCTCGGAAGTGATCATTTGGTTCCTAACATCGAGGTATTTCGGACAAACTGTAGCGCGAACAGGCAAGATTATCACTACACCCCACTAAAGCAGATGGTATTTTTCTCAAAAAAGTGATGATTGGAGCTGTGCGGGCGTTCATTTTTGACGCGCACGAGTCTGATACAATTTGTTCGTTACTGTTTGAATGATATGCGCGCAAAGAACAGCGAGGATTCATCGTGATTAAGGCAGAACGACAGGATAAGGTTCGACAACTGCTCGAAGAGCAGGGCACGGTCTCGGTCAAGGAGATTTCGGATGCGCTGGGCGTCTCGGATATGACGATTCGCCGCGACCTCGAAGAACTTGCGAGCCTGGGCGAGATCGAGCGCGTGCACGGCGGAGCCCGCAGTGCGCAGGGCCGTCCCCACGCTATGTTGCGCCATGAGTATTCGCACAGCGAAAAGCGCACTAAGCATGCTGAGGAAAAGCTGCAGATTGCGCGCCGTGCTGTGGAGCTTATCGAGGAAGGCTCGACCATCTTTTTGGGTACGGGCACCACGGTTGAGCAGATGGCCTCGATGCTGCCGACGTTTCGCCTGCGCATTGTGACCAATTCGCTTTCGGTGTTTAACCTGCTCGAGGCGCGCGAAGACTGCGAGCTGTGCCTCGTGGGCGGTATGTACCGTCGCCGCACCGCCGCTTTTGTGGGACCAACGGCCGAGGATACCCTGCGCGCGCTGGGCATCGATGCGGCGTTTATCGGCGCCAACGGCATCTTGGACGGTGACGTGTCTACGTCCAACATGGACGAGGGCCGTATCCAGCAGCTCGCTTTTAGCAAGGCAGACTCGCGCTATCTGATCGCCGACTCCAGCAAGATCGGCAAGCGCGACTTCTATACCTTCTGCCGCCTGGACAATTTGGACGCTGTGGTGTGCGAGCCGGGTATTACCGCCGAGGACCGCGCTGCCATCGAGGAACACACGCAGGTCATCTGCTAGCGAGTGCCGCCGTGCTAGACCAGGCGGGCGTAGTCCTGTGACTGATGAAAGATGTGGGCGATATAGATTGTTTCGTGCTCAAACTTGTATAGACACACGTAGTTGTTGACGGGAAACGATCGGTAATTACGTGCCGCCAGCTCTTGCATGTGCGAGAGGGGACGTAAAAGAGGCTGCTCGCGAAGCAGGTCAAGCTGATATTCAAACTCAGCGACAAAATTGCCTGCTGCACGCGGATTCTTGAGGATTTGAGCAAGGTATCCGACAATACTCTCGTACTCATACCGCGCGCTTTTGAGGATTACGACGTTATAGGTCATATTTGTCTCGTATCGAAGCCGCGAAGGATTCGTAGTCGCTGTAGTCGCCTTGCGATATTTCGTCTTCTGCCATCATCATGCGAGACAGCAGTTTTGCCTTGGCGATTTCTTCTTGCATGAGGCGATACTGGTCGCTGCTGATGCAGTGCATGGCCTCGTAGCCGTTCTTAGTTACGGTGACGTCGCGCTCAGACTCAACAAGCGTGGTGAATGCAGCAGTGTCCTTCATATCTCGGACGGGCACACAAGCTGACATGGGTACCTCCTTTGCGTTGGGACACAATTGTACCACGGTATATTAAAACGTCGGCGTCGTCGAATTATCTCAATCTGTAACAGTTGGGAGTAGAAAACCGGGTTAGATGTTACAGATCGAGATATTCTGCTTCGGGCTACCCGTTTGTCTCGATCTGTAACAGGTAGGGCCGAAATACTCGGTTACGTGTTACAGATCGAGATCTTAAAGTTCGGGCCGCTCGTTTGTTTTGATCTGTAACAGGTAGGACCGAAAACCCCTGCTAGATGTTACAGATCAAGACAAACGGCCTGCTCGGGCCCACCAAAAACAAAAAGGGCCGCATACGAACCCGTGGAAGGATTCGCATGCGGCCGACAGGGGGTATGCGGCGGAAACTAGGCCATGAGCAGGCCGGTCTCCGCGACATTCTTGTACCAGTACGCGCTCGCCTTGGGATAGCGCTTCTGGGTCTCAAAGTCGATGTAGAACAGGCCGTAACGCTTGTTATAGCCGTTGGTCCAGGAGAACTGGTCCTGCAGCGACCACACAAAGTAGCCGTCGACGTTCACGCCGCCGTCGATCGCCTTGAGGATCCACGCGAGATGCTGGCGCATGTAATCGATGCGAGGGGCGTCGTCGATAAAGCCGTCCTCAAAGTCGTCCTTATAGCCCATGCCGTTCTCGGTGATGTAGATCTTCTTGTAGTTGGGGTAATCGTTCTTAATGCGCAGCAGCAGGTCGTAGAGACCCTCGGGATAGATAATCCAGTCCCAATCGGTGGTGGGTACGCCTTCGCGTACGCATGACTCACCCACGCCCTTGAGGAACCAGCGCGAGGAGCCCTTGTCGCCGGTGCCATTGTGGTTGATGTCGTTTTCGCCCTCGGCGGCACGCAGGAACTGGCACTTGTAGGTGTTGACACCCAGGCAATCGTTGTAGGGGAGCGCGGCGGTCAGCGCGGCGATGTCCTCGTCGCGGACGTCGAGCTCGCCGCCGGCGATATGGGCCAGCTTGGTCGCAGCCTCCATGGTGTCGGCTGCATAGTGGCCGCGGAAGGTGGCGTCGAGTACCCAGCGGTTGTTGATGACGTCGGCCATGCGAGCTGCCTCGCAGTCGGCGGCGTTGTTGGGGTCGAGGGGATACTTGGGCTCCAGGTTCTGGACAATGCCGATCTCGCCCTCAAAGCCGCCCTCATGGAAGGCGACGACAGCCTTGGCGTGGGCCACCATCATGTTGTGCATGAGCTGGAAGGCCTTGTCCAGGCGGTACTTCTCGCCGTGCGGCCAGTTGCTGACGATAAAGCTGCCCTCGGCGGTTGCGGGAATCTCGTTAAAGGTAAACCAGTGCTTGACCTCGGTGAACTCGGCAAAGCAGAACTTGGCGTACTCGACGAAGGCGTCGATGGTCGTGCGCGTCAGGAATCCCTCGCCGCCGTCCTGGTAGAAGGCCTCGGGCGTATCGAAGTGATCGAGCGTGACATAGGGGATAACGCCAGCTTTGTTGCAGGCGGCAAAGAGCTCGTGATAGAAGGCGACGCCCTCGGGGTTGATCTCGCCAGTGCCGTTGGGGAAGATACGGCTCCAGGCGATGGAGACACGGATGCCGTTGATGCCGAAGTGCTGGCACAGGTCGATATCGACCGGGTACTTGTTGTAGAAGTCGCTTGCAGGATCGGGGGAGAAGCGACCTTGGGCTGCCAGGAAATCGTCCCAGGGCACTTTGCCCTTACCGTGCGTGCGGGTCTCGCCCTCAACCTGGTAAGCGGCGGTGGCGCCGCCAAATACAAAGCCGTCGGGGAACTGCATGGGGTTGTTCATAAGTCATCCTTTCCGTGGGATACGAATAGGGAGAGGTGCCCAAACTGGGGGTCCGGGCACCAACAAAGGGAGGAACTAGTCGAGGTTCTCGCGGAGCCACTTGATGGCGCCAGCGGGGTCGCGAGTAAGGTCGATATATTCCTTACCGCGGGGAGCGAGCAGCTTAATGCCCAGACGATCGGTGTCGGCCTTCATGTCGTTGTAGTAGCTACGAACCTGCGGGGCGAGCACGATGACGTCGTACTGATCCATGATGGCAGTGTGCTGGCCATAGGCACCTGCGGAGGAAGCGATGTTCTCTCCGGTCTGCGCGGCACCTTCCTTGATGGCGTTGGCGAGCATGGCAGAGGTGCCGGCGCCGGCGCACAGGACGAGGACCTTCAGGCCATCGACATCCTTCTTGGCGGATGCATCGGCAGCGGGCTCGGGCTGATCGGCGACAGGCTTGCTGTCAGCGGCGGCATCGGTCGTCTCGACGGGAGCGGTAGCCTGCTCGACAGCGGGCGCAGAGGGCTTGGCGGCGATGGCAGCGGCGCCATCGGACTCGAGACCCAGCTCGGCGGCGCGCTCGGCCTCCTGGTCGCAGAGCAGCTTATCGTATGCCTTCAAGAACGGCAGGTAGATGATGGCGTCCAGCAAGATGATAATCGCGACAAATACCAGGGCGATAAGCTGGAAGTTCGTGGTGATGAAGATGCCGATGGGGGCGGGGGTAGCCCAAGGCACCACGAAGGAGAAGCCGTTCATGCCCACGTTATCGATAAAGAACTTGGCAACACTCACGTTGACGCAACCGGCGGCAACAAAGGGGATGAGCATGTAGGGGTTAAGGATCATCGGCGCGCCAAAGAGCAGCGGCTCGTTGACGGCGAAGGCAACAGGAACAATCGAGGCCTTACCGACGGCTTTGAGCTGCTTGGACTTCATAAAGAGAATCAGCAGAAGCGGCACGATGAACGTGGCGCCGGTGCCGCCGAACTCACCCACGAGCGACATGTTAAAGGTGAGGGAGTGGGCGGGGTGACCGCCTGCCAGCAGAACCTGCAGGTTCTCGGCCTGGTTGGCAAGACGGATGGGGTCGATGCCCGGCTGGACGATCGAGGGGCCGTGGACGCCGATGAACCAGAAGAACGCGGTGGCTGCCTGGATAAGGATAAGGCCAGGATAGGTTTCTGCGGCGGTAAAGAGCGGGGAGAGCAGTTTGATAAGCAGCTCGGAGAACGGAACGCCCATGAGGTTGCGCACGACGACATCGATGATGCCGCAGATGATGACAGCGCCGCCAAAGGGGATGATGTCGCGGAAGTTCTGAGCGATGGCGCCCGGGACCTCCTTGGGCAGCTTAATGGTCAGATCGCGCGAGACGCAGAATTTGTAGACCCACACGGTAATGAACGCGGCGATATAGGCCGAGAACAGACCGCGCGTACCCATGCTGGTGCAATCGAAGACCGAAAGTTCGGAGCCGTTGAGCTTGGTGGTGAACTGCGTGACTGCGAGCAGCAGCATGCTGCACTGGGCGGCCACCATGGTGGAACCGTCGTTGAGCACTTTGCCGGCGGGCATGCGACGGTTCATGGATGCCGTGAAGTTCTTGGCAGTGGTGCCGGCAACCATGATGCCCATGACGCCCATGGTGAAGTTGTAGAGCTTGTTGCACCAGTCGATGAGCGGCTGGGGCAGCGTGATGCCGACCACGCCGGGAAGCGTGGCGATCAGCAGAAAGATCGAAGAGGTGAGGACAATGGGCATGCACCCAAGAAATCCGTCCTTGATGGCCTGGAGGTAGATGTTCCTCGAGATCTTCTCAAAGAACGGTTGATGCTTTTCGAGCATCTTTACGATGGCGTCCATAGAGCTCCTTTGCTGCTTGATGCGCGATGCATGTGGATGGAACTGGTCGTCGATGGATGGTCAGGACTGCCCGGAAACCTTCCTGCTTGAGGAAGGCATTGCGAAATGACAACGTTGTCATTTCGTTAATGACAACGTAAGACATTTTTGGAAGAGCAACAAGGATATACGGGTGAGCGGTCGATATTGTTCGGTAAACGGTTGATTTATCAATCAGGCAGGTAGTGTATGCTAGAACACAAAAAACAAGCGATGCAAAACCGACTGGAGAAGTAGTGGCAACGATGGACAAGAAAAATGTCTCAATGAACGACGTGGCAGTTGCCGCAGGCGTTTCTCTCAAGACGGTGTCGCGCGTGATCAACGAGCCCGATAGCGTGCGAGAGTCGACACGCGATAAGGTCCATTCGGCAATGGAGGCGCTCGGGTTTCGAACCAACTTCGCCGCGCGTTCGCTCAAGTTGGGCCGTTACGGGTGCATCGGCGTGGTGCTGTTTCACTTGTCGGGCGGTGCCGTGGACATGATTGACGGTATTGCCGATGCCGCCGAAGAGCGAGGCTTTGCGCTCACGATGATCAAAAAGCGGGCGGGGGAGAAGATGACCCTTGCCGAAGCGGCGCGTAGGATGTCGCAACTTCCCGTCGACGGCATGATTTTCAACCTGCGCCAGATGGTCGATGACTTTGATACCTTTGAGGCGCCGAAAGACCTCAAGACGGTGATTATCACACCGATGGAACATCCTACCTGCTCCACCGTCAGTGACGACCAAGAGGGCGGCGCGCGTATGGCGTGCGAGTACTTCTTGGACCGCGGGCACAAGAACGTGTACTTCGTCTCTGGTAAGAAAGAGTCGCTGTCGAGCCAGTGTCGTATGAAAGGTTGGCGTGCGGCACTTGAGGCGCGTGGCATTGAGCCGCCCGAGCCTCTGCAAGGCGATTGGAATGCGGATAGTGGCTATGCCGCGGGCCTTGTGCTTGCCGATAAACCCGATTGCACGGCGGTCCTCGCTGCTAACGACTGTATGGCAAACGGCGTGATGATGGCTCTACGTGACAAAGGGCTCAGTGTGCCCGACGACGTGTCCGTGATCGGCTTCGACGATGAGCTCTACAAGACGATTCCCAACTCGATTCTGACGTCGGTGAAGTTTCGCCACCGCGAGCTGGGCATCCGTGCGCTTAACGAGGTCGTCGCAGGTCTGGAAGCCCCGAGCTCCAGAAGCCGTACGCTTGTCTCGGGCGTGTTGGTCGAGCGTTCCAGCGTAAAGGACCTGCGGGCGTAGACGTGCTCGGC
>CATYVH010000037.1 GCA_958413765.1 uncultured Collinsella sp.
ATGAGCTCGCCGCGGAGCTTGGTGTCGGAAAGATCGGCGCAGTAGTCCTTCCAGTTCTTAAGGCCGGTGGGGCCGTTGACCTGGAACAGCGTCGGAGCGGAGCTCTTGGACATCTCGGACTTGAGCTTCTCCTCGTAGGTGTTGGAGGCGGCGGTCACGATCTTGACCTCGACGCCCTTCTCCTTCTTGTACGCCTTGGCGATCTCCTTCCACTCCTTGTCGACCTCGGGCTTGAACTGGAGGAAGTAGACCTCGGCAGCGTCACCAGAAGCAGAGGAGCCAGAGCCGGCAGAACCACCGCAGCCCACGAGGCCCAGACCAAGAACCGCAGCCGCGGAACCAGCAAAGCCCAGGAACTGCCTTCTGCTCATTTCGTTCTTCATTACAATCCACCCTTTCACACCGTGGCGGCACCCTTTGCCGCCGCCTTCGGAGATTGGCTCGGGGACTTTGCCCCTTTTGCTGACTTGTACAATACGCTATTTGGCTAGTTGTTTGAACAAGTATTACTAGAGCGGTAGAAAAACTTCGGTGAACGGTAATTTCGACTTGATACTTGACAAGTTTTGTATAAACAATTATTTGTTATCGAATGCAGAGAAAACGCCCGATCAAGCCGATGCATCGTCGGTTTGACCGGGCGTTTTCGCTTTGAGGGCATGAGTCTCGTCAGGCTGCGAGCTAGCCGGCTATCGCTTGGAGTTAACGCGGTAGTGGAAGATCTCGGGGTGTGTGCGAGCGTGCGTCACCTCAAATAAGATGCCGTCCGAGGTGTACGACTGGCTCTCCATAACGGCGACGCAGTTGTACTTGCCAAGGTCCAAGTAGCTGCAGTCCTCATCATTGGCAAGCTCGACGCTCACCGTACGACGGCTCGCCATCACTTTGACGCCGCGCTTGTGCTCCAGATAGCCGTAGATAGAATCCGCCGCGATCTCGGGGGTCAGGCCCTTGGCGATCGACGCCAAAAAGTAGCCATGGTCCACTTGGCGCGCGCTGCCGTTGAGGCTTCGGACACGCACTACGCGAATCAGCTCCTCGCCCACCTTAAAGCCCAGGCGACGAGAGAGTTGCTCAGTGCAAATCAAATGTTCAAAAGACTTGACCTCGGTCGATGCGACGGCATTGTTGCGTTTTGCGAACTCGCCAAACGACTCAACCTCTTCGAGTGCGCCCAGCATGTCGGTTTCGCCCTTAAGCCAAATAACGCGCACGCCCTTACCGTGTATAGGCTGCACAAACATCTGGTCGGCCAGCATGCTCAAGGCGCGTCGAACGGTATTGCGCGTGCAGCCAAACTCCGCGGTCAGCTCGGCTTCGGTTGGCAGCATCTCCTGAAACGCATAGGTCCCGTTGATGATGCGCGAACGGATCTCGCGGTAGATTCCTTCGTAAATCGCTTTTGGCATGATTTCACCTCTAATGAATATGTATGGCTAGGCACGATAGCATTTCTTAAAGTTGTTTAAACCGATTATCGGTAAAGCACGGATTATTTACCGTCGACGGTTCCCCCGAAACCCAAATCGGACCGAATCAAAACCGTCAATGCGGCAAGCAGCCAGTCCTCTACAATGAGTTCATTGTTTAAACGTTCTTGCTCGCACAGCATGTTGCATCCGGAAGGCATATTATGCTGCAGAAAATCCAACGTTTTGGCGGAGCCATGTTCGCGCCCGCCATGCTGTTTTCTATATCAGGCCTCATGGTCGGCATCTCCGCCCTCGCAACGACCGTGGATATCGTCGGCGACCTCGCCGTATACGGAACCCCCTGGTACGTTTTCTGGACTATCATTCAGCGCGGCTCGTGGACGGTCTTTAAACGTCTCCCGCTCCTTTTTGCCGTAGCGCTGCCTATCGGTCTTGCCCAAAAGCAACCGGCACGCTGCTGCCTCGAGGCACTCGTGGCCTATTTTGCCTATTGCTTCTTTTTGAGCGAGATCATTAAGCTGAGCGGAGACAACCTTGGACTTAAGTACCCATCATCTTTGACCCCCGCCAGCGGCATCACCGTCATCGACGGCATCAAGACGCTCGACACCGGCATTATCGGCCCGCTGGCGGTGTCGGCAACCGTCGTTGCCATCCATGACCGCTTCTACGATGCCAAGGTTCCCGATTGGCTCGGCACCTTCTCGGGTTCCTCGCTGGTCTACCTCATCAGCTTTTTTGCCGTGTTTGCCCTTGCCGCCATCTCGGCCGCCATCGTGCCCTTCGCATACGCTGTGACCGAAACGCTGCGCCACGCACTTGCGGGCGTCGGCCCCTTCGGCGTGGGCATCTTTGTGTTTTTGGAGCGAGCGCTCGAGCCCATGGGGCTGCACCATCTGCTCTATATGCCCATCTATTACGACAATCTGGTCATTCACGACGGTATTTACGCCACGTGGACCAACCTGCTCCCCATTCTCTCCCATAGCACGCGCCCTTTAAATGAACTTGCGCCCTGGGCAGGTTTTACCGCCACCGGCTGGGGCAAGCTCTTTGGCCTTCCCGCCATCGCGGCAGCATTCTATTTCACCGCCAAACCCGAACGCCGCGCCGGCCTTAAAGTCATCCTTTTGCCCGCCATCGTCGCCTCGGTGGTCTGCGGCGTCACCGAGCCGCTCGAGTTTCTCTTTATGTTCACCTATCCCGGACTCTTTTTGCTCTACGCCGTCCTATCCTCCTGCCTTGCCATGACCATGAACTCCTTTGGCATCGTCGGCATCTTCTCGGGCGGTCTCATGGAAATGACGGCCTTCAACTTCATCCCACTTATGCGAATGCATGCCGGCTCCTACCTTTTGGCGCTCGGTATCGGTCTTGCCTTTAGCCTCATCTTTTTTGTTAGTTTTCGAGCACTCATCTTGGTCTATGACCTTAAGACGCCGGGCCGCGAGGATCATGTCTCCAATCGCGCGGCAATCGATCGTTTAACGGGAAGCGGCTTTGCCAAAGAGCAATCTCCCAATGGCGAGGTCAGTATTCAATCCGATCAAGATCACGTCCTCGCTGAGCGGGTAATTCAGCTTTTAGGTGGCGTTGGCAATATCGTGGGCGCAACCAACTGCGCCACGCGCCTACGCGTCGAGGTCGCAGACCCTTCCATCGTTGCAGATAATGCGTCGTTTGTCGCGGTGGGCGCCAAGGGCCTCATCATTACGGGCAAGACCGCCCAGGTGATTATTGGCATCTCCGTTCCCCGCGTTAAAGAGCATTTTGACCAGATCATGGGCCTCGAGCCGGGATTTGTGCCCACCACCTCGGCCTCCCCTGCCGCCAGCGCAGCCCATAAGCGCGGCGATATCTGCTTCTTCGATATCGACGGAACACTCGCCTGGCAAGACCCTCGAGTGGCACAAGAGCTTCCCGAGAGCGAGCGAGACCTCTCCCCCTATCCCAATGAAGCGGTCTCGCAAGCCATCCGTGATTTTGTCGCCAAGGGCAATATGGCGTTTATCTGCACAGGGCGCACGCTGAGCTGCATCCATCCAAAGCTGCTCGAGCTGCCCTGGACCGGCATCGTCTGCCTCGCGGGTGGCTATGTCGAACTTGAGGGACACGTGATTCGCGATTTGGCGATGACGCCCGGCATGCTGCAGCGCCTTGCTCCCATTCTTGAGCAATCGGACGAAGTGATTCGTTTTGAGGGACTCAATGGCGTCGTTCGCATGAGTGCCGATGCGCCCGACGCCCCGGGATACGCCCGCACCGTGGGCGATGCAATTACGCAGCTGCAACATTACAGCGCCTACAAGATCTTAATGTCCACGTCGCTTGCCAGCCGCATCGCTCAGGATCAAGCGTTTGAGCCGCTGCTCTGCTTTAACGAGCTCGAGCTCGAAGTGACCGAGATTTCGCCTCGCGAATGCACCAAGCGCGAGGGTATCCAGTCCGTACTCGACGCCCTCGATCCCCACCACGGAACCGTATACGGCATCGGCGACGCCAGCAATGACGTCTCGCTGATGAACGCCGTCGATGTCGGTATCGCCATGGGCAATGCGCCGGACTTCCTCAAGGAAAAGGCCGACTATGTCACCGACAGCATCGACCACGACGGCGTCGTCACCGCGCTCGAACACTTTGGGCTTATCTAGCCAAGCCCCTACCGCACTTGCGGCCGCATGGACCAATCGTCTTCAACCGCCGCGCTCGACGCCCTAATGTGGCAATATGTTGTCTGCATAATGCAACGATGCAACCTATCAAAGAATGCGAGAACCCGTGTCCAGTCCGTTTACCAGCTTTTTAGCCCAGCACTTTGACCAGATTAACGACTATCTGGCCACGTTCTTTGACGGACAGGCGACTTCCGCCGATATCGAGCGTTACCTGTATACCCCGCTCTCGGCATTTACGGCAAACGCTGGCAAGCGCCACCGCCCGCTCATCTGCATGCTCGCCGCAACCGCAGTGGGCGGTAGCTTTGAGAGCGCCCGCAGCGCCGCGGCGGCCATCGAGCACTTTCAGTCGGGCGCACTCATCCACGACGACATCGCCGACAACGGGCAGATTCGTCGCGGCAAGCCCTGCATGCACCTTACCGAGGGTACCGGTCTTGCCATCAACTGCGGTGACCTGGCGCTCACCATGGTCACCAAGACGGTTCTCGACGACCCCACGCTCAACGCAGACGTGAAGCTTCGCGTGCTCCACGAGCTTACCGAGATGATCGTCCGTACCATCGAGGGCCAGGCGCTCGACCTGGGCTGGGTCCGCGACGGGCGCTTTGACATTTCGGTCGACGATTATCTGGACATGGCGACGCACAAGACCGCGTACTACAGCGGAGCCACGCCGCTTGCCGCCGGAGCCATTATCGGCGGCGGCAGCGAAGAGCAGGTCGAGGCGCTACGCGCCTTTGGCCTGCACACCGGCCTTGCCTTTCAGATTCAGGACGACCTGCTCAACTTGGTCGGCACCAAAGAGGCCGCCAACAAGGACTTCCGCACCGACATCACCGAGGGTAAACGCACGCTCGTTGCCGTGCACGCCCTGTCTGATGAGCGCCATCACGACGAGGTCGAGGCAATCCTTTCCTCGGGCACCGAGGACCCCGCGCAGCTCGCGCGCGCCGTGGAGATCTTCCAGCAGACCGGCTCCATCGAATATGCTCACGCCTACGCGCTGGACCTGACCGCAAAAGCCAAGGCTGCCATCGAGAACGTTGAGCTTGACCCGCACGCACGCGAACTGTTCCTCTCCATGGCAGATTTCTTTGTGGAGCGCCTCAACTAGCGGGGGTCACAAAACCTGTGGGCAGCGCGTTTGGGTACAAGTTGCTACACTGTTGAGTGCATGTTTATGCATTGTCTCGCGTTGTCTATCCGACACGCGCTCAAAATAGTACGAATCGTACGCCGAAAGGGGTTCGTTCATGGAACCTATTACAACGGGCATGCAGGGAGCAGCCGTCGAGGACGTCCAGTCCCGCCTTCTGCAGCTCGGCTATACAATCGATGACACCGAGGTTGCCGACAAGCGCTTTGGCACCACCACCGAGCAGGCCGTCAGCACCTTCAGGCTCGACAGCGGCCTTGCTGCCGGTCATGCCGTCGATATCCCCTGTTGGAGCGCCCTGGTCGACGCCTCGTATAAGCTGGGCGACCGCACTCTGTATCTGCGCATGCCCAATTTCCATGGCGCCGATGTGCAGGCCCTGCAGCGCGCTCTCAACGTTTTGGGCTTTGCCTGCGGCGAGGACGACGGCTACTTTGGTCCGCATACCGAGGCCGCCCTGCAGCAGTTCCAGGAAAATGTCGGCCTGTTTGCCGACGGCATGGCCTTCCAGGACACCTACGCCTACATCAACCGCCTGCACCATGTGTGGGAGGGCAAGCCCTCGGTCACCGAAGCCGAGTCCCGCATCGGTTTTGCTCGCGCCGCCAACGTGCTCGAGCGCTTCCAGATCGCCGTTATCGGCGAGGACCCCATCGCGCGCAGTGTTGCGTCGCGCATGTGGAATATCGCCACGGCAACGACCGACAACAGCGGCATGATGCTCTGCGACTCCGAGGTCCCAACCGACGTTGACCTGGTGCTCGAGATCGCAAGCGACGAGCTGCCCGCCGACGCCGCGCCACGCGCCACGATTGCCCTCGCCGAGTGCCACAACCTGGCCCAGCGCATCCGCACCGCCAATGTCGCCGCGCAGCAGAAGCCGGCTCGCATTCGCATTGAGCTCACGGGCATGACGCGCTACAACGGCACCTTCACGGCCAGCGACGCGCAGACGCTCGCCGTACGCCTACTCGACGGCGTTTGCGATGCCCTCGCAGATTAGGTAAACTAGACGAGTTGCTTTTGGGCAACACCACACATTGGGACGTAGTTCAACGGTAGAACTCCGGTTTTTGGTGCCGGCTGTTGGGGGTTCGAATCCCTCCGTCCCAGCCATTAAAACTGAGCGCCCTAAGCCCATAACGGCCCAGGGCGCTTTCTTGTGGGCAAGCGGAGGAATTCGAACCCGCAAGGGTGCGGAGCTGAGGAAACGCGAAGCGTTTTCCAGCGCAGCACGCAAGGAGCGAAGCGACGCAGCGGGGCGCGGCCGCCGACCAGGCGGACGCGGAATCCCTCCGTCCCACACCAGCCAAGAGCCCCTCACGTCAAGCAAATCGAGCCAACGCCGCCAAGCGGAGGAATCCGAACCCGCAAGGATGCGGAGCGACGCAGCGGGGCGCGGCCGCCGCAGGCAGACGCGGTGTCGGCACTTGGGGACGCTCCTAAGTGCCGGCATTATAGGAACGTCCCCAAGTGCCGGCTCGGGACTATTTTCGAGGACCCTCCGAAGGACTGTGGCCAAAAAACGGCAAATATGAGTACTGTTACCGTTGTAGCTACATTATTTTCGTTAATAAAAGAAGATCTTAATGAGATTTATTCGCATCAAGGTCTTCCTTTAATGAACACTTGAGGAGATACGGCAGCTTATCTGCTCGATCGACACGTCAAATCACCTTAAATGTGGTCAAAATTACTGCTACTAAAAGAGTATCAGTACTCATATTTGATGTTTTTTGGCCACGGCTCTTTATAGACACCCTGCACAGCGACGGTGGTAGATTTCGGAACGTGTCCGTCAGCCCCGTTCCGAAAAGCGAGCCGCGTGCAACGGCCAAGCCACGACAGCCCCCGGGAGAGCGGGGACACCGGCTTAGGTTTATCGCGAGTTCCGCACGAACAGGAGGCCACTTAATGTGGCCTCCGTCGTGAGCAGGACTGTAGAGCAGGAAACCTAAGCCGGTGTCCCCGCTCTCCCGGGGCCGGCGGAATTTAGTTGTTAAGCATGCGGTCGAAGCTTCCCGAGTCGCCATCCCGATAGTCGGCAGTCATCAGAATCTCCTGCGGAATGCGCCCGCCTTCACGTAGCACATTGCGGAACTGCACGCGCGTGACCATGGGCAGATCCTTGATCGTCGCCGCCAAGTTCTGCGGCACGCCCTGGTTGGCAGCCGCGGGCTCGCACTCGCCGCCGGCCTTCACGCGACGCTTATGCTCGGCGAGCATGGCGCGGTACATGCCGGCATGCAGGCGAATCTCAACCACATTGGCATTGCGAGCCTGCTCGACGATGCGCGCGCCCTCGCGGTCGATATCGCCCACGTAGTAGACGTAGTTAAAGCGATAGCCGATCTCAGCCAGATAATCGTCAAGGGCATGCGAGACGCTCGCCTTGCATCCGCCGCCAAAAATCACGCCGCCCACCTTGATGCCAAAGAGCTTGGCGTGCTTGCGGCCACGCAGCAGCCTGACGATCTCGTCATAGGTGTCCAGGTTCTCGACCATAATGAACGGCTTATCGGCGCCCAGCGTAAAGAAACCCGTAAAGTGCACGGGGCGGTTGGGGGCGACCTTGATCGCCTGCATGCTGATGCCCTTTTCGGTCATGCGCCTTATCAGGCGCTCACCGTGCTTGCCGTCAAAAGCCTTCTCGTCGTTAAAAATCTGGTAGGCACGCTGGCGGCGCGAGGCAACCGGCGTATCGGCACCTCGGTTTTGCTCGATCCAAGCCTGGATGATTGCGATTTCCTCGGCAATCTTGCGGTTGGACATCTCGTTGTGCTGAGTGCGCTGCGGAGCCTTTTTGCCGTCCTTGCCCTCGACCTTTACGATCTGTGTCTGCTGCTCCTTGATCTTAGAGAGCGCCGTAGGCGTAGGGACAACTTTGAGCAGCTGCCTGCCTAAAACGCGGGCAAGGGCAAACGCCGATACCTCGCCGTGGACGGCCGGCTCGGGCTGCTGGGCAGCAGCATCTACTGCGGCAGACTCCGGCTTCTTCTGAGACCTGCGCTTAGAATCGCCTTGGGAATTGCGCTCGCGCTTCGGCATAGACGCCTGCTTCTGCGGACGATCGGACTTGCTCTCCTTCGCCGGCTGGCGCTTAGGCTGCCCCGAAGAAACCTCGGCCTTCGCATCCTCGTCCTGCGGCGTGGTCTTCTCGGCTGCAGTCTCGGCATGGGAACTGCGGCCCCCGCGATGGCGACGGCGGCGAGGCCTGCTCGACGCGCCCTGCTCCGTCTGCCCATCAGTAGGCTGCTCGCCCTTGGCCTCGGCAGCAACCTCAAGCTGCGGCTCAACAGGCTTCTGTTCGCGAGCCGCCGGCTCAACGGTTTTCTCGGTTTGTTCGGCCTTCTCGGCCTGAGCGGTCGAAGCCGGCTCGCCCTTCTCCTGACGCCTTACGGGATACGCGCGCCTCGCAAAACCACGCCCGGGACGGCATGAACCCGGAGCCTTCTTGGCAGACTCCTCAACATCGTCTGCAGCCTCGGAAGGCTCTTCAACCTCATGCGCGACATCCTGCTGCGCAGCCTTAAAGTGGGCACCACGGCGACGCTGGGGCTCCTGGGCCTCCACGGGCTTTTGCTCCTTCGCGGGCCTCTGCGACTCGGCAGCAACCTCGTTCTCAACAGCCTCGGCATCCGTCTCACCCTTTTGAGCAACGGCACGACGGAAGCGCTCCTGCTGGGCGCGGCGCTGCGCATCGCGCTTGCCACCCCCGCCAAAACCGCCGCGTCCTGCCTTGGCCGTAAAGGCACGCACGACGTTCTCATCGAGCAACTCATCGGTATCGACATGCTCACGCGGAGCAGCTTCTTCCACAGCAGGCACGTCAGCGGAATCCTCGACGACAAAATCTTCGACGGACTCGGCAGGCTGCTCCTGGGCATCGCGGATCTCGACATTGATGGTATAGAACGCCGGGCGCCCGTTAATGCCGCTGCCCTCGATCTTGGTCACGATATTTGCCGCGATAAGCTCATCGCGCATCGCCTTGGTGTCGCATTCCTTATCGACGGAGCGGAAAATCTGCGCCAGCGCGCTCGACTTAATCTTGAGCGCCTTGCGGCAGAGCAGGTCGTAGGCAACCAGCTTGGCGCGCTCGGCAGAAAGCGACGTCTGGCTGCTCAGACGCTCAGCCAGAGCATCGACATTGTTTTGATTATCGGAATATACCGTCTTGGCCACGGGGCCCCTTTCATATGCACACATATACGTCCTTATGGTACAACGCACGAGCCTATCCACGCAAAACATCTGCGAGAACGCCCTTGCACCACCTGTTCTCACAAGAAAAAAGACCGGGTCCGCTTGATTGCGGACCCGGTCTTTCCGAGTCAAATAGATGGGAGATTCAACCCGTCCGACCGACTAGGCCTTGGCGGCCTCGGCGTCGGCAGGAGCTTCAGCGGCAGTGGCGCGACCGTACTCGGCCTTGCCCATCTCGGACCACTCGGGCTCCTCGTCGGGCATGGAGCCGGCCTCCTTGCCGAAGAACTCCTTGAGGCAGTTGACGGCGACGATGAGGCCCAGGACCATCAGCAGGACGGCGAAAACGAGCTGCAAGCCCTTGGTGGCGGCGACGGAGACGGCGGCCGTGGTGGCGGTAGCCGGGATGGTGCCGAAGAAGCCGTAAGCCTGGACAGCGGTCATGCAGCCCATGGCGCTCTGGACCAGCGAGGTGAAGGTGCAGCAGAGCAGGAAGGCGACGGGCACGTAGAGCATCCAGCCCTTGCGGCCGGTGCACTTGCAGAACACGGCGAGGGTGATCATGGTCATACCGCCGAGCAGCTGGTTGGAAGCACCAAAGAGCGGCCAGATGTTGGCATAGCCACCAAAGGCAAGGGCGAGACCGGGAAGCAGGGTGACGACCGTGGCGAACCAGGGGTTGCCGAGAACCTTCATGTAGCCGGCCTTGGACTCGATGGCCAGGGCGTCGTTGGTCTGGGCAAAGAACTCGGAGAACGAGGTGCGGGCGATGCGGGCGACGGCGTCGAGCGAGGTCAGGGCCAGAGCGGAAACGTTCATGGTCATGAAGACGGTAGCGAGCGTACCGTCAACACCGAAGGCCTGCATACCGCGGGAGATGCCAGCGGCGAAGATCTGGAACGGGGTGGAAGCGACACCGGCGTTGAGAGCGCCAGTACCGGCGGTGTTCATATCGGAGAACATGATGCCGGCGACGATGATGGCAAGGATGCCGACGAAGGACTCGACGATCATGGCGCCATAACCGACCTTGACGGCGTCCTGCTCCTTCTCGACCTGCTTGGAGGAGGTACCAGAAGAAACGAGGCTGTGGAAGCCGGAGAGGGCACCGCAGGCAACGGAAACAAACAGGACCGGGAACATCATGCCAGAAGCGCTGGAGAAGCCGGTAAAGGCCGGAGCGGTGATGGTGGCCTGGCCGTTAACACCCAGGACGACGATACCGAGGACAGCGCAAACGATCATGACGATCATCATGATGGAAGTGAGGTAGTCACGCGGGGTCTTGAGCATCTGGATGGGCATAGCGCCAGCGAAGACCAGGTAGACCATGACGACGGCGAACCACTGGAACTTATCCAGGTAGACCGGGAACTGCATACCGACGGCGAACATGAGAACCATGAGGATAACGCCGGTGACGAACTCGGCAGCGCCGGTGAGGTTGAACTTCTTCTGGGCCCAACCAAAGGCGATAGCGACGAAGGTGAACAGGATGGAGATGGTACCAGCGCAGCCGGCGGCATAGGACTTGGTGAAGTCGATGGCACCGGTAGCAGCACCAGAAGCGTCAACGGCCGGGGTGAACATGAACGTCTTGCAGACCATGTCGGTGAAGGCGGCGATGACGATGATGCAGAACAGCCAGCAGAACAGCAGGAAAAGGCGACGGCCGGTCTTGCCGATGTACTTCTCGATGAGCTGAGCGAGCGACTTGCCGTTGTTCTTCATCGAAGCGTACAGGGCACCAAAGTCGTGGACGGCGCCAAAGAAGATGCCGCCGACGAGGACCCAGAGCACGACGGGCAGCCAGCCAAAGGCCATGGCGACGATCGTACCCGTAACAGGGCCAGCACCGCAGATCGAGCTGAACTGGTGCGAGAACGCAGTGAAGGCGGAGACGGGCGAGAAGCTGTTGCCGTCCTTCATGCGCTTGGCCGGCGTGAGGGCCTCTTTGTCAACGCCCCACTTGTTGGCCAGCCATCGGCCATAGCCCAGATAGCCGCAGGCGAGCACCGCCGCGGCCACAACCATGAGCAAAACTCCGTTCATTACATTTCCTCCTCTAAAAAGAACTTCCCAGACATAAAAAAATGAGGGCCGTCGGTTGCGCTCGACGGCCCTCATCTTCATCAGCCGCCCGTTATCGTACGGGCTAGCTGTATGTGCTAACCCGCATCAGATAATTACTACGCTGATAATGTTTAGCTGATGCGTGAACATGTCTAAGAAATCCTCTTCAATCATGATGCGAACGATCCGTGCGTGTTCACATCCCCCAGTGGTTGAAAAGGAGTATGAAACTTTAGTTGCCTAAAGTCAACGCAAATTTGTAATGAATTTTCAACTTTTTTTGGATTTCTCGGTATAAAACGCCACTGACCTCGGACTTTACCCCACGACAGTTTTTGCATGAGAGATGCCCCTGAGAGCCGTGGGAGCCGGGCGGCGCATATGAACTTTCCTGCTCTACAGTCCTGCGCAAGACGGAAAGCACATTAAGTGCTTTCCTTTGCGTGCGGAACTCGCGATAAAGTTCATATGCGCCGCCCGGCTCCCACGGCTCTCAGGGGCTCCCATCCCAAATGCGGAGCAAAGCTCCGCACACCATCTTTTTCTTTCAGCTAAAGCACGCCGGAAATTCGACGCAGCTGGCTAACCTTGCCGGACGTTGTCGACGCCAATCCGGCTCAGAAGCCGCATCGATACAGAAAGGTCCCCGGCGCTGCCCGGGCGCCAGCGGCCGCATATGAACTTTATCGCGAGTTCCGCACGAACAGGAGGCCACTTAATGTGGCCTCCGTCGTGAGCAGGACTGTAGAGCAGGAAAGTTCATATGCGGCCGCTGGCGCCCGGGCAGCGCCGGGGACCGCGCCGTACCAGCTACAGCGTCATGTTTGGATCGGCGTCGACGTCGAACGGTGAGATTTCACCTCGGTCGAATTTACGGCGGGCGACCTCCGCGATCATGGCGGCGTTATCGGTGCAGGCAGACAAGGGCGGCACCGTCACGCGGATCCCCTGACGACCGAGCTTCTTGATCATCATCTCGCGCAGATGCGGATTAGCCGAGACACCGCCGCCGATGCAATACTCCTTGCATCCGGTGGCATGCAGCGCGTTCTTGGCCTTCTTGTACTGCACGTCAAAGACTGCCGCCTCGAATGAAGCCGCCAGGTCGGGCAGATGGATCGTTCGGCCGGCTTTGGTCTCCTGCTCGATGTAGAGCGTCACAGCGGTTTTAAGACCCGAAAGCGAGAAACGATAATCTCCCCTGCTGTTAAGCGCGCGAGGAAAATCGATCGCGCGGGGATTGCCCGTCTCGGCCAGCTTGGAGATGATGGGGCCACCGGGATAGCCCAGACCCAACGCCTTGGCTACCTTGTCGAAGGCCTCGCCCACAGCATCGTCGAGTGTCTCACCAAGTACCTCGTAGTCGCCCCATGCCTTCACGTGCACGAGCATGGTGTGCCCGCCCGAGACAAGCGTGAAGATGAACGGCGGCTTGAGGTCGGGCTGTGCCAGCAAGTTGGCAAACAGGTGCCCCTCCAGATGGTTGACGCATACGAGCGGCTTACCGGCAGCGTAGGCAAAGCCTTTGGCAAAGGCAACGCCCACCACGAGGGCGCCCACCAGGCCCGGACCCTGTGTCACGCCCACGGCGGCAAGCTCGCTGGGGGCAATGGCTCCGCCCTCAAGACCAAGCGATGCTGCGGCATCCTCGAGCGCCGCATCCACGACACTCACAATCACCTCAACGTGTTTGCGCGAGGCGATCTCGGGCACCACGCCGCCAAAGCGGGCGTGAAAATCAATCTGTGTCGACACCTGGTTGGCCAGCATATTGCCATCCGCATCGATAATCGCCACGGCCGTCTCATCGCACGAACTCTCGATAGCGAGCACCAGGCGACGGCGCTCGATTTCGGCACGCTCCTCAGCAGTGCGTTCGGGCGCGGGCAGCGGCCATACACGCTGCTCTGCCGCCGTCGGCTCGGGCGAAGCATTGTCGACCGGAAGCACCAGGGGCAGCGGAGCCGTCATGACGATGGCATCCTTGCCGGCACCATAGTAGCCGCGGCGCCGTCCTGCCTCGGTAAAGCCCAGAGCGTTATAGAGCGCAATCGCTCCCTCGTTACCGTCCTCGACCTCGAGCGAAGCCGTGGTGCAGCCGAGCATCTGGGCATCATAGCTCACGTGCGACAGCAGCTTGCGGGCAATGCCCTCACGGCGATGTGCCGGGTCGACGGCGACATCCAGAATCTGCACATCACCGTCCACGACCATACCGCCGGCAAGGCCCAGCAGCTTGCCGTCGTCGTGTGCCACCCACCAACTACGCGGCGCAGCGACGTCCTCGCCCAGTTCGGACAGGAACATGCCCGGCGTCCATGCCTCGTGTCCGGCACCTTCAAAGCAGGCAGCCTCCAGCGCGCTCGCGCCCTCGGCATCCGCCGCGCCCATGGGACGGAACTGCAGATGACGACCGGCGAGCTCATCGGCAACACCCGTAATTTCGCTCTGCGCACTCTCGGCAAGACCAAGACGCTTGCGCTCGTTTTCCTCGGCATCCGAAAGGCGCGTGTAAATCGGCAGGACGCGGGCCGGATCGCCGTCACCCGCAGCGTGCGCGAGCAGCAAGCCCTCGCCCGAAGGCCACCACAGGTCGCGCTCCACGCAGCGGGCGGCCTCGTCCTCACCCAGCAGCTTGCCATAGCGCACGAGACCGTCACCGGTCAGCTGAACCTGGCCCCAGTCCGCTGCTTGGCGCCACTCATCGAGCGCCACGGCGGCCTTGACCACGTGTTCGCGCTCAAATTGACGCTCGGGACCCTCATCGACCAGCATATACAGCGCCGGATATACCTCACCGCGCATAGCATCGGCCAAGATACCAAGCTTGCCGCGCACGCCAGCCTTCCACGCCGTCCAAGCGCAAGCGTCGAGCGTCGACACGCCCAGCAGCGGAACATTGGCACCACGCGCGAGGCCCTTGGCAGTGGAGATGCCGATGCGCACACCCGTAAAGGACCCCGGGCCGCGGCCGACCACATAGCAACCAACATCGCTGCGATCCAGACCGGCTTGAGCCAGCACGCCATCAACGGTATTCACGAGCTCAACGTTGGCGTGACGGCGACACATGTGGTCGCCACTCACGAGCTTCGTCTCACCCGTCTGCCCATCAATCCAGCTTGCCGCGCAGGCAAGCATGTCGGTCGAGGTATCGAGCGCCACCACCAGCGCGTTGTCGTTATGCAAGCTCATCTTGTACAGCCTTATCAATCAAATGGGAAAGCTCCATTGCGCGGTCACCGTGCGCCTCAAGCGTTATCGTTCGCACATCGCTGTCGCCCTCATCACGCCTGAGCGTCACCGAAAGATACTCATCCGTCAGCTCGTCCTGGAATTGTTCGCCCCATTCCAGCAGGCAAGCACCCTCATAGCCCAGCACATCGAAAATGCCCGTATCCTCGAGCTCGTAGGCATGCTCCAGGCGGTATAGATCAAAGTGAAACAGCGGAATACGACCTTGATCGTGAACGGCCATGAGCGCAAACGTAGGACTCGTAACCATATGCCCATCGCCCAGCCCGCGCGAGACGCCCTTGGTAAAGTGAGTTTTGCCCACTCCCAGGCCACCGGTCAGGATGAGCACATCTCCGTCCTCAAGGCACGGTGCAATTAGCTCGCCAAAGTACTCCGTATCGGCAGCGCAAGTCGTTTTGTAAGTACCTACCCCCAGGCGCTCCAGGGACATATATGCTCCTTATTATTCCGAGGCGTCCTCTGGTGCGGGATGTCGCCCCAGATAGTCGCCCAGCATCTTAAAGTCTTCCTCCAGCAGCTCCTGCCACGCTGGATTGCGTAGCGCTGCTGCCGGATGGAAAGTGGGCATCACCACAAAGTGCCCCATCTGATGGAACCTGCCGCGCAGCTTGGTAATGCCGATCTCGGTCTTGAGCACAAAGTGCGTTGCGGGGTTGCCGAGCGTCACGATGATATCGGGCCAGATGCTTCGAATCTGCTCGCGCAAAAACGGTGAGCAAGCCAGCACTTCCTCGGGGCGCGGATTGCGGTTTCCCGGCGGGCGGCACTTAAGCACGTTGGCAATGTAGACGTCTTCGCGTTTGAGCCCCGCCAGCGACAAAATGCCGTTGAGGTCCTCGCCTGCCGCCCCCACAAAGGGCTCGCCCTGCAAATCCTCATTACGGCCCGGCGCCTCGCCAATAAACATCACGCGAGCGCGGGGGTTTCCCACGCCAAACACGATGTTGTGGCGCGACTGGTAAAGCTGGCAAAGGTGACAATCGCCCAGAACGGCCTCGATCTCCTCGAGTGCGACCTCACGCGGCGCCTGATGGCTATGGCCGGGAATGTGCATGACGCCCATAGCGACTCCTACACGTAGACCTTGTCGAGACGCATACCAAAGCCGCAAGCGACCTCGTAGTTAATCGTGCCGCGTAGGCGCGCCATCTCGTCCATGGTAATCTCGGCATCTCCATCGCAGCCGACAATGATCATCTCGTCACCATACTCGGCCTCGGGAATCTCATGCGCCGGGTTGGACTGAATGGCGACCATAAACTGATCCATGCAGATATTGCCAACCTGATGCACGCGCTCGCCGCGATACAGCACATCCATACGATTGGAAAGCGTACGCGAAAGGCCATCGGCATAACCGATCGGAAGGGTGCAGATCTGAACGCGCGTGCGCGGTACGCGGTAGGTAAAGCCGTAGCCCACGCCCTCGCCCATCGCAGGATGCGCCACGCGCGTCACACGCGCGTGGACGCTCATGACGGGATCAAGCTGCATCACACGACCACTCAGCTCACATGGCTGCAGACCATACAAACCGATGCCGGCACGAATCATGTCAAAGTGCATTGAAGAATCGAGCATCGAGGACGGCGTATTGGCACAATGCACGATACCGCATTCAAAACCTGCGTCCTTAATGGCCTGAACGGCCTCGGTAAAACGCTGGCACTGCAGCTTGTAGTCCCAACCCGAAGGTTCATCGGCCGTGGCAAAGTGCGTAAATACGCCGTCGCACTGAATACCGCGATGGAAGCTGATGCCGCGGACAAAGTCGAGCACCTGTGTGTAGTGAACGCCGATACGATTCATGCCCGTCTCGATGGCAAGATGGTACTTGCCCACCTTGCCCGCCGCGACGGCACATTCGCCATACGCAAGAGCAAAGTCAGACGTATAGACCGAGGGCATGATATCAAACTCGAGCAACGTCGGAATAGCCTCGATAGGCGGCTCGCTTAGGATGAGGACGGGTTTCGTAATCCCGCCCTGTCGGACCTCAACGCCCTCGTTAACCGTCGCCACGGCAAACATGTCGGCACCGGCCGAATACATGATCTTGGCGCACTCAACAGCTCCATGACCATAAGCATCGGCCTTGACCACGCAGCACAGGCGCTGACGCGGATTCAGCAAGTTCTTATAGGCCCTCGTGTTGCGACGGAGCGCCCCGCGGTCGATCTCGACCCAGGACCAGCGCGTCAAATCGGCTTTATTCATGATTAGTCATCCGACCCTTCGTCCATGATTCCCAGATCTTCGAGCGCATCCTTTGCCGCCAGCTCCATGGCAGGACCGATCAAGTCGATAAGATCGGTCGCGATGACGCTCTTCTCACCATACTCCGTCGCCGCGGCAAAACCGGCGTAGCTGTGAAGTGCGACGGCGTACGAATACAGCAACTCCCAACGATCCATCTCGTCGCGCATGGTGGCAAGCGTGCCGGCCAAAATACCCGCGAGAACATCACCCGAACCGGCAGTTGCCAGAGAAGCCGGACCCGAGAGCGGCAGCAGCACACGCTCAACGCCACAGATAGCCGTCGTCGGCCCCTTGGCAATGACCACCAGATTGTCGGAGCCTGCAGCCCAGACAACCTTCTGCGCGGCCGCAATCGCGGTACCAAGGTCGTTCACCTCGTCACCGGCAACCAGACGCGAAAGCTCACGATAGTGCGGTGTCATAACCAACGGCTGCTCGCGACGATACATCTCGGGGTTACTATCAATACCGTCAATGGCAATCTTAGCAAGGCAGTTGAGTGCATCGGCGTCCAAAATTAGCGGTACATCAAGCTCGAGCAAGCCCGAAACCACCTGCATAGCGCCGGCAGACGTCGTCATACCGGGACCGCACAGCACGCAGCTGTACTTCTTTGCGATCTCGCACACCGTCATGCGCGCAGCGGCGCCAAAGGAGCCGCGGGAATCAGACGGAATAGCAAAGACCGGAATCGAAGGAAGTGCCATGCGAATGAGATTGGCGCAGGCGTCAGGAGCCGCGACTGCCACGTAACCAGCACCCGCGCGAGCTGCAGACTTGGCCGCCATAATGGCAGCACCAGGATATTGCGCTGATCCGGCGACAATAAGCACGGAGCCACGGGAATACTTATCGATATTCGATGGTAGCGGAGCAAAGTAATCAACTAAGTCACCGGGCTCGACAATCTCGGCGGCGTGGTCGACATCATCGATGACCTCGTCAAGACGGTCGTAAAGATTGCCGCAGATCAAATCGCCGGCATACTCAGGACCATCAGCGCTATACAGACCAATCTTGGGCGCAATCATCGTCACCGTGCGCTCGGCACGAATGCAGTCGTCATCAACAACGCCCGTCTCGGCATTCAGGCCCGAGGGGACATCAATGGATACGACACAATCGGCGCATTCATTGACCGTAGGAATCCAAATGGAGAACGGCGCACGCAGATTCCCGTGGAAACCGGTACCAAAAATGGCATCGACAACAACATCGGCCTTATCGATCAAAACCTCGAGTTCATCACGCGAGGGGCCGACGCAAACGTGCACATCGCGGCCGGCAGTACGACGAGCAACGTGACGTGCCAGAGCAGCAGGAATCTCATCCGGTTCAACCGGAGAAACGATATCCACGTCCACACCCTTATGGCTCAGGATATCGGCGGCAACCCAACCGTCGCCGCCATTATTACCAAAACCGACCAAAACGAGAACCCGATCGGGATTGAGCTTCAAGACCTCGTTAGCGGCAAACTCACCCGCTAGCTCCATAAGCTCGGCCTTCGAAGTTCCTTCGCGTTCGATGATATCCTCGAGACGAACGACTTCTTCGGTACTCAAAACCGGTTTCATCTATGCTCCTAGCGTATCTTGCGAAGCATCGCCCAGGTGCTCCGTCAATGCTGAATTCTGCAGCTGCTCGAGCTCATCTAATACAGAGCGAGCCTCTTTAAATGTCTGCGCAACGCGTTTCTTGGTGCTCACCTTTTCATCTTTTGGCTTAGGCCGAGCATCTTCGGTAATCGCGATGGCATTCGCAACGGCCAAGTCTCCCGTAATCGTAATGGAAAGAGCGACCTCAACAACACCCAGTTCTTGAGCGATCTCGAGAGCACGGCCCGAAAGCAGCGCCCTCGGTTTGCCGAGTTTATCACGCGTCACCGAAACATCCTTGCGACCCACGCCTTGACTAAAACCCGTGCCGAGAGCTTTAAGCACCGCCTCGCGCGAAGCAAAGCGGCTCGCATAGTGAGCAGCGGGACGCGATGATGCATCACAATACACACGCTCTTCTTCGGTAAACACACGCCGAGCAAACGACGGCGTCTTTTCAAGAATAGATTTCATGCGGGAAATCTCGACGATATCAACGCCGATACCAGCTTCAGCCATGTTCACCTCCATATTGCACAGACTAAGCTATTGTAGCCCGTTCACAGAAGAAGCGACAAACGAGGGTTATAAAACACAGCTACTATGTGAGACAAAAGCCCGTAAACGCAAAAAAGGGGGAGGCCGCGAGGCCTCCCCCTTCTCAGTTCAAGCGTACGG
>CATYVH010000038.1 GCA_958413765.1 uncultured Collinsella sp.
TGTTACAGATTTAGACAAACATTTCAACCGAAAACTAACGTCTCGATCTGTAACAACTAGACCCCGTTTTACCGAGTATTTGTTACAGATCAAGACAAACAGTTGACAGGAAACTCAATGTCTTAATCTGTAACATCTAGACTGGTTTTTTGGGTTCTAACTGTTACAGATCGAGACAGACTGTCCGCGGTCAACTCAAATGTCTTGATCTGTAACATCTAGAGAGGTTTTTAACCCCTTACTGTTACAGATTGAGATGTTGTCTCGCGGGGCGGGGGTTTGTCTCGATCTGTAACATCTAGACCTGTATCTGCCGAGCTAGTGTTACAGATCGAGACAATTGCCGGGGAGGGGTTCCGTCACGGCAAGACGCCCGCCGCCTAGATGCAGAACCCGGGGATCACACAGGTTAGCTTGTTTGGCTTTTCCGCAGGCGTTGCGTACGTAAAGACGTCGCCGTCGTGCCCCACGCGATTCAAATAGAGTGTGCCTCCACTCTCCGATGTGTCAGGGCTCACCGTGCGCTCCCACCAACAGGTGTCCTTGCCCTTCCACTGGCGGACCATCGTCTCGTTCGTGGAATACGGGCTCACCTTGAGCTCGCGGAAGAGCTGATACTCCTCGCCCTCGCCGTTGTAGATGTCTGCCAGGTAGTGATAGTCCTCGGCAAACGAATCGGGCGGTTGCGTACCGCACAGCTCGACCATGGCGGGCAGCCAAAGGGTTGCAGGCAACTCGCTCAGACACGATGCACTGTTGGCGGCGCCAACGTTATTCGAGGTCTTCTTGACAGACTTGATGAGCGCGCGCAACTCGTTGGGTAGCAGCTTAAGGCCGTCGCCGTTGAGCCATCCCCGCAGCTCGCAATCTGCCCAGCCGGCGCTCGGCGGTTCAGCCGTAGCGTTGCGCTCAGCAATACCCGCGTCGAACATAAACGTCAGCCCGGCCTTGCCCGTCCCGTCCAGAAGCTCATCGTGGCGGATGCCCACAAGCTGCGCGCCGACCTGCAGTCCGTTGGTGAGCGTGACACGCTTGGTGCACGGATAGGGGATATGCCCATCAGCGTCGAGCAGGTGGTAGCGCTTGGCAATCTCGCGTGCCTCGCTACGGGTCTCGGCGGCCTTAATCTTGAGCGAAATCTCCTGCAGCTGGTCCCAAGTGTAGTCGTCAAGCGAACCGCGGATGCCGTCCAGGTAGTCGGGGATGCCAAAGCCATGGGTTGCCGCGCCAACGACGCCGAGCCCCGCAACGACCGCAACGACGCCGCCGATAATAAAGCGACGGCGGGTCATGGCGTCGTGCCGGGCCTGCTCCAAGATCTCTCGCGCGCGCTCGCCGGCGACGTCGACCTTAAGGTGCGTGCCAGAATCGATATCAATTGCGGCCTCGTCTCTTGCACCCTCGCGGTCCTCAGATTCTGCAGCGGGGAGGTATGTCGAGAGCACCTCGAGCATCTGCTGCTCGGTAGGGCGATCGCCCTGTTCGACCGAGATGCCTTTCATGATGATCTGGACAAGCGCTTTGTCGCCCTCGCAGCGCGGCTCGAGCGGCGCCGGTTTGGTCTTGGTCTTTATGAGGTAGAACGAGCCGGTCGCCGCGGCACCCGTCGACTCGACATCGAACGGTTTGCGACCGCTGTAGAGCTGGTACAGAATGCTCGAAAGCGCATAGACGTCGATCGCGGGCGAGCGGCGAAGGGCCGCGATGCCTTCGATATCCTGCGTGAGCATTTCGGGCGCGGCGTATGCGGGCGTGGCAAAGCGCCAGATGTCGGCGCGCCGGGTGATCGCGTCGTCGCCGAGGGCCATGGTCGCGGAGCCCATGTCGATGAGACAGGGGTCAAAGGAGCAATCGGCAATCTGCTGCTCGAGCGTTCGGCTGGTGGTGCGGAACATGATATTGGCAGGCGACAGGTCGCGATGGACGACCGGATTCACAAGGCCTTGGGTCATCAAGAGCGCGCGAAGCACGGCGTTTCCGACGGCGGCGACCATCTGGGTGGTCAGCCCGCCCGAGGCGTCGTGCGGAAGCAAGGGCAGCGCCTGTTTGAGCGAGGTGCCCTCGACCCACTCCATGAGGATAAGCGGGTCGTCCTCGCACGATCCGTAGCCATAGACGCGCGGAAATCCGCGCAGGTGCGAGACGGTACACAGATGACGGTACTCCTCGAACAGTGCGGCGGTGTTGGCCAGGTGCGCGGCCGATTGCTCGGCGGAGCGGTCGGGGGCTTGGCCGGAAAGGATGGCGTTGTCCTTGAGCAGCTTGACGGCAAAGACCTCGCCGCTCGTGTTGGTCGCGCGAAGCACATGTCCGATATTGCCGCCGTTGCGGTATGCCGTCTGAAGAATAAGCGTCATAAACCGGCGCTCGGCGTCATCCTCGGCACTGGGGTCGACTGCCACGGCGGTATCGAACGTGTCGAGACGGATGAGTTTGTCGCCATAGGCGCTATCGGTAGTATCCATGGCGTTCCTTTGTCTGGCATGGGTTGCCGCGCGTATACGCGGGCAGTGCGGATATCGGTAAAGTACCATGATAGCCGCACTGCCCGCGTATACCGCTGAGTATTGTCGGTTACGACGCAGAAGGTAGAAGACGAAAGACGGGCGGTGACCGTCTTTCGATCACCGCCCGCGCTAATCCACAATGACAAGGAATGTCGTGTAGAGACCCAGATGGAGCCTGTCGCTGTTTTCGATTTCCACCGGGGGATAGATCTTGCCGGGTTCGCGTTGGTCGCGCGGCGGCTCAATCACAATATCGCCGTCGCCCGCGCCCGATTCGAGCACTGTGCCGTTGGTCGATCCAAGGCCCTGGGCGTACCAGCGTCCACCTTCGAGCCAAATGCGGAGATGCTCGCGCGATGCATCGGTGCCTACATCGGTGATGCTGGGCGAGGTTTTGGGCAAGGACCCAATTACCGTGCCGCGCGGATCGCGTGTGAGGGGATGGATTTGCATGTCGGCGCAGTTGTCGGCATGGGTTCTGAGCAGACCGAGGTTGGGGGCGACAGTGCGCGGCTGCTCCAGGCTGCTCATAAAGCCACGTCCGACGGTAGTTTCGGTGGTGCCAAAGTGCCCGCCTGTCTTGCTGTCGCAAAAGCGCTCGACGGTGGCCACGCCTTGGATGGGGTCAGCGAGCGCCCCCGTTGCCACAAAGAGCATAAGGTAAAGCGTACTCTTCTCGCGCACGGCATTGCCGTCAAAGTTGTCGATGCGATTGAGGGCATTTGCATATAGGCAGCTGTCCAACTTGTAGCTGGCGAGAGCCGACATCATTTCGTTGGCGGCCGGGCCGCGATAGTGCTCGGCGATTGCCTGATAGGCGGACTCGCCGCTGCCGAGCTTGCTGCAGATTGCCGCGGAAAGATTGAGCGTGGTGATGGCAAAGTCGCTGTAGATGGCGGGCGCGCACTGGTCAGGCTCGCGATGGACGATGTAACGGGTGAGATACGAGCGGTTGGAAGAGCATTTCTCGAGCAGGGTACTGCCGAGATAAGAGTTTCCATTGATGAGCATTCGGGCAATCTCGAGATGTTTAAGACCGCCGAACGAGCGAATATCGTTATAGAGGACCGAGCAAGGCGTCTCTGCTGCCACGGATACCTCCTTTGATTGCTTCCTAGCCAATATGGCGATAGGAATTAATGGCCCCCGGTGGGCGACGTATTAAATGGCTGCGCAATATATAGCGTAACCAAAGCAACATTATAGGCCACATGTTCGAAATTGCAGGAAGACTGAGAGATTTGGTTTGGACTGGACGGAAATCCCCCTCTGTCTTGTTCTGTAACATTTGGGGCCGGTTTTGCTTCGCAGCCGTTACAGATTGAGACGTTTGTGAACCGTGTCGACCGTTTGTCTCGATCTGTAACACGTAGAGGAAGATTTGCCCCGTAACTGTTACAGATTGAGACAATCAGCCGGGCCCGCCTCGTCCGCCTCGTCATCTGTGGTTTACGTGGGGGCATGCGATGCACGGGTATACTAACCAGCGGCGAATCTGCTCCATCGCTTAGAGCTGCTGCGTCTGGACGGCGCGTGATAGGGCTGCCAAAGCGATCGCCAGCGTGCTGAGCAACGTCCTCTCTGTGCGCACCCGTTTTTGTATGTATTAGCGCACTACCAAGCACGCCCGCGCGGCCGCATGCCGTGCCCATTGCGCGTGCAGATAAGGAACAACAACATATGCGTAATTCTGTATCCGACGTCACCGACGCCGAGATCCTGGACGAGACCCGTGAGGCCATGACCCAGGCTGCCTTCGATGCCGCCGATGAGGCCAATGCTGCCCAGGCCGTCGAGTCCGCTACCGAGAACCTGCCCGCCTTTGACGAGCTGGGACTTTCGGACGAGATACTTCGTGCTATCGAGAACCTGGGCTACACGGCGCCGACGCCCGTTCAGGCCGGCTCGATCCCTGTGGTGCTCGAAGGCCGAGACCTGCTTGCCGCCGCTCAGACCGGCACCGGCAAGACGGCTGCCTTTTTGCTGCCGACCATGAACAACCTGGAGCACATCGCTCCTCCCAAACCCGTGCGCGAGCGCAGCGGCCGCAACCGTCGTCGCGGTGCTAAAAAGCCCGAGGGCAACGGCCGCGGCCCTGTGATGCTCGTCATCACCCCTACGCGCGAGCTTGCCCAGCAGATCGACGAGGTCGCAAGCAAAATCGCCGACGTCACCGGTCATGTTGCCGTGACCGTCGTGGGCGGCGTGAGCTACAAGCCGCAGACCGCGGCACTTAAGTACGGCTGCGACATCCTGGTCGCAACGCCGGGCCGTCTGGTCGATCTGATCGAGCAGGGTGCCTGCCACCTGGGCGAGGTCAAAGTGCTGGTACTCGACGAGGCCGACCGCATGCTCGACATGGGCTTTTTGCCCGCCGTCCGCCGCATTGTGCGCGAGACGCCGGCCGAGCGCCAGACGCTGCTGTTCTCGGCGACACTCGACGAGGAGGCCGTGGGCGAGATCACCGACCTGGTGAGCGACCCGGCTCGCGTGGAGATCGCGCCCGCCACGTCGACCGCCGACACCGTCGACCAGTTTGTGTTCCCGGTGTCCATAGAGGCCAAGAACAACCTGCTGCCCGAGTTCCTCAAGAAGGAGGGTCCGGAGCGCACTATCGTCTTTATGCGCACCAAGCACCGCGCCGACAGTTGCTGCCGTCGTCTGGAGCGCAAGGGCATCAAGGCCGCCGCAATCCACGGCAACCGCAGCCAGGCCCAGCGCGAGCGCGCGCTTTCTGCCTTCCGCGATGGCACCGTCGACGTGCTGGTGGCGACCGACGTGCTTGCCCGCGGCATCGACATTAGCGACGTGCGCTACGTCGTGAACTTTGACGTGCCGGCCGAGCCGACCGACTATATCCACCGCATTGGCCGTACAGGCCGCGCCGGCGAGCTGGGCTGGGCCATCACGTTTGTGACCGAGCAGGACGTGGACGAGTTCTACGAGATCGAGAAGCTCATGGACAAGACCGCCGACATCTACGAGGCCGGCGACCTGCACGTGGGTCCCAACCCGCCCGCGGTTGATCCCGAGCGCGACCCTGCGGCCTTTAAGGCGAAGAAGAAGACCAAGCGCGGCAAGTCCAAGAGCAAGAAGAAGCTTGAGCAGGCGCGTCGCGACGGCAAGCGCAACGGCGACGATTACGGCGATGTTGCCGGTCGTTCCAACCGCGGTCGCGACGAGCGCCGCGGCGACGGCGAGCGTCCGAGCCGTCCCAAGCGCGGCGGCAAGACCCGCGTGCGCGAGGGCGTTCAGGCTCGCGTAGACGAGGCTGTTGAGAGCGTGGCCCGCGAGGTAGCTGCCGAGGAGCGCGGCGGTGCCGCTGCCGTCGAGCAGGCCCCGCGCGGTAACCGTGCCGAGCGTCGTGCCAAGCAGTTCCAGGGCGAGGCGCATCGCCGCCGTCGCGAGGATGGGGATCGCGGTGGCCGTCGTCGTGTCGAGCGCGAGGACGAGGGCCGCGGTTCGCGCGGTGGCAAGCGCGGTGGCCGTGACGAGCGCCGCGGCGGCGAGGGCCGTGGTGAGCGTAGCACCCGCGGCGGCGAGTCCCGTGGCGGCAAGCGCTTTGAAGAGCGCGGTAGCCGCGGCGGCGAGCGTCGCGAGGGTGCTCGCGGCAATGGCGGCCGCGGCGGCGCTGGTCGTTCTAACGAGTCGCGCGATCGTCGTGACCCGCGTGCCAGCCGCGATCGTCGCGATGACTGGCGCAACTACGACGATACCCGCGAGGAGCGTCGTGGCGGCTATCGTGGCGGGCGTGGCGGCAACCAGACCGGCTCCCGTGGCGGCCGTGCCGGCGGTCGCGATAACCGTGGCAGCTATGGCAACAGCCGTGGTGGCAAGCGCGGCGGCAGCTCCCGTCGCCCCGGTGACGGTGGCGGCAAGCGCAAGTAACACACGCGTCGCGCGGTAAGGCGAGATGAGTTTGGGCCCCGAGCAGACTGTGCTCGGGGCCCTTTTTGTTTGCCGTATCCGATCGCTAGTTCAAATGTGATTTCCTCGGGAATGCATCTAGAGGATGCCGTGGGCCTGTTTCCTGCCATGCGGCAATGGGTCCCATGGGGTGCGCCGTGCATTTTTTGGAGTATTCTGTAGTTCGAGTTGTCTGCATATGATTCGACGTCGCCAACGGTGGTCTTCGGATATCCCTAGAGAGCGTTTTGAGCCAGATTTCGCCGTTTTCCGGAGCAGGGACGCGTTATTCTCGCCATGTCGGGACTTAAAATGATACGGCGCCCTACAGTTTTGCCCACCCGCGGCGGTGCTGGCGCGGTCACGTTGCAGAATACTCCGTTTTTTGCACGGGCCAGGATGGGGTACCTTGGGAGAACACGGCAGCATCCCGTAAATATATACAATCTGTACCGTAATTTATACAAAACGAAGAGGCAGGCAGCGTAGGGTTGGTGCATTGGGGTGCTTGGTGCGCCAAAATGGGGACCCCACGTGCCGTATACTCTGGCTGGATGTGAAAACGGCTTGACGCGTTGCTGAGCGTAGGGGGAGGGTGTCTAGATGAGCGTATTTGAAATTGTGTTTAGTCCGACGGGTGGAACGGAGAAGGTGTCTTGCCTTGTGGCTGGAGCGCTGGACAAGAATACCGTTACCGTCGATCTGACCGATAGCGGGTTGGATTTCCACGAGGTCTCGATGACGAAGGACGACGTGGCTGTTATCTCCGTGCCAGCGTATGCCGGCAGAGTCCCTGCCGTGGTGGTCGACCGACTGAACATGGTTCACGGCAACGGAGCGCGGGCCGTTCTGGTGTGCGTCTACGGAAACCGCGCGTTTGAGGACACGCTCGTAGAGCTGGAGGACGTTGCGAAGCATGCGGGATTCCGGGTAATCGCGGCAGTTGCAGCCATTGCAGAACATTCCATTGCGCGACAGTTTGCTGCTGGGCGACCGGATGCGCAGGATGCGGCGCAGCTCGCAGAGTTTGCGCAGCAAATTCAGCAAAAGCTGTTGGCTGAGGATACATCCGAGCCCTCTATTCCCGGCAATCGTCCTTACAAACAAGCCAGAGGTCACCGCATGGCACCTGAGGCAACAGAGGATTGCGTCTCCTGCGGTGCATGCGCCGCGGCGTGCCCCGTTTGTGCTATCGACAAGGGTGACCCCAAACGAGCAGCTGGCGAGGCGTGCATCTCCTGCATGCGCTGCATTGCCGTATGCCCGCGAGGCGCTCGTAAGCTTGATCCCAACAAGCTATCCGCTGTTTCCCAGATGCTGAGCAAGGTTTGCGTCGTGCGGAAGGAATGCGAGCTCTTTGTCTAGCGCATACGAAATTGGTGCAATGGGGCCAGGTTAATCTGCACCAACCTGGTGCAAGCAAACCTGTCCCCAATGCACCAGAGTGAGGAGTGTCCCCGAGTGCCGGCAGAAAAGGAACGTCCCCAAGTGCTGCCTAAATACCGTTTATCGAAGAAAAAATACCGCTCACCGGTCATAATGACTATTCTGGCTTTGGGCTTGTCTACAATAGCTCCCGTAAAAAGAAATGCGGAAGGTTACCGAGTCCCTCGGACGTGGGCCTAACCAAAGTCTTTGAACGGATGTGTCTCTATGGATGCATTCGCTTGATTTTGGTTGGGCTTTATTTATGAAGGGACATGCCACCATGGGTTTCTTTTCTCGCCTGATGGGCGGTTCGGATGAGCAGAAGACTGCAACTTCCGAGTTCGAAATCCTCGCTCCTGTTTCCGGCGAGCTTGTTCATCTAGAAAATACCAATGACCCCGCTTTTAGCAGCCGTGCCGTGGGCGATGGCGTTGCCGTGGTTCCCCAAGAGGGAACGGTGTGCGCTCCTGTCTCCGGTACCGTCGCGGCGCTGTTCCCGACCGAGCACGCGCTGGGTATCATGTCCGACGACAGCTCTGCTCAGGTGATGCTGCATATCGGAATCGACACTGTTAAACTTGAGGGCAAGGGCTTCCATGCGCTTGTTGCTCAGGGTGACCATGTCGACGCGGGCCAGCCCCTCGTCGAGGTCGATTTCGACGCGGTCCGCGCCGCCGGCTTCGATCCCACGGTCTTCGTTATCGTGTGCGAGCGTTCGGAGAACTCGACTCTTCGTGAGCACGCTTCCGGCCCTGTTGCTGTTAAAGAGCCTGTCGTCTGGCTTTCCGAGTAAATTCTTTTGGTGGGTACCGTGGTTATCAAGCGAGTTTTCAACAATAACGTCGCAATGGTCACTTCGGACGATGGCTCCGAGCTCATTGTCATCGGTCGAGGCCTCTGCTTTGGCCGTCATGCCGGCGATGCCATCGACGAGGCATCGGTCGAAAAGACCTACGCGTTGCAGGAGGGAACTTCTCAGGATTCGCGTACGATTGACCGCTTGGCACATCTTTTAGAGTCCATCCCCACCGTCAACCTCGTGATTTCCGAGGACATCGTTCAGATGCTTCGTCGAGAGCTCAATGTTGATATCAACGACAAGATTCTCATTGCTCTCGCAGACCATATCAGCCTTGCTTTGGAGCGCGAGCGCAAGGGCGTCCCCTGCGAGAATCCGTTGCTGCTCGAGATCCAGCAGTTCTATCGCAAGGAGTATGCGCTTGCGGGCCGTGCGCTGCAGATTGTCAAGGAGTATATGGGCATCCAGATGAGCGAAGAAGAGCAGGGTTTTATTACGCTGCATATCGTCAACGCCACCATGCCGCAACGCTCCGACCGTCTCATCATCTCGGTCCAGCTTGTTCGCGACGTGCTCACGATTGTTTCCGAGCGCTATGCTACGACCCTCGATGACGCCTCGCTGCCCTATGAGCGTTTCGTCCGCCACCTGCAGTTTTTCGCACAGCGGGCGCTTGACCCCGCGGCCGGGCAGATCAATGACGATGCACTGTTCCGAATCGATGAAACTAAGTATCCGTGCGCGTTCTCGTGCGCGGACGCCATAGCCGCCCACTTGGCGTCTACCTATAACGTTGTCGTTACCGATGCCGAGAAGAGTTATCTCGCATATCACATTGTTAACCTGCTTGGAGAACCTGGTCTCTAGGCATAACGTGCCCACACATCGATTGATATAAGGCAAGGCTCACGGTCTTGTCCAGGGCACACCTATCTCAATTTGCGGAAAAGGAAGGGGAGTACCGCTATGACCGCAAAAAAGAAGTTCAATTTCAAAGCGCCGTTGGAGGTGTTCGCGAAGTCGATCGTTCAGCCGATGATGTATCTCTCGGTTGCCGGCATCCTGCTCATCGTGGGCATCATTCTGACCAACAAGACCATCTGCGCCGTGGTCCCCGTGCTGGGCTCCGGCCCGTTCCAGCTTGTGGGCGCCGTTGTCTATCAGTCGCTGATGTTTATCATCAACAACCTCTCGATTCTGTTCTGCGTGGGCATCGCCGGCGCCATGGCAAAGAAGAACAAGGGCCATGCTTCGCTGATTGCCCTGATGTCGTTCTTCCTGTTCCTGCAGGCTAACAACATCGTGCTCAACGCCACCGGCTCTCTTGCCGAAGCGAGCGGCATGCTCGGTCTTACCGGAACCGGCCAGAGCACCGTTATGGGCATTCAGGTGCTCGATACCGGCGTGTTTGGCGGCATCATTCTTGGTTGCATCACCGGTGCCGTGTTCAACAAGTACTCGAACAAGCAGTTCCCCATTGCCCTTTCGATGTTCTCGGGCGTTCGCTTCCCGTTCCTGATCATGATCATCATCTCCTGGATCATGGGCGCTGGCTTCTGCATCGTTTGGCCTCCGGTTCAGGGTGCCATCTCCTCCGTTGCCGGCATCATTAAGGAGTCGGGCAACATCGGTCTGTTCATCTACGGCATGCTCAACAAGCTGCTCGTTCCCACCGGTCTGCACCACCTCATCTACACCCCGTTCCAGTTCTCCGATGTGGGCGGCACCCTTACGCTGGGTGATCAGGTTATCGCCGGTGCCTATCCCATCCGTGTCGCCGAGATGGCAATGACGGGCCAGCCCTTCTCCGATAGCACCTACTTCAACAGCTACACCTTCAACAACCTGTGGCCCTACATCGGTATCGGTCTCGCCTTTATCGTCACCGCTTACAAGGGGAACAAGGATAAGACCAAAGCCGTTATCATCCCGCTGATTATCACCGCCGTGCTCTCCTGCGTGACCGAGCCCATGGACTTCCTCTTTGTCTTTGCCGCTCCCGTGCTCTTTGTCGTTCACTCGGTTCTTTCCGGCATCTTCCTGGTTCTGCTCAAGGTCCTCTCCGTGCCCGCTTCGACTGCAGGCGGCATCATCAACATCGTGGTTTCCAACCTGGTTCTTGGTGTCGATAAGACCAACTGGCCGGTTATGCTGGTGCTCGGAGTCGTCAACGCCGCTCTGTACTTCTTCCTCTTCACCTTCCTTATTAAGAAGCTCAACCTCCACACGCCTGGTCGCGAGGAAGAGTCCGAGCTCGCCGAGTCCGTTGCCGAGGGCGAGGCCGCCGCATCTGTTGCGGTGAAGCAGGGCGCTGTTGCCGCGGCTCCCGCAGAGGGCGTCGATGCAGGTATTGCCGACCTGGTCGCGGGTCTTGGTGGCAAGGACAACATCGAGGAGCTCGAGAACTGCTTTACGCGTCTTCGCGTGAACGTTAAGAACCCGGACCTCATCGATGAGAACCTCATCAACCACGTGCCCAACAGCGGCATCAACCGCAACGGCAACAATATCCAGATCATCTTTGGCATGAAGGTCGCCGAGATGCGCGACAAGGTCGAAAACGCAATTGAGAAGGAGCAGTAAACAATGATCATTACTCTGTGTGGTGGCGGATCCACCTTTACCCCCGGCATCGTCAAGTCCATCGCCCTGCGCAAGGACGAGCTCGACGTTGACGAGATTCGTCTGTACGACATCAACGAGGAGCGTCAGCGCAAGATCGGCGTGCTCGTGGACTGGATTTTGCACGAGGACCTTGGCCTGGACATCAAGCTTACGGTGACCACCGACAAAAAGACGGCTTTTACCGACGCGAGCTTCGTGTTTGCCCAGATGCGCGTGGGCGGCTACGCCATGCGCGAGCAGGACGAGAAGATTCCGCTGCGCCACGGTTGCGTGGGTCAGGAGACCTGCGGCTGCGGCGGCCTTGCCTACGGCATGCGCACCATCTTCCCCATGGTCGAGATGATCGATGACGTTGAGAAGTACGCCAAGAAGGACTACTGGATTCTCAACTACTCCAACCCTGCTGCCATCGTGTCCGAGGGCTGCCGCGTGCTGCGTCCCAACGCTCGCATCATCAACATCTGCGACATGCCGATCGCGATCATCGACGTGGTTTGCGCCGCACTCGATATCGACAAGAAGGATGTCGAGTACGATTACTTTGGCCTCAACCACTTTGGTTGGTTCACCTCGATCCGCCACAAGGGCGAGGAGGTGCTCCCGCAGCTGCGCGAGTACATCAAGGAGCATGAGATTCTGCTGCCAGACTCCTACCTCAAGGGCATGGGCTCGCTCATGGCAAAGAAGCCCGAGGAGGCCACTGACGAGCACCCCGAGCAGAACCGCCACACCAAGGGCAGCTGGTACTACGTCTGGAAGGGCGAGTACGAGATCATGGAGTGCTTCCCGGAGTACCTGCCCAACACGTATCTGAACTACTACCTGCAGCAGAAGGAGTTCGTCGAGCATTCCAACCCCGAGCGCACCCGTGCTAACGAGGTTGAGGAGACGCGTGAGAAGAACCTCTTCGACGGCATCGACCACTACGAGAAGACGGGCGAGATCGACGAGAGCACGTTCTATGCGGGCAGCCACGGCGACTGGATTGCCGATTTGGCTATCGCTCTGAAGAACGACACCAAGCAGCGCTTCCTGGTCATTTGCGAGAACAAGGGCGCTATCCCCAACATGCCCTACGACGCTATGGTCGAGCTGCCTGCCTACATTGGCAAGAATGGCCCCGAGGTCATCAGCCGCGACAACATTCCTCTGTTCCAGCAGGGCCTCATGATGCAGCAGCTGAACTCCGAGAAGCTCGTGGTCGAGGCTACGATCGAGGGTTCTTACGAGAAGGCGCTCAAGGCCTTTACGCTGAACAAGACCGTGCCTTCGATGAAGGTCGCCAAGGAGGTTCTCGACGACATGATCGAGGCCAACAAGGGTTACTGGCCCGAGCTTAAGTAAAAGCAACAGGGTCGCTGGCCGCATACCTGGAGCAATGCCCCGTCCACGTGATTGCGTGGGCGGGGCATTGTCATTTGGTAACGCGTTTTACCAAATATGGCATTTATCTGCGGTAATGTTCTATTTCACCGCCGAGGGTGACATTTCATACCGCCTGCCGAACTGCGTGGAGACCTAACAACTTTTTAGGTCAGTGTTGTGCGTGTAGCAACTTCGCCCGGCCTCGCCTCCGGGCTGCCATGTGAGAGGGGATCTTATGGCTCGACTGCACGTAATGGAACGCAGCCACGCTCAGGCCGTCATGGACGACCTGCACGATGCGCTCGGACGTCGTCTGGCGGTGAGTTCGCTCGCCCCGTGCCCCGTTGAGTTTACGGCAGCGCTCGTCAATCTGTGCTCCACCCAGAGCTGCGGCAAGTGCACGCCCTGCCGCGTGGGCCTGAGCGCGCTGAGCGACCTGCTCGCCGATGTGCTCGAAGGGCGCGCCGATGAGTCCACGCTCAACTTGATTGAGCGCACCGCCCGCACCGTCTATCTTTCGAGCGATTGCGCCATCGGCTACGAAGCTGGCGCCATGGCACTCACGGCCATTCGCGGCTTCCGCGACGATTTTGAGCATCACATCCGCGAGCGCTCCTGCGGCTTTGACCGCGAGGCCCGCGTCCCGTGCGTTTCGGGCTGCCCGGCGCACGTCGACATTCCCGGGTACATTTCGCTGGTCGAGGCCGGCCGCTATGCCGACGCCGTCAAGGTCATCCGCAAGAACAATCCGCTGCCGCTCGTCTGCGGCCTGGTGTGCGAGCATCCCTGCGAGATGCACTGCCGCCGTGGCATGGTCGACGACCCCATGAACATCCTCGCCCTCAAGCGTTTTGCCGTCGAGCACAGTGACCTCAACGACCACAAGCCGCATGTAGTGGACAACACCGGCAAGCGCGTCGCCGTGATCGGCGGCGGCCCGGCCGGCCTTTCCTGCGCCTACTACCTGGCCGTGATGGGCCATAAGGTGACCATCTTTGAGCAGCGCCACCACCTGGGCGGCATGCTGCGCTATGGCATCCCCAGCTATCGTCTGCCGCGCGAGCGCCTGCAGGCCGAGATCGACTGGATTTTGAGCGCCGGCATCGACGTTGAGCTCGATCACTCCGTCAACGGCGAGGAGCTTGCCCGCTTGCGCGACGAGTTCGATGCCGTCTACCTGGCCATTGGCGCCCACAGCGATAAGAAGCTCGGCCTTCCGGGCGAGGAAGCGCTCGGCGTGGAGTCGGCCGTCAAGATGCTGCGCGCCATCGGCGACGACGAGCTGCCCGACCTGAGCGGCCAGCGCGTGTGCGTCATCGGCGGCGGCAACGTGGCCATGGACGTGGCGCGCTCCGCCGTGCGCTGCGGTGCCGAAAAGGTGAGCATCGTCTACCGCCGTCGCATCTGCGACATGACGGCCCAGGACGCCGAGATCGCCGGTGCCCAGGCCGAGGGCTGCGAGGTGCTGGAGTTGACCGCCCCGCTCGCTATCGAGACGGGCGAGGAAGGTCGCGTGAGTGGCCTGCGCGTGCAGCCGCAGATTATCGGCGAGCCCCGTCGTGGGCGTCCGGCCCCGCGTGCCGCCGCCACGCCCGAGCGCGTCATTCCCTGCGAGCGCGTGTTTGTGGCCATTGGCCAGGACATCGATTCCAAGCCGTTTGAGGACATGGGCATCGCTTGTAAGTGGGGCTGCGTGGTCACCGATTCGGATGGCGCCGTGCCCAACTTCGATGGCCTCTTTAGCGGCGGTGACTGCCAGACCGGTCCCGCCACCGTCATCCGTGCCATCAACGCCGGCCGCGTGGCCTCGGCAAATATCGACCGCTACCTGGGCTTTGACCACAAGATCAAGCTCGAGGTCGAGCTGCCGACCGTCCAGTTTAAGGGCAAGCATGAGTGCGGCCGCTGCGAGCTGGGCGAGCGCGAGGCCGGCGAGCGTATTCACGATTGGGATCTGGTCGAGCAGGGTTTCACCGAGCAGGAGGCGCGCCAGGAGGCGAGCCGCTGCCTGCGTTGCGATCACTTTGGCTTTGGCGCGTTCCGCGGAGGGAGGAACCTGGAATGGTAGAGCCCAACAAAACCACCGTCAGTGACAACACCGAAAACGGAGCGCATAACATGGTCAAGCTCACTATCGATAATTGCGAGGTCGTGGTGCCCGAGCACACCACGATCCTAGATGCGGCCAAGTCCGCCGGCATTCAGGTTCCCACCCTGTGCTATCTGCGCGATCTGAACGAGATCGGCGGTTGCCGCGTGTGCGTGGTCGAGGTCGAGGGCTGCGACCAGCTGGTTGCCGCCTGCAACAACTACGTGCTCGACGGCATGGTGGTCCATACCAACAGTCCCAAGGCCCGCGAGGCCCGTCGCACCAACGTGCAGCTGCTGCTGTCCCAGCACGACTCGCGCTGTACGAGCTGCGTGCGCAGCGGTAACTGCAACCTGCAGACCATCGCCAACGACCTGGGCATTTTCTACCTGCCGTATCAAAAGCACTTGGCGCGCGAGGGCTGGGACTTCGATTTTCCCATCATTCGCGACAACGACAAGTGCATCAAGTGCATGCGTTGCATCAAGGTGTGCGAAAACGTGCAGGGCCTGGGGATTTGGGACCTGACCAATCGCGCCACGCACACCGCCGTGGGTACCCGCGGGCGCGCGCCGATTGGCAAGACCGATTGCGTCGCATGCGGCCAGTGCATCACGCATTGCCCGACGGGCGCGCTGCGCGAGCGTGACGACACCGAGACCGTGTTCGACGCTCTCGCCGATCCCGACAAGATCGTGCTGGTGCAGATCGCGCCGGCTGTGCGTAGCGCTTGGGGCGAGGAGCTCGGCATCCCGCGCGAGGAGGCCACCGTCGAGCGCCTGGCGTGCGCGCTGCGCCGCGTGGGCTTTGAGTACGTGTTCGATACCGATTTCTCGGCCGACCTCACCATTATGGAGGAGGGCTCCGAGTTGCTCGAGCGCCTGGGTAAGGCCGCCAAGGGCGAGGGCGACAGCCGCGGCTGGCCCATGTTCACGAGCTGCTGCCCGGGCTGGGTGCGCTTTGTGAAGGCGCGCTATCCGGAGTTTGTCGACAGCCTGTCCACGTCCAAGTCGCCGCAGCAGATGTTCGGCGCCATTGCCAAGACGTACTACGCCAAGGTGTTGGGCGTGGAGCCCGAGCGCCTGTTCGTGGTGTCCGTGATGCCGTGCACGGCCAAGAAGGCCGAGTGTGCGCTGCCGAGCATGGTGGGCGAGGGCGGCGTGCCCGATGTGGACGTTGCGCTGACGGTGCGCGAGATGGTACGCATGATTCGCGCGAGCCACGTGAGCGTCGACACGCTTACCGAGGAGCCGCTCGATACGCCGCTGGGCTTCGGCACGGGCGCGGGCGTGATCTTTGGCGCCACGGGAGGCGTGATGGAGGCTGCCGTGCGCTCGGCCTATTACCTGGTGACGGGCAAGAACCCCGATGCGGATCTCTTTACCGACGTGCGTGGCCTGAATGGCTGGAAGGAGGCCGTGGCCGATATCGATGGCACCAAGGTGCGCGTCGCCGTGGCGCACGGGCTGGGCAACGCTGCCCGCCTGCTCGATGCGATTCGCGACGGCCGTGCGAGCTATGACTTCGTCGAGGTCATGGCGTGCCCGGGCGGCTGCGTCGGTGGCGGCGGTCAGCCCATTCACGACGGCTGCGAGCTGGCGGCAGAGCGTGGCCAGGTTCTTTGGGACCTCGATGCGGCAGCGGACATTCGTTTCTCGCACGAGAATCCCGATGTTCAGGCATGCTATCGCGAGTTCTTGGGCGCGCCGCTCTCGCCGCTGGCCGAGGAGTTGCTGCACACTGACCACCACGCCTGGACGATGCCTAACGAAGGGATGTGCTAACGATGCGCGCGTTTGAATTTGAGCTTTCGCGCCGAGGGTTTGCCTCGGCGCTTGCCGCGGGCGCGCTGTCGCTTGCGTTGGCTGGCTGCAGCGGCGGGGCTGCGGGGGCGGGCTCCTCTGCGGGCTCTGCCGGGTCTGCGCCGAGCGGCGCTGCCGCCGAGTCGGTCGAGGTGCACGTCGCCTCGCTCAAGGGGCCGACGTCAATCGGTCTGGTGCAGTTTATGGACCAGGCGGCGCGTGGCGAGACGGATAACGAGTTCGACTTTGCGATCAGCGCCGCTGCCGACGAGATCGTGCCCAAGGTCATTCAGGGCGATGTCGATATTGCCCTGGTGCCCGCCAACGTGGCGAGCGTGCTCTACAACAAGACCGAGGGCGCGGTGCAGGTCATCGACATCAATGCGCTCGGCGTGCTGAGCGTGGTGACGGGCGACGCGGGCGTGACCTCGTTTGGCGACCTGGCGGGCCGCACCGTCTATATGACGGGCAAGGGCACCACGCCGGAGTACGTCATGAACTACCTGCTGGAGCGCGCAGGTCTGACTGGCCAGGTGGCGCTTGAGTTTAAGAGCGAACCCACCGAGGTGCTGTCGGCCCTGCTTGCCGACCCGTCCGCCGTGGGCGTGCTGCCGGAGCCATTCAAGACCGCTGCCATCGCCAAGAGCGAGGGCAAGCTGTCGGCACCGGTGAGCCTGACCGATGTGTGGGACGAGCTCGCGGGTGACACGGGCTCCCGTTTGCTGACGGGCGTGACCGTGGTGCGCCGTGCCTTTGCCGAGGGACATCCCGAGGCCGTGGCGGAGTTCTTAAGCTGCCATGCGGCGAGCGTTGAGGCCGTAAACGCGGCACCGGCGGACTGGGCTCAGGCGGTGGTCGATGCGGGTATCGTCGATAACGCCACGATTGCCGAAAAGGCGATTCCCGGGTGCATGCTCGTGTGCCAGACGGGGAAAGATATGAAGGCGGCGCTCGGTGGGTACCTGCAGGTGCTGGCCGATGCGGACGCGAGTGCCGTGGGCGGTAAGCTCCCGGCTGACGATTTTTACTACATGGAGTAGCCCGTGCGTGCGTTTGCTCGACACATGACTGAGCGTGCGAAGGCGATGGCGGCAGTGGGTGCCGTCGCCGCCTTTTGGCTTGCCGTGTGGATCTTTGCGGCGTCGCTGGTGGCGCAGCCGCTGATCTTGCCGGGGCCGGGCGCTGTTGTGATGGCGTTGCTGCGGCTGGTATGCGATGCCGGCACGTGGGTGATTCTGGTGGGCTCGGGCGCGCGAATTTTGGGCGGATTGGCGCTCGCTGTGGCATGCGGTGGCGTGCTGGCGGGAGTATCGGTGCGGTCGCGGGCATTTGCCCGCTTGGTGGCGCCGGCGCTTTCGTTTGTTAAGGCGACGCCGGTTGCCTGTGTGGTGGTCCTGCTGCTTATTTGGTTGGGGTCGGCGCGCGTGAGCATCGCGGCGGTCTTTTTGATGGCACTGCCGGGCGTTTATTTCTCACTGGTCGAGGGTCTGGCGCAAGTGGACAAACCGCTGGAGCAGATGTTTCGCCTGCATGGCGTACGGGGTTGGCGCCTGTTTTGCGCCCATACCTGGCGCGAAGTTCTACCGTTTGTGCTTTCGTGCGCGCAGTCGGTGATCGGCATGAGCTGGAAGGCCGGCGTGGCAGCCGAGCTCATCGGCATGGCGGTGGGCACCGTGGGTGAGCGCATCTATCAGGCGAAGCTTTTGATCGAGACGGCTGATCTGCTGGCGTGGACCGTGCTGGTCGTTGCCGCCTCGTGGGCGTGTGAGCGCGTGCTGGTGTGGCTGCTGCGGGTTTCGGGACCCGTGGCGTGGCGCGTGGCCGTGCGGGCGCATGGACGCGGCGCTCGCGGGCGTGCGGGGGCTGCCGGGGGCGGCGCTGCGGCGGAGCTTGCGCTCGCCGTGGGCGAGCGGGCGCCCTGGGCTCCGGCGCTCGACGGACTGACACTCTGCGTGCCCGCCGGTGGGCGCGCCTGCGTGATGGGCACCTCGGGTGTGGGCAAGTCGACGTTGCTTGCGCTGGCTGCGGGGGAGTGCGCGCCGTGCTCCATGGTGTTTCAGGACGCGCGCTTGGTTGAGGACGTTTCGGCCTTGGAAAACGTGCTGGTGTGCGCCGACGCGCGCGTGGACGTCTCGAGTGCCGCGGCCCTGCTGCGCCTGTTGGTACCGGGGATCGATGTGCATGCTCGCGTGGCCGAGCTCTCGGGTGGGCAGCGTCGTCGCGTCGAGATTGCCCGAGCACTGCTGTGCCCGGGCGGCGCGGTGATTCTGGACGAGCCCTTTACCGGCCTGGATGTCGTCGCGCGCGATGTGTGCGCCGAGGTCGTGCTCGATCTGCTCGACGGTCGCACGCTCCTACTCGCCACACACGACGCCTCCGACGCTCAGGCCCTCGATATCTCGGACATCATCACGCTCTAAATACTAACTTAGCAACAAAATGATCCGTTTTTCTCCGTCCCCATGGGGTCGGGTGTGGTATTCTATCTGCGGGGTAATACTTAGGAATACCAAGTAATACCAACGCCGCAGAAACAAACTCCGGATGCGGGCCAATCGGGTTGCCTTCACAGCCCGTCGCCCAGCCGCGTGGCCCGCA
>CATYVH010000039.1 GCA_958413765.1 uncultured Collinsella sp.
TTTCATACATGCGACTCGCGGGCACCCTGCCCGCTTTGCTGTTTGGAAAGATACGGTCTCGATCGGGCGACGACCGCCTTATCTGCGGTTTCTTACGGACATTTGATAGACCCTTACCGCAAGCTCTGCCCAGCCTTTACAAACGGATAACAAACCCGCCACCAAGCATGGCCCGCCTTTTACACCAATAAAAACAAAGTTGCGGTGAAATAGTTCCTGCTTGGCCATCAAATGGCCCATTCTAGGAACTATTCCACCGCAACTTAAAAAGCCCGGACGAAAGGGGTGCTAAGTTGTTAAAACGCCGCAGCCTTAAAGCTCAAGCTCGTTCAAACGTAAGATCGCCACGATATAAATCTTGAGCGCCTGCTTGAGCTGTTCCTCGTTGGCGCACTCATTGGGGCCGTGCATCTGGCCGCCCCATGCGGGCAGCTCCAGGCCGGTCTCCTCGGGGCCAAACGAGACGGCGCGGGCAAAGTTGCGTGCGTACGTGCCGCCGCCCATGGCAAAGGGCTCAGCATGCTTGCCCGTAAACTCGTTATAGGTATCAATAAGCGCCTTCACGGCCGGATCGTCGGCAGAGACCGAGAACGGCACCTTCGCACGACCCACACGGCACGTCACGCCAAAACGGCCCACGAGCGGATCGAGCTGCTCGCGGATGGTATCGGCACTCGTGCTGTCGGGGAAGCGCACGTCGATGACCTGCTCAATATGGCCATCCGCCACGCGGATGACGCCAGCGTTGCAGGTAAGCGGGCCAAACGCCGGACTCGTCGCATCGATACCTAGGCCGCGGCCATAGGCATCCGCATGCACAAAGGCCAGGAACTTGACGAACTCGTGCTCGGCAGGCGTCAGCAGGCGCTCGTCGCGTGCACCAAACGCGTCTTCGGCCTCGCGCAGATACGACACGATCAGGCCGACGGCGTTGATGGTGCCCTCAGGCATCGAAGCGTGGCCGCCAATACCGTGGGCGAAAATCTGCGCATGCCCGTTATCAAGCGCCGTGATCTCCAGGCGGTCGGCGTTCTCAACGGGCGCCGGCAGCTCATCGGCGGCAATCGCGAGCTCGCAGATGGACTGCGACGGAATGGCATTGCTCGCCTCGGCACCGCTCCACGACACGATGCGCCCGCCGTCGATCTTGGAGCTCACAAATGTCGCCCCAAACTGGCCCTTCTCGGCATTGCAGACCGGGAACTCGGCATCGGGCGTAAACAGAAAGTCGGGGTCTGCGTGGTTCTCCAGATAATGGTGAACGTCGGACATGCCCACTTCCTCATCGCAGCCCAGCAGCGCGCGGAAGGTATAGCGCGGCACAATGCCGTGTTTGAGCAGATAAGCGCCAGCGTAGAGCGACAGCACCGCCGGGCCCTTGTCGTCGATCACGCCGCGGCCGAGCAGCCAGCCCTCGCGACGCTCCATCGCAAATGGGTCGGTATTCCAGCCGGGGCCGGCAGGCACCACGTCCACATGGCAGATAGTCGCGAGCTGCTTATCGCCGCGACCCGGAATATCGGCGATGCCCACAAAGCCCTCGTCATCGCTCGTCTGGTAGCCGAGCTTTTGCGCAATGCCGAGCGCGCAATCGAGCGCATCACGGACCGGGCGGCCAAACGGCGCACCGGGCTCCGCATCGGCAGCAACGGCCACAGACGGATAGCTCACCAGCTGCTCGATATCGGCGACGACATCTTCCCAGACCTCGTCGACATATTCGGCAACGCTCTGCTCCACCTGATTCATGGACGACCTCCTTACCAATGAGCGGCGAGCGCGCTCGCCCCTCACATTACGTCATTAGATAGCGAAAAGTTTAGCAAGCTCGGCCACCGAGTGCACCACCGCATCGGCACCCGCCGCCTCGTGCTCGCCCGGCGCCGCCGCGCCCGAATAGATGCCGATGCACGGCACGCCAATTGCGTGCGCGCCCTCCACATCGTTAAAGCGATCGCCGATCATCACGGCCTCGTCGGCAGTCGCGCCAAGCGCTGCCAGGGCGTCGCGGACCGAATCGGCCTTGGTCTCGCGTCCCCGCGGCGGATTCATGCCAATCACCGCCTCAAACTGAGAGAGCCCGAGCTCACGCACCATGTCGATGCACTTGGCCTCCATGCGCGACGTCGCCACCGCCATGCGATGACCCTGGGCCGCCATCCCATCGAGCAGTTCGGGGACCCCGTCGAACACGGGATATTCCTCCGGTCCCAGCTCATCAAAAAAGGCGCGGTACTCATCGGCCACCACAAGCGACTCCTCGCGGGAAAAGCCATAAAAGTCGTGAAAGCTCTTCCACAGCGGAGGCCCGATCATACGGCGCAAGTCACCCATCTGCGCCTCCGAAAACCCGCGCGCAGCCAGCGTCTTGCGCGTCGAGGTCATCACTGCCCGACCCGTATCGGCCACCGTGCCGTCAAAATCGAACAGCACAACCGGCCGCTCGCAAAGTTGCAATGCCGCCATCGGCACCCCTCTTCCCCAGTTGATGATTTCCACACCACCGCTTCAAACTGTTGACTATTCAACAATTGAACCTAGCAATGTAGAGCAACTCCACTATACTTGACGCACTTTGCTCTCTGAAGGCGACGCGCAGGCGTCCCAACGAAAGGTGCAATTATGTCTTTTGCCATCATAACCGACTCCACGTCGGACATCTCCCCCGCCCGTGCCCAAGAGCTCGGCATTTACGTGATTCCACTGCATGTGATTATCGAGGGCGAGGACCTGCTCGACCAGGTGCAGATCACCGCCGAGGAATACGTCGCCCGCATGGCCGGCTCCGAGCAGCTGCCGCACACCTCGCAGCCGAGCGCCGGCGAGTTCAAGGCACTCTTTGACCGTGTGCTCGCCGACGGCCACGACAGCGCCATCTTTATCTCGCTGTGCAGCGAGTGGTCCGCCTGCTACGCCAACGCGTGCCAGGTGGCCGACACCCACGAGCTCGACGTGCGTTGCATCGATTCGCGCACCGGTTCGGGTGCCGAGGGCCTGCTCGTGGAGTATGCGCTCGCCATGCGCGAGGACGGCCGCAGTCTGGACGAGACCGAGGCGCAGATCCGAGCGACCCTGCCCGACGCCCACCTGCTGCTGATTCCCCGCACGCTCGAGAACCTAGTCAAAAACGGCCGCGCCCCCAAGCTCGCCGGCCAGCTCACGCAGATGCTCAACATTCGCCTGGCCGTTTCGCCGGAGTGGAAATCGGGCGAGATCAAAGCCATCAAAAAGGGCCGCGGCGCCAAGCGCATCGTTGCGAACACCATGGCTGACTGCCTCGCATTTTTGGCGGAGCATCCGGGCTCAAGCGTGCGCGTGCTCACGACCGGCGCCGCCGAGGAGCAGGAACTTGTTAACCAGGCGCTCGCAGGCCGGGACTACGTAGACGCCGGCACCGGCCCCATCGGCTGCACCATCGCCACCCACGTAGGCGTCGATGCCATCGCCATCAGCTACTGCCCCCGCTATCAGCCCATCCACTAGGGGCACCTTTATCAGTTGCGGTGAAATAGGGACTGTTTTTGGCTTATCAGCCGCAAATCAATCCCTATTCCACCGCAACTTAGAAATCGGCAATCAGCCCAGCGGACCTTGGAACAGCTCCTCGTGCGAGCCCATCCTGACCAGTCGAATCACCGGATTAGTCTTATGCGACAAGTAGAGAACGACCACATCGACCAAGCCATCGGATAGATGGAAATCGATGTGGCCGTTGTAGTTGCCGCCCGGGTTTGAAAGCTCGTGGGCACCATATTCCGCGGGAAGCGATCCGTGAGCCGCAGGCTCTGCGACTGCCGCCTTAAACTCGGTTTTTAGCTGCGGATGGATGCGCATCGTCCGCTTGTAATCCGCCTTAAACTGAGCCTCGACCTTAATCTCAAACATCGCTAGTCCTCATCGAGGAACGACATCAGATTATCCACGCTGTCGAACGACGGGCTGTCGTCTGGCAGAATCCCCAACTCACGAGCCTCGGCGATCACCATGGCACGTCTCGTTGCCTCGTTGGGAACTTCGGACCGGCCCACAATCTCAAACGGAATCTTCCGCTGATTTACAAGCTGCCGAACAGCAAGGTTGAGATACGAATTGAGACTCAGGCCAACCGAATCCAAGAACTCTGTCGCCTGCTCTTTGAGTCCCTCTTCGATGCGAACCGTCGTAGGCTTAACCGTTGCAGTAGACATACGCGACCTCCTCGCCTCGTCTTTTGCATCAGTATACCCAATTTGGATGGCATCCTGATGTTAGATAGCATCAGATTGCCGTTCACATTACTTTAACCCACATTGCCGCAACGCCAGGAACGCTCGCCCTATATCAACCCGCTCAGAGCGATGTCGACGGCCTCGTTGAGGTCATCGGTGATGTGCACCAGCTCCGGATCGAGCGGGCTGATCATGCCGGCATCCATCACCGGGCCGTTGAGCCAGTCGAGCAGGCCCTGCCAGTACTCGCTGCCCACCAGCACGAGCGGCATGCGCTTGACCTTGTGCGTCTGCACCAGCGTGAGGACCTCGAACATCTCGTCGAGCGTGCCAAAGCCGCCGGGGAACACGATGGCGCCCGAGCTGTATTTGACGAACATAGTCTTGCGCACAAAGAAGTAACGGAAGTCCATACCGAGGTTCACGTATTTGTTGAGCCCGTGCTCGTGCGGCAGCTCGATACCCAGACCGACCGATTTGCCGTTGACGCTCGCCGCTCCCCTATTGGCCGCCTCCATGATGCCGGGGCCGCCACCGGTGATGACCGCCACGCCTCGCTGGGCGATCTTGCGCCCGACGGTGCGCGCCGCCTTGTAAAGCGGATCGGCCTTGGGCGTGTGGGCGCTGCCAAAGATGGTCACCGCGGGTCCAAGCTCGGCAAGCGCGCCAAAGCCATCGACAAATTCGGCCTGAATGCGCAGCACGCGCCAGGGGTCGGCGTGCAGCCAATCAGTCGATTCTTCGGGCGCCAGCAAGTTGGCGTACGTATTGTCCTTAGGAATCATGGGGCCGCGCATGACCACAGGGCCGCGGCGGTACGTCTCGTCGTAGGCCGGCTCGCCCTCGACGTTATCATTCTTCATCATGGGCACTCCTATCGAAAAGAGAAACGGGCGGGGTCGACGCCATGCGTCAAACACCCGCCCGAACATCAACCATTCGGTATGGTACCCACGATGCATCAAGCGCTTGCAAGCTATCGGTCAGCGGTCGCGCAGACGGTGTTAGCGAACGTGATGACCGGCCGGCGCTCGCCCCTTGCCGTTGCCCGCGCTCTGCAAGCGCCCGCGCCGCTCTTAGTAATCCACCGCCGCAGGGCTGTTCATCCAGTCGTTCACGAACGCACCGTAGCGGCCCTCGATAATGGCCTGACGCGCCTGCTTCATAAGATTGAGCAGGTAGTAGATGTTGTGCATCGAAAGCAGGATGCCGCCGAGCATCTCCTTCTGCGTGACCATGTGGCGAATGAGTGCACGGCTGTAGCCGCCCGTGCACACCGGGCAGGTGCAGGTTGGATCGATGGGGCCGTCGTCGTGCGCAAAGCGGGCGTTACGGAAGTTGAGGCGACCCTCGCTCGAGAACGCCGTGCCCATGCGGCCGGTGCGCGTCGGCAACACGCAGTCGAACATGTCGATACCCACGCCCACACCACGCACGAGCGTAGTCGGGTTGCCGACACCCATCAGGTAGCGCGGCTTGTGCTTGGGCATGTACTCACTCGCGAGCGGCGCCAGCGTCTCGAACATGGTCTCGTGGTCCTCGCCCACCGAGTAGCCGCCGATGCCGTAACCGGGGAAGTCGCCGCACTCCTCTAGATGGCGCAGCGAGCGCAGGCGCAGGTCCAGATGCATGCCGCCCTGGACGATGCCAAAGAGCGCCTGGTCATCGCGGGTGTGAGCCTTATAGCAGCGCTCGGCCCACATGCTCGACAGCTCCACCGCGCGCTCGACGTAGGCACGCGTGGCGGGATAGCCCGGGCACTGGTCGAGCTGCATGCAGATGTCGGAGCCGAGCTTCATGGCGATTTCCATGTTGTCCTCGGGCGTCCAGAACACGTGGCGGCCGTCGTAGTCGTTGACGATAAAACGCACACCCTCGTCGGTAAGCTTGACGGCGTCGTTGTGGCTGAACACCTGGAAGCCGCCCGAATCGGTGAGGATGGGGCCGTGCCAGTTCATGAACTTGTGCAGTCCGCCCAGCTCGGCGATGGTGTCCTCGCCGGGACGCATGGACAGATGGTAGGTATTGGCGAGCACGATCTGGGCGCCGAGCTGCTTGACAGTCTCGGTGGGAATGCCCTTGACGTTTGCCTTGGTGCCCACGGGCATAAAGATCGGCGTCTCGATGTCGCCGTGCGGGGTGTGCAGCACGCCGGCACGCGCATGCGTCGTCGGATCCTCGGCGATCAGGTCGAATTTAAAGAGGCTCTGGTCCATAAACTGGAACTCCTTGGTTGCGGTTCATACGCAGACCATTATACGAGCAACCCGCCAGAAGCACCGACTCGACAGAAACTGGCGCATTAAACGACTAGTCGTTGGGGACAGTCTTCAGCGCCATCTTGCAAAAGAGTGTCCCAATCCGCCGGCACCCAGGGACTGTCCCCAGGTGCCGACAAGAGCGTCCCTTTCGACTAGTCATTTAAGAACATCCCCAACGACTACCCATGAGAGGCCTTCTGTCAACAACACAAACGCCGATGCTATGGCACCGAAAGCGAAAACCCGCCAGAGCGAGCAAGGTACCTTCAAGCAAAATGGCGCCGCAGGTTGAGCATAAGTCAGCGAGCGAGCCGCATTTGAGACAAGGTGACGTGAAACGAAAGGGCGCTGACCTTTCGGTCGCGCCCTTGAAGTTGAACGTCAGATTGTCCAAATGCGGCCCGCGCAGCGTCGGCCCGTTACGGCGTTTGGCAAAACGCCGTAACCCCTACGGCCGCTGGCCCATGCCGCCCTCGAGGGTGACAGTCTCGCCGTTCATATACTTAAAGTCGGGGCCGCAGAGCTGAACGACCACGCGGCCGATCTCCTTCTCGACGTCGCCGTAGTGGCCCGCCGGCGGCATGTGGACGTTGGCCTTGAACGCCTCGGGATAGGCATCCTGGAAGTTCTCGAGCGCAGCGGTCCAAGCAAGCGGGCAAACGATATTGACGTTGATGCCGTCCTTGCCCCACTCGTTGGCGGCGACGCGAGTCAGGCCGCGGATGCCCTCCTTGGCGGCAGCATAGCTGCACTGGCCGTAGTTGCCAAACAGGCCGGCGCCCGAAGCAAAGTTGACCACGGAGCCCTTGGTCTCTTTCAGGTGCGGATAGGCCTTCTGCATGTACAGGTAGGTAGCATACAGACCGGAGTAAATGGCCAGGTTAAACTGATCCATGGTGTGATCGGCAATGGTCACGCCCGAGGCGCTGGCCTGAGCGTTGTTGACGACGGCGTCGATGCGACCGAACTCCTCAATCGCCTTGTCGATAACGTTCTGCACGACGGCCTCGTTGTCCTGGCCGGCGGAGACATCGGCCTGAACAGGCAGAACCTTGACGCCGTACTCAGCCTCGAGAGACTCCTTGGCAGCCTCGAGCTTGGCGACGTTGCGGCCGGTGATGACGAGGTTCGCGCCCTCCTTGGCAAAAGCGATATCGATGCCGTAGCCGATGGAGCCGGCGGAACCGTCCTTGAGCGTGGCCTTGCCGCCGCCGGTGACGATCACGGTCTTACCAGTGAAAAGTCCCATACAAAGTCCTTTCAAATCGCGACGGGCCCGCCCGTCGACTGCGCGCATCCAACTTCACGCGCCAAAAGCTGACATGCAACTTTAGCGGGTTCAAGTGAAAAATAAAGCCCATGGCAGGCGAACGGTGCAACGTCTTTCGGCGAAGGGAATGTCAAGTAAAAATTGGATAGAGCGACCGAGTTTTTGTTAACGCAACGAGTCATCGAACACGTTTTGAAACTTTGCTGCGGGGCGCGGGATGTCGGCGCGAGACTTTATCATAGGGTGACGAACAACGATGAGGAGCACATGCCTATGACAGACGAGCTGGACCCCCAGACTCAACAGCATATTGATAATTCCGCAGACACCATTGACGACTGCGATACTTCCACCAGAAGCGATGGCGGCATTGATGCCGCTGTCGAGGAGGCTCCTGCCGCCGCAGACGAGGCCGCAGACGCAAATGTCGCCGCAGAGCAAGACAAAGAAGAGCAGCTAGAGCAGCCGGACCCGAGCGATACTGAGCCCAAGGCTGAGAACGCTCCGCAAGCAGCAGGCCCCATCGAGGTGTCTTCGGAAGAAGAGCTCGACGCCGTCATGGACTCCATGATGGATGCCGTCAAAGCGATGAAGGACGCTGTCGCCGATGCCGATGTCGACGCCGAGGAAGAGGAAGCCGCCGAGGCCGCCTCGACGTTTGTGCCCGGCGAGACCCCGGTTGCCGACCAGGGCAGCACCATGCCCTCGTTCCTGCAACTCGAGCACCCCACGATCGGCACCGACGCGGTCGACCCGCACGCAGCGGGCTTTTCCGTGATCGAAGGCGGCACCGGCAATATCGCCGCACCGCAGGCTGCCGATACGAATGCCGCCGAGGCCGCGCACCCGACCACCACGCATGCCCCCGCCACGAGCCGCGACCTGGGGAGCGCCGTCTCAAACACAGCTAACGCCGTGGGCACTTTTATCGCCCAGGGCGCGTCGGCCATGCGCGAGATGAACGCCGCCAAGAAGGCACTCGCCGATGCCCGCGCCCACCTGTCCGAGCTTGAGCGGCGCATCGCCGACCAGGCAGAGGAGCTCGAGACGCGCCAGGACATCGCAAGCCGCTACGATCAGATCATCGCCGATCAGCGCCAGGCAATCGCCACGGCACAAAAGACCGCTGCGGCCGCCGAGATTGACCGCGACGCCCATGCCGCCAAAGCGACGGAGCTCAAGGGCCAGCTCGAGCAAATGAAAGCAGAGGACGATGCGACCGAACTCCGCCTGAAGGCTGCACTCGACGCCGCGGAAGCCCGCGAGGCGAGTTCACGCGAGACCGGCAACCGCCTGGTTCGTCGACTCGAAGATTCCAAGCGCATCCGCGACAAAGTGAAGGCTGAGCGCGATACCGGTGTCGCCGCCGCACGACAAACTGCCGATGCTACGCGCGCACAGCTCGAGACCTTGCGTCGCGAGTATGCCGAGCTACAGCGCAACCCTTCGGCAAATCCCGCCAATTACACCGTGCGCACCAGCGAGCTGTCTATGCAAATCTCCGACGCTGCCGACGCCCTCCGCAAGGCCGAGGAAGACATTCCGCGCGTGACCGTCGATCTTGAGCATTCACTTGCCGCCGCCGAGCAGGCCGTCGAGCAGGCACAGGCTCCCATCGCCGACGCTAAACGCGCGCACCAGGCCGTAACGGCCGAGGCAGATGCCGCGCGCGACGAGCTGCAGTCCGCAAAAACTGCCGCCGCGACGCGTCAGCGCGAGCTGCGCGAAAAGATCACCGCGCAGGACAAGGCGCGCCGCGAGCAAGAGCAGGCCATCGCAAACGCCCGGGCAGATGCCGCGCATGCGCAGTCGATTATCGAGCAGGCGACCGAGGTGCACGACCATCCCGAGATCACCGAATCGCTCGCCGGGTCCTTGGCACGTGACAAGGCCGAGCATACCGAGACCGAGCGCGAAGTTGCCCAACTCGAGGCCGCCGAAGACGACGTGCGCAAGCGAACCCGCGACTCACGCGTCAAATTCACCGGAGCCATCGTCTGCATCATCGCCGCAATCCTGGTGATCATCGCAATCTGGCTGTTCATGAGCAAGTAAACCAGTTGCCAAAAACGCCCCAACGCAGTTGCGGTGAGATAGTTCCTGTTTAGCCCTCAAAAAGGCCAATTCAAGAACTATCTCACCGCAACCTATTTAAATCGACGCAAGGCAACCTATCCCTCTTGCACCAATCTCTTGACATAAGGACTGTCCCCAAGTGCCGACACAAAAGGAACGTCCCCAAGTGCCAACAAAGGCGACGCCGATGCCTTGGCAAAGTCAGCGAAAACCCGCCAGAGCGAGCAAGGTGCCTTGAAACGAGGCGGCATTGACCTTCTGGTCATGCCGCCGAAGTTGAAAGGCAGATTGCCGCTCTGGCGGGTTTGCAGCGTCGAGCCGTTACGCGGTTCGTAGAACCGCGTAACTAACAAATGAGCATGGCGTCGCCAAAGCTGAAGAAGCGGTAGCGCTCCTCGATGGCGGCGGCGTAGGCATCCATGATCTGGTCGCGGGAGGCAAGCGCGCTCACGAGCATCATGAGCGTAGAGCGCGGCACGTGAAAATTCGTGATCAGCGCGTCGACCACGTGATAGGTCGAGCCGGGCATGAGGTAGAGCTGCGTCGTCGCGTTCTCGCGCACCACGATGTCACCGCGGCCGAGCGTGTCGGCGCCGTCCTCACGACCCTCAAAATAGCGCGCCGTCACAGCCGGATCGGACACCGGCGCGTCCGCGTCAAACGCGCTCTCGAGCGAGCGCACCGCCGTGGTACCGACGGCGATCACGCGATGTCCCTCGGCCTTCGCCCTATGCACGGCGTCGACAACCTCCTGCGACACGTGGTAGCGCTCGGTGTGCATGACGTGCTGCGTGGGGTCGTCCTCCTCCACCAGACGGAAGGTATCAATACCCACCTCGAGCTCGACGGCGGCAAACTTCGCGCCCTTGGCCTCGATAGCCGCCATGAGCTCGGGCGTGAAGTGCAGACCCGCCGTGGGAGCAGCGGCCGAATGCTCCTCCTTCATGGCGTAGACGGTCTGGTACTTCTCGGGGTCGCCCTCGTAATCGGTAATGTAGGGCGGCAGCGGCACGTGGCCGGCAGCATGGATGGCCTCGTCGAGCGTGCGCGGGTCGCCGGCGGCATTGCAACCGGCCGGCTCAAAGCGCACCAGACGGCCACCACGGCTATCGGTGACAAAGTCGATGACCTCGGCCGTCAGCACCACGGGAGCCCCCTCGGGCGCATGGGCGCCACCGGCTCGATACTCAATCTGAGCACCGGGCTTCAGACGCTTGCCCGGCTTGACCAGACACTCCCAAACGTGACCCAGCGGGTCAACATCCTCGCGACGCTTGAGCAGCAGCGTCTCGACCACGCCACCCGAGCCGGCTTTGCGACCGATCAGGCGGGCCGGCATCACGCGCGTCTTGTTGATGACGAGCACATCGCCCGGCTCGATATAGTCGATGATGTCGCGGAAGATGCGGTGCTCGACGGTGCCGCCATGCTCCAGCGGCGTTCCTGCCTGGGAGCCTTTGCGATCCACCACCAGCAGGCGGCAGGAGTCACGCGGCTCGGCAGGAGCCTGGGCAATCAGTTCCTCAGGAAGGTTATAGTCAAAATCATCGGTACGCATAGACACGTCGGATTCTCCTTATATAGCTAAAGTCCGCTCTACATCCTAGCAGGCTAACGTCCCAAATGAACTACTTTTTGGCGGCTTTACGCTCGTCGCGGATGCGGGCGCGGTCCATGGCCGCCTCGACAGCCGAGAAGCGGCAACCACAGTAGTTCTGCCGATACATGCCAAGCTCGCGCGAACGGCGAGTCGCCTCGGGGTAATACGGGCGAAAATCGCGAATGACCGGGGTGAGACCGCAGGCGGCAGCCAGACGCTCCAACACGTCATTACAGGTCTCGAACAGCTGATACGGCGAGACGGCGAGCGTCGTACCCACATATTCGAACCCGCGCTCCTGGGCCACACGGCATGCCTCGGCCAGACGCAGGGCATAGCACGCACGACAGCGACGGGGTCGATCGGCGCCCAACGGGGCCACACCGGCCTCCCAGCGCTCGCGGTCCTCGTCTGCCTCGATAAGCTCAATGTCGCCATCGGCACACCACCGGCGCAGTTCGTCCAGGCGGCGCTGCCATTCATCGCGCGGTTGAATATTGGGGTTGGTCCAGCAAATCGTGGGCTCAAACCCTTCCTCGCGCAGCAGGCGAACCGGCTCAAGCGAGCACGGCGCACAGCAAGCATGCAGCAGCAACGGCTTCATCAACATCTCCTCCCCCGCAATAAGTAGTCTTTTTGGGACGGGGCTATTTTGACTACTTTTGACGTAAAGCAGTCGCAATGCCTATCTCAACAGAAAAGTAGTCAAAATAGCCCCGTCCCAAAAAGACTACTGACCAAAAAAGCGGACGCCAAAGGATGTGTCCTCGCAGGCGACGATACGGCGATAGCGCAGGATGGTCCGCGCGTAGTACCAATCGCCCACACAACCCGACAAATGCAAGCCTGCCGCCAGGTAGCACAGCAGCGGATAGCCCGAAAACGCAAACCCCAAGGCAAACGCCGCCGTCAAAACAACCGTCGGCGCCAGGCAAATGAGCATGTACCGCCGGCGCGAATACACAACGCCCTCGGCGCAGGCATAAATCATGCAGGTTTCGAGATTTGCCCCAAAGGTCACATGCGCACCGGCGGGCGCAAACAACTTAAAGAACACACCGTGAACCAGCTCGTGCACGACAAACGACGCCGCAGAGACGACCGCCAAGCCGACTATCCAGCCCAAGACCGCCATCCAGCCGCCCGCGTCGGCCGCATCCAGGTCTGCGGGCCCGCCCAGCAGCATAAACACCGGCACCAGGCACACGGCAAACACCACAAGCACGGCCATCCCCCACACGAAGCAAGCGTGCAGAAAATCCTCGTCTTCAAACGCATGTATGTTGGAAATCTCATTCATAGCATCTTAGGATAGCGCCCCCGTCACGCACCCGCCCGCATGTGCGATAATGTCGAACGATATGCACGAATTGACCACCGCGTCGCCAGGCCTTGCGCCCGGACGCGCTCTCACCATATGCGAAGGAGTCCCATGGCATCCAAATACTCCATGAACGACCGTCCCAGCTGGCCTCGCCGCGCCATCGTTACCGCCGGCGAGCCCTACGGCAACAAGGGCCTTCACTTTGGCCACGTTGGCGGCGTCTTTGTCCCGGCCGACTTCTTCGCCCGCTTCCTGCGCGACCGTCTGGGCCGCGAGAACGTCATCTTCACCTCGGGCACTGACTGCTACGGCTCGCCCATCATGGAGAGCTACCGCAAGCTCAAGGAGAACGAGGACTACGACAAGTCCATTAGCGAGTACGTCGAGTCCAACCACTCCCGCCAGGCCGCGACCCTCAACAACTACAACATCAGCTGCGATATCTACGGCGGCTCGGGCCTTGAGCCGGCTGCGCAGATTCACAACGAGGTTACCGCCGAGATTATCGAGCGCCTGCACGAGCAGGGCACCATCTCCAAGCGCTCCACGCTGCAGTTCTACGACGCCAAGGCCGGCACATTCCTCAACGGCCGCCAGGTCATCGGCCGCTGCCCCATCCAGGGCTGCAAGTCCGAGAAGGCGTACGCCGACGAGTGCGACTTGGGTCACCAGTTTGAGCCCGAGGAGCTTATCGCACCCAAGAGCCAGCTCACCGGCGAGGTGCCCGAGCTGCGCCCGGTCGACAACCTCTACTTCGACCTGCCGGCCTACCTCGACTTTATGAAGACCTACACCGCCAAGCTCGCCCAGAACCCGCAGGTTCGCTCCGTGGTCTCCAAGACCATGGAGGAGTGGCTGCTGCCGGCTCAGCTCTACATCCAGAATAAGTTCCGCGAGGCCTTCGATGCCGTCGAGGACCAGCTCCCCGAACACACCGTGCTGGAGCCCGAGGGCAACAAGAGCAGCTTTACCGTCACCTTCCCCAGCTGGAAAGAGCGCGACGACGCCCACGCGGTGCTCGCCAACGGCGGCGTGCGCTTCCGCAGCGGCAAGGCGCTCGTGCCCTTCCGCATCACCGGCAACATCGACTGGGGCGTTCCGGTGCCCGAGGTCGACGGCGTGACCGACGTCACCTGCTGGTGCTGGCCCGAGAGCCTGTGGGCGCCCATCAGCTACACCCGCACCGTACTCGCCCGCGACGCCCGTGCCGCCGGCGTGACCGAGGGCGTCGCCGCCCAGGATGCCGCCCTCATGGGCGAACCCGCCGCCGATTCCACGCAGGTCCCCGCGCCCACCTACCAGCACAGCTCGCTCGACTGGCGCGACTGGTGGTGCTCTGACGACGCGCAGATCTATCAGTTCATCGGTCAGGACAACATCTATTTCTACTGCATCGCGCAAACCGCCATGTGGGAGGCCCTGGGCTGGGACCTTACGCAGAGCACCGTCAGCGCCTGCTATCACCTGCTCTACATGGGCAAAAAGGCGAGCTCGTCCTCGCAGACGCCTCCCCCGCCGGCAGACGACCTGCTCAACCACTACACCTGCGAGCAGATGCGTGCGCATTGGCTGTCGCTCGGCCTGTCCGAGAAGCCGGTGAGCTTTAGTCCCAAGGCATACGACACGCGCGTGACCGGCAAGGACAAGGACGGCAACGAGGTGCGTGCCTGCGACGACAAGCGCGTCATCGATCCGGCCCTTAAGGAGAGCGCGCTGCTGACCGGCGTCTTCAACCGCCTGGCCCGCAGCTGCTTCTACGGCGTCGCCATCAAGGAGGGCGACGAGAGCCCCTATCGCAACGGCTGCATCCCCGCCGGTGCCGCCTCCGCCGCCGTGGTCGAGGCTGCCGAGCAGGCCGCTCTCGCCTTTGAGCAGGCCATGTACAAGTTCGAGACGCACCGCGCGCTTGCCGTGTGCGACGACTACCTGCGTGCCGCCAACAAGCGCTGGAGCGACGCCTCCAAGGCCGCCAACAAGCTCGAGGGCGAACCAGCCAACGCCGCCATGAAGCAGGCCCTCGTCGACGCCTTTACCGAGCTGCGTGTGGCGACCGTGCTCATGCACGGCATTGTCCCGGCCGGCTGTGAGCTCATCTGCGAGTACTTCGACGTCGATCCGGTCGCCTTCTTTAGTTGGGATAACATCTTTGCCTCCACGGACGAGTTTGTGGAGAGCCTGGGCGAGAAGCCCGGCGAGCACCGCGTGAAGCCGCTGCCCCCGCGCTTCGACTTCTTTAGCAAGCACGAGAGCCAGTACTAAACACTCGACATGTAATGGAATGGGAAGGAAAGACGGATGTCCAAGCCGCGTCGTCGTAAGCAGAAAAAGCAGGTCAAGGCCGAGCTCAAGCTCAGGCAGTTTGCCGCCACCGAGCTTTCCGACCAGCTTGCCGCCCTTCCTTGCGCCGCCGACCTGCCGCGCTTTATGGTCGACACGGTCGCCGGCGCCTATGCGCCCGCCGATGCCGAGCTCATGATCGAGGGCTTCGGCGCCGCGGCCACACGCCCGGTCACGCTGCGCGCCAACACGCTCAAGGCAACCGCCGAGGACATCGCTGCGGCGCTCGATGCCGCCGGCATCGCCCACAACGCTGTCGCCTGGTACCCGGACGCCTTTATCCTGCCCGAGGCCCAGGTTTCCGATCTGTGGGATCTCGACATCTACCGCGACGGCAAAATCTACCTGCAGAGCCTGTCGTCCATGATGCCGCCGCTGGTCCTGGGCGCACAGGCAGGCGAGGACATCCTGGACATGTGCGCAGCCCCCGGTGGCAAGACGACGCAGATCGCCGCCCTCACGCAGGGGCAGGCGCACCTTACCGCCTGCGAGATGAGCATTCCCCGCGCCGAGAAGCTCGAAGCCAACCTCCACCGCCAAGGCGCAAAAAACGTGCCCGTCATGCGCATCGACGCACGCGAGCTCGACGAGTTCTTCCGCTTTGACCGCATCCTGCTCGACGCCCCCTGCACCGGCACGGGCACCGTCATCAGCGGCAACGAGAAAAGCCTGCGCGGCCTGACCGAGCAGCTGCTGAGCAAGTGTGCCCGCTCGCAGCGAGCACTTCTGGACCGCGCCATGGGAGCCCTTAAACCGGGCGGCACGCTCGTCTATTCGACTTGTTCGATCTTGCCGCAGGAAAACGAGGACGCCCTGCAAGAGGCCCTCGACAAGCACATGGATTGCGAGCTTATCCCCCTCGACGGCACGCCGAGCGAAAGTGAAACGCGCCGTGCTCAGGAAGTTGGCGAAGAGCCACGCATCGAGTGCAACGCCCTCACCGAGGCCATCGCCGCCAGCCACGTCTCGTCCGTCGCCAACGGTATGCCCGGCACGCTGACCATTCCGCCTAGCCGCGACTTTGAGGGCTTCTACATTGCCCTGATCCGAAAACGCAGCTAGCGCACGGATCCAAAACTCAACAAGCTATCTCTGTGCGCGTTTGCCCTGCTGGTCGCGATGCTGTTTAAGCATCGCGCGCTCCTTGCGTTCGACCCTTTTGCCCTTAATGGCCGTGACCACAAAGTAGATGACCGCGGCGGCAACGATTGCGCCCACACACAGGCCAATCGAGCCCAACATTGCTGTCAATTCCATACCGCGTCACCTCTCTTTTAAACGGGACTTTCAAGATAGCACCTCGATCCCCGCCACCACAGCTCCTTCACGTTCGCCGCCCTTCGGTCTAACGGAGGACGCGGCGGGGAAAAATCAACTCGTCAAACGATTTAGCAAGCACAACGCTGCCGGTACCCTGCCGGCCGTCATCACATAGAATCGAGCCTCCATGGATACCCTCAACGATCTAAACGAGCGCGTCGACGCCTTCGTCGGCACCAGCTCCTTCGACACGCCTGCCGCGGCAAACGACCAAGCTCCCATCGATGTGCCCGCCGAGGTTCACGAAGACATCGTCGCCTCGGTCGATTTCTCCGAGGTCGAGCTCGCAGACGAGTTCACCGAGCCCCAGGTAGCCGTCACGCCCAACGGCCTGCTCCCTATGGAGCCCCTGCCCATCGACGGACGTCTGCGCAAGGCTGCCCTTCGCATGCCCGACGAGATCGAGGAGGCCAGCGGCTTCACGCTCTTCGGCCGCCGCATCAAGTCGCTCATTTACACCACCGATGTCGCGGTTATCCGCAACTCCAACGCCGATGCCGTCTTTGCCGTTTACCCCTTCACGCCGCAGCCGGCCATTACGCAGGCACTGTTGACCGTCGCCGAGTGCCCGGTCTTTGTAGGCGTGGGCGGCGGAACTACGACCGGTAAGCGCTCCGTTCAGATGGCAGCCGTCTCCGAGATGCAGGGCGCGGCGGGCTGTGTGGTCAACTCCCCCGCCACCGCCGAGATGGTCGAGCACATCACCAACATCGCCGACATCCCCGTCATCGCCACGGTCGTACGTTGCGACGACGATGCTCACGCAAAGGTGCGCGCCGGCGCCAAGATTCTTAACATCGCCGCTGGCAAAAACACGCCGCAGGTCCTGCGTGAACTGCGCGAGCACTATCCCAACCTGCCGCTCATCGCGCCGGGCGGCAAGACGCCCGAGAGCATCCGCGAGACCATCGCCGCCGGCGCCAACGCCATCATCTGGACGCCGCCTTCGGCACAGCAGCTACAGACCGACATGATGCAGCGTTATCGCAAGATGAAGGAAGACGCCACGCCCGTTATCTCGCGCGACGATGTGCCCATTATCGACCAGGTCGCCGCCGCCGAAGTCAGCCAGGTCGAGAACATGAATCCCGACGTGCCGATTCCCGACGAGGTCATCGAGCGCGTCGCTTCGATCCACGAGCGCGTCGAGGAGCGTCGCGCCAACCGCGGGCTCAAGCCCTCACTGCACGGCTTTTTCTTCCGCGGAAAGAAACGCTAACCCCCAACAGCAAGGCCCGCCCCACAAATGAACTGCCTCCCATTTCTTGGACATGAGAAATGGGAGGCTTTCTTTATGCGCGT
>CATYVH010000040.1 GCA_958413765.1 uncultured Collinsella sp.
GATTGGCGAAAATACGTTGGTGAAAATGGTGAAAAATATATTGACGCTAACATGAAGGCGGAGAAACGCTCTCGAACGGCGAGAAGGCCGCGGTCGTGAGCGGGCTTTCAGGGCAATACCCCCTCGCCGACCTGCTCGAGTGCGCCGGCCTGGCGAGGTCGAGCTACTACTACGCGCTGTCGCACCCGAAGGCTCCCACCAGGCCCGAGCTCTGGGAGGCCGCCGCCGAGATATTCTCGCGCACCGCCAACGGGTGCGGCCACAGGCAGATCGCCATGTGCCTGCGCGCCGAGCAGGGCGTGCGCATAGCCGACAAGACGACGCTGAAGATGATGCGCGAGATGGGCATCAGCTGCGGGATCCGCCGCGAGACCGACTACCACAGGTACAACTCGTACAGGGGCAAGGTCGGAAAGACCTTCGAGAACGTCATCGGCAGGGACTTCGCCGCCGGCGGGCCGTGGGAGAAGATGGGCACCGACGTCACCGAGTTCAAGCAGCCCTGGGGCAAGGCCTACTTCGCGCCGGTCTACGATTTCGGCAGCAAGGAGATCGTCGCCTGGTCCACGTCGCTGCATCCCAACATGGCCCAGCAGCACGAGCTGCTCGACCAGCTCGTGTCCAAGATGCCCGAGGGCTCCAGGCCGGTCCTGCACTCGGACATGGGCTGGCAGTACCAGCAGGCCGGGTGGTGCAAGCGGTTGGAGGAGGCCGGCGTGGTGCAGAGCATGTCCCGGAAGGGCAACTGCATCGACAACGGCGCGACGGAGCAGGTGTTCGGCCATATGAAGGACGAGTTCTTTCGCGGAAGAAAATGGCCCTGCTTCGAAGACTTCAAGAGGGACCTGGACGAATACATCATCCATTGGAACACGAGAAGGAGGCAGGTTAAACTGAAGGGACTGACCCCGGAGGAATTCCGGAATCAGTCCCTATGTGCGGCGTAGGCCGCTTATTAGCCCGTCCAAGAATTGGGGCGCAGTTCAACGTTGGCTTGGGGTCCGTCTTGTACCATGGCTCTTTTGGACTATGAGCGCTCATATTTCGTGGCCCGCCCGGTTCCCTGCCTTACGATTGCATTCCGTTCAAGCAGAGATTCGAGTGCCGCCAACGTCCGCATGCGGCTCAGCCCCGTCTGTTTTTCAATCTCGCTTCGCGACATAATTCGCCCGCCCGACAAGGCCTTGAGAACCTGGGCCTCTTCCTCGGACCCTTCAAAGGCATCGGTAACGGGCAATGTGACGGCCACCATGCCGCCGCGAACATCAAAAATTGGTTGATTGATCGAATCGCGATAGGCACGTCTAATGCGCGCAATTCCCGTACCAAATTTCTCGATATAATCCAGCTTTAAGAAGGCCTCTGCAACGATGGGGTTTCTGAGCACGGATATCTGCCCATACAGGTATTGTTCTGTCGTCAAACCGGCGGGCAGCGATCCGGGGGAGGTCACAACGACGCGATCATCGTACAGAGCAATTTGAACGTTCGCTCGAATATCCCACGTCCGATGCACCAAAGCGTTTGCAACAGCTTCGCGGAATGCCTCAAGAGGAATTCGATCGGTTTGGACGCGCTTCATCCCTTCGATACGCTCATAACGGTAGTAACGTGCAAACATAGCTACCGCCCTGTCCACCTGCTCAATTGCGGATACATTTGTCGCCGCCTCGCGATCCAAGATCACATCCTCGGTATCGCCAAAACGAACGCAGTCGATGCCTGGAAAATCATTCTTATCCGCTAAAATCGCCGCGGCATTGGTATAGCCATCCTTGCCGAGCAAGCGAAGCGTACGCATGATATCCGGCGTTAGCTCGGAAATGCCGAGGTGTTCAACACACTTATGCTCGAGCGTATGAAAGCCCAAGTCCTGGCGAGCCGACGTGAGCGCGTCGAACGTTACGTTGCTGCCTTCGAGCGTCAGCCTGCCATACTCAAACCGGTCGACCTCCACCGTTGCCGAATCGTTTCGCCTGTAGGCCTTTCCCTTGCTTCGATAGGGTTTGTCCTGTCCTTCATAAACCGTAAGGATTACGGTCCCGTGTTTCTCATCGGGCTCGAGCGTGTAACGGGGAGCGGGGTCCAAGCTGTCATTAATCATGTTCTCGATGCGCAGGCATTCTGCGACCGGATCTGCAAGGCCGACAGCCACGCCCTCGTCGTCAACGCCAAACTCAATCTTGCCCGTCCCATAGTTTGCATAGGCGCTCACCGTTTTAAGAAACGTCGGCGTAACGCTTTCCTTGTATTCGACTGTAGGGCTCTCTCTAACAACCATATGCACAACCTCTTCGTTTCGTACTATTCATGACCGTATTATAAGACGAAAACTGTTTGCGTATTGATTTATCCAAGACGCAAATGGTTTTCGTCTGTCGATAGGTCTGCAATCCAAACGAAAAGAGTCCCGAGCTCGTTTGAACTCGGGGCTCTTTGTGCCGCACATCTATGAGAGGAGTAATTCGATGCGTACGAGCGCTACTCCATGAAGCCGCCCTGGGATGGCGGCAACCTCGTCAATGGGGTCAGGTTTACATGTATCAACTTAGCGCAAAGTAACCTGGCCCCCATGCACCAAAGGGTTGACTAGAGTTCGCAGGCAACCTTGTAGCCATCGCCGATGGCGTCGCGGATGTTGCCGCACTTGTTGGCATCGCCCAGCACGTGGGTGGCAACACCGGCTGCGGCCAGGTCGTCGGCCAGCTTGGTATTGGGACGATAGCCCATGGCAAGCACCAGCGTATCGGCACCGGTGATGGTGTGAACCTCGCCGTCCTTCTCGTAGCTGATGGTGTCCTCGGTGATCTCGGTCACCTTGGCCTCGGTCAGCACGTGGACGCCCTTGGATAGCATGCGCGTGATGAGCACCGCGCGGCCGGCGCCGCCCTCGTTGGCGGCGAGCGTCTTGGTCATCTCGATGACGGTGACATCGCGATTGGCCGGCGACAGGTCGTTGACCAACGGGGCCAGGTAATCGGCCGTTTCGCAGCCAACGGTGCCGCCGCCCACGATGACGATCTTCTTGCCCGGGAAAGCCTTGCCGCCCAGCAGGTCGTCAGCCGTCATAACCTGCTTAAAGCCCTGCATGAAGGCCGGAGCGATGGGCTCGGCGCCATAAGCCAGGACAACCTCGTAGCCCGCGTAGTCACGCTGGATATCCTCGGCCGTGAGCTCGGTACCAAAGACGCACGTGACGCCTGCCTCGGCCAAGCGACGGTACTGATACTTGATCACGCGGGTGAGCTCCTGCTTTGCCGGCGGAACGGCTGCGATGCGCATCTCGCCGCCCGGCTCGTCCTGCTTATCCACAAGCACCACGTTGTGGCCGCGCTTGGCGGCAATGTAGGCTGCCTCCATGCCCGCAGGACCAGCGCCCACAACGAGCACGTTCTTGGCCTCGGCGGCAGGCTCGTAGCCAGCCTCGTCACGCTCCACGTCCGGGTTGACGGTGCAGGAAATGCGCTTGCCAAACATAATGCCGTTCAGGCAGCGCAGGCAACCGATGCAGGGGCGGATGTCGTCGGCGTTGCCGGCAGCGGCCTTGTTGCAGAACTCGGCATCGCACAGATTGGCGCGGCCCATCATGCAGATATCGGCAGCACCGTCCTCGATCAGCTCCTCGGCAATCCAAGCCTCGTTAATGCGTCCGACCGTGGCGACGGGAATGTTGACGTGCTTTTTGATCTCGCGCGAGCAGGCGGCGTGCGAGGCCTGCTGGGTACCGGCGGCGGGAATCGCAGAGCCGCGCTTGATGGTAGTGCCGCCCGAGACGTGAATCATGTCGACGCCGACCTTCTCCAGACGACGCGAGACGTAGATCATGTCGTTGAGGGTCAGGCCGCCATCGGTGTACTCATCGCCCGAGATGCGGACGTCGATGATAAAGTCCTTGCCGCAGCGCTCGCGGATCTCGGCGATGACCTCAAGCAAAAAGCGCATGCGGGCGTCGAGCGAGCCACCGTACTCATCGGTACGCTTGTTATAGAGCGGGGTCAAAAAGCCACCGAGCATGCCGTGGGCGTGTGCCGCATGGACCTCGACGCCGTCAACACCGGCCTTCTGCATGCGCACAGCAGCGTCACCAAACTGATGCGTGAGCTCGTGGATCTCATCGACCGTGATGGGGCGCGGCGCCTCGCGGGCATAGGACGGGCCCACAAAGGACGGAGCGATCAGGCGCGGCGTGCCCGGAATGTTAAAGGCCATGTAGGCGGGATGGAAGAGCTGCGGCATGATCTTGCAGCCATACTCGTGGACGGCTGCGGCGAGCTTTTCCCAGCCGGGGATAAACGTGTCGTCGTAGCAGCACATGTCACCCGGCAGATAGGTATAGGTGGGCTCGACCGTCACGACCTCGGTAATGATGAGGCCCACGCCGCCCTTGGCACGGGCACGGTAATGATCGACCAAGTCGTCGGTCACATAGCCGTGGTCGGCCAGGTTCGTGGACACCGGCGGCATAAAGACGCGGTTCTTGACCTCGGTCGTACCGACCTTGATCGGGCTAAAGAGCATCGGGTAGGCGGAAGACTCCATACAGGGTTCCTTTCGTTTGAGCCGCTCGGCGGCAGTTGCTAACGTACTTATCGTATCAGTAACCGCGCTGTACCCGACTGTACACGCTCCCCCGGCTTTTACTCAGCCCACAAAAAGTTGCGGTGGAATACGGAGTAGATAAGGCCTTTGACAGCCAAAACAGTCCGTATTTCACCGCAACTGATGGGCGAGGTGGAGTTAGAGGCCCAGGTAGGCAGTCATGCCCTCATCCGCCACTCCCTCACCTACAGCGCGCCGTCCAGCATAAGATTCACCTTGAGCACGTTGACCGTGGGCTCGCCGAACACGCCGAGGAAACGGCCCTTGGTGCACGCGGCGATGATGTCGCGCACCTCGTCCTCACTTTTGCCCGTGGCCTTGGCAAGGCGCGGAACCTGGTACTCAGCGGCATCCGGAGAGATCTCCGGGTCGAGGCCGGACCCCGAACACGTCACCAGGTCGACGGGCACAGCGTCCATATCGGCATCGGGGTTGGCGGCGCGGATCTTCTTCACGCGCGCATCTATCAGCTGCCGATACTCCTCACTCGCCGGGGACAGGTTGGACGGGGCACCATACGCCATGAGCTCGCCGTCTTCGCCTTCGACAATTGACACGTTCTGGATACGACCCCACATGTGGGCTTCGTCATCAAAGTTCTGGCCGATGAGTTCGGAACCCACAACCTTGCCGTCGACCGTAATGAGCGAACCGTTCGCCTGATACGGGAACGCAACCTGGGCGATGCCGGTCACGACGAGCGTATAGCCCAGGCCGCAGACAACGGTAAACAGCGCGAACACGCCCAGTGCGCGCGATGTAACACCTTTGAACATACAAACCTCCACTTACATAATGCCGCATAACGCGAGCAGCATGTCGATGAGCTTGATGAATACGAACGGGGCAACGATGCCGCCCAGACCCCACACGAGCAGGTTGTGGGTCAGCAGCTGTCCGGACGGGACCTCGCGATACTTAACGCCCTTCAGCGCGGCCGGGATCAGCGCGACGATAACGAGCGCGTTATAGATGATGGCCGAAAGAACCGCGGACAGCGGGCTTGCCAGACCGAGGATGTTGAGCGCGCCAAGGCCCGGGTAGATCGGCGAGAACAGGGCCGGGATGATAGCGAAGTACTTCGCCACGTCGTTGGCCACCGAGAAGGTCGTGAGCGAACCGCGGGTCATGAGCAGCTGCTTGCCAATACGCACGACCTCGATGAGCTTGGTGGGGCTGGAGTCGAGGTCGACCATGTTGCCGGCCTCCTTGGCAGCCTGGGTGCCCGTGTTCATGGCCACGGCGACGTCGGCCTGGGCCAGAGCGGGCGCGTCGTTGGTGCCGTCGCCGGTCATGGCGACCAGGTGGCCCTCACGCTGGAACTCGCGGATCTTCTCGAGCTTGCCTTCAGGGGTGGCCTCGGCCAGAAAGTCGTCAACGCCGGCCTCGGCGGCGATTGCCGCGGCGGTGAGCGGGTTGTCGCCCGTCACCATGATGGTCTTGATGCCCATCTTGCGCAGGTCGGCGAACTTCTCCTTAACGCCGGACTTGATGATGTCCTTGAGGTACACAACGCCCAGCACGCGGCAGTTCTTGGTCACGACCAGCGGGGTGCCGCCGGCCTTGGCGATGCGCTCGACGACGTCGTCGCACTCCTGGGAGAACACGCCGCCGGCTGCCTCCACATAGGTGCGCACGGAATCGGCAGCGCCCTTGCGGATCTCATTGCCCTCGTAGTTCACGCCGGACATACGCGTTGCCGCGGTGAACGGGATGAACTCCATGCCCTTATCCTCGAGTGTGCGGCCGCGCAGCCCAAACTGCTCCTTGGCGAGCACGACGATGGAACGGCCCTCGGGGGTCTCGTCGGCCAGCGAGGAAAGCTGGGCGGCATCGGCCAGCTCCGCGGGATCGACGCCGTCGACCGGGATGAACTCGGCGGCTTGGCGGTTACCCAGGGTGATGGTGCCGGTCTTGTCGAGCATGAGGATGTCGACGTCGCCGGCGGCCTCGATGGCGCGGCCGGACATGGCCAGCACGTTGGCCTCGTTCAGACGGCTCATGCCGGCGATGCCGATGGCGGACAGAAGGGCGCCGATGGTAGTGGGAGCCAGGCACACGAGCAGCGCCACGAGCGTGGTCACGGCCGTGGGGTTGACCATGTCGTTAAGACCGGACGAGAAGCAGGAGTAACAATACAGGGCCAACGTGACCAGGATAAAGACGATGGAGAGGGCCACCAGGAAGATCTCCAGAGCAATCTCGTTAGGGGTCTTCTTACGCGCGGCACCCTCGACCATCGCGATCATCTTGTCCAGGAAGCTCTGGCCGGGCTCGCTGGAGATCTTGACGATGATCCAGTCGGACAGCACCGTGGTACCACCGGTAACGGCAGAGCGGTCGCCGCCAGCCTCGCGAACCACGGGTGCAGACTCGCCGGTGATGGCCGACTCATCAACCGAGGCGGCACCCTCGATGACATCGCCGTCTCCCGGAATCTGCTCGCCGGCGCGTACGATCACCAGGTCGCCGCGCGTGAGCTCGGTGCCGGGAACGACGGTGAAGTGCTCCTTGTCCTCAACGGACTCGATGCGATGGGCCTCGACATCCTTCTTGGCCGCACGCAGGGAATCGGCCTGGGCCTTACCGCGGCCCTCGGCAAGCGCCTCAGCGAAGTTCGAGAACAGGTCGGTGAGCCACAGGATGACCGCGATGGCGACCACATAGTAAGTGGGCACACCCGCGTCCTGCACACCGAAGATGGAAGCGACGGCCAGGACGGAGGTCATGACGGCGGAAAGCCACACCAGGAACATGACCGGGTTTTGAATCTGGACGCGAGGATCCAACTTGGCAAACGAGTCGCGGACCGCGCGGCCCATCATGTCTTTTTGCATAGCCATAAATCTGCGCCCTCCTTTACGCAATCATCTGGAAGAACTCGGCAACGGGGCCAAGCGCCAGGGCCGGGAAGAAGCTCAGAGCACCGATCAGCAGAACGATGAACACGAGCAGGAATACGAACATGCCGTTGGTGGTAGACAGGGTACCGGCGCTCTCGGCGACCTTACCCTTCTTGGCCAGCGAGCCGGCGATAGCCAGCGTACCGATGATGGGCATGAAGCGGGCGAACAGCATCTCGAGGCCGAGCATGACGTTGATCCAGGGAATGTTGCAGTTCATGCCTGCAAACGCCGAGCCGTTGTTGCCGCCGCATGAGGTGAAGGCATACAGCACCTCGGAGAAGCCGTGCGCGCCACCATTGTTGAGCTGGTCGGCAAGACCGGGCACCATGCAGGCGATGGCCGAGCACACCAGAATGGCAAACGGAGTTGCCAGGCACAGGACAACTGCCCAGCGCATCTCGCCCGGCTCGATCTTCTTGCCCAGGAACTCAGGCGTGCGTCCGACCATGAGGCCGGCGATGAACACCGTGAGGATGGCGAAGCCGATCATGCCGTACAGGCCGCAGCCCACGCCGCCGAAGACGACCTCGCCCAGAGCCATCTGGAGCATCTGGACAAAACCGCCCAGCGGGGTGTAGGAGTCGTGCATGGAGTTAACCGAGCCGTTGGAAGCAGCCGTCGTGAAAGCGGACCAGGTGGAAGAGGAGGCGATACCGAAGCGGCTCTCCTTGCCCTCCATGTTGCCGCCGGCCTGACCGTCGGTCATCTCGATGTTGGCCGCTCCGCCATCGGCCAGCTGCGGTGTGCCCGCATGCTCGTTGAGGGCGATGATGCCGGTGAAGATCACCAGCAGGATGAACATGGCGGCAAAGATGGCCTTGCCCTGCTTGGTGTTCTTGACGCCGATACCGAAGGTGAAGCAACAGGCGGCCGGGATCAGCAGCAGGCTGGTCATCTCGATGATGTTGGTGAAGGCACTGGGGTTCTCATACGGATGAGCGGAGTTCACGCCGAAGAAGCCGCCGCCGTTGGTGCCGGACTGCTTGATGGCGACCTGAGGAGCCGCGGGACCCTGGGGCAGGAACTGCTCGGTGACCACGCGTGCGCCCTCGACAACCTTGCCGTCGACCTTGACCGTGTCGCCCTCAATCTCGGCGCCGTCGATGACGCTCCAGCCGCCGTCTGCATTAGGCTGGACAGCGACGGGCTCTACGAGCTCAGCCTTCTGAGCCGGCTGGAAGTTGGAGATGACGCCACCGGCAGCCAGGCAGATGCCGAACACGAGGTTCAGCGGGATGAGCACGTACAGGACGGTGCGGGTGAGGTCGACCCAAAAGGAACCCAGACCCTGCTCCTTGACCTGACGGAAGCCGCGGATCAGCGCGAACATGACCGCGATACCGGTGCCGGCGGAAACGAAGTTCTGCACGGTGAGACCCATGAACTGCACAAGGTAGGACAGGGTGGTCTCACCGGAGTAGGACTGCCAGTTAGTGTTGGTTATGAAGGAAGCAGCCGTATTGAACGACAGGTTCCATGACACACCCGGCAGGTGCTGGGGATTGCCTGGCAAGAAGGACTGAAGCACCTGGAGTGCCACAAGAGCCACGAGGCCGATCCCCGAAAAGACCAGCACGCTCGCCAGATAGCGCCTACACCCCATCTGCTCTGCCGCGTCGATGCGAAGCAGACGATAGACGCCACGCTCCACAGGAGCAATCACAGGCGACAGGAACGTATGCTCACCATCCATGATATGGGCCATGAACCGACCGAGCGGAACGGCCAGGACGACGAGCACGGCAAAGTACAAGATGTACTGAATCGCAGCGTCCATAGTTTACGAATCACTCCTCATCAGAATGTAGATGTAATAGATAAGGAGTCCAATGCAGACGACTCCGATGATGGGAATGAGGATGTCCATTCACCGCCCCTTTCACGCGCGGTCCGATGCCTCGGACGCCTGCTCTCGCAAGCGCCTGGGGACAGTAAACGCTTCTAGGGATTAAAGAGGCGTGAGGGCTGGGGCTCACGACCTTAAGATGCCGTAAAGATGCAGGTAGAAAGCACTATTGCTGCTGCAGTGCGCCTATACTCGACCTCGCGAGCATACAGCGGCGCCCTCACCGCGTATGCACGCATGGACAACGCTTCAGAAAGGCTACGCTATGCAGCGCGACGCATCGGACACTCGCGTCAATCCAGACCTCATCCTCAAGGCAATTGAGAAAGACGAGGTCGCCGACGACGCTCGAACCAGCCGGGGACACCTCAAGATTTTCTTTGGCTACGCTGCTGGCACAGGTAAAACCTATGCGATGCTTCAAGCCGCCCACGCCGCCAAGCGGCGAGGTGTCGATGTCGTCGCGGGATACATCGAGCCGCACGAACGTCCGGCAACTGCCCATCTTGCACAAGGGCTTGAGAACGTGCCCTGTAAACTCATCGAGCACAACGGCATTGCGCTCAGCGAGTTCGATCTAGATGCGGCTATCGAACGCGCCCCTCAGCTCATCCTTGTCGACGAGCTCGCCCATACAAATGCGCCGGGGTCTCGCCACGACAAACGCTATCAAGACGTCGAGGAACTTCTACATGCGGGCATCGACGTCTATACGACCGTGAACGTTCAGCATATCGAGAGCCTAAACGACATGGTTGCATCCATCACCGGCGTTGTCGTGAGCGAACGAATCCCCGACCGTATCTTCGATGATGCCGACCAGGTCGAGCTCGTCGACATAGAGCCCGAAGACCTACTTGAGCGCCTTCGCGCCGGCCTCGTCTACCGTCCCGCACAAGCCGACCGAGCGCAACAGCATTTTTTTACCGTCGAGAACCTCACCGCACTCCGAGAAATCGCGCTGCGCCGCTGCGCCGATCGCACCGGTCACCTCACAGACGCCGCACGCGTGCTGGGAAACCGTGACTACTACACCAGGGAGCGTATCTTAGTCTGTGTCTCCCCGGCGCCGACCAATCCCCGCATCGTCCGTGCCGCCGCACGCATGGCGAAAGCGTTTCGCAGCGAGCTCGTCGCCCTGTTCGTAGAGAGCCCGCGCACGCAAGCCATGAGCGATGATGAGCGCGCCAAGCTTGCAGCCAATATCGCCCTAGCCGAGCAGCTCGGAGCACATATGGAAACCGTCTATGGCGACGACATCGCGTTTCAGATCTCCGAGTTCGCGCGCCTGTCGGGTATTTCGAAGATCGTCATGGGGCGCACGGGCGAGCGCAGCAGCGTCCGTCAGGCCCTCTTCGGCCGCAAATCTCTCGTAGAACAGCTCATAACATTCGCTCCGAACCTCGACATTTACATCATTCCAGAACAGTCGACTCCGCCCTCCCGACCCAAAGGACGCCGCCATGCGCTCGCCCTGCAGCCGCCCAGCAGCCGAAACGTGCTTCGCACGCTGGCTCTCTCTCTTGCCGCCACGGCGATCGGCACGGCTTTCCGCCATCTGGGATTTGCCGATTCCAGCATCATATCCCTCTATATCTTCACGGCCCTGCTGACCGCCGTCACCACGACGGGGCGTATCTGCACGATCGTATCGAGCGTGCTCTCTGTAGTGCTTTACAACTTCTGCTTCGTCACGCCTCTGTTTTCGCTCGCCAGCTACGACCGAAGCTATCTGGTCACGTTCGGCATCATGTTCGCCACCGCTATGGTCGCCGGCGAGTTAACTGCGCGCATCGCCGACAACGCCCGTACATCCGCCGAGAACGCATTCAAAACGCGCGTACTCCTCGAAACGAACCAGCTCTTGCAGCAAGCCCATAGCGCGGAGGAGTGCGCCCGCGTCGCCATGAACCAACTCGTCAAACTGCTAAAACTCGACGTGGTCTTCTACCCCGCCGAACACGGCACGCTCGGCAAGGCGCTCTATGAGTCCGCTGGCACCGAAAACCGATCCGCGTCGCTGCTCACCGACTACGAGCGCGCCGTTGCAACCTGGACCTACACCAACAACAAGCGCGCGGGCGCAAGCACGCGGACCCTGCCTGAGGCGCGCTGTCTCTACCTCGCGGTTCGCACCGGCGACAAGGTATTCGGTGTCATCGGCATCGCCCTGGAGGGGCGCGAGATCGAAGCCTTCGAGCATTCGATCGTCCTATCTATCGTAGGTGAATGCGCCTTGGCGCTCGAAAGCGACCGGGCGGCGCAAGAGCGCGAAGAGGCTGCGGTCTTGGCGAAAAACGAGCAGCTGCGCGCCAACCTTTTGCGCTCCATCGGCCACGATTTGAGGACACCCCTCACGGCTATATCCGGATCTGCGGCAATCCTTCGGAAGAGCGACGAGAGGCTTAGCCTCGAACAACGCTGCGATCTTGCCGATGCCATCTACGATGACTCCCTCTGGCTTATTGATACCGTGGAGAACCTCCTCGCCATCACACGCGTCGAGGACGGCACCATTCACCTCAACTTCACATCCGAGCTCATCGACGAGGTCATCGAGGCCGCCCTCAGCCATGCCGCCCAAGCATCGCATGGACGTACCGTCACCATCGAGCACACTGACGACATCCTGCTGGTACGCATCGACATCCATCTCATCATGCAGGTGCTTACGAATCTCATCATGAACGCCTTCAAATACACGCCCGAGGACTCGACTGTCACCATCAGCGCACGTCGCGAGGGTGCGTTCGTCGTGGTGGACGTCGCAGACGATGGGCCGGGTGTGGCAGACTGCGACAAGCCTCATATCTTTGAGCGCTTCTTCACCTCAAGCAATACGCGGCCCGTGGATTCGCGTCGAAGCATCGGCCTTGGGCTGTCGCTCTGCCGCTCCATCGTGGAGGCGCATGGCGGCGTCATCGAAGTTCGCGACAACCACCCCCATGGGGCCGTCTTCCGTTTTACCCTGCCCGCTGAGGAGATCGAGATTCATGAATAATGCCGCTAAGCCACGCATCCTCCTGGTCGAAGATGACCTGACCGTTCAAAACCTCGTTTCGACCGCGCTTGACCTCCACGGCTATGTCGTGAGCAAGGTTTGCGACGGCCAGGCCGCCATCATGGATGCGGTGTCGCACGGCCCCAGCCTCATCATGCTCGACCTCGGCCTTCCCGACATTGACGGTATCGAGGTCATCACGAAGATCAGAAGCTGGTCGGCAGTCCCCATTATCGTCATTTCGGCGCGCTCCGAAGATTCCGACAAGATTGCAGCACTTGACGCAGGGGCAGACGACTACCTCACCAAGCCCTTTTCTGTGGATGAGTTGCTCGCGCGCGTCCGTGCGAATTTGAGGCGCTCCTCGATGGCGTCGAGCGAGTCGACAGAAGCGAGCACGTTCGACAACGGTCCGCTGCATATCGACTACGCCGCGGGATACGCGACGAAAGACGGACGCGAGCTCTCGCTCACCCCAACCGAGTACAAATTGCTCGTCCTTCTGGCGAAAAACGTCGACAAGGTGCTCACCCACACCTTCATCACCCGCGAGATATGGGGCACGAGCTGGGACAGCGATCTGGCGAGCCTGCGCGTGTTCATGCGCACCCTGCGCAAGAAGATCGAGGCAGACCCCTCTCACCCCAAGATGATTCAGACGCACATGGGTGTCGGGTACCGCATGCAGCGTCTCTAGCCCACCCCACAAAAAAGTTGCGGTGGAATACGGAGTAGATGAGGCCTTTGACAGCCAAAACAGTCCGTATTTCACCGCAACTGATGGGTGGGATGGAGTTAGAGGCCCAGGTAGTTGGTCATGCCTTCGACGGCGAGCTTAGCGCCTGCCACGGCATGAACCACGGTGAGCGGGCCGTTGACCACATAGTTAGCGATACCCCAAAAATACTCTTCAACTCGCCGCGCTCGCGTCCAAATGCACAAAGCGCCCCGCGAACGGATACTCGCGAGGCGCCTGGATGCCTGGACCTTATTTGATACCGCGACCCAAGTCTTCGGCGATCTTGTCTACGCCCTTAAGCGCGGCGCAGGTTTTTTTGTTAGAACAATGCCCCGTGCAAACGCCACCCTGAGCGCAGTCGGCGCAGGTGCCCTTGCGGTAGATGCGCACGCACACGGCGGCAAACGCAATGCCGATAACAGCCAGTACAACAATATCGATAGGTGCCATAGCAAGCCTCCTCTAGTTAACCTCCACTTACTTTACCCCATTCTCCACCTACCAAATAGGGACAGGTTTATTTTGGTCGGTTTTATCTGCGGAAATGCCACATCTCCCTCACCAAAAAGCCCGAGTGTCGCTGGGACACCCGGGCTCGTGGAAAGGGGCTAATCCTTATTCGGACTTAAGCGGAAACTGCGGCGGAAGCGGTATTGCTCTCATCCTCGTCGGTCCAAGCGTGCTTAGGCATGGGACGGAAGATCTGGAAGAGCATCGCAACCAGCAGAACGATGGCCACAACCGTCCAGATACCAAACTGGCCAAGGACAAGCAGGTTGTAGAACTGGTTGATGAACAGGCCGATGACCCAAGCGAAGGCGCACTCGTAGCCGATGGCAATCGCGGTCCACTTGCCGGAGTCCATCTGGTTGCGGATAGTGCCCATGGCGGCAAAGCACGGGGCGCACAGCAGGTTGAATGCGCCAAAGGCAACGCAAGCGCCCATAGTCGGGAACATGCCGGCAAACGCGGTCCACAGGCTCGGGTCGGTCTCGGCGGCGTCGGCAACGGACAGCAGCGAGCCGGCGGTGGCGACGACGTTCTCCTTGGCGACAAGACCAGAGACGGTCAGCGCGGTGGCCTGCCAGGTGCTAAAGCCGAGCGGGGCGAAGATCCAAGCGACCAGGTTACCGAGCATGGCGAGCACGGAGTAGTCCATGAACTCCTCGGGGATGCCGTCCATCGCGGGCAGGAAGCCAAAGGAACCGTTGTAGCTACCAAAATTGGAGAGGAACCAAACGACGACGGTGGACGCGAAGATGACCGTGCCGGCCTTCTTGATAAAGGCCCAGCAGCGCTCCCACACATGCAGCGCCCAAGAGCGGATCGCCGGGAAGTGATAAGCGGGCAGCTCCATGACAAACGGAGTCGGGCGGCCGGCAAAGAGCTTGGTCTTCTTGAGCATGAGGCCCGAGGCGATGACGGCAAAGACGCCCAGGAAGTAGAAGAGCGGACTGATCCACGCGGCGGTGGTGGAAGAATCGCCGATGATGGAACCCATGAGCAGGGCGATGATCGGCAGCTTGGCGCCACAGGGAATGAATGTGGTGGTCATGACCGTCATGCGACGGTCCTTCTCGTTCTCGATGGTCTTGGTGGCCATGACGCCGGGGACGCCGCAGCCCGAGGACACGAGCATGGGGATAAAGGACTTACCGGACAGGCCAAAGCGGCGGAACACGCGGTCCATGATAAAGGCGACGCGGGCCATGTAGCCGCAGTCCTCCAGGAAGGACAGCATCACGAACAGCAGGAACATCTGCGGCACAAAGCCGAAGATGGCGCCCAGACCGCCGACGATACCGTCGCAGACCAGCGAATCGACCAGGCCACCGTCCTCGGTGCCGCCCGCCACAAGGGCGTCGTGCACCATGGTGGTAATACCGGGGACATAGGGGCCGTACTGTGCCGGGTCGACCGAGTCGGCATTGTCGCCCGCAGCCTCGACGGCCGCGTCGTAGGCATCGCGGCCCTGACCGAGCACGTACCAACCGTCGGTACCGAAGAGCTGGTCGTTGGTGAAGTCGGTCACCGTGCCGCCCAGGGTGGAAACGGCGATGTAGTAGACGCAGAACATGATAACCACAAAAATCGGCAGGCCCAGGATACGGTTGGTAACCACACGGTCGATCTTCTCGGAAGTGCTCATCTTGGCCGGAGCCTTGGTGAGGCACTCGTCGATAATATGGGCAATCACGCCGTAGCGCTCACCGGTGATGATGGACTCGGCATCGTCGTCGCAGTCCTGCTCGCACTGGGCGACCAGCTGCTCCACGCGAGCAGCCTTCTCCTTGGTGAGGTTAATAAGCTTGCAGGCGTCCGCATCGCGCTCGAACAGCTTGACGGCGTAGTAGCGGCGCTTGTTGGCGGGAACGCTCGCCGGCAGGTTGTTCTCGATGTGGTCCAGAACGTCCTCGATGGAGGAATCGAACTTATGCTCCGGCACCTGGCCCTTGGAAGCGGCAGACTTCTTGACCTGCTCGAACAGCTCTTTGATGCCCTTGTTCTTAAGGGCCGAGATCATCATGACCGGGCAGCCGAGCTTCTTGGAAAGCTTGTCCGTGTCAATCTTGTCGCCGTTCTTCTCGACCAAGTCGGCCATGTTGAGGGCAACGACCACGGGCAGGCCGGTCTCGATAACCTGAAGCGCCAGGTACAGGTTGCGCTCGAGGTTGGTGGCATCGACCACCTGGACGACCACATCGGGCTCGCCGCTCATGAGGTAATCGCGCGAGCATTGCTCCTCGGGGCTGTAGGGGGAAAGCGAGTAGATGCCAGGGAGGTCCGTGATGGTAACGTTCTTGTCGCTTAGGAGCTTGGCTTCCTTTTTCTCAACCGTGACGCCGGGCCAGTTGCCAACGTAGCCGTTGGCGCCGGTGATCAGGTTGAAAAGCGTGGTCTTGCCGCAGTTGGGGTTACCCGCCAGCGCGACATGGATCTGAGAATCCGCCATTCAATCCTTCTTCCTTGTGTGCCTGCGCTGCTTTCTCCGCGCAGGCTGGATAATGTGCTTCAAAGATGCTGCATTAAGTTAGAAAAACCTAACTTTATCTGCAGAAATATACGTCGCAAGCCCTTACTGGACCTCGACGACGGCCGCCTCCTCCTTGCGGATGGAAAGCTCGTAGCCGCGTACGTTGATCTCGACCGGATCACCGAGCGGCGCGACCTTCACGACCTTGAACGAAGTGCCCTTGATGAGCCCCAAGTCCATAAGGTGGCGGCGAAGCGCACCCTCACCGTGAAGCTTGACGATGGTAGAGCTCTCGCCCACCTTAACGTCACCCAACGTCTTCATCCTCTTGTCCCCCTTTCGGTTTTTATGAAATGCTGTGGACTAACCGACGGTCATGATGTGCATGGCAACCTTGGAATCGATGCCAAAGCGTGCGCCCAGCACCGTGACGATGATATTGGCGCCACTCGAGCTCACCACGTGGATTTCGTTGCCCTCGACAAAGCCGAGGTCCTTGAGGTGGTGTTTCATGTCCTCATTGCCCTTTACCCGAGACACGCGCACGGTTTCGCCCGCTTTTACCATCGAAAGCGGCATGGCCGGCATCTGCGGTCCGCAAGACATGAGTGAGCTCCTAACGTCAGTTCGTCCTCAACATCGACGCGATAAAAGTTAACCACGTCTATGTTCGCTTTAGTAAACTAACACGTGGTTAACTTTTTGGAAAGGGTCCCCATTCAGATTTCGAAAAAGTTTCCTATACGAAACAAAAGAGGCACCGCAAAGACCATCTCTTTGCGGTGCCTTGTCATACCAATTTATGCAACAAAGGGGACTGTCCCCTTTGTTGCATTGTTGAGATTAGAGCGAGAGGTTTCTGATCGACGTGACGCAGGAGGCCTCATCCACGCCCGAAACGCAGAACACGATGTCCTCGCCGCACTCGCCGTAGAGAGCCATGAGGCCCATAACGTCGCGACCGTCGGTATGGCGGTCGCCGATGCTGACCGACACGTCGCTACGATGCTTGGCGATAATGTCATAGAGCAGCGCAACCGGGCGGGCATGCAATCCCAACGGATCTTTAATCG
>CATYVH010000041.1 GCA_958413765.1 uncultured Collinsella sp.
CCTCGATAAAAGAAAAGGACCCCTTTGCAGAGGTCCTAGTCAATTCAAGGTGGCGGGGAAGGGAATCGCGTCCGCGCGCCGCGCGGACGGACCGCTGCGGCGCTTACGCGCCTTGCGAGCTGCGCTGGCAAACGCTTACGCGTTTACTCAGCTCCGCGCCCTCACGGGGTTCGATTCCATGTGGGGGCTGTATAAAAGAAAAGGACCCCTTTGCAGAGGTCCTAGTCAATTCAAGGTGGCGGGGAAGGGAATCGAACCCCTGACACGAGGATTTTCAGTCCTCTGCTCTACCAACTGAGCTACCCAGCCATTTGAGGTGTGCCTTGTTTCAAGGCTTGATTAGTATAACCAAGGACGCGTTCCGGTCAACCGAGAATTTTAAAAAAGTTTTTGAGCACAGCCTCGGTTCTATAAATCGGCACGTCAGAGGCATCAGCCGGCAGCAAGAAGTTTTTCACTCAGAGCCGCACGGGCAAACTCACTTGGCGTCATCCCCTCAGCAGCCGCCCGTCGACGAATGGCCTCCTTCATTCCCAGAGGAATCTTGACCGACAGCGTTGCCGTCCCCTCACCTGAGAGCGGGGGCCGTCCATGCACGATCCCACCAACGGTGTGTTCGCCATCCGGAAACTCTCCGCGCTCGTACGACTCGCACCACGCGTCAATCATTTCATCCGTTACAACCTGACCATTAGCGGCCGTATACGTCTTGCCCATCATCGACCCCTTTGCCGAGCTCGCTCGATCTCTTGCCAGAATTTCTTCTGAACCGGAGACAAGGCATGAATAATGAGCCATCCACGAATTAGTTCGACCGCAACAAGTTCCACACTTTGACCATCTGGAAGCCATCCAATGGCAAGCCATCTGGGCGGCTCGTCCTTCGACTCGCGACGAATGCACTCAGTAACCGCAAGCCAAGCGCTAAGCACCTGCTTTTCCGTCAGGTGCTTTTTAGCGTTGGGATGAATCTCAACATCCATGCATCTTCTCCTCCATCTTACCCAATTTCGTATGACGAAAGTCCACTGTCGCCAATTCTTAAGCCGGCACGCGTTGGAGAGCAGGAGTCGAAACAATGATTGAAGGACGCTCTAGTACGGCCCAGGCACCGGGACAGGAACACATGTGCCAAGGACGGACGTTTTCGTAGCGCGCGAGGATATTGCCATCGCGATCGATGAAGGCGATGTCGATGGGATAGGCCATAAAACACGTATGGACCGAAGAGCAGCGTGGAAACGCCATGACGAGCGGCAGGCCGTTGGCGGCAACCGGATGCCGTCCCAGCATGCCGCGCAAACGCACGACAAACGACTCCGCCACCACAAACTCGGCCGGCGTCCAACCCAGCCTATTGAGTGCCCGCGCGTAGGCGATGTAGGACGAGACCGCGGTCACATGACCACCCCCGGACGCCATGGATCGACCGTCACCGCGCGCTCGTGCGACAACGTTGTCGGCGCCCCCAGCGGAACGCCAGCGATGCTGAGAGAAGTCGGCCACGGCTCATAGTGCATGGTGCAGGTGTAGGTCCTAAACGTACCGGATAGGGAGAGCAGGCCACCATCCGATGCCTCCGCGCCTTGCTCGCTCGACACTTCGATCTGCAAGTCATAGCCTTCCATGGCATTCAGAATTTGAGTCTGAACCGTCGCCGAGGCATCGGCAGAGCTTTCGTCGCCCTCCCCCTCCGACGCCACGGCGTGCGCCAACACGATGTCGGGCACCACGCGGTCGAAGCGCGCGACAGCGCTGGCAAAGATCATGACGTTGTACACGATGAGTGCCAGCACCAGCAAAACGGGCGTAACCACTGCCATCTCCACCGTCGCTTGGGCGCGCTCCTCGCGCAGACGCATGCGGATACTCATTACGACCCACCGCCCAGAGCGCCAACCAGCGTGGCGACATCGACGGTGAGTGGGATGGAGCCACCGCCGGGCAGAGGAATCTCCGCAAGCGTGAACACCGTACCGCTAATGGTGCGTTCGACTTGATATTCCAACGCCTCGCAAAGCGCCTTGGGATCGGTCACGCCCAACGGAATACTTCGCAGCTTGTCTTGAGCTTGAGAGAGACCAGCAATGTCAGACCCCGGACTCTTAATGACGTTGGCGGAATCGGTCAGCACCGGCTTTCGCAGGCGCAAGTCGCACGGCTCCAGACCCAACGCCGCCACGGACGCCGAAACGGTATCGCCGAGCCACGATGCAATGGAGCCCAACGCGCCGCTGCCCCCTCCTAGGCCTTTAATCATCTCGTCCATAAGTTCGTCGGCCGGACCTTGGATGTCTCCGTATCCCACAAGCAGCCGTCCCCAAACATCCATGACGCCATCGAGTACGCCGGCAACGCCACCCGAGCGTTCCTTCAATGTCGAGAAAAATCGCGAAAGCACGTTGTTTTGCGCCGTCGCCTCATCGGGCGCCAGCACCGCGGCAGAGATGGCACCGCGATCGCCAAGCCTGACTGCCGTGTTAAACGAAGAGTTGAGCTCATCGGGGCTCGAGATGGCGCCCGAAACCGCAAAGGCAACCACGCCGTTGCGACCGGGCGGAGCGATACGCGGACGCTCGCCCGAAAGCGCTTTAATGGCCTGGTCAAACGCATTGCTCACACGGTCGGTCTCGTCTTCGGTCTGACGTTCGAGCTCGAGCTCTTTGTTGCGGCATTCGACGTAGCCTTCCAGGGCGTTTTTAAACTTGTCAAAGTGATACTCGAAGCCGTTTTCGATAGAGGTTGAAGGCGCCGCAACAGCACCAAGCGACGAAACGCCAAAATGGCATTTGCTGCATTTATCCTGTCCATCGTAATCGGCAACCGAAGCAAATCCGCTCGGCGTCCCTTTCTTATAGTTAGGGCAGGTCGTCCCGTAATGCAGATACGCCTTGCCATCGTTCACGCTCGTCGGCCACACCGCATCGGTATAGAGCTCCGTCGCCCGAACCTCATCAGAGCTGCGCGGCAACAGTGGAATATAGGAGGAAACCCTGTCTCCGTTCTCGGTTATATATGCCCGATCGACCTCCGCACTCGCATAGGTATAAAACGCCTTACGCGCCGCAGACTCTGCCCTCATCTCGACACTCGAGCCGTGGGGCTTCTCATTTGTCAGACGCCAATGGTAGTAGTCCTTCGCGCGATCAAGGGCAACTTGAGGCTCCCACGTAACGCTCGATGAGTAATGCGGATTTTGAACACCGGAGAGATCCGTTAGGCTTTTCGCGCGCTCCCACATACACGAACAGCTGCCGACCGAACCTTTATCCGATCCACCGCAATCCGCTAGCCAGGCACGCTCCTTTGCCTTCGCCGTCTCCTCCGATGCTTTTTGTAGCTCCTCGGCCGCGCGCTCCAGATCTTCCGACGCATCTTTAATGGCATCGGTCGAGATCTCGGACCCCTCGAGCGCAGCGAAGTCAGACTCGGATGTCCTGGGCACGGCAAGCGCCGTACCGGTATAGGCCACACTATCGGTATCCTGCGCCGACACCGCCTGCGTGGCACGCGCGGCGATCAGATACGGCAGAGCCGTCTCGATTTTCTGTAAGCCTTCCGATGCGCTTTTGGCAAACTTGTTGCGCGTTTTAATGATCTCAATCCCGGTGTCGACCATATTGCCGGCAACCGGCTCGGCACCCGGGATGAGGATGGCGACCAGGCCCGTCCCGATCGTGGCAAACCCCGCCAGCCCCAGACTCAAGATGCTCGCATCAACCACCGTGGCAGCCGTGTGATAGGACGACACTACGTTGGCACCCGCCAGCGCGCCGCTATCAGCCGCCACCTGGGTATCCCCGGCACGCGACATGCTCCATATCGCCGCGGTCGACGAAAACAGCAGCGTGAGCACCACCAAGATGACCACCGCAGAGGAGAGCGTGGTGTAGGCACCGTCTTCGATAAACAGGTCGATACCGGCTCGACCCATAAAGCCGCCTCGTTTGCGGAGAGCGCCTGGTCGACGGCGGGCCGCAAACCCTTGCGTCACCCGCAACAGGCAGCGCCTAATCCCATGCAGCAATCCACGAATCATAATCTCCCTCCAGCCATTCGGGACGCGATTGATACGAGACATCGACCTTGAGCTCAACGTAGCCGCCCTCGGCGGTACCACCCATAGCCTGCGCAAACGCACCGATCACAGGCAACGGCTTGACCTCGCCGGAAACGGACACGGACGAGACGCCACCCGCACCGGCCCGGCCAAGCTCGATATCCCACGACAACGGCCCGCCGGCATGAAAGATCGAAACGTTGGGCACTGCGGCAAGTCGGCGGCGGGTGAACTCCTTAAGATCGTCGTCCTCCGCCGTCGTCGTGGTCATGAGCCGCGCGGTCTCGGCGGCGGCAGACTCCATGACCGCGCGCGTATAGAGCAGGCACACCGGTTGCAGCGCGAGAAGGATGAGTGTCAGAAACGTCGGCAGCAAAAAAGCGGCCTCGACCGTAGACTGCGCCCGGTCCTCGCGCGCGGCATCAATACAACGCGATGTCCTTAGCGGCCGCAGCGGCGTCGATAACCGACGTCGAGGCAACGCCATGGGATGCCGCCCGCTCAACCAGCGCCGCCAAGCGCCCATCGGTGCCGGCACGCCAAAGTCCCGCGATCGCCAGCACGATCGATAACAGCGCCACCGTGACGATGGCGTATTCGACCGTCGCCTGGGCAGATTCCTCACGCAGGACATCATGCATTTCACGATCCCTCCTTTGAGTCCGTTGCCTGCGGGCTCAGGCGCACGGCGCGCAGACGACACGAAGCATCGCCAGCATCCGCGGCAATTGTCACCATATCGACCCAGCCGCGTTCGTCGCGCACGATGGCGCCCCACACGTTTCCCTTGATGTCGAGATAGCCGCTCAGAGCAAGTTGCGCCGTGGGTACCTCGCGATAGGCACGCAGCATATCCGCCGCCGCTTCGGTCATCGGTCGATCCTCGGACCATGCAAGCCGGACCGCAATCGCGTTGCCCTCAGGCGAATCCGTCGCAGTGCCAGACCGCTTGTCGAGCGTCCGCAGAAAGGTTTGCGCCGTGACAGCGACATCCGAATCGTCCGCATCTCGCATCTCATCTTTTTGAGACGCCACCGCCGAATCTGAGCCCAAATCGGAGGCGGTCCCAGGACGCTGCTGCCGCGCGGCGTTAAGCCCCCAAAGCACCGCCGCTATCGCCACGGTCAGGCAAGCAAACACCAGCAGCACCCCGATGGGGCGCTCGCCTTCTACAGGCTGTTGATGCCCTCGCTGATAGCGTTCCATAGATCTTGGACCTTGCCCTTAAATGCGACGATGGCGATAATCGCGATCACCACGAGCACGCCGACCAAGATGGCATACTCGGTGGTACCCTGTGCACTCTCCTCCTGCAATAGTTCCTTGGCGCGCTGACGAACATGTGCCGCCCGGCAAAACGCCCAGCCCTGGACCTTGCCAGCAGCGTCAGTCATCGTGTTCATGTATTCCTCCCTACATCATCCCGCCTGCTCCCAGCAGCGGGCCCAATATGGACAGAAGCAACGCCGGCAAGATGAGCGTGCCGGTGGGAATCAGCAGCTTGACGGGTGCACGCTCGATCTCGCGCTCGACCGCGGCGCGATGAGCCGCACGGATCTCGCGACTTTGAGCGGCCAGCGTCTCGGCAAGTGGGGCACCCAGGGCGAGCGCCTGCCCCACCGTGATGGCAAAGGTCTCGAGCGCTCGCACGTCCAGGTCGCGCGCGGCGGCCAACAACTCGTCCTCACGCGTGCCCACGCCCACCTGCCACGCCATGCAGGCGCGCTCAAGGCGAAGAGCCAGCACTGACCGGCGGTTGGCGCAGAAAATCTCAAGCGCCGCATCAAACGAAAGACCGGCCGAAAGACCCAAGCGCACAACATCGATCATCTCGGACACTTCGCCGAGCGACACTCGCGCCGGGCCGCCCGCTCCAACCGCGCCCTTCACTCGCGCGGTCAGAGCATCGACCACCGAGCGACCCGCGGCAGCGACCAGCACCGCCTCGCGCTTGCAGGCCCCTGCGATCTTGCGTGCATCCGCCCGATCCAAACCCGTCGCGACAAATACACTCAGGGCGCACAGGCAAGCCGCAACTGCAACCGGGGCGCTCATAGCTCCACCCGCATAATGCGCCGGATAACCACCAGGGCAACGGCGTTGAGGGCAAGACCCAGCACCACAGCGCCCGCGCCGGCAGGCGTCGCAAGACCGCGACGAAAATCTGCCGAAAGCAGCGCCAACACCGCGCACATGCCCGCCGGCATCGCCGCGACCATATGCGCAGACATGCGAGCCTGCGACGTCTTAACATCCAGGCGGCGCTTGAGCTCAATGCGCTCCCCCACCATGCTCGACGCCTCGGACAGTAAGTCGGCAAGCGGAGCGCCGGTGCGCTGAGACACCTTAAGCGCCAAGGTCACAAGCGAAAGACCGGGGGCGTCGATACGCACGAGCAAGTCATCGAGCGCGTCGGTCGCCGAGATGCCGCAATCGATCGCCGCCGCCACCCGCAAAAACTCGGTATGCACTGGCTCTTGCGCATGAGCGCCCACAAAGCGCATGCCCTGGGCCAGCGAATGTCCCGAGGCAAGCGACATGGAAAGTGCGGTAAACGCCTCGGGCATTGCCTCTTCTGCATCGTGTTGCTCGCGCCGGCTCTCAAAGCCATCCCGAGCGGCACCAACGGCAAACGGAGCAACAAGTCCCAAGGCAAATCCGAGGGGCGATAACGACACCATCGTTAGTAAAACGCAGCAGACACCGCTCGATAGCAGCAGAAACGCCAAACGTCCCGAAGCATCTTCGATCACGAGGCCAAGGCGATGCGCCGGAGCCAGCGATGCCCACGAACGGGCGATCTTTTTCAGCAGATCGTTTTCCACCAGCTCACGCGGCAGCTTCTCTGCCACCGTCTCGAGCGCCTGACGTGCCAGCTCCGCCGGCGGTACCTGCGGCACACGAGGTTCCGCCCCGCACGCCGTCGCGACAGAAAGCCCTGCCAAGCCCCCTACGACGAGGGGCACAGTGATCTCCATTCGTCCACCTCCTCTTGTGTGAGCGTCCCCGACCGCAGGCCTTCTGCGATGAACGGCGGCTCGCGGTCAAGCGTCCAGGTGCGCTCGGCGGCATCGAACGTCACATAGCGCTCGAGCTCTACGCCGCCCGATGCGGCGCGTCGCACCCCCGAATACGAGGAGACGAAGCGCCTGCCATCGGCGTGGCGCTCGGACATCACGATACCGTCGAGTGCCATGGCAATCTGCTCCTCGATGAGCTCGCTCGGCAGATCGATGCCATAACGTGCAAGCAACGTCAGACGCACCACGGTCTCCTGTTCTGAACCCGCATGAAGCGTGGTGAGCGACCCGTCGTGGCCCGTGTTCATGGCCTGCAACATGTCGCAGCACTCGGCACCGCGCACCTCGCCCACCACGATGCGGTCGGGGCGCATGCGCAGGGCATTAGTCACCAGGTCGCGGATCGTCACCGCGCCCTCGCCCTCAATTGAAGCCTCGCGCGCCTCTAGGCGCACCACGTGCGGATGATGCGCAAACTTGAGCTCGGCAGAGTCCTCGATCGTCACGATGCGCTCGCCGGTGGAAATCTCACATGACAACGCGTTGAGCAGGGTGGTCTTACCAGATCCCGTGCCTCCCGCAACCGCCAGGTCCTGTCGCAGCGACACCGCACACGACAGCAGCTGCGCATACCAAAGCGGCAGCGATCCCAACCCCACAAGCTCGTCCAGCGAGCAGATACGGTCCGAGAACTTTCGGATGGTGAGAATCGGTCCGTCAATCGCCACAGGCGGAATCACCGCGTTGACGCGATAGCCCGTTTTGAGGCGGGCGTTGACGATGGGGCTGCGCTCGTCGATACGGCGGCCAAGTGGCGAGATAATGCGGTCGATAAGCACACGGATCTGCTCATCATCCTCAAACGCATGCTCGATGGGGTACAAGACGCCGCCGCGTTCAAAGAAAGCCGAGCGGCAGCCGTTGATCATGATCTCGGTAACGGTGTCGTCCTCGATGAGCGGCTGCAACGGCCCCAAGCCCACCACGTCATCCAAAATCTCGTCGATGATGGTCTCGCGCTCGGGCGTCGCGAGATCGGTCGGCTCCTCAACATTGAGCGCCGCCTCCACCGCAGGACGCAATTCCGAGCGGGCAAGTGCCGGGTCGATATAGGCGCTGATACGCGCCACTTCGTCGTAACCCATGCGGTCCATCACGGCGCGCTTGGTGCGTCGTTTCACGGCGCGGCGACGCCCCACATCTACAGGCGCTGCCGCCGCCGCAGCGCCGGCAGCCTTAATCCTCGTTTGCAGGCTCATCGCTGATCACCCTCGCGCGACCAGGGAAGGCGGATACGCGGGCGTTCGGTGCGCGTTGCACGGTCGGCGACCATATCGCTCCAAGGGCCGACGGCGCACCCCAGTTCCACGAGCATCTCGCGCGTGGCCTCGCGCACGCTAGTCGCAAAAGCGCTGGTCTGCCCCACTGCCTCGTCAGCGCGCCCAAACGCCATGAGCGCGGCGAGATCCTGCCCGCCATCGGCGATACGAATCTTGGAGCTTAACGCACAGGCAATCTCAAAGCGCATGGCGACGTCCTCGTCTGCCCCGCGCGCACCGAACCGGTTGAACACGGCGCTCATGCGCGTGCGCGGCACACCTACTCGACCTGCCAGTTCAATGACGCGCGATGCCGATGCCGCGGACGACACCGCCGCATCGCCAACGACCAGGCAACGGTCGCTCGCCGCCACCGCAGCCGCCACGGCGTCGCCCCAAAAGACCGAGGTATCGATAAAGACCACGTCGGATTCGCGACGCAGAACATCAAGCAGTAGCTCCACCGGACGTGCCATGAGCTCGGCTTGCTCGGGCACCGCGACGGGACCCCAGAGCGTAACGCCCGGCGCCACGCGCATCGAAGCGGCTACGATATCCGGCTCGGTGAGCATGCCCGCCGCCGACGGCTCGATAAGTGCCGCCATATCGCGCGGAGCATCGACGCCTAACAAGTCGTAAAGGTTTCCAAACATCAGGTCCAGGTCGAGCACGGCGGCACGCAAGCCCAACAGCGACGATGTGTGTGCCATGGTGGCAACGATCGTCGACTTGCCGCAACCGCCCGAACCCGAAATAGCGCAGATGACTGGAGCTCGATGCGGCGGAGCGGTAGCGTCTGCCGGCGGCATCGGAGGCGGCGGGGCGGGCGTCGGTGACAGCGTCCCCGTCTCCCCCGCCGCAACCACGTGCTGCGTCCAAGCCGGCATGGCTGCTTGTTCGGTCTGCGAGGCAGGCTCGTTCTGCGCAATCTGCTCATGCTGCATCAGCGACAACTCGCCGCACCCGGCAAGGCCCTCAACTTCGTCGAGTTCATCCGCCAGATTCACGCCGTGCACGTATCCCATATCTACTGCCGGGGAGTCGCCAGCATGCTGCGCCGGCCCTCCAGCGTCATCGTATACAAGGGGGTTCCGGGGGCGCCGACCATGCTCGGCTTCCGCTTTTCCATAATCATCAACACGCGGGCCTCTTGTAGCGCGAGGCGCCCCGGGTTCCCTATCAACAAAAGCATCGGGCTCAATCGTCATGCGCCGATCGGAATCAACCGCTCCCTCGCCCGCGCGCCCGTTGCCGCATATACTGTGTGCAGCGATGACCTCGGTCGCCCCCGCGCGAAACAGCCCCTCGATATCCGACGGATCGAGCGCTTCTATCAACACGACCACGCGACTCACGCGGCCTTCGGCCGTCAGGCGCGCAACAGTCTTGCGCACATCTTCGGTATCAAACAGAGACGCCGCGATGATGGCAGCCCCGCGGCGCGACGGAAACGCCCGCGCCATGGAAACCAGCCCGTCCAGGTCACCCACGCGAAGCACCTGTGCACCCGCATCACGGCCCTCGACTTCCCGCTGCAACAGCCCGTAATCGCCGCACGCGCAGCACGCAAGCCAGATCGCCTTCATCACTCGTCGCCTCCGCTCTTTTTGCCGCGCGCCGTGGCGGGAATCGTCAAGCTGACCGTTCCCTTGCCCGAGGCTCCCAGCAGTTCCTTGACGTCTTCGGGGTCAGCCGCCAGCGTCACCCATTCGATCTTGCCCTCGCGCGTGGCACCGGAATCCTCACTGGTATCGATCACGTGCGCGCCGCACAGCCGATCGGTCACGCCGTCCTTTTGCACGTACACGTCCACGTAGCTGCCCACGCCCGTGGCACCGCCGACCGAGTGCTCGGCATCGACCGCCACCGAAACGGCAACCTTGCCCTTAGGCACCTCGAGCTTGCGGCTCTCGGCCTTGGTGTAGACATTGCAGATCACGGCGTTTTTGGGAATACGCGAAGTCGTCACGTCGCCGCGCACCTGGCGCAGCTCGGTCGCCGCGTCACGCGGCAGCAGACTCGTCAGCCATTCCTGGGTTATGACATTGGTCTCATCGAGGGTCTCGCCCACATCGATATCGCGCGCCGCGACGCATACCTCGACGCGATCGCCACCGTACTTGGCCAAGGTCTCAGCCTGGACCTGTTCGGCTTGCGAGCGGATCGACGAGCCGTAAACCATGCAAAGCAGAGCAGCGAGCACGCCCGCGACCAGACTGATGGCGATGCGCTTGCTCTTGTTCACGGCCGCTCCTCTCATGGCAGTGCCGGGCGAATGCCCGTACCACCATTGTCTGGGCGGTCAGAGTGCAAAGCGGCACAATCGCGATCTTGGTTTTCGATGTCAAACCAATCGCTGACCAAAAACTGACCAGCCCGTCAAGCTCGTGGCAAGGTTTTGGTTAGCACGTCAGCAAACTGCATGTTTCGAGGCTTTTCCACAGCAAAAAAGCCGTCTCCCGAACAGTTGGGAGACGGCTGTCATAGGAAAAATCAATTACAGATGGACATCGGGATCGAGCATTTGAGCACTCACGCGCATGGATGACGCCAGGTTTTGGAACGTTTCCAGACGCAGGCTGTCAATCTGCCCGGCGTCCTCGGCCTCGCGAACGGCGCAACCCGGCTCATGGGTGTGCGTGCAATCGCCAAACCGGCACGCGCGCGATGCCTCGACAATCTCGGGGAAGGCGCGCGCCAGACCCCGCTCGTGACCCACGAGCGGCAAACTGCGCAGACCCGGGGCATCGGCGATCACGCCGGCGTCGCCCGGCAGCGCCACCATCACGCGCGCGACGGTAGTGTGACGACCCTGGTCGTCGCGTTCGCGCACACCGCCGGTCGCCAACGTATCGTGGCCCAGCAGTGCATTGAGCAGCGTCGACTTGCCGGCACCCGACTCGCCCAGAATCATGGCGCAGCTCCCGGCAGGCACGCAGGCACGGACCTCGTCCAGGCCGCGGCCCTCGGCAGAGGACGTCACGATCACGCGCACGTTCGGACCCACCAGGCGGCGCACGCGGTCCAGATCGCGCTCGAGCTCCCCGGCATCGCAGCGGTCAGCCTTGGTGAGCACCACCACCGGCTCGGCATCGCAGTCGAGCGCCAACACCAGCGAGCGCGCCACACGGTCGAGCAGCACCTCGCCGGCACCGAGCGCCTGCACGATTAGCACGCTATCCACGTTGGAGCAGAGCACCTGGCGCTCTCCGCGGGCACGGCCGCGCCAACGCTCAAAGCTCGTACGGCGCGGCAGTACGCATTCAATCACGCCCATATCGTGCCCGGGAGCGCGGCGCACCGCCACACGATCGCCCACGGCAGGCAGCAGGACCTCGTCCCCACCGCGCGACTTGGCAAATCCCACGGCATGCTCGGCGCGGAAGGTATCGTCGGCAGTCGCCACCAGCGGAAACCCACGATCCAAGCGCACCACGGCGCCAAGCTGCATCTGCTCGGGCTCCTCGGCATGCGCGCAGAAATCATCAAAGGCAGCCTGCTGGGCTTCATCGACCGGCAGGTCATCAAACGCCGGAACGTCCCGCAGCGCGTCAAGCCCCGGTACACTCGCCAGCAACTCCTCAGCAGATGCGGGAGCCTCGGTCGCGAGCTTCCGACGACGATCACGCTTAGCCCGCGCCCCCGTCGTCTTTTTCTTCGCTTTAGCCTTAGCCTTGCCCACAAGCGCCTCCCAGCACCACAAATCACAACTGAGCAGGTATTTTCCCACAAAAAAGAGTCGGTCGAGCAAATGCTCGACCGACTCACACACTTTCCCTCAGCCAATGGTCCCGAGAGGTTATCCGAAGGCCCGCCCGCCGGGAGTGTTTTCTTCTGAGCGATCCCGCAGCGCGAAGCGCGAGGACCAGCGAAGAAGAAAACACGCAGGGGCGGGCCCGGACAGGTTAACTTACTCCTTCTCCACCGCGCGCATGATCGCCTTGTAGATCTCCATCAGCGGGATGATCAGGAAGGCCAGGCCCAGCGCGGCAAGAACACCCTTGAGCTCAAGCGTCACGGGGCCAAAGAACATCTCGGCAAGCGTCGGCTGCACGGTTACGATCACCGTCAGCACCAGCGCCAGCGCGGCGGAAGCCCACAGCCACTTGTTCTGCTTCTTCATGGTGAACAGCGACGCACGACGGCTGCGCATATTGAAGCAGTGGAAAATCTCGACCATGTTGAGCGTGATGAACGCCATCATCACGCCTTCCTCGTCGGCATTGCCGGCGATCATATCGGCGATGTGGATGTAGCCCATGTCAAAGTACACGCCCACAAAGAAGCTCGCCAGCACCAGCACGGTGATGATTAGGCCCTGGACCACGCAGTCCAGACCCATATGTCCGGCAAAGACGCCGTCCTTGGCGTTGCGCGGCTTGCGCTTCATGATGTCGCCCTCGGCATCCTCCATGCCAAGCGCGAGCGCGGGGAAGCAGTCGGTGACCAGGTTCACCCACAGCAGCTGCACCGGCTGGAAGATGGTAAAGCCGATGAGCGTGGCGATAAACACCGAGAACACCTCGGCAAGGTTGGCCGAAAGCAGGAACTGGATGACCTTGCGGATGTTGTCATAGATGCGACGGCCCTCTTCGCAGGCACCGATGATGGTGGCGAAGTTGTCGTCGGCAAGCACCATGTCGGCAACGTTCTTGGTGACGTCGGTACCGGTGATGCCCATGCCCACGCCGATGTCGGCGCGCTTGATGGACGGGGCGTCGTTGACGCCGTCGCCCGTCATGGCCACGATCTGATCGCGCGACTTCCAGGCCTCGACGATGCGGGTCTTGTGCTCGGGCTGGACGCGGGCGTACACGCCGTAGTCCTCGATGTGCGCGTCGAGCTCCTCGTCGCTCATGCGATCGAGGTCGGCACCGGTGATGGCATGGCTGCGATCGGTGACGATTCCCAGCTGCTTGGCAATGGCCACGGCGGTGTCGATATGGTCACCCGTGATCATGACGGTGCGGATACCGGCGTCGTGGGCCTCGCGGATGGCGTCGGCGACCTCGGGGCGGACAGGGTCAATCATGCCGGACAGGCCGCAGAAGACCAGGTCGTGCTCGAGCGCAGCGGGGCTGCAGTCGCTCGGGACCTCGGTGTAAGTGCGGCTTGCCAGCGCCAGCACGCGCAGAGCCTCGTCGGCCATGGCCTTATTGGCGGCCACGAGCTCGGCGCGGCGCTCCTCGGTCAGGGGGACGACCTTATCGCCCTCGTAGATGTGGGTGCACAGGCCGATCACCACGTCAGGCGCGCCCTTGGTGTACTGCTCGTACTCGCCGTCCAGGGTCTCGACGACCACGGACATCATCTTGCGCCCCGAGTCAAACGGGGCCTCGCCCACGCGCGGATGCTCGGCAGTCAGGCCGGTGAGGCCTGCCTTGCCGGCGTCGTTGACAAGCGCACACTCAGTCGGCTCGCCCACGGCCTCGCCCAGCTCCTCGTCCCACTGGGCATCGGAGCACAGGGCCATACCGGCCAGGAACTTCTCCTTGGGCGCGGCGAGCTCGTGCTTGACGACGGTCATCTTATTCTGGGTAAGGGTGCCGGTCTTGTCGGAGCAGATAGTCTGCGTGCAGCCGAGGGTCTCGACGGCAGAGAGCTTGCGGATAATCGCCTGGCGCTTGGCCATCTTGGTCACGCCGAGCGAAAGCACGATGGTCACGACGGCGACCAGGCCCTCGGGAATGGCGGCGACGGCGAGCGAGACCGCGACCATAAAGGTGTCGAGCAAGGCGGTCGGATCGGTAAGGACGTTGCCCACGCCGTGGCGGAGGATGTCAACGCCAAAGATCACGACGCAGATGACGATCACCATAATGGTGAGGATGCGGCTGAGCTCGGCGAGCTTCACCTGCAGCGGCGTGAGCTCTTCCTTGGCCTCGGCCAGGGCGCCGGCGATCTTGCCCATCTCGGTATCCATGCCGGTGCCGACCACGACGGCGCGACCACGGCCGTACACGACGGTGGAGCCCATGTAGCACATGTTCTTGCGGTCGCCGAGCGGCACGTCATCGGTGCCCGCAGCAAGCTCGATCACGTTGGCGTGCTTCTCTACGGGCACAGACTCGCCGGTGAGTGCGGCCTCTTCGATCTTCATCGTGGCGCTCTCGAGCACGCGGCAGTCAGCCGGGACGGAGTCGCCCGCCTCGAGCATGATCACGTCGCCGGGCACGAGCTCGGCGCTCGGCAGGTGCACGAGCTTGCCGTCGCGCAGCACCTTGGACTGCGCCGCGCTCATCTCCTGCAGGGCCTCGAGGGCCTCCTCGCTCTTGGCTTCCTGGACCACGCCCAGCACCGAGTTGACGATAACGACGAACATGATGATGGCGACATCGGCAAAGTCGGGCTCGCCCTTGACCATGCCCGTGAGGGCGCTGATGACGGCGGCAACGATCAGCATGATGACCATGGGGTCGGCCATCTGCTCAAAGAAACGCTTCCACAGCGGCGTCTTCTCGGCTTCCTCGAGCTTGTTAGGGCCTGTCTTGGCGAGGCGCGACGACGCCTCGTCGTTGCTCAGGCCGAGGTTCTCATCGACGCCTTGGTCGCTGAGCACCTCCGCCGCGGCGGACAGGTATTCCTTTTGCATATAGAGTCCCCTCCTGGGATTCGGGCCACTCAGCAGATTGATGCCCGATCATAATTCCCAGGAGAAGGGCAAGGGCTCATCAAGGCTGCCGTGCTGAGCGGCAGTTGATAGTGGAGCTATGGTACCCCAAAGCGACGCGTCTAGCCAAAACAATCGGTTTGGAAATATGGTCCGCACGCAACGGTGCAGACCGTGTGATGCTCAACATTGGTAAAACGTTTTTTCTTCGGCACATCGCCAAACTGACATATCGCCCAGATAGCAGCGCTTGGAGTGGTTGGTAAAGATTTTTCATATACCGTTTTTCCCGCAAAAAATGAACTTCCATTTCGGCATACGGTCGATTTTTTGGGGTATTCGGTCGGCATTTCGTTATAATCATCTCGGTTTTATTTCTTATGGTTTATCTATCAGCGCAAGACGATGTCAGATGGAGGTCTGAATGTACAAGCGCACTAAGATTGTATGCACCATGGGTCCCGCCTGCGATAGCGACGAGACCATCCGCGAGATGATCAAGGCGGGCATGAACGTCGCCCGTTTTAACTTCTCGCACGGCTCCTACGACGAGCACCACGGTCGCATCGAGCGCGTCCGCCGTATTTCCAAGGAGCTCGGTCTGCCTGTCGGCATCCTGCTCGACACCAAGGGCCCCGAGGTCCGCACCGGCCTTCTGGTCGACGGCAAGAAGGTTGCCGTCAAGACCGGCGATAAGATCGTCGTCACCGCTCAGCCCACGTCCGAGGATTTCCACGGCACCGCTGAGCACATCTCCCTCGACTACCTGGCTCTGCCTTCCGAGGTCGAGAAGGGCTCCCTCATCCTGATCGATGACGGCCTGGTTGCCCTCGAGGTCGAGTCCGTCAGTGGCCAGGACATGACCTGCGTCGTTAAGAACGACGGCCTGATCGGCGAGCGCAAGGGCGTCAACATGCCCAACGTCAACATCTCGCTGCCCGCCATCACCGAGCGCGATCGTCAGGACATCCTCTTTGGCCTGACCGAGAACATCGACTACATCGCCGCTTCCTTCATCCGTGACGGCGAGTCCGTCCGCGGCATCCGCAAGCTTTGCCGCGAGAACGGTGGCGAGCACGTGACGATCTTCCCGAAGATCGAGTGCGCCCTGGGCGTCGAGAACTTCGACGAGATCCTCGAGGCTTCCGACGGCATCATGGTCGCCCGTGGCGACCTGGGTATCGAGATCAAGCCCGAGCTCGTTCCGCACATCCAGAAGGAGATCATCGCCAAGTGCAACGCGGCCTACAAGCCCGTTATCACCGCTACGCAGATGCTCGACTCCATGCAGCAGAACCCGCGCCCGACGCGCGCCGAGGTTGCCGACGTTGCTAACGCCATCTACGACGGCACCGACGCCGTTATGCTCTCTGGCGAGTCCGCTGCCGGTAAGTACCCGGTCGAGGCCGTCAAGATGCAGGCCAGCATTGCTCTCGAGACCGAGAAGTACCTCCCGGCCCACGCTCCGCTCGAGGTTCCGGCCGACGCTCACGGCACCCGCGTCGTCAACAACGTTGTGGGTATGTCCGCTGTGAACATGGCCGCCACCGTTGGCGCCAAGTGCATCACCGTGCCGACGACCACCGGTCGTACCGCACGCCTGATCTCGCACTTCCGTCCCAACATGCCGATCTGCGCGTTCTCCCGCCACGAGTGGGCCGTCCAGCAGATGATCATGTACTGGGGCGTTATCCCGCACCAGGCCGAGATTACCCAGGGCACCGTCAACGGCACGATCGTCAAGGCGATCGAGACCGCTAAGGAGCTCGGCTACGTCGAGGCCGGCGATCTGACCGTCGCTACCGCCGGCGATCCCCGCATGAGTGTTCAGCTCGAGGACAAGGTCTCCTCGACCAACGTCGCTTACGTCGCTCAGGTGCGCTAA
>CATYVH010000042.1 GCA_958413765.1 uncultured Collinsella sp.
CGAGGTAGCCCTCCTGGTCGAAGTGCATGATCTCGATCTTCTCGGTCTCCTTCATTCCCGCTCCTTTCACGAGCAGTTTGAATTGTCGCACGGAATGAACGGGCTTGCCGCCCCGTCGCACCGCTTAACCTTGTGGACATCTTGGCCCCAAGCTCAACAATTCAAAGGTTCTTAATACCAGTGAACGATTACAGGTTAGCCGTTTTTAATACCGATTTTATAATTTCATCCTCCCCTCTCGGTAGACGGTCAGTTTTTGCCGCTCATCGGTCAAGCGACATATATCCGTAAAAACGAGCGCCCCCGCCATGCGCAGGGACGCTCTAGACGCTAATAGTTGTAGGTATATCCGCCGGCGTCGCCGCGGGTAAAAGACTTGGCATGCTCGATTGCCTGCCCACTCGAGTCATAGGTCAGGCCTTCCAGCACGAGCGCCAGATCGCCCGGCTCAAGATTGAGCAAACTCGCATCGCGTGCGCCCAGCGCCTCGATATCGAGTTTCTCTACCGACTGATCTGGCTTGCGTCCCAACATATCGTAGGTCTCGAACAGGCTGAAGACCGAAATGTCCACGTCTTCGATGCCCGGAAACAGCAGGCACGGAATCAGTGTCATCTCGATCGATACGGGCTCACCATCGATGCAGTTGAGGCGGCGCACCGAGTAAAGCAGATCGTCCTCGGCGATGCCAAACAAGTCGGCATAATACGGGCCGGCGTAGCGTTTGGAGCGCGCCAGGATGCGCACCGACGGCGTCGCGCCCGATGCCAAAACCGACTGGCGGAAGCCGCCCTTGCGTTCGTGCTCGTCAAACCACTTGTGTCCCACAAAGGCACCTTTGCCCTGCACGCGACGAATCTGGCCACTTTTGACCAGCTCGTCCATGGCGCTTCGGATTGTCAGGCGTGTCGTGCCAAACTCCTCGGCCAGCTCGTTTTCGGACGGAATCATCGAGCCCGTCGGGTAGTCGCCGCGCTCGATTCGCTCCGCAATACAGCGGCGAATTTGTTTGTAAACCGGCAAGTCTTCTACTGCATCAGCCATTCGACACCCACCTTCGTCGCAACGCCGTCTGCCTCGCCGTTATCGGCAAAACGATACTTGGTCGGCAGAATCACGGACTTGCAATACTCGACAAAGCCATCGGTCTCGTCGCGCTCGTGCGAAGCCTTGTAAAACACCGGCGTGCCCTCCTGAGCATTCAGCAACTTGGCCTCGTCGGCGTTCAGACGGCTGATGGAAATATGCTCCTTGCCGTGCGTCACATGGACATTCCCCTCCTTGAGCAAAACGTCGTAGAGGCTTTCCTGCTCAAAATCGTGATCGGGAAGCGAGGGGCACAAAGACAGATTGACGTAAGCCGTCTCGATCGATGCCGGGGAACCGTTGACCACACGCACGCGCCGAATGCAGAAGAGCGGCATGCCCAGGTCGATCTGGGCTTTTTGGGCAAGATCGATATCGGCATACACGACCTTGGACCAAACCAGGTGCGCGGTCGACTTTGAGCCAACCCTCTCCACCGCCTGCGTATAGTTCCATGTTTCCTGAAAGATGTTCAGCGGTTTGGGAGGACACACATAGGTGCCCGAACCGCGGCGGCTTTCCAAAGTTCCGCACGAAATAAGGCGCGTGATCGCAGCACGCAACGCCGTGCGCGACACGCCCAGCTCTTCACAGAGCACACGCTCGGCGGGCAGCCGGTCGCCACTCTGCAGGTCATAATGTTTGATATACCAAAGAATGCCCTCAAAGGCGCGGTCTTTGGGCGGAATCGCATATGGTTCACTCGACATGGGCAAGACTCCTCAACTGCTTGATGCTGCAGGAATCATTGCTCCGGACGCCTCATGGCGTCGAAGGCTTCTTTGATCTGCTCCGCAACGTTCCGATACGACCGATATAGGCCGGAGTCTCGCTTGACTTCGCCCGCGGTCACCGGAATCTCAAGCTTCGAAATCTCATCCTTGCCGGTTTGCACGACAACGATGACACCCATACCAAGGCACATATTACGCTTGGCAGCGTTGTTTTTGGTAGCCTGAGCTGGATTAATCAAAATCTGCTGAGCCAGTTCGCGTTTGCTGAGCTCCGGCACATCCTCGGGATTTCCGGTCTCGGCAATCTCGCACTGCAGCACATCCGCATAGTCAAAAATCTTCGGCTCGCCGCCGCGCTGATGCACGGCCCACTTGCGGCGCGTGGCATCCTGGTAGATAGCCGGCAAAAACGTAAACCGCGGTGGGTCCAAAATCGTATCCGTGATGGTAAACACATCGGGATCAAAGGCATCCTGCGGGTTTTTCTTCTTGAACAGCCCCATATCACCCTCCCGTACTAGCATTAAACAACTCAAGCTGAATATAGCACCAATTTCAAGCCGCCACTTTACCGTATCGGTACGCGGCGTCTATGGCTCGCCCAGCGGAAGAGTTTACGGACGAGGGCCGGGGTGCCTGCCTTGTTTTGAGAAGTTCGCGGAGCCCACTTTTCAAAACAAGGCAGGCACCCCGGCCCCGCCGGCAAATAGCGGACACTCCGCATGCAATCTATGCAAACAAACAAGTACGCTTAGCTACATTCGGTAAGCTCGAGCACGCTGTCCTTAACGATAAGCTCCGGCTCCAGAACGACCTCTTCGGCACGCCTGCCGCCCCTACCGGCAAGACGCTTGGACATGCAGCCAAAAGCATGCTCCGCAAGGACACCAGGGTCCTGCTCAATCGCGGTCAGTGCCGGCTCAAAGAGAACGTCGGCCGCCGAGTTGTCATAGCTCACCACCGAGATATCGCCCGGGATGCTCTTCCCCATCTCGTGCAAGCGCTTGAGCAAACCGAGGGCAATGTTATCCGAGCTTGCGAACACGGCGGTGGCGTCAGTTGCGAGCACTGCCTCCGAGGCCTCGTATGCGCTCGGAATGTAGTACTCGCTCTCAAACTCCAAACGCGCGTCGATCGGCAGGCCAACCTCGCGCAGCGCGCGCTCATAGCCGGCAAGTCGCTTGCGACCCGTATTGGAACGGCGGGCATTAACCAGGCAGGCAATACGGCGGTGGCCTTGCTCGATCAGATAGCGGGTGGCCATATAGCCGCCCATCTCGTGGTCGAACATCACCTTGTCGCACTCGAGCCCCTCAATGGCACGGTCGACCATTACGGCCGGGATGGGCAGGTGGCTGACTTCTTCGCGCAGGGCGCGGTCATCGGAGAACTCGTCACCCACCACCAGGAAGACGCCATCAACGCCGCGCGTCACCAGCTGGCGCAGCAGCTCCAGATCGTCATCGGCGCTTCCGCCCGAGCTGGTAATGAAGAGCGCATAGCCGTCCTCGCGGCAGCGCTTTTCCAGGCTACCGGCGAGCGAGGCAAAAAAGCGGCTCTCGATGTTAGGGACGATAAGGCCCAGCGTGCGCGACTCGCGCATGACCAGGCTGCGCGCAATCTGGTTGGGAACATAGTGGTTGCGCGCCGCGACCTCTTTGATGAGCTTGCGGTTTTCTTCCGAGATGCGACAGGGCCGATTATTGAGAACAAGCGAGACCGACGAGGGGGAAAGCCCCACCTCCTGGGCGATCTGCTTGAGGGTGACTTTGTTGGCCATCTCGCTCCTTCCGGGTTTACGCGCAATCTCTTGAAAGTATAGCGACTACCCCTCTACCTCGGTGATAAACACTTTACCAATCCGGTGGACGGCTGTTTTATCGCCGCCAGCGCACCAAATCCGTCCGGGTGGGGTATATTGCAATCGATTGATGACAACGACCACCAAAAGGCGGATATTCGTATGCACGAGAACGATTTTTTTAACGAGGACCTGCTGTGCGCGCTCGCTGGCGTTGCCGGCGAGGACAACGTGCTGATGAGCGAGCCCATGCGCGAGCACACCACGTTTAAGATCGGCGGTCCGGCCGACGTCTTTGTCACGCCCGATACTGAGCAGGGCCTCGTCGCCACGCTCGATACCTGCTATCGCTGCAATCTACCACTCACCATCGTGGGCAACGGCTCCGACTTGCTCGTCGGCGACAAGGGCATCCGCGGCGTCGTCGTAGCGCTGGGCGAGGGCCTCTCCGACATTACGGTCGACGGCACGCACGTCACGGCGGCAGCCGGCGCCTTGCTTTCCGATGTCGCAGCCGCGGCAGCCGAGGCCGGCCTTACCGGCATGGAGCCCATCTCGGGCATTCCCGGATCGGTCGGCGGTGCCTGCTACATGAACGCCGGAGCATACGGCGCTTGCATGGCCGATGTGCTGGAGTCCGTGCGCGCCTACAAGCCCGCCCGCATGCTCGACGACGGCACCCGCGGTAGCGGCAGCATTATCGAGTTCGATGTCGATGAGCTCAACCTGGGCTATCGCAAGAGCCGCATTGCCGACGACGGTTTCGTCGTGCTTTCGGCCACTTTCAATCTCGCCCCGGGCAACGCCGCGATGATCAAGGCCGACATGGACGACTACCGCCAGCGCCGCGAGAACAAGCAGCCGCTCGACATGCCGAGTGCCGGCTCCACCTTCAAGCGCCCCGAGGGCTACTTTGCCGGCAAGCTCATCATGGACGCCGGCCTGCGAGGACACGCCATCGGCGGCGCGCAGGTGAGCGAAAAGCACTGCGGCTTCATCGTCAACGCCGACCACGCCACCGCCGCCGATGTCGACGAACTCATCCGCCACATCCAAACAACCGTCAAAGACCAATTCGACGTAGACCTAGAACCCGAAGTCCACCGAGTAGGCGAATTCCTCTAAACAAAGAAGGCCCCGAAAGGGGCCTTCACCATATTTATTCAGATAACCTAGTCCGGTGTGTCGCGCCCCGAACCCGAGAGGGCCGCGTGCCCGCCCGCAATATATTTGATTGATCGCGAGTTCCGCACGCAAAGAAGGCCACTTAATGTGGCCTTCGTCTTGCGCAGGACTGCCCGAGCAGGCAATCAAATATATTGCGGGCGGGCACGCGCCCCAGTCGGCTTTACGACAGCGCAATACCGCCAAGCCAGCCCCAACGCACGCCAGAGCCAGTACCATAAAAGCTGATGAACGAATCAAGCGACTTAGACGTAATGGCGCCCTCGTTGCTCATTACGATGCCGCCGCCAACATAGATACCCACATGACCGTAGATAAGGCCCGGAGCACCCGTGCCGCTGTGCGAGGAATCGGCCACGATCATGCCCACCTGCAGCGCCGAGCGGTCGGAGCTATAGCACCAGGCGTTGAACATGTCACACGCGTTGCCGCCAAAATAGCCCACGCCGGCATTGCGGAAGACGTTGGTAACCCAGGCAGCACACCAGCCCTGGCCGGGAGAAGGCGTCGAGTAGCACGCATTGACGACGGCCTGCTGCTTGCCCGAACCGCCCGTCTGTTGCGGGGTGCCGCCGGCATACGAGCCGCCACCCGAGCTCGAGCCACCCGAAGAAGAGCCCGTGTTCGCAGAGGCCGCGGCTGCCGCAGCCGCCTTCCTAGCGGCCTCCTCAGCCTGGGCGGCAGCGAGGATCTCGGAATCGCGCTGAGCCATGAGTTCCTTGACGTCGTCGGAAAGACCGTTCAGCACGGTCTGGACTTCTTGCTGCTTGGCCTGCATGTCCTGCATCTGGGCAGTCTGCTGGTCCTTGAGCTTCTCTAAGTCGGCCTTCTGCGACTCGAGCTCGGTCTTTTGCGCATCGAGCTCTTCCTGGATGGTCTGGATATCCTCGATGGCATCGCGGTCGCTCTTGTTGATCTTCTCAACGTAATGCGCGTTGGCGACGAGTTCCTCAAACGAGCCAGAGGCCAGCAGCAGCGACAGGATATTCGTACCGCCGGACTTGTAGCTGGCGGCCACGCGATCGGAAAGGTCGTTGCGCTTCTTCTTGAGCTCGGCCTTCTTTTCATCGATCTGGGCCTGCGTGTCGTCAATCTTGCCCTGGACATTCTCGATGTCGTTGAGGGTCTGGGCATTCTTGTTGGCCAGCGCCGCATACTCATTTGCGATGCTGTCGAGCTGGGCCTGAACCTCGTCGAGTTGGGCCTGGGCGGCATTCAATTTATCGGTGGTTTCTTTGGAAGCCTCCGCCGCATGGGCGCGAGTGGGCAGGCCAAAAAGAACTGCCGCAGAAGCGGCGCCGAACAGGGCCTTAAGGGCAGTGCGGCGCGAGAGCTCCTGGGAAAGGATGGAATCGCTGTTTGGTGACATATGTACTCCGTTACATGCTTATTTATATGTCGCTCAACTCATACATATTAGCGTACATATGGCGCGTCCCAACGATTTCCACGAACGGCAGGAAACTACAAGGTCGGCGGCTCGTAAGCAATTGTCAAATTTGAGGTAACAATTGAGCAAGCTCTTATATGAGTACGTTAACATAATCCTCTGCTTTTCCTACAGTGCACCATTTGGGCGTCCCCGCCTGCGCTATACTCCCCTCTAGAAGTGTTCCTGATTCGATAGGAGACTACATGTCCAAAGCACTCGGCCCCAAAGACACCTGCGTCCTCGTTACCGGTGGCGCCGGCTTTATCGGCTCGCACACCGTCGTTCAGCTGCTCGAGGGTGGCTACCAGGTCGTCATCGTCGATGATCTCTCCAACTCCAGCGCCGTCGCCGTCGACCGCGTCAAGACCATCGTGGGCGACGAGGCCGCCAAGAACCTCACCTTCTACGAGGCCAACGTGCTCGACCGCGATGCGATGAACAAGATCTTCGATACCCATCAGATCGACCGCGTCATCCACTTTGCCGGCTTTAAGGCCGTCGGCGAGTCGGTGAGCAAGCCCGTCGAGTACTACCACAACAACATCGAGAACACCTTGGTGCTCATCGACGTCATGCGCAACCATGGCTGCAAGTCCATCATCTTCTCGAGCTCCTCGACCGTCTACGGCGACCCGGACAACCCGCCCGTCACCGAGGAAGACCCCAAGAAGCCCGCGACCAACCCCTATGGTTGGACCAAGTGGATGATCGAGCAGATCCTTATGGACGTCCACACCGCCGACCCCGAGTGGGACGTCGTGCTGCTCCGTTACTTCAACCCCATCGGCGCTCATCCGTCGGGCCTGATCGGCGAGGACCCCAAGGGCATCCCCAACAACCTGGTGCCCTATGTCGCCCAGGTCGCCGTGGGCAAGCTCGAGGCCGTTCAGGTCTATGGCAACGACTACCCCACCCCCGACGGCACCGGCGTGCGCGACTACATCCACGTGTGCGATCTGGCCTCTGGTCACGTTGCCGCCCTTAACTGGATGAACGGCAAAACCGGCGTCGAGATCTTTAACCTGGGCACCGGCACCGGCACCTCGGTACTCGAGGTCGTCGCCGCCTTCTCCAAGGCTTGTGGCAAGGAGCTGCCCTACGTGATCCGCGAGCGCCGCGCCGGCGACATCGCTGCCAACTGGTGCGATGCCTCCAAGGCCGAGCGCATGATGGGCTGGAAGGCCCAGTACGACATCGCGGACATGTGCCGCGATAGCTGGAACTGGCAGAGCCACAACCCCAACGGCTTCGCCGACGCCGAGTAGCAAAAACCTACATACCGCTCTTGCCCCGATCTCACGTTGTGAGGTCGGGGCTTTTTCATGGCATGTAGCCATTCGCCGAAAATCGACCAACTTTTTTATCTTGCCTGTACATGTTTAAACAACATGTTTTACAATAGGCGTATCGAATCAGAACATCGGAGGCGGACTGCACACCCATCGGCAGGCCGACCCCACAACAAGAAGGTTGGTGAGCGCATTCATGGAGCGTGCAAGCGGCGTCCTCATGCCCGTCTCATCTCTGCCCGGACCATACGGAATCGGCGGCTTTGGCTGGAATGCCTACGACTTCGTCGATTTTCTCGCCTCGTGCAAACAACATTACTGGCAGATTCTGCCCCTTACGACGACCAGCTATGGCGATTCGCCTTATCAGTCGTTCTCGGCCCGCGCAGGCAACCCCAACTTTATCGACTTTGCCGAGCTTATCGAGGCAGGGTATCTGGAGCAGCGCGATATCGATGGCGTGTATCTGGGATCCGACCCCAGCAATGTCGACTACGGTGCCATCTTTGGCGGCCGCCGTCAGATTCTCGACCGCGCCGCCGAGCGCTTTGCTGCCGACAAGCCGGCCGATTTCGATGACTTTATCCAGGCCAACGAGGACTGGCTCATCCCCTACTGTGAGTTCATGACCGTCAAAGAGGAGTGCGGTCTCAAGGCGTTTTGGGAGTGGCCCGCGGAGCTCCGCACCCGCGGCGAGGCTTCCGCCAAGGTCTGCACCGACCATCCGGCGCGTATGCTCTACCACCAGATGACGCAGTACTTCTTCGATCGCCAGTGGAGCCGCCTCAAGGCCTATGCCAACGAGCGCGACATTCTCATCATCGGCGACCTGCCCATCTATGTCTCGCGTGACTCCGTCGAGATGTGGGCGACACCTGAGCTCTTTAAGATCGACGCCGCCGGCAATCCCGTGAGCGTCGCCGGCACGCCGCCCGACCAGTTCTCGGCCACCGGCCAGTACTGGGGCAACCCCATCTACGACTGGGACGCCATGGAGGCCGACGGCTTCTCCTGGTGGGAGGGCCGCATTCGCGCCGCCCTCGACATGTACGACGTCATCCGCCTGGATCACTTCCGCGGCTTCGAGGCCTATTGGGAGGTGCCGTTCTCCTCGCCTGATTCGTCCTACGGTTCGTGGACGCAGGGTCCCGGCCTCAAGCTCTTCAAGACGCTCGAGGAAAAGCTCGGCACGCTGCCCATCATCGCCGAGGACCTGGGCTTCCTCACCCCCGGCGTCATCGATATGCGCGACAACTCGGGCTTCCCCGGCATGAAGATCCTGCAGTTTGCCTTTGAGGGCACCAACTCGTACTACCTGCCGCACAACTACATTGCCAACACCGTCGCCTACGTGGGCACTCACGACAACGAGACGGCACGCGGCTGGTTTGAAGGAACGGCTACCCCGCGTCAGCGCGAGCAGACAGCCCTGTACACCCATCAGCAGGCCGGCGAACCCATCGCCGACGCGCTCAACCGAACCATCGCAGCCAGCGTGAGCGACACGTGCATCTACACCATGCAGGACCTGCTCAACTTGGGCAACGAGGCGCGCATCAACACCCCTGCCACGCTGGGCGGCAACTGGACCTGGCGCATGCTCGACGGCGCCATCACCCGCGAGCTCGAGCACAAACTCACCGACTGGACCGAGACCTACTTCCGCATCCCGTCGGAAGCCGAAATCGAGCTTCCTCAATAGGAGCTACCGCGCCCGACCCCTCCCCACCGTGCGGACGCGCTTGCTTACCCGCGCGAGGCCACCCCAATCCCCTCGCGCGGGATTCTTATGAATTGCAGACATGTAATCAACCCATTACAGGAGGAAACATGCCCCAAATTAACCTCATGGAACTCGCCGAGCAGTCTTTTGGCACCTCGCTCGAGCAGCTCGACGACCGTCGCATTTACAAGCTGCTGGTCAAACTCGTGCAGGAGCGCTCCGCCGCCTGCCCGCTCAACAACGGCAAGAAAAAGCTCTATTACATTTCCGCCGAATTTTTGATCGGCAAGCTGCTCATCAACAACATGATCGACCTCGGCATCTACGACGAGGTTAAGGACCAGCTCACCGCCGCAGGCCACGACCTCAACAAGATCGAGGAGTTCGAGGTCGAGCCGTCGCTCGGCAACGGCGGCCTGGGCCGCCTGGCCGCATGCTTCCTGGATTCCATCGCCACGCTGGGCTTGACCGGCGATGGCGTGGGCCTCAACTATCACTACGGCCTGTTCCGTCAGCGCTTTGTGGACAACCAGCAGAAGGCCGTCCCCGACGAGTGGCTCGGTGAGCAGGACATCCTAGTCGACGACGACCGCTCCTACACCGTCGAGTTCGGCGATTTTGCCGTTACCTCCAAGCTCGTCAACATCGACGTGCCCGGTTACGGCCAGCCCACCAAGAACCTTCTGCGCCTGTTCGACCTGGCGAGCGTCGACGACGGCCTGGTCCCCGGCAGCTCCATCGACTTCGACAAGACAGAGATCGCCAAGAACCTCACCTTGTTCCTCTACCCCGACGATTCCGACGAGCAGGGCCGCCTGCTTCGCATCTACCAGGAATACTTCATGGTGAGCAACGCCGCCCAGCTCCTGATCGACGAGGCCATCGAGCGCGGCAGCAACCTGCACGATCTGGCCGACTACGCCGTGGTCCAAATTAACGACACGCACCCCACCATGGTCATCCCCGAGCTCATTCGCTTGCTCACCACCGAGCATGGCATCGAGTTTGACGAGGCCGTGACCATCGTACGCTCCATGGTCGCCTACACTAACCACACGATTCTTGCCGAGGCGCTCGAGAAGTGGCCGCTCGTCAGCCTGCAGAAGGTCTCCCCTGCCATCGCCGACATTATCGTCAAGCTCGATGAGATCGCGAAAGCCGAGCACGATGACCCGCGCGTCGCCATCATTGACGAGCACGACACCGTCCACATGGCCCACATGGACATCCACTTTGGCTTCTCCATCAACGGTGTAGCCGCCCTCCACACCAAGATTCTGGAGGACACCGAGCTTCATCCGTTCTACGAGATCTATCCCGAGAAGTTCTCCAACAAGACCAACGGCATCACCTTCCGCCGCTGGATCCATGGGGCCAACCCCGCGCTCGCCAGCCTGCTCGACGATGTGATCGGCACCGACTGGCGCAGCACCGGCGATCTGAGCAAACTCGCCAAGTTCGCCGACGACAAGAATGTTCTTGAGCGCCTGGCCGCCACCAAGACCGAGGCCAAGGCCATCATGCGCCAGTTCATGGCGCTCGAACAGGGCGTGACGATCCCATCCAACGCCATCATCGATGTTCAGGTCAAGCGTATCCACGAGTACAAGCGCCAGCAGATGCTCGCGCTCTACATAATCTGGAAGTATCTCGACATCAAGAACGGCAATAAGCCTAAGCACCCCGTCACCATCATCTTTGGCGGCAAGGCGGCCCCTGCCTACACTATCGCGCAGGACATCATCCATCTGATCTTGACGCTGTCGCAGTGGATTGCAAACGACCCCGACGTGGCTCCCTACCTGCAGGTTGTCATGATCGAGAACTACAACGTCACCGCCGCCGAGCGCGTGATCCCCGCCGCCGACATCTCCGAGCAGATCAGCCTGGCCTCCAAGGAGGCGAGCGGCACCTCCAACATGAAGTTCATGCTCAACGGCGCCCTAACCCTGTGCACGCTCGACGGTGCCAACGTGGAGATTGCCGAGCTCGTGGGCGACGAGAACATCTATACCTTTGGTGCCTCGTCCAAACAGGTCGAGCAGCTCTACGCCGACGGCACCTACAACGCCGGTGCGCTCTACCGCAAGCCCGGAATTAAACTGCTGGTGGACTTCATCACCAACCCGGCCTTTATGGCAACCGGCAACGCCGAGCGCCTGCAGCGCCTGCACGACGACATTAAGGGCAAGGACTGGTTTATGGCCCTGCTCGACATTGAGGAGTACATCCAGACCAAGGAGCGCGTGCTGGCCGACTACGAGGACCAGGACGCCTGGATGCGCAAGGCGCTCATCAATATCGCCAACGCCGGCACCTTCTCGTCCGACCGTACGATCTCCCAGTACAACGACGAGATCTGGCACCTGAGCTAATTCGGTTTCATCGCCCATCCTCTTGAAAACGGAGCCACGGCAACGCGGCTCCGTTTTTTGTGCCCGCACGTTACCCTGTGATCCGACTCGGCCAAACAATCTCGATCCATAACAACTACTCAACCAAAACGGTCCCAGCTGTTACAGATTGAGACATACCGGCCCCTCCCCTTGGGTTTATCTCAATCTGTAACATCTAGCAGGTGAAATTCGCCTTCGGTGTTACAGATTTAGATGAAATGGTTGGCACAGCGGAACCGTCTCGATCTGTAACATCTAACGTCCGAAATCGGCCCTACCTGTTACAGATCAAGACAAACTGACAGACGGAAAGCCCCAACACAAAGAAAGGCTCCCCTCTCGCCCAGTGGACGGGAGGGGAGCCTTATATGTGACCGCGGCAAAAGGATGGCAATACCGCAGTCGCCCAAAGGGAGGGCCTGGATGAACCGGGCCTAGATAAGGTTCTTGCCAGACACCTTATCGAAGAGGTGGGTCGCGTTCTTCTCGAACTTGAACCAGATGGGGTCGCCCGCCTTGAGCGCACCCTTGGCCTCAAGGTCGACAACGGGAATGATCAGGACGAACTGGCCATCGGGAGCGGTCACGTGGACATGCTCGGTCGAACCCATGAGCTCGGTCACCTCGACGGTACCCTGGAGCGCGCCCTCCTCGTCCTTGTCGGCAAGCAGAATCTGCTCGGGACGCACGCCGGCCGTGATCTCCTTCACGTCGCCGCCGTCCCAGTTGAGAGCAAGCTGAGCGCAGGTCTCGGGGGCGAGCGCCACGTTCATATCCTCGGTCTTGACGGTAAAGCCGTTGCCCGAGCGCACCAGCTGGGCATCGAAGAAGTTCATCTGCGGCACGCCGATAAAGCCGGCGACGAAGATGTTCGCGGGATGGTTGAATACCTCCTGCGGGGTGGCGATCTGCTGGACGACGCCGTCCTTCATGACCACGATACGGTCACCGAGGGTCATAGCCTCGGTCTGGTCGTGAGTAACATAAATGAACGTGCCCTTGATCTCGTGGCGCAGCTTAATGAGCTCGGCACGCATCTGGTTACGAAGCTTGGCGTCCAGGTTGGACAGCGGCTCGTCCATCAGGAAGACCTTGGGGTCTCGCACGATGGCGCGGCCGATGGCGACGCGCTGGCGCTGGCCACCCGAAAGCGCCTTAGGCTTACGGTCAAGATACTCGGTAATGCCCAGGATCTCGGCAGCGGAGCGAACCTTGCGGTCGATCTCGTCCTTGGGGACCTTCTTGAGCTCAAGCGTAAACGCCATGTTCTCGTACACCGTCATATTGGGGTACAGAGCATAGCTCTGGAACACCATGGCAATGTCGCGGTCCTTGGGTGCCACGTCGTTGACGCGCTTGCCATCGATGAACACATCGCCGGAGGTGATGTCCTCCAGGCCGGCGACCATGCGCATCGTCGTGGACTTACCGCAGCCAGAAGGGCCAACGAGGACGATGAACTCCTGGTCGTGAACGGTGAGGTTGAAGTCCTCTACAGCGAGCACACCGTCCTCGGTAACCTTGAGGTTGTGCTTCTTCTCCTCGGTCTTCTTCTTTTTGCCAAAGAAGCCCTTCTTTTTTGACTCGTTGTTGGGATACACCTTCTGAACATGTTTGAGAACGATCTCGGCCATGTCTCTACCTTTCGATACGCGGCGCCGCGCTGAGGGGCGCCGCCAAAACTTGCAAAACAGTTACGGCATCAGCCCTTGACGGCACCTGCCACCACACCGTCGATGATGTACTTCTGGCAGAAGATGTACATGATGACGATGGGGACAACGACCATCATGATGCAGGCCATCATGGGGCCGAGCTCGACGTGGCCATAGCCGCCGCGGAAGTACTGGATCAAAATAGGAATGGTCTTGTACTTGGTGGAGTCGAGCGTAAGGTAGGGCAGCAGGTAGTCGTTCCAGACCCACATGGTCTCGAGGATGCCGACCGAAAGATAGGTGGGCTTCATGATGGGGAGAACGATCTTAAAGAACACCTGAACCGGGTTGCAGCCGTCAATCATGGCCGCCTCCTCGATCTCGAGCGGGATGTTCTTTACAAAGCCGGCGAACATAAAGACCGCCAGGCCCGCGCCAAAGCCCAGATAGATAAAGCAGATGTTGAACGGCGTATTAAAGCCGATGCGGTCCGCCAAATTGGACAGCGTGAACATCAGCATCTGGAACGGTACGACCATCGAGAACACGAACAGGTAATAGAAGAAGTTCGAGATCTTGTTGTTGACACGAACCACGTACCAAGCGCACATGGAGCAGCACACCAGAATCAGCACGACCGACGTGACTGTGATGATGAGCGAGTACATAAACGCCGAGGCAAAGCCCTGCTCGTTAAGAGCGTGCACGTAGTTTGCGAGGCCGTTGAACGTCTCGGGCGTGAGCAGATCGAACGCCGTGGTGGTGCTGATTGCGGTCCCCTTCTTAAAGGAATTGAGCGCAATCATGAACACAGGGTAGATCCACGCGAGCGACAGAATCGTAAAGAAGATCGAGAGCGCGCGGTTAATAGCCTTATCGCGTTTCATTACTGCTGCACCTCCTTGGACCTCGTGGCCTTAAGCTGGATCATAGAAATAGCGACAACCAGGATGCAGAAGATAACTGCCTTGGCCTGACCGATGCCCTGCCATGCGATGCCAGCACGCGAATAGAACGTGTTGTAGATGTTCAGGGCGAGCATCTCGGTGGAGTGCGCCGGGGCACCACCGGTAAGGGCGAGGTTCTGGTCGAACAGCTTAAAGCCGTTGGTGATGGACAGGAACAGGCAGATGGTGATGGTCGGCATCAGGTTGGGGATCTTAACCTTCCAAAACGTCTGCCATGCCGTAGCGCCGTCGACCTTGGCGGCCTCGATGTAATCAGACGGAATGGACTGCAGACCGGCGATGTAGATGATCATCATGTAGCCGACCTGTTGCCACAGGGTCAGGATGATAAGGCCCCAGAAGCCAGCGGCGGAGTTGAGGGCGATAAGCTGGGCACCCACGTTGGAGAGCAGGCAGTTGATCAGAATCTGCCAAATGTAACCCAGTACAATGCCGCCAATCAGGTTAGGCATAAAGAAAATCGTACGGAAGATGTTGGTGCCCTTGAGCGCCTTGCGGGTGAGCGCCTGCGCAATGGCCAGCGCGATCACGTTGATGAGCACCGTCGACAGGAAGGCAAACGCCACGGTAAAGAAGAACGACGTGGAGAACTGCGGGTCGGTCAGTGCGCGCACGTAGTTCTCGATACCGACAAAGTGCGCGTTATTGATGGTAATAAACTGGCAGAACGAGAGATAGAAACCCTGGATAAAGGGAATCACGAACCCGATCATAAACGCCAGGCACGTGGGCAGCATAAAGAGCGGCCACCAGCGCTTGAGTGCTTTGCCCATAGAAGGGTCCTTTCAATATGCAGGGGGCGGGCAAACCTACGTCTGCCCGCCCCCTGTCGCTAATCAGATAGCTTGGGCAGCAACTGCTTACTCGGAAGCAGCCTTCTCGGTCTTCCAGCCATCGACGAAGGCGTTCTTGACGCCGTCCCACTTGGTGTTGTCGGCAGCATAAGCGATGAGAGCCTGCTTGAGGTTCTTCTTCCACTCCTCGGAGGGGATGTAAACGAAGTCCCAAGCGACAGTCTTCTTGCCGTCCTTGGCCATAGCAACGGCCTGCTGAGAGAAGACGTTGGTGGTCTCCTTAGCGCTCTTGAACGGGGCGGTCAGACCCATCTTGTCAGCGATGATGCTGGTGGCGGTGTCAGAAGTGACGCACCAATACATGAAGTCCTCGGTGGCCTTCTGGGCATCCTCGGAAGCCTGGGAGCTGACGCACCAGTAGTTCTCGCCGCCGGAGCACAGGCCCTGGTTCTCCTCGCCGTCGACGCCGATGTAGATCGGCAGCATGCCGAGCTGGTCGTCGGTCATACCGGCCTTGGTGAGGTCGGCGTAGGCCCAAGAGCCGTTCTGGTAGAAGACGGCCTTGCCGGTTGCGAACTCGTTGGTGGCGTCGTCACCGGTCTTGGAGGCGAGCTGCGAAGGATCGCAGGTGGAGTCGGTGATGTACAGGTCGAAGATCTGCTTAAAGTTGTCGAGATACTCGCCCTTGATCTCGTCGTCCTCCTGATTGTGCTCCTTCTCGAACTCGTAGTAGAGCGGGAGGTTGGCGAGGTGCGTGGTGTAGCGCCAGCTGGAGGAGTCATCCATACCGGCGGAAGTGAAGGCACCGTCAACGCCGAGCTCGTCCTTGCGGGCCTGGATGTCATCGGCGCAAGCCTTCAGCTTGTCGAAGGAGTTGATGTCCTCGGCCTTGTAGCCGGCCTTCTCGAGGAGCTCCTTGTTGTAAATGATGCCGTAGCTCTCCTGAACCCAGTCGATACCCAGATCCTTGCCGTCGGACTGCAGCGCCAGGGAGTCGTCGATGAGCTCGCCGCGGAGCTTGGTGTCGGAAAGATCGGCGCAGTAGTCCTTCCAGT
>CATYVH010000043.1 GCA_958413765.1 uncultured Collinsella sp.
ACCCGCGCGGCATCACGCGAACCTGTTGGCCGTAGTCAAAGCTCCAGTCGAGGTTACGGCCCAGATACATGTGGCCAGAATTATCGGTAAATCGAATGCTCGTGCACATAGCGCCTCCTAGCTTTTCGTTCTTGCTAAACTCATTGTCACCAAACAAAGAGGCGCTAAACAAAAAAGCCCGGACATGACAACAATGTCACGCCCGGGACAAAGACCGCAAATTCGGTCCCCAATTGAACCACCCTAGACAAGTTTGCCTTGGCAGTGATCAATCATGTGCTGGATCATCTGAGCTTCGAAGCCTGCATAGTCGCGGCGGCACTCCTTCATCTTACCGTCGACGATCTGGTCAAAGGCGACCTTGCACTTGATGTAGCGCGTGGACTTGGTGATCTCGTCGTGCGTCAGGCAGCTCTCCTCCATCTTGCTGGCGCCCAGGCCAAACACCAGACGAGGGTTGTAGAGCACGTGGGGCTCGCCGGCATCGTCCAAGTAGACGCAAACCTTCTTGGTAACGCCAATCTGGTTAGCGGCAAGGCAGCCGGCATCGTCGAGCGACTTGATGGTATCGATCAGGTCCTGAGCAACCGACTCGTCCTCGACGGTCGCAACCTCGCAACGCTGGGACAGGATAGCCTCGTCGTGGCAGAGCTCTTTAATCATACGTTCCTCCATAGGGGTCGTTGTAACCGCTTAAGTATACGGTACCTACACATTTTCATGCGAATAATACCGTCCGTCTGCTACAAAGCGCCGAACTTCAACACGCGAGGAACATCAACCTTTCAAAGGCGATATAGTAGGTGAGTTCGTGTCAATCGGCCTAAACTCGGGGCCGAACAAGGAAAGGGTATGCATGGACGAACTTTTTCACGTCAGTGAGCGCAAGTCCACAATCGGGACCGAACTTCGCGCTGGACTGACAACATTCCTGGCGATGGCCTACATCATCGCCGTCAACCCCGCGGTGCTCTCGGGTGCCGGCATCGACGCGGGAGCGCTCGCCTGCGCCACCTGCCTGGGCGCTGGCATCATGACCATCTGCATGGGCATCTTCGCCAACCGCCCGCTCGCCTGCGCGTCGGGCCTGGGCATCAACGCCATGATCGCGGGCATCACCACCACCATGTGCGGCGGTGACTGGCACGTGGCCATGAGCGTTATCTTCCTCGAGGGTGTCGTCATCTTGCTGCTCGTCCTTTGCGGCCTGCGCGAGGCCATCATGGATGCCATCCCCGTGGTCCTGCGCCACGCCATCTCGGTGGGTCTGGGCCTGTTTATCGCCATGATCGGCCTGTGCGACGCCGGCATCATCACCGCTGGCGCCGGTACGCTCGTCGGCTTGGGCGACATCACCTCCCCCACCTTTATCGTCGGCATCATCTCCATCGTCGTGACGGTTGCCCTGGCTTCCCGCAACGTGCCGGGCTCGCTGCTCATCGGCATCATCGTTGCCGTTATCGCCGGTATTCCGCTGGGCGTCACCCATGCGCCCGAGGGCCTCATCGCACCGCTCGACTTCTCGACCTTTGGCGCCCCGTTTGCCAGCACCGCCGATGGCAACATGGCCATCGTGAAGGTTCTGACCGACCCGATGCTGCTCGTCGTTGCCTTCTCGCTGCTCATGAGTGACTTCTTCGACACCATGGGCACCGCGATGGCCGTCGCCAAGCAGGGCGAGTTCTTGACCGAGGACGGCAATGTCGAGGACATCCGTCCCATCCTGGTCGTCGACTCCGTGGCCGCTGCTGCCGGTGGCTTTATGGGCGTCTCCTCCATCACCACCTTCGTCGAGTCCACCTCTGGCGCTGCCGACGGTGGCCGCACGGGCCTCACCTCCGTCACCACCGGCGTGCTGTTCATTCTCGCCGCGTTCTTCTCCCCCATCGTCACCATCGTTTCCAGCGCCGCCACCTGCGGTGCTCTGGTCTACGTCGGTTACCTCATGATGAGCGAGGCCTCCGAGATCGACTGGTCCGACGTGTCGCAGGGTTTCCCGGCGTTCATGATTGTCGCCGGCGTGCCCTTCACTTACTCCATCTCTGCCGGCATTGGCCTGGGCTTTATCGCCTACGTGATCGTCGCGCTCTTTAAGGGCGAGGCCTCCAAGATCAAGCCGCTCATGTGGATCGCAGCCCTTGCCTTCCTCGTCTACTTCTTCGTGGCGTAACGACATAGTCTGCTAAAGCAAAACAACAAGGCGCGGAGTCGCATCGAGCGGCTCCGCGCTTTGCTTTTAAAGCCAGGCACCACACGGACGCGCGATGTATTGCTTCGCAAGTTTTGGACGTTTTGCTCTCCAAACGGCACTACCGACGGCTACATCCTGCAGATATGCTGGATATAACCGCATAGGCCCTATGAGGATGGGAGTAACCATGGCCGCCTTGTTCACGACCCCCAAGCGCAATGACAAAACCTCTGGAGCCCATTTTGTCGAGCCCGACCTGCGCCGTCGCACGCTGCTCGCACACGGCAGCTGGCGCCGCGTGACGCGCCGCATCGTTGTAGGCGCCGTATGCGCGCTTACGGTAAGCTCGCTGCTCATGCCGAGCATCTCGCTCGCGGCCGAGTGGGTGGACGTTGACGGCGTCCGCCACGAAGCGGCCGCGGGACCCACGGGAGACGTCGCCGGCACCTGGAGCTGGGACGGCGCCGACGATATGAAGCTCAACGGCTATGACGGCGGTGAGATCAAGGCTGCAGGCAAGCTCAACATTGTCTATGAGGGCAAGAACACCGTGAAAACCGAGCCTGATTACACCGGAGCCGCCATCAAGGCGCAGGACGGCACTAGCCAGAAAGCAGAGTTGAACATAACGAGCTCGAATAGCACGGATGAGCTCAATGTGACAGCCGAGGCCGATGCAATTAAATCAACAGGCGACCTCTCCATTTCTGGCCCAGGCACTGTGAACACCACAAGCACTGCTTCCGACGGAATTGAGGCAAAGGGCGATCTCTCTATCACGGGCTCGGGCACCGTGAATGCAACGGGCGGTACCGAAGGCATCCAATCCAAGGGCAAGACCACCATCGATTCCTCTGGCACAGTGATCGCTAAAGGAGGCGAAGGTTACGGCGTCGCCGCGGGCAGTGACCTGATCATCAAAGGCGGTGGCAAGGTAGAAGCAAGCTCGATAGAAGAAGCGGCGATTTGGGCTGACGGCAACATCGACATCTCGGGCGGCAGCCAGGTCAAGGCAAGCTCCCAGGGAGATCTTGCCGTCGACGCTGAGGGTAGTCTCGCGGTCACGAACGCCTCCCTTGACGCAAGCGGTGTTGAATATGGTGTCTATGCCTACAAGGGCGTTACGCTCGATCACGCGACCGTGACGGTCCGCACAAGCGCGAGCGGCGGCCAGGCCATCGCCCTCATCACTGATGGGGACGACATCGTCATCAAGAATGGTTCCATCGTGGACGCGTTCGCAGAAGGCAAATTCTCGGTTGCAATCTCTACCAGAAACCACCAGCCAAACGTCGCTGGCGGCCACATCTACATCAGCGACTCCGTTGTTAAGGCTATAGCCCGCTATGTCGAGACCGGTGGCGATGGCCCCGATCACTACAGCAACGACCAAAGCGGCGAGGTCATCCCTGAGCCTAGGGGTCTGAACATCGGTATCTTCGCCCAGACCTACGAGGGCATCACGCCCGCGAGTATCTCGATCGTCCGCAGCAAGCTCACGGCCGAGGGAGACACGGCAGCAATCTTCGCTCTTGCCATAAGCGAGGATGGCAAGGCGATCGGCACCATCGAGATCGAAGGCGCTCCCATCCAGACGCCCGCAGGCGGCAAGATCATTAACTATCGCTACGAAGAAGAGTACGGCCCCAGCATCTCCTACGAGGCAGGTCAAACCATCGGCACGGGCGACGCCACGATCGACTCCCCCTATGACGCCGCTGTCGCCAAGCGCACGGTCACCGTGCCTCCCGAGGAGATCAAACCCGAGGAGAAGCCAGGCGAGACCAAGCCCGAGGGTTCCAAGTCCGAGGGCACGAAGACAACCAAGACCGTTGCAGTTGCAGCCACGGGAGCCAAGATCGCCGGCAAACTCGCAGCAACCGGCGACGCCTCGAGCACAGCCATCGTGGCAGCCGCCCTTGCGGGAACAGCCGCCATCGCCGCGGGCGCCGTGGTGAGCCGCAAGCGCTCGTAAACACTTTTTCGCACAGGACGGGTGGATCGCGGCCCTTGCCTTCCTCGTCTACTTCTTCGTAGCGTAAGGGCAAGGCTGCAAAAGCTGAACAATAAAGCGCGGAGTCGCCATGCGGCCCCGCGCTTTTCTTTTAGCGCCGGTCCCTGCGCCGACGTGCGGCCTATTTCTCCCCCATTTTGGCCATTTTGCCCTCCAAACGGCACTACCGCCGGCAACATCCAGCAGATACGCTGAATCTAGTCGTACAGGCCCTATGAGAACGGGAGCAGCCATGGCAGCCTTGTTCACGACCCCCAAACGCAGTGACACTACCGCCGGAACCCATGTTGCCGAACCCGACGTTCGCCGTCGCATAGGACTCGCGCACGGCAGCTGGCGCCGCGTGACGCGCCGCATCGTCGCGGGCGCCGTGTGCGCGCTCACGGTGAGCTCGCTGCTCATGCCGAGCGTCTCGCTCGCAACGGAATGGGTCAAGGTCGGCGGCAACAAGTACAACACCGCGGCGAGCGACGAGGCCGGTACCTGGTCGTGGGACGGCGCCGACGACTTGAAGCTCAACAACTATAACGGCGGCGAGATCCAGGCCGCAGGCAAGCTCAACGTGAATTACTCGGGAAACAACATCGTCACTGCCGACTGGATCGAAGGCATCAAGGCTTCTCATGGCACTAACGAGAATGCCGAGCTCAATATCCAAGGCGACGCGGGCAGCACGCTCAGCGTGACATCTACTGAGGACGCTATCCTCTCCACGGGTAATATCAACATCGACGGAGCCGGATCCGTCAACGCCACGAGCACTGGGTTTGATGCCATCAATGCCGGGGGTGATCTCGCTATCAAAGGTTCGGGCAACGTCAACGCCACGGGTGCATCGGATGGCATCAGGGCAAACGGCAATATCACGATTGACGACAGCGGAGCCGTCACCGCCAGGGCTACCGAGGACAAGGGTATTGGAACCGACAAGGACCTCACCATCAAGGGTGGCGGGACGGTCGAGGCAAGCTCCGAGAAAGACGCTGCCGTCGAGGCCAAGGGCAGCCTCGCAGCCACAAACGCCTCCCTCAACGTAAACGGTGTTGAATATGGCGTCTATGCCCACAAGGGCATCACCCTCGATCATGCAAACGTGACGGTCCGTGCAGGTAAAGGCAGATACGGTGGCGCCATCGCCCTCTTCACCTACCAGGACGACATCGTCGTCAAGAACGGCTCCACCGTGGACGCGTTTGCGGAAGGCGAGGTTTCGGCTGCATTCTCCACCAGAAACGATCGACCCAACGAGGAGGGTGGCCACATCTACATCAGCGACTCCGTTGTCAAGGCCATAGCCCGCTATGTCGAGAACGGCGACGGCCCCATCCCCTACAGCGAAAACCAAGATGGTGAGACGAGCCCCGAGCCCCAAGGCGAGAACATCGGCATCATCGCCCAGACCAGCGAGGGCGTCACACCCGCAGTCATCTCGATCATCCGCAGCAAGGTAACGGCCGAAGGAGATACAGCGGCAATCTTTGCCCGTGCCATGAGCGCTGACGGCAAGACAATCGGCACCATCAAGATTGAGAACGCCGCCATCCAGACGCCCGAAAGCGGCAAGGTCATTGACTATCGCAAGCTCCGTGACGGCATCTACGAGGCAGGCCAAGCCATCGGCACGGGCGACGCTGTGATCGACTCCCCCTATAACGAAGCTGTCGCCAAGAGCATGGTCATCGCACCTCCCGAGGTAGCCAAGCCGGAAGACCCCAAGCCCGACGAGACCAAGCCCGCAGAAAGCAAGCCCGCGGAGTCCAAGCAGAACCCCAAGCCTGAGGGCTCAAAGCCGACTAAGGCCGTTGCGGCTTCAATCACGAAAGCCAAGACTACCGGCGTGCTCGCGGCAACCGGCGACACCTCGGGTGCGGCCATCGTGGCAACCGTCCTTGCGGGAACAGCCGCTATCGCCGCAGGCACCATGGCGAGCCGCAAGCGCTCTTAGACGCCTCTGCGCACATGGCAGCTCCCGCGAAGGCCCCGAGTCCCAGCACCGTTTAACAACGCCACCGCCGAGCTCCCCTCCGGCGGTGGCGTTTTCCATATGCGTCCGCAGGGTATGCACGAGATTGTCTTTGGTCTAGCCCAATCTGCATGAGCCGGCGTGCGACAATGGGGGCCGTCGATATCACAACGCCGAGAGAAGCCCGTCATGGAAGCGTATCAAAAGCAGATAACCGTTCATGCACAGCATGCCGAAAGCGCACCAGTCATCTATCTTCCCGTGGTCATGGGCGACGGCACGGAGGTTTATGAACGCTGCCGAGAGCTCAACTGCCCGCCCTTCACGCTTGTCGGCATTGGCAGCCTCAACTGGAATCGCGAGCTGAGCCCCTGGGGATGCGACGGAACCGTGCGCGATGCCGAGCCCTTTGGCGGTCAGGCATCCGGATTTCTCGATGAGCTGTTGAACTGGATAATCCCAGAGGCCGAGTCGTCGCTTCCTCAGCCGCCCACCTGGCGCGGCATTGCCGGCTACTCGCTCGCGGGCCTCTTCGCGCTCTGGTCCCTCTGGCAAACCGACGCCTTTAGCCGCGCCGCAAGCGCATCGGGGTCGCTGTGGTTTCCCGACTTTGTCGATCGCGCCAGCACGACCCCTTTTGCCGGCAACCCGCAGGCCGTCTATCTGTCACTCGGCAAAAAGGAAACCAAGACGCCCAACCGCATGATGCGGCACGTACTTGACGACACGCGCGCAATGGAAACGTTGCTCGTTGAGCGCGGCATCCTCACAACACTGGAACTCAACCCCGGCAACCACTTTGCCCAAACCGACCTGCGCATGGCGCGTGGCATCCACTGGGTTCTTGCGCACTAAAAAGCCGGCCATGCGCATCGGACGCATGGCCGGCTTTTTTAACTGAGTTGGACACAGCTGCTATTCGGCAGACCCTTCGAGTTCCGAGACATCAAACTCAAAGTCATTACCCGGCAGAATCGCATTGAGCACGATACCCACCAGCGAACCCACGGCAAGACCCGAAAGCGAAATCGTCACGCCGCCCAGCTCCAACACGATGGCGCCGGCGGTGCTGTACGCGATGCCGAGCGAAAGCACGAGCACAAGAGCGGCCACCAGCACGTTGCGGTTGTTCTGGAAATCGACCTGGTTCTCAATGAGGTTGCGCACGCCTACGGCACTGATCATGCCGTAGAGTACGAGCGACACGCCGCCGATAACGCATGGCGGCATGGCGGCGATCACGGCAGCGAACTTGGGGCAGAAGGAAAGCACGATGGCGCAGCACGCGGCAATGCGAATCACGCGCGGGTCGAACACGCGCGTCAGAGCGAGCACGCCGGTGTTCTCGCCATACGTGGTGTTGGCCGGAGCGCCAAAGAGCGAAGCCAGGATCGTGGCGAGACCATCGCCGAGCAGCGTGCGATGCAGGCCGGGATCGGCAATGTAGTTACGCTCGCAGGTGGAGCCAATAGCGGAGATATCACCGATATGCTCGATCATGGTTGCAAAGGCCAACGGCATGATGGTGATGATGGCGGTCGTGGCAAGGCCGCTATCGAACTGCGGCCCAAAGAGTGCAAACACGGTGTTGTCCCACACGATGGGAAGACCGACCCACGGCGCGGCGGCAACGCCCGAAAAATCGACCTCACCCAACGCGGCGGCAACGGCATAGCTCACCACGACGCCCAGCAGGATCGGCACGATCTTAACCATGCCGCGACCCCAAATGTTGCAGATCACGATAACGGCAACGGCAATAACAGCCACAAGCCAGTTGGTCTGGCAGTTGGCAATAGCGGAGCTCGCCAGAATCAAGCCGATGGAAATGACGATGGGACCGGTCACCACCGGCGGGAAGAAGCGCATGACGCGCTTGGCGCCAAACGCGCGGAAGAGTGCCGCAAGTACCGGATAGAGTAGACCGGCGCAGGCAACGCCCAGGCAGGCGTAGGGCAAAAGCTCGGCCTCGCAGTTGGGCGCGATGGCGGCATAACCGGCAATAAAGGCAAACGATGAGCCCAAAAATGCCGGCACCTTACCGCGCGACAGGAAGTGGAACAGCAGCGTGCCCAAGCCGGCAAACAAAAGCGTTGCCGAAACCGAGAGACCGGTGAGCACGGGCACCAGCACCGTGGCACCAAACATGGCAAACAGGTGCTGTAGGCCGAGCAAAAACATGCGCGGGCGGCCGAGCGACGATGCGTCGTAGATGGCATCGGTGACGGCGGGCGTCGAAGACTGGGACATGGATGTCCTTTCGAATGGAAGGGCGATCGGGCATATCGGATAACCTGCCCGAACGATACGATCCGAACCATTGTACGCGATGCACCATGTCTCGCACGCGCCGTCACCTGCAAACGTTACCGCTATTTCCAAACGCGCTCGGCAACGCGCTTGACCAGCGCGATCTTTGCCCACTGTTCGTCCTCGGTCAGTTTGTTGCCAATCTCGCAGCTGGCAAAGCCGCACTGGGGCGACAGGTACAGGTTCTCGAGCGGCACATACTTTGCGGCCTCGTGAATACGTTCGACGATAACGTCCTCGTCCTCAAGCTCAGCCGCCTTTGTAGTGATCAGTCCCAGCACCACCTTCTTGCCGGGGGCAACGTACTTGAGCGGCTCAAAACCACCGGCGCGGGGTGTGTCGAACTCCAGATAGAACGCATCGACGTTCTCATGTGCGAACAGGTACGGCGCGATGGGGTCGTAGCCGCCCTCAAAAGCATAGGTGGAATGATAGTTGCCGCGGCACACGTGCGTGTTGATGACCAAATCGTCAGGCTTGCCCGCGATGGCGGCATTGTTGAGTGCCACGCCCAGCTCGGACACCTTTTGCAGGTCAACCGGGCTCATGCCAGTCTTGGACACAAAGTCGGTATCGCAATAGATGCCCCAGGTGCAGTCATCAAATTGGATGTTGCGGCAGCCCGCGGCATACAAGTCGGCAATCACGGTGCGGTATGCTGCGGCAATGGCATCGGCGAGCTCTTCGTCGGTCTTGTAGACGGCGCGTAGACTCTCCTGCTGGCCGTCGCAGCGGTCGAGCGTGACTTCGGAGAACGTCTGGATCGGCGCCGGAATGGTTTGCCGTGCGACCTGGCCCTCTCCCTCAAGCGCCTTGACGAACTTAAAATGCTCGACGAACGGGTGGTTCTCGCCGCTAATGGAACCGGTAACCACGGCGGTGTCGGCCGTCGTCTCCTCGTCATGGAACATATAACCCGTGCGTGAGGTGCGGCGCTCAATGCCGTTAAGGCCCCACATAAAATCGAGGTGCCAGTAGCTGCGGCGGAACTCGCCATCGGTGATCGCCTGCAGGCCGGCGGCCTTCTGCTTGGCCACCAAATCGCGAATGGCATCGTCCTCGACGGCCTTAAGGCCGGAAGCGTCGAGTTTACCCGCGACATAGGCGGCACGGGCGTCCTTTACAGCCTGCGGACGAAGAAAGCTGCCGACGATATCGGCGCGAAACGGCGCGTTCGGTTGAATCGAAGTGCTCATAGATATCTCCCTTTGCATTGGTTGCTTTACTGGGACAGAGTATGAGCGCTCATATGACCATCGTAAAATATACGTTTATAACAGTTTGATATAGATGCTTCCTATATCAGTCTGGACTGCCATAAAGAGACTTGAACCGTGCGGAGCACAGCACCCTAGATATGCTGACGAATCGCGTCGATATAGGCCCGACCGTAGCGCGTGAGCGTCGTGTTCTTGCGTGTGATGATGCCAATCTCCATGTACTCGTCCACGTCGAGCGGAATCGAGATAATGCCGGGGCCGTTGAGCTCGTGGCTGATCACGCCCGAACATACCGTGTAGCCGTTGAGGCCCATGGCCAGGTTGAACAACGTCGCGCGGTCGCGCACGCGGATATTCTTGTGGCGCTCAAACGTCGAGGTCAGTTCCTCGGAATAGTAAAACGAGTTATAGCTGCCCTGCTCGTAGGACAAAAACGGGTAGTCTTCCAAGTCCTCGAGCGTCACGCTGGAGCGGTCCGCCAGCGGATGGTCGGCGCAGACGAAGACATGCGGCGTGGCGCAGAAGAGTCCTTCGAACACGAGCTCGTTGGCCACCAGCATGCGCTCGATGACCTCGCGGTTATGCTCGGATAAGTACAGGATGCCCAGTTCGCTTTTCATATGCGCGACATCCTCGATAATCTCGTGGGTCTGCTCCTCGCGCAAGGTAAAGTCGTAGCGCGCGGCATCGAACTCGCGGATCACGTCGACAAACGCGTTGACGGCAAAGGAATAGTGCTGACAGCTTACGCTAAAATGCGGCACCTGTTCGGATGCTCCTTTGTACTTGTCCTCGAGCAGGTCGGCCTGGTCGAGCACCTGGCGCGCGTAACCCAAGAAGGTCTCGCCCTCCTCGGACACAATGACACCCTTGTTGGTGCGCTCAAAGATATGCACACCCATCTCGTTTTCGAGATCGCGAATCGATGCGGTGATCGAAGGCTGCGACACAAAGAGCCGGCGCGAGGCCTCGGTGATGCTGCCGCATTCGGCAACTTTGACGACATATCTGAGCTGCTGAAGCTTCATGGCTTTCTCCCTAGACGTTCGTGACGTCGAAACCCGTCGTGCTCATCTGACGCATAAACGACGGCATCTCCCCCGTCGCGGCGCAGGCGGCAATCTGATGCAGAGCCCCGGCAACCGCATCGTCTGCCGCAGCGCCGATATGCCAGCGCGCGGCAGCCGTGACGGCCTCGTTGGCATTGGCGACTGCAACGGAGTTGGGGACGGCACCGATCATGGGCAGGTCGTTATCGGAATCGCCAAATACGGCCACCTCGTCGGACGTCAGGTCCAAAGCGCGCGCCAGCTCCAGCGCAGCGCAACCCTTGTCCCAACCTGCTGGAAGAATGTCGAACAGGCGCACACGATTGTTGGGAAACACGAGCGAGAGTTCCGGCACCTCGGCGGCAACGCGCTCGCGTAGCTCCGCGAGCTCCTCACGCGAACGAGCACTCCAGATATTCGCCTTGAACACTGGTGCGTCATCGACGACAGGACGGCACGGGGCCTCTTCGCCCTTGAGCCATGCGTTGCCGCCCGACTCCATGGCGCGGCGCACACGCTCGGGGTCGCTCGTTACACAATAGGCATCGTTGCCCCAAAAGTCATCGCCCAGGCTGTAGACCTTCAGATACGTATCGTCGGTCTCTTGCTCCAAGTAGTCAGCCAAGCGCATAAGGGCGGCGTTATCGGTCGCATGCGAGGCTACCACCTCGCCGTCCACAAACATCACCTGGCCGTTGCAAAACGCACCGGTCGAGAAGCACTCGGAGCGATTGCGGAACATCCAGCTCATCGCGGACGGCTGGCGACCCGAAACCGGGCCAAAATGCAGGCCCGCCGCCTGCATGGCATGAATGCCCTCGATGGCGCAGTCGCTGGCGCCATCGTGTCCAGCAGGAATCAGCGTATCGTCCATATCGGTCAGCACAAGTTTGATCATAAGGTCCCCTCGGTCATTCTTTATCCCGTCTATTGTAACGACCTGCCAATAAGGGACAGGTTTATCTTGGCAGGTTTTATCTGGGAAAATGCAGCGCCCCTGTTGCCACCTGCCAAAATAAACCTGTCCCATATTGGCAGGTGCGCTAGTATAGGGAACAACAGATTCGATGCGGGAGTGCCGGCGGTGCAAACCACAAGGCTGAGAGGGCATAGGGCCCAATCCTTTGAACCTGTCAGTTAATGCTGGCGTAGGGAGCATGCCGCCTTTACAGGGGCGCTGTCTATGCACAGCGCCCCTTTTCTATGCCAAGGAGGCATGTGCAGTGATTGATTCGGAACAGCTTAAGCAACATATGGTCAAGGCCGTAGAGGAGATTCGAGCCACCAATCCGATGGCCGGCTCCATCACCAACACGGTGACGATCGACTTTGTCGCCAACGCGCAGCTCGCCGTGGGCGGTTCGGCCGCCATGGTCTATCTGCCCGACGAGGGCGAGGCGCTCGTTGCCGGCGGCGGCGCCATCTATCTCAACATGGGCACGCTCTTCCCCATCTACGAGCAGACGATTCCCCGCGCGGCCAAGGCGGCACACGACGCCGGCAAGCCCTGGGTGCTCGATCCGGTGGGTCTGGGCATCGGTAGCCTGCGCACCCAGCTGGTAAACGAGCTCAAGCAGTACAAGCCCGCCATCGTACGCGGCAACGCCTCCGAGATCATCGCACTCTCCGGCCTGTGGGGTCTTGAGGGCGAGTCGGCCGATCTGAGCCGCGTACGTGGTGTCGATACCACCGACACGGTCGACGCCGCCCGCGATGCCGCCGTGGCGCTCGCTCGCTACACCGGCGGCGCCGTTGTGGTCTCGGGCGAAGTCGACCTGATTACCGACGGCACGACCGTGGCCAAATCCCACGGCGGCAGCCCGCTCATGTCCAAGATCACCGGCTGCGGTTGCTCGCAGGGCGGCGTGCTGGCCGTGTACGCCTGTGCTACCGATCCGTTTACGGCAGCAGTCTGCGGCACCGCCGTCTACAACGTTGCCGGCACGCGTGCCGCCGCCGTCGCCGATGCCCCGGCAAGCTTTAAGGTCGCCTTTATCGACGAGCTCTACCGCGCAACCGCCCAGGATATTGCCGACAACCGACTCGAGCTCGAGGAGGCATAAGCCATGTCCGAACCCGCAACAAATGCCGGCATGAACACGCTCGTCGCCGTGGCCATCGCCCCATGCGGCACCGGCGACGAGCTGTCCGCCGAGGTCGCCGAGGTCGTGCGCGTCATTCGCGAGAGCGGCCTTCCCAACCGCACCACCTCGATGTTCACCGAGATCGAGGGCGACTGGGACGAGGTCATGCAGGTCGTGCGCGACGCGACCTTTGTGTTGGCGAGCAAGGGCATCCGCACCGAAGTCGTGCTCAAAGCCGATATTCGACCCGGATTTACCGACACCATGACCGGCAAACTCAAGCGCATGGAAGCACAGATCAAAAAGCAGGAGGAAGCACAATGAGCATCCGCGACAACCTTGATATCTCGGCCTATCTGGTGCTCGGCCCCGAAAACACGCTCGGACGCCCCGTGGGCGATGTGGTGGCCCAGGCGCTCGACGCCGGCTTTACCTGCATTCAGGTGCGCTCCAAGGTGGCAAGCGCCCGCGAGATCATTGCGCTGACCGGCGACGCCGCGCAGGCAATCGCACAGGCTGGCAAGATCGGTCAGGTCGCCTTGCTGATCGATGACCGCCTTGACTGCGTACTCGCCGCACGCGAGCAGGGCATTGCGGTCGACGGCGTGCACGTGGGCCAGAGCGATATTCCCGTCGAGGTCTGTCGCAAGCTGCTGGGCCCCGACGCCATTGTGGGCCTTTCGGCCCGTTGCGAGGAGATGCTCGAGTACGTCAAGACCGCCGACATGGGCCTGGTCGACTACCTGGGCATCGGCCCGCTCCACGAGACCGAGACCAAGCGCGACTGCGGACGCGCGGCCGACGGCTCTATCATCACCAAGAGCTTTGAGGACCTTGCCGCACTCCACGCGGCAAGCCCCGTGCCCATCGTGGTGGGCGGCGGCGTTAAGACGGCCGACTTGCCGCAGCTTAAGGCCACCGGCGTCGACGGCTTCTTTGTGGTAAGCGCCGTCTGCAGCGCCGACGATCCCTACGCCGCGGCCAAGGAGCTTGTCGACACCTGGCAGCAGGCATAAGCATAAGCCGTGCAGCCGATTCGCAGCTTCATATCTTCAGCAATGGAAAGCGCATCCCAGTTTGGACCTCCATTCCGGGATGCGCTTTCCATCGCCGCTCTACCCCGCCAGGTAGGTCTCCAGCGCGGACAACGTCGCCTCCGCATCGTGGCGGCCGATCTGGTAGATGCGCTCGAGCTCATCGGGCTCGCGGCACAGCGACGGCACCTTCACCGATTCGCTCGGCCGCACCACAAAGATCTCGCCGGCAGCCTCGCGACGTGCCAGGTCATCGAGCGTGGCATTGTAGACCTCATGCCGATGCTCAAGCGCTGCAACAAACTCCGGATAGTGACGGAACACGCGCCGCAGCATGGGCATCACGCTGTTGGGCTGCTTCACAAAGCCCGCCGGCTGCGTGAGTACCACGATATTGCGGTCATACCCCTGTGCAAACAGCCAAGCGCTGGGAATGGAATCAGCCACGCCGCCATCCAGGTACTTACGCCCCTCAATGGCGACGGGACGCGTCGCCACAGGAATCGCCGACGACGCCCGGATCCACTCGATATCGCGCTCGTCGCCATACGGCAGATCGTGATAGACGGCCTTGCCCGTCTCGATATCGGTACACACGCACGTAAACCGCATGGGGCAGGCACGATATGTCTCCAAGTCGATGGGATCGCGCTCGACGGGCACCTCGTGATAGGCAAAGTCGGCATTGAACATATCGCCGGTTCGCAGCCAGCTGGTTACGCTCGCATAGCGCTTGTCGGCGCAATAGGCCTTGTTGTAGCGAATGGCGCGCCCAATCTGCCGCGATTTAAAGTTGTAGCCAAATGCCGCGCCCGCCGAGACACCCACCATATGGTCGCAGGTCAAACCGCGCTCCATCCAAACGTCGAGCACGCCCGCCGTATACATACCGCGGTAGCCGCCTCCCTCGAGCGCAAGCCCCACCGTGCGCGTCGTATCCGGCTGTGCCATGTGACCATCTCCGTTCCTGCGTTTTAAAACGGGACAAGTATACCCGTCAACATATATCGACTCAGTCGCATTTTTCATGCGCACCCAGGCGTTGCCGTTTGGCGAATAATAGCCGCCCACAGCATGTGCGCCCATATATAATTGTGCACTGTTGTCTATACTACTCAGCTGTTATCAACAGCGAACATTAGCCGGCAAAGCAACTCAACAACGCAGCAAGGCGGGGGCCTGGATACACGCAAGGCGCCGAGCAACGACGCGTGTACACTACGAGCTCGCCCGACGCCATCCGCCCCGACCTCAGAAAGCCGCTTACAACATGGACACCGCCAGCAATTACACCGAAACGCTCGAAAAGACCGTCCGTGACCTTCTCGAGCGTCAGGATGATCTGATTAGGACGGCCTTTACCGACCAGCTCACCGGACTTGGCAACCGCGGCGGCTTTGCCCATTCCCTAGAGGAAATCTGGGAGCAGGAACTGCCCGTGACCATGGCGTTTATCGACATCGATAACCTTAAGCACTGCAACGACGTCTTTGGGCATGACGAGGGCAACCGCTATATCTTGCAGGTAAGTCTCTATCTCAAGCTGTATATGAAAGTGGACGAGGCGGCGTTTCGCATAGGCGGCGACGAGTTTGCCATCCTGTCTACGATTGCGACCGAGGACGACCTCGCCGAGCGCCTGGAACACTGCCGAACGGTCCTACTCAAAAACAACGATTCCGAGATGCCCCACTCGTTGCTTTTTTGCTTCCATTAAATCTTCCTTACTATATTCCATTGTTACCCTCCAT
>CATYVH010000044.1 GCA_958413765.1 uncultured Collinsella sp.
ATGTCATAGAGCAGCGCAACCGGGCGGGCATGCAATCCCAACGGATCTTTAATCGTCTTCGTAAACTCGACCATGTCCCCTCCCGCGACGTCGTACATTCGGCCGGCAAAACCCAGCCATGTGGTAGCTATTGTACCGTTAGATGCTTCTCGAGAGCTCCTCTGAACACCTCGCGGTCAAAAAGTGGCAAATATGAGTACTGCCACCAATTTAGTAGCAGCAAAATCGAGAGCAAATTGCCTACTTTGAGCGATTCGAAGAGGTTGAAAGCCGTCAAACGCCCTTTAAAGGGGGTTAGATAAATTGATTTTGAGCCCATTTTCGCTCAGAGCAGGCCGAAAAATATGACACCTCTTTTGCAACAGTACTCATATTTGGCATTTTTTGACCACGGAGTCCAAAACCATGCCCCAAAACACAAAAGGAGGGGCCTCGTAAGGCCCCTCCTTAGGAAAGGGAATCGATCTATTCCGCAGCCGTAGATTAATCCTAGCCGCTACTCCATCATGTCAAGGACGGAGGGGCGCAGCTCGCTCTCGGCAGCCTCGGGATCGGTCTCGCGCAGACGGTTGATATAGCGGTTGTACCACATCACGGCAAGGCCCAAGAAGACAACCACGCCGCCAACGTTGTAGACCAACGTCAGCCACAGCGGCTGATCGAGCGGAATGGTGCCGCAGATAAGCACGAAGCAGAAGACCACAAGCAGGAATGCGGCAACGACCAGGCCAAAGCTGCGCGAGCCCATGCGGAAGTCACGGGGAGCGGCGTCGAAGTTCTTGCGCAGCATAAAGTAGGCAAGCAAAATCAGCAGCGGCGGGAGCAGAGCGGTGGCAGCCGTCATGTTGGTGACGATCATGAGCAGGTCGTCGAGGTTGCCGGAGCCCAGGGCCGGGATGATCAGGATGGGGACGACGATGGCGAACTGCAGCCAGGCAGCGCGGGCGGGAATGCCGTGCTCGTTGAGCTCGACGATCTTGCTACCAAAGACGCCCTTGGGGATCTCGGTGAAGAAAACCTTGATGGGAGCAGAGGTCCACATCATGAGGGAGCCCAGCGTGGCGGCGAGAAGGATCAAGCCGATGGCGCGCGTAGACACTTCCATGGGAATGCCAAAGTGGGCAAAGACAGCGCCGAATACGTCGAAGATACCGGTGGAGATGGCAACGCCGCCCTCGGGGATGAACAGGTTAACCAGCAGCGAAGCGCCTGCATACAGAAGGCCGATGGTCAGGCCGGCGATAACGACGGTGCGCACGAAGGCCTTGACGCCACCCTTAAGGTCGTTAAGGAACACGCCGACAGACTCAGCGCCGCCAACGCCCTGGATGATCCAGGCAAGCGTACCGAAGAAGCCCCACGCAGTTGCGAAGTTGCTCATGTCGGGAGCCATGTTGGCGGGAGTAGGAGCCGTAGCGAACTCAACGCCGCCAAAGGCAGCAGCCAGGGACAGCAGGATGAACACGGCGGTCAGGCCGAGAGCCGCGGTCGAACCGAAGGAGGAAATGGAGCCGATCCACTTAGCGCCCTTGGTCGAAACCCACGTGGCGATAGCAAAGACGACGATCTCGATAATGGTGATCCACAGCTGCGAAAGCTCGGCGTTGGCACCAAAGAACACGTAGCTCGCGTAGATGATGACGTTGGGCAGGACGGACGCAAAGAAGAACAGGTTAACGAACCAGTAGCTAAATGCCGTCAGGAACGCCCAGCGACCACCCATCGAGGTCTTAACCCATGCGTACACGCCAGACTCGGAGTCCTTGTTGAGGCCGACGAACTCGGCGGTAACCAGGGTATAGGGGACAAAGTACAAAAGCGTGGCGAAAAAGAACGACGGCGCTGCTGCCAAGCCGATGGCCGCGTTGTTGTTGATGATGTTCTTGATACCGAACACGGCGGCGACCGTCATGCCCAGCAGAGCGAACGAACCAATCGTTCCTCGTTTTTCAGAGCTCATAAGCCCTCCCAATCATCTGTTAAATGTCATCTAAAACTGTCCGAGCTGCAAGTGCAAACACGGACGGCGCACCTGCTAAGGGGAATGGGGAAAAGGGAGTCAACAAAGCCATCCCCCTTAACGGCGCGAAGCAAACGTCCAGGCGGACGAATACTACTTGTTGGGGAAGGAATAACCTTCGACTGTCACGTGCAGTACCACGACGCGGGGATCCGCGGCATCGGCCACGACACGGTAGGCCTCGTCAATTTCGACGACGGCAACGCCGCCGGTGGGAATCGTCACGGTCTCCCCCGTACCCTCAAAGCGCTCGCGATCATCGATATCGCTGTAGGCGCGCGTACAGGTAAGATCGGCCTTGGAAGCCACCTCGACGGTCAGATTGCCGTCGAGCGGGGCGAGCACGGCATGGTAGCGACGGTGACCGACCAGATCGGCAGTAGCCGCCTCGTGGGCGTTCACCCACCAATACACCAGCGAGTCGCCGATAGAGTACGCCACATCGTGCTGCAGTTCAGAAACGCCGTCGAGTGCCTGACCGGTACGCATCCACTTCTTGACGGACTTCATCTGGGCGTCGAAATCGGCACGCGAGTTAAAGATATGCATGGCTTATGCCTCCTTAATGGGTGCCAGCGCCTGAGCCAGATCGGCAGACGTCAGCGGTCGCAGGGACACCTCAAAGCTGAAGCTCTCAAAACGGGTGCGATAGGAATCGAGCACCTCGGAACCCCAAGAGTTCGAGCCAAGGCCGAGCAGCTGGTCGTTGATGTTGACCGTAACCGTGTCGCCCGGGACAAGATCGTAGACATGCTTGGCGTTATCGATAGCCTCGCAGCTATAGGGCCATGCGGAGAACGAGAACGGATTGGAAGCGGCGTCGCTCGGACGCGTCACGACCAGACCGTCACCGTGGCTGGAGCGCAGGGCGACCCAGCGGGTACCCTCGCGGTTGGCGCAGTCCTGGGGCATAACGTAGGGCGTGAACATGTCGTCGACCGTAGTGCGGTAATGACCGACCGGGTTGGCGCGCAGCGAGTCCGGATAGTTCTCGCCCGGGCCGTGGCCATACCACTCGACGGCACGATCACAACCGGGAACCTCGAAGGAGATGCCGATGCGCGGGATAATGTCCGAATAGTCGCCGTAGGGCTCGCCGGAAACCTTGAGGTCGACGCGGCCACTCGGAAGCACGGTATAGACGAGCTCGACGCGCATGCCGAACGCGCGGACGGGAGGAGCGATACGCTGGCTCACGGTAACGACGACCGCATTGTCGTCCTGCTTCCAAGAAACATTGCGGGTAGACGTCTGCATCACATCGATGAAGTTATCCTTCCACAGGGAGTCGTACTCCTGGGCGTGGTTATCGACGAGCGGATGCCAAAAACCAACCTGGGGACCGGAGGTCATGACGTCGCGACCGGATGCCTTCCACTCGCTCACGGTACCGTTGACCTTGCTGAAGGTCAGCTCGCCGTTGAGGGAGCGAATACGAATCTCCTGCTCGGTCTCCTCGACCGTAAGCTCAGGACGATTGGGGGCGGCAATTGCCGGCGCCGGATGGTTTGCGATGGCAAACTGGCTTGCACCCAGTTGGAACATCGGCTCGCACCAGGCGTGAGCCGCCATGGTGTAGGCGTGCACGGTCAGCAGGGTCTCGCCCACTGCGGCCTCGCGAATCACCAGCGGAAGCTGGACGGACTCGCCGGGGGCAACCGCACCGGGCATGAGCGTCTTGCGGCAGACCACGTCGCCGTCCACCAGGGTCTCCGCCGACAGGCAGACATCCTCGAGGGTGGTAAACCAACGCTTGTTGGTGACGGTCAGCTCGCCCGCCTCGGCATCGTAGGCCATGCGAACCGGGCAGATGACCTGGCCGTACTCGGTAAGGCCCGGGCTCGGCTGCTGCCAGGGGAACACCATGCCGTCGATGCAGAAGTTGCTGTTGTTGGGGTAATCGCCGTTGTCGCCGCCATACATGTCGTAGGCAACGCCGTCCTCGGTCACAGCAGCCAAACCGTGGTCGCACCATTCCCAAATAAACTGGCCTTGGATGCAATCCCAGCGATCGAAGACCTCCTGGTACTCGGACAGGCCTCCGGGACCATTACCCATGGAGTGGCCGTACTCGCAGTTGATGCGCGGCTTGGGGAACGGATGCTCGCCAAAGTCGTTCATCTGCGACACGCGGGAGTACATGGTGGAAATGACGTCGACGGTATCGGCGTTGCGATCCTCCTCGTAGTGGACCGGACGACCGTCGAGCTCGTGAGCTTTGGCGTACATCGCGCGGATGTTGCAGCCATAGCCGCTCTCGTTGCCCATCGACCACATGATGATGCACGCGTGGTTGCGTTCCTGCATCACCAGGCGCTCAACACGGTCAACGTAAGCCGGCTCCCAGGCAGGGTCGTCGGTGACCAGGGCGATATTGCCGATATTCTCGAAGCCGTGGCTCTCCATATCGGTCTCGGCGACCAGCATGATGCCGTACTCGTCGCACAGCTCGTAGAAGCGCGGATCGTTGGCGTAGTGGGACGTGCGCACCGCGTTGATGTTGTGCTGCTTCATGAGCTCCAGGTCGCGGCGCATGCGCTCGAGACCCACGGCGCGGCCCTTGTGATCGTCGTGGTCGTGGCGGTTGACGCCATGCATCTTAAAGTAGGTGCCGTTAAGGTAGATATGATTGCCCTCGACCGTCACCTCGGCAAGGCCTTGGCGATGCGGAACGTACTCGCTGACCTCGTCGCCGTCGTAGACCTCAAGCGTAAGGTCATAGAGGAAGGGGTCCTCGGGGTTCCAGAAGTGGGCATCGGCAACGCTGCACTCGGCATGGCCGTCGACGCACTCGCCCGTAGCGACCACATTCTGGCCATCGCTGAGCGTATACACGACGCGACTTGCGCCCTCGGCAACCGTATCGAGCGTGATCAGAGCGGCATCGCCCTCGCGGTGCGTGCGGAACCTAAAGTCGACCAGATGCGCGGCGGGACGCTGCATGAGGTACACATCGCGGAAGATGCCCGATGCCCACCACATGTCCTGGTCCTCGATGTAGCTACCATCGCTGTACTGCAGAACCTTGACCGCAAACAGGTTGTCGCCCTCGACGAGCGCGTCGGTCACGTCAAACTCGGCGGACAGGCGCGAACCCTTGGTCATGCCGATAAACTTGCCGTTGACATACAGCTCGCCGTAGCTCTCGATACCGTCGAAGCGAATAATCTCGCGAGCGCCGGCAGGCACGGCGGGGAGTTTGACGATGCGTTGGTAGACGCCCGTAGGGTCGTCGGAGGGAGCGAACGGCTGATCCACCGGGAACGGAAAACCCTCGTCGGTGTAGGCAAGGTTGCCATAGCCGTCTACCTGCCACAGGTGCGGAACCTCCACGTGATCCCACTCGGGCTCGTACGTGCAAAGTGCTTCGTTGGAGACGGCCGCGGGGCCCTCAAAAAGGTGGAACTGCCACGAGCCGGACAGCTGGACAAATCCGCGCGACAGCTCGCGGCTGTACGTAGCGGCGAGATCGGCGGTCTCATAACCCATAAAGTACGCATGGGGTGCCAGGCGGTTCCTGTGGGTGAGCGCTTGGTTTTCCCAATCGTTAATGGCGTCCATGGTGATGCTCCTTCGTCATCGTAGTGCTTCTTTGTGCAACCGGTTGTCCTTATCTTACGGGCGGTGCAAAAATCTGTGCAACCGGTTGTCCGCCGAACGGTCGATTTTGCCGGATTAACGGTGCAACCGGTTGTACAACCATGCTACTTATGTCACCCTAAGCTTAGGTACACAGCACAGGGCATCGTTCTTGAACTCACAGGCAACTGTCGCGCCTACCTATATCTCGCCCACACATGCCGTACTCAGTCGCAGTTTGATTGCAGCACGACACCGGTCACCGGATATCATGAACGCTGTTCAGGCGCACTATAGTAAGCTGTATCCGCACCAGCCTGTATCAGTAACAACATCGACCGCATTTTCCAGGAGACGCCATGACCCAACCAGCACGCACCGCACCCACGCTTGCCGAGGTTGCTGCAGCTGCCGGTGTTTCGCGCTCCACAGCATCGCGAGCACTCAACGATTCGCCCCGCATTAGCGAGGAGACCAAAAAACGCGTCCGCGCGGCTGCCAAGGAAGTCAATTTTGTACCCAACGCACGCGGCCGGGCACTCGCCGTCGGACGCACGGAAATAATCGCCGTACTGGTTACCGAGCCTTTGAGCGAGCTGTTTAGCGATCCCACCTACAGTGAGTTTTTAAGCGGTATTACCGAGGAACTTTCTGAGTCGTCTTACCTACCCGTGATCTTGCAGGCATCTTCCTCGCATGAGCGCAATCGCGCACGCGAGCATTTTGAGCGTCGCTCGTTTGACGCCGTCATCGACGTCTCGCCCTACAAGGGCAGTGAGCTGCTCGAGGTGCTGCGCGAGCTGGGCGTACCCACCGTGTTGTGCGGCCAGCTCGAGGGCCACCCCTATCGCGATGTGTTCTCGACGGTCTACTCCGACGACGAAGAGGGCGGCCGCTTCGCCGCGCTCGCCATGAAAGATCGCGGGCGCAAGGACATCGTTGCCGTGCTGGGGCCGCAGGATAACCCCGCCGTCGTCGACCGCCTTCGCGGCTACCGTGCAATTTTGGGCGAAAGCCTTCCGGATGAAAATGTCATCTATACCGGATGGAGCAGCGGAGACGGCTACCAAGCCACGCGGCGGCTGCTCGCGCGCGAAATACATGCCGACGGCGTGCTATGCGGATCGGACCGTATCGCAACCGGCGTTATCGCCGCATTCAACGAAGCGGGAATTAGCGTACCCAAAGACGTTTCGGTCGTAGGCTTCGATGACCACGAGGTCGCAGCTCGCAGCGTCCCCGCGTTGACGACCATTCGTCAGCCGCTTCGCGAGGAAGGCCGCATGGCTGCAGGCATTGCGCTCGATATGATTAACGGTGCCGCGCCCACCACCACCGTCATGCACATGCAGCTCGTTCAGAGAGACTCACTGTAGGAAACTGGGCCGGGCTTTCCGCTAGGCTGCTTTAGCGGAAAGCCCGGCCCATTCCGAACGCCGATTCTGGGATGTATTTTCCGCCAGAAGCTCAACCGGAAAGTGTGACCCGTTATTTGGCTGGATTCTGGGTCGCAGTTTCCGCGACGTCCGGTCACCCTATGTCCTCGCAACGCCCGCGCATAAAAAACGAGGGAAGGCACGCGTCCTTCCCTCGTTACAGGCAATATGTAGCCGCTTGCCTACATCAGGCGCAGGCTGACGTCCTTGAGCTGGGCGCCGGAAACGGCACTCGGGGCGCCCGACATAAGGTCGGAGCCGCTGGCCGTCTTGGGGAACGCCATGACGTCGCGGATGGAGTCGGAACCGGTGAGCAGCATGCACACGCGGTCCAGACCCAGAGCGAAACCGCCCATCGGGGGCGCACCAAACTTGAGCGCCTCCATGAGGAAGCCAAACTGAGACTCAGCGCGCTCCTCGGTAAAGCCCAGGAGCTTGAGCATGGACATCTGCATCTCGGCGTTGTGGATACGCATGCCGCCGCCGCCGGCCTCAAAGCCGTCCATGACAAAGTCATAGGTGCACGAACCGGCTGCCAGCGGATCGGCCTCGATCTTGGCGATGTCGGTCTCGGTCGGCAGAGTGAACGGTTGGTGCTCGGCAGCGTAAGCCTTGCGGTCCTCATCCCAGTGGAACAGCGGGAAGTTGACGACCCACAGGAAGTCGTGACCCTCGCGCTTGATCTCGAGCGCGTTGGCCATGTGCGAACGCATGCCGCCCAGGATCTCGTCAGAGAGCAGGCGCGGGCCGGCGGCGAACATCACGAGGTCGCCGGGCTCGACGTCCATACGCTCGCGCAGGGCAGTCATTTCCTCGTCCGAGAAGAACTTGACGATGGGACTGTTGATGGAGCCATCCTCGCGGAAAGCAATCCAAGCCAGGCCCTTGGCGCCAAACGTGGAGGCCACGCCGGCGAGCTTATCGATCTTGGCACGTGCCCAGGCACCGGCGCCCTTGGCGTTAATGGCCTTGACGACAGAACCCTCCTCGTTTGCGGCAGTCGCAAAGACCTTGAACTTGGAGTTGGCAAAGATGTCGGTCAGGTCGACCAGATGCATGCCATAGCGGGTATCGGGCTTGTCGGAGCCATAGGTGTCCATGGCCTCCCAGTAGTTCATGCGACGCAGCGGCGTGGGCATCTCGACACCCATGCGGCCGAAGGCATCGGCCAGGACCTCTTCGAGCGCGCTCATAACGTCGTTCTGGTCCACGAAGGACATCTCGATATCGACCTGAGTGAACTCGGGCTGACGGTCGGCACGCAGGTCCTCGTCGCGGAAGCACTTGGCAACCTGATAGTAGCGCTCGACGCCACCGACCATAAGCAGCTGCTTCAGGAGCTGCGGGGACTGCGGCAGGGCGTAGAAGTTGCCCGGCTGAATACGGCTGGGAACGATGAAGTCACGAGCGCCCTCGGGCGTGGACTTAAACAGGGAGGGCGTCTCGACCTCCATGAACTCACGGTTGTGCAGCGCCTCGCGAATGGCAAAGGTAAAGTCGGAGCGCAGCTTGAGGTTGGCCATCATCTCGGGACGACGGAGGTCCAGATAGCGATAGCGCAGACGGGTGTCCTCGCTGGTCTCGATGCCGTCCTCGATCTGGAACGGCGGGGTGACGGACGTGTTGAGCACCTCGGCGTGGTCGGTCAGGACCTCGATCTCGCCGGTCGCGAGCTTGGCGTTGGTGGTCTCCTCGCCACGGGAGCGCACGACGCCGTGGATCTTGATGGGCCACTCGGGACGCATGGTCTCGGCGATCTTAAATGCGTCGCCGTCGGAGTGCTCGGGGTCGAAGGTGAGCTGCGTGATACCCTCGCGGTCGCGAAGGTCGCAGAAAATAAGGCCGCCGTGGTCGCGGCGACGGCTCACCCAACCGGTGAGGGTGACCTCTTCGCCCACGTTCTCGCGGCGAAGCTCGCCGCAGGTACGGGTGTGCATGGAATGCTCGTCGATGGGACGGGTCTGGCTCATACCAGTGATCCTCCTTTATGGATCTGTGCCGCCCCGTGTCGTTCCGGGCGGCGTCGTACAGATTTGCCCGGCCTGCGTAAACCGCGCAGCCAGACATGGCGTTCTATCTTATCGCACCTGTGTCGATGTGCCGCGAAAAAGTAGCTCCTGCCCAAAGACTTGACGGAGACGAAACAATTGACGCACCGTGGCCGTCGCCAACGCGCGCCACGTGCGACAATGTGCCCCAATACAACTGCACTCGGAAAGGCCCGCCATGACTGCACGCCTCATCGTTATGGATATCGACTCCACGCTCATCAACCAGGAAGTCATCGACCTGTTGGGCGAGGAGGCCGGCGTGGGTGAGCAAGTTGCACAGATCACCGAACGCGCCATGCGCGGCGAGCTTGACTTTAAGCAGGCGCTCGAGGAGCGCGTGGGGCTGCTTGCCGGCTTGGACGAGAGCGTGTTCGAGCGCACCTTTGCGCGCGTGACGTTTACCCCCGGCGCGCTGGAGCTTGTGCGCTCGGCGCACAGCAAGGGCTGGAAGGTCGGCGTGGTAAGCGGCGGCTTCCACGAGGTCGCCGATAAGATTGTGTCCGCTGCAGGCATCGATTTTTGCCTGGCCAACCGCCTGGAAGTCGTGGACGGCAAGCTCACCGGCAAGCTGGCGGCAGACATTGTGACCAAGGAATCCAAACTTATCCAGCTGCTGGACTGGGCAGTTGAGTGCGGCGTCGACATGGCCCACACGGTCGCTATTGGCGACGGGGCAAACGACATCCCCATGATCCAGGCCGCGGGCACGGGCATCGCGTTTTGTGCCAAGCCCAAGACGCGCGAGGCCGCCCCGTTTGCCATCGACGAACGCAACCTGATGCTCGCCATGGACATCATCCCGCGTGACTAGTCGATCCGTCTAACAACAAAATCAATTCCTCTATGTCTAGTTTCCGAACAATTTTGTCTTAGTGTTCGGAAACTTGCCCTTGAGTGCTAGACTTTGCACCGTCGAAGGGAACATATATGGATAAGCAAGATCTTGAGCAATTGCTGAGCGATGTTGCCGACGGAGCAGTCGCCCCGGAAGTCGCCCTCACGCGCATCCAGACGGCGCCAACCGCCGATCTGGGTTTTGCGCAGCTCGATCTTTCGCGCGGGGTGCGCCAGGGAGCCGGCGAGGTTGTCTACGGTGCCGGTAAAACCGCCGAGCAGATTGCCGCCATTATCAAAGCGCTGCGCGATGCCGGCCAGGAGCGCATCCTGGTCACGCGCCTGGACGCCGAGAAGGCAACCCGTACCTCGGAGCTCCTCGACAACGGCATCGACCTGGGATATATCCCGGACGCACAGCTCGCCCTCGTGGGCGGCAAGCCCTCCCCCACCGGCAACGGACGCATCGTTGTCGCCTGCGCCGGCACGAGCGACTTACCCGTCGCCGAAGAAGCCGCGTTGACGGCCGAATTCTATGGCAACGAGGTCGACCGCCTCTACGACGTAGGTGTCGCCGGCCTGCACCGCCTGCTCGCGCATGCCGAGGAACTTGCTCAGGCGCAGGTGGTCATCGCCATCGCCGGCATGGAGGGCGCCCTGGCGAGCGTTATCGGCGGTCTGGTGAGCTGCCCGGTCATCGCCGTTCCCACCAGCGTGGGCTACGGCGCAAATTTTGGAGGCGTAGCCGCGCTGCTCGCCATGCTCAACTCCTGCGCCAGCGGCGTTTCGGTCGTCAATATCGACAACGGCTTTGGTGCCGCCTACCAGGCAAGTCTTATCAATCATCTGAGCGCCGGCACATCCTGCGCCCGTTAAGGAGCATTCCATGTCCAACCATCAGCACACGCTTATCATCGACGGCACTTCGGGCATCAGCGGCGATATGACCGTCGCGGCTCTGCTCGACCTGGGCGCCAGCGAGGAGCATCTGCGCAAACAGCTCGCCACGCTGCCGGTCGACGGCTTTGAGATTGCCGTTACACGCGTAAACAAGCATGGCATCGACGCCTGCGATTTCGACGTCCAGCTTGCAGAGGAACTCGAGAACCACGACCACGATATGGCCTGGCTCTACGGCAACGAAGCAGCTGCCGAGCACACGCACGAGCATGAGCACCACCATCATGATCATGGCGAGCACGAACACGAGCACTGCCACGAGCATGATCATGAGGCCCACGGTCATGGCCACGAGGGTCACCATCACGCCCACCACCATCACCACCGTTCTTTGGCGGACGTCACCGCCATCATCGATGGCTCTCAGCTGAGTGATGGCGCCAAGCGTCGTGCGCTCGCCATCTTTACCGCGCTCGCCGCCGCCGAGGCCAAGGCACACGGCAAAACGCCCGAGACCGTCATGTTCCACGAGGTGGGTGCCATCGACTCCATCGTCGACGTCTGTTCTGTCGCCATCTGCCTCGATGACCTGGGTATTGAGGACATCGTGGTTGAGTCGCTCTCCGAGGGTCACGGTACCATCCACTGCGCCCACGGCCTCATGCCCATTCCCGTCCCCGCTGTCGTCAACCTGTGCCAGGCGGGCAATATCGCCCTCACGCCTGCACCGGTCGCCGGCGAGCTCGTGACGCCCACGGGCGCCGCCATCGTCACCGCGCTGCGCACGTCTGAGCACCTTCCGGCCCGCTATCGCATCGAAGCCGTCGGCTACGGCGCCGGCAAGCGTCCCTACGAGGGTTGCTCCGGCACGCTCCGTTGCCTGCTCGTACACGTGGATGCATAGCCATGGATGCCCGCAAGGCAAAAAGCCGTGCCGCCATCGTTGCGGCGTTCTCCGAGCTGCTGCGCGAGGAAGATTACGGCAAGATCACCGTCGGCGACATCATCATTCGTGCCCACGTAGGTCGGGCCACGTTCTACGGGCTCTTCAAGAGCAAAGACGACCTGCTGGCCGAGCTCGTGAGCGACATCTGCACCCACGCCCTCGACGACGATGGCGCACCGCTCGATGATCCGCTCGTACAAGTCGAGCATATCCTCAACAACCTCTGGGAACGCCGCCAGGGTGTACGGGCACTGGTAGCCGGCGCCGGTTCACGCGTCTTCGCCGACTGTCTCCGCAAGACCATCATGACGAGCGCAGCCGAAACCGTCCCTACCGACCCAAACGGCCCCGCCGCCACCATGGACCGAAGTTTCCTACTACACCACATAGCCTCAAGCTTCGCAGGAATGGTCCAATGGTGGGCCTGGCACAACTTCCAAGCAGACAAAGCCGACGTAGCCAAAGACTACCTCTCGGCCATAAAACCCCTCTTCACTTAAGTAACAACCTCGTCCCAAAGCACCGCCCCAACCCAGGCCGCCACGCATCCCAAAGTGTCACTCACACTTCAACGCCCCCAACAGCAACAAGCCCCTCCCATCCAAATTCAGAAATATGTTGGGTTGCTTGTTCAAACACAGCCAAGAATGCCCAGGGCTCGGTAAGGGTTAACTTTCCAACGCACTCCGCAGGACGCAAAAAGGCTCGCCGCACGAAGTGCGCAGCGAGCCTTTTTGCATGTCCGAGGACGCGTTGGAAAGTTAACCCTTACCGAGCCCGGACCTTATAGAGCCGTCCTTCGACTAGAACATACCCAAGAAACCGTGCACAAACAGCGCGGCCACGATAGCACCGACAAACGGCGCGATGCCAGGAACGAGCAGGCCGTACTTCCAGTTGTTGTCAGCCTTGTTCTTGATCGGCAGCACCTGATAGGCCATGCGAGGACCAAGGTCACGGGCCTGGTTCATGGCGAAGCCGGTGATGCCGCCCATGCCCATGCCAACAGCCCAAACGATCAGGCCGACGCAGATAGCGAGCATCAGAACGTTCTCGCCGGCGCGGTTAGCGGCAGCAAGGATGGCGCTGATGAACACAAAGGTGCAGATAGCCTCGCAGAAGAAGTTACGAGCATAGTTCGTGCCCTCGGTGGTGGGGTTGGTCGAGAAGATATTGCGCTGGGCAATGGGGTCGACGACGCCCTCGGAAGCCTTGAACTCATCGGCATACATAAGCCAAGCGATTACGGCGCCCACAAAGCCGCCGAGCATATCGGCAATCATGAAGGGGATGCAGCTGCTCCACGGCACCAGGCCTACGATGCACTGGGCAAGCACCATAGCCGGGTTCATGCACACGGCGCCGCCAAAGACAAACAGGCAGACCGAGATGCCAAAAGACCAGGTGGTGATGGCAAACATATGGCCGGAGCCCTGATACTTGGTGCCCTTGAGCACGGTATCGCAGTGCACGCCCACGCCAAAGATGATCATGAGGGCCGTTGCGCCGAATTCGCAGAGGAGTTTGGTAAGCATAAAACCTTATCTTTCTTGTCGGTTATAAACGATTCGTTTAGGCCGCGCACTAGTGCTGCGCGACGACAACGCCCAGGCCATCGGGAATGACGGCAACCTTGGCATCGGCACCCTTCATCTCAAAGGCGAGCTTGAGCGCCTCCTCGATAGTGTTAACCGGCGTCATGTGCATATCCTTGAGCATCTGGTGATCGCACAGGTCGGTGACCATGATCACAGGGTGATGCGCCAGGATGCGGGCAAAGATCTGGCTCGTCCACTGATCGGGCAGGGTCTCGTCCTTAGGACGATCGATGCAGGCACGCTCAAACTCCGCCGGATCGTTGTCGGCGATATTGTGATAGAAGCCCTCGCCACCGTGACCGTCGGCACAACCGGCGACGTCGATGATCACGCCGCCCTCGGGAAGCGTGGCCTCGGCAGCGCACATGCCCTTCACGGCCTGGTAGATGTTCTGGTCGAGCGGGTAGCCGCCGTTGGTGGTGATGGCAATCTCGCACTCAACGGGCTCAACGCCGGCAAGGCTCTTCACGAACTCGCAGCCGGCCTCGTGCGCCTTGTGGATGTCGCCGGCAAAGGAGCCAATGACCTCGTGCTTGCCGTTGAGCACCACGTTGAGCACAAAGGCGAGGTGGGCCATCTCAGCGGCAGCAAACATGTCCTCGCTCACGTGGTTGTGGCACAGGTTACCGGCACGCGAGTGGGAATCATTCACAAACTGACCGTTGTGGTTGTACATGATGGTCTTGTAGCTGGCGATGCCAGGCAGGACGGACTTGCGGCTGCCAGAGAAGCCGGCAAAGAAGTGCGGCTCAATGAAGCCCTCGGCAAGCAGCAGATCGCAATCGGCAGCAATCTTGTTGATGATGCACTCGCCACCAGAAGGGAGGGTGCCGATCTTCTTCATCATGCTGTCGTCAGTCGCAACGTGCATAACGATTTCCTCGTTGGCAACGATCTCCTCGCCGTACTTGTTGACGAGTTCCTCGTGCGTCGACGGACGATGCATACCCGTAGCAACAAGAATGCGAACGCGCGCCTCAGGCGCAGCGGAGTGGATGTGATGCAGCAGAATAGGCATCGTCACACGCGAGGGAACGGGGCGCGTATGGTCGGAGCTAATGATGACAATATCCTTCTTGCCAGCACAAAGCTCCTCGAGCGAAGGCGAGCCATAAGGGTTGGCAAGCGACTCCTCCACCAGCTCTTCCTGCGATTTCGTGGTCTTAAACTCGTTTTGATGACCTTCCATCACACCCGCGAAGTTCTTATCCTCGAGCTCCAGATGCAACGTCTTGTGGTCAAACGGCAGTTCACATTCAAACAATGACGAGCGCCCTCTTCCTTTCAACTGACACACTAGATTAACCGTTGGAAGGATACGCCGCTCACCGAAAAACACCACCGTCCACCGAGCCATTAACACAACGTTCATATTTGACCCACAACAAAACGGCCGCGATCCCGCTTGGGACCGCGGCCGCTACAGTCGTAAGGCGAGAAGCGCACTTTAATCCCTTCAGCCCCAATCCCTGAAGACCGAGGACGAAGGGGCCCGGCGGGTCTCCCTCTGAATGCATTCCGCAGCACGAAGCCCCATCAAAGTGCGCGAAGCGCGCTATCTTTCCCCAGCAGTAATCCGCCGAAGACCGGACATCGTAGGGCCCGCCATTAGTTTACTTTTAGGCACACTCCGCAGGACGCAAGAAGCCCTCGTCGCACGAAGTGCGCAGCGAGGGCTTCTTGCATGTCCGAGGACGTGCCTAAAAGTAAACTAATGGCGGGCCCGGACGACTACAGGGCTATCGATTACCCCGTGTTCTGCAATCCTGCCGAGACGCCGGTCACAGTC
>CATYVH010000045.1 GCA_958413765.1 uncultured Collinsella sp.
CGACTTTTTTATTTTCAATTTCTTCCTTTATCAGACTTCCTACACTTGAAAAGTGAGAACATAAAAACAGTTTCATCAATATCCTCCTTTATGTATAAATTCTTATTTGTTGAACTAAGCCGTGTATACCATACTCTCCAATGAAAGAACGCCCTAATATAGCGAAATTTTGCCGTTTTCCTGCGTACGTGCGTACACACTCCACAGGAATTCTAAGGTGCCTGCCCCCTTAGCACACGGACTTTGGAACAAAGTCTAGTGTGTTACGCCTTGCCAGAGGTGTACAGGCTCCCGGTATGCACGTACGAAGCAATTGCCATCAATGCGCTATATAAGTGGCGATCAAGTTCGCATAAAGCGACCTTGATCCCGCAAAACAAAAGGCAGGATACCATCACCACGATGATACCCTGCCTCTGTTCGTTCCTGTTTGCCGTTCCGAGTAGTCCTTCCGCAGAATTTCCGATAAACAAAAAACGTACCCGAACCCTTTCTCGTAAAGAATCGGGTTCGAGTACGAACTGAATGCTGGATCAATAAAAAACCACCAGAAAGGTGCCCGTCCCATTTGTGGTGGTTTTGGGTCAGTCCTAGAGCGTGTGGCCGTAAGCGTCGGTGGCCTTGATGGCGGCGGCGAATTTTTCGTCCGTGAAGGGCTCGGGGTTTCCCTGCTTCCACTCGTTGGTGGCGTGCGCGTACTCGCACAGGGCAGGGATATCAGCCTCGGAAAGCCCGACCTGCTCAAGCGTCACGGGCAGGCCCATCTGATTGTTAAAGGCGGCGTAGCGCTCAAGGTTCTCGGTATCGCCCGTATAGGCGAACAGTACCAGCACACCCAGGCTTACGACCTCGCCGTGCAGGTAGGAGCCCTCGCGCGGAATGCTGCACGTGGCGTTGTAGAACGCATGCGCCACGCTCGAGTTGTAGTAGTAATCGTTTTGGTTGGTCAGGTTGGAGACGTAGCCCGTGTTGACCACGATATCGAGCGCGATCTGCTTGACGGCCTCGGTCGACAGGTTCTGGCGAACGTCCTCAAGACCCTGCACGCCATAGGTAAACAGCGGCTCGGAGCAGGTGTGTGCGAGCGCCAGGCCAAGACCGGCGGTGTGCTCCAGGTTGCCGGCGCTCGTGGCGTATTCGACCTCGGGCTGCTTGGACAGGGCATCGCCCACGCCGGCCCAGAAGTACTCCGCCGGAGCCTCGGCAATGATCTTGGGGTTGATGAAGATGTGTGCTGGGCGGTTGGGGTACGAATAGCCCTCGAGCGAGCCGTCGTCGTTGTAGACAACGGCAATGGCGGTCGCGGCCGAGCAGTTGGAGCAGATCGTCGGTACCGTAAAGACGATCTTCTTGAGCTCGATGGCCGCTGTCTTGATGGTGTCGAGCGCCTTGCCGCCGCCGCATGCGATAAGAACGTCGGCTTCTTGGCAGGCAGGGGAGTTCACAACCTTGGCGATATTGGCGCGCGTGCTGTTGGTGCCGTAGACGCGCGTCTCCAGAATCTCGACGTCGGTGCCCTCCAGCGCCGCTTCGATACCGGGAAGCGCCGCTGCCAGTGCTCGTTTACCACCGATAATCGCGACCTTGGTCGCTCCGTACTCGTCCAGTGCGCCGGGCAGCTCGTCAAAGCAGTCCTCGCCGACGGTGTAGTCGCTCATTCCAATCGTGCGCATAGCGGCCTTCTTTCGTTCGATAAAGTGCTTTCAGGTATTTTGCTCCAAGTGAGTGCTTGCGACCGCGAGAAGTCTCTAAAGTATGAAACCGATGTTGAGGGTTTTTCGCCGGCGTTGACCGTGCTACCATACAGCGCATAAGCGTTGATGGGGACGAGTAGTCGGCCGTCCGCATGCTACAGAGAGCGGGGAGCGCTGAGAACCCGTGCATGCGACCGATGAAAATCACCCCGGAGCTGCGGTCCCAACGGACGTGCCGCGCAGGTTCGTCTTAGTAGACATCGCCGAGATGGTCGTCGATACAGACCAGCCGAGTAACGGATGCGAGCGCGCAAATACGCGGGCGAGGGCATCTAAGCTGGGTGGTTAAGCGAAGAGCTTTTGCGGGCGCACAGCCCGTTTTGTGGCGCTTCGTCCCAGCTTGTAGGGACGGGCGCTTTTTTGGTGCCCAGAGGGCGTGCGCGCCCATGACATGAAAGGGGTACCGTGGCAAACGAGTACAAGCAGACGATGAATCTGCCCAAGACCGGTTTTCCCATGCGTGCCGGTCTTTCCAAGTCCGAGCCTAAGCGACTCAAGGACTGGCAGGACAACAAGGTCTACGAGCAGGTTCTGAAGAAGAACGAGGGTCACAAGAAATTCGTGCTGCACGACGGCCCTCCGTACGCCAACGGCCCGATCCACATCGGCCACGCCATGAACAAGATCTCCAAGGACATGATCAACCGCTACTGGATGATGCAGGGCTATGAGGTCCCTTATGTCCCCGGTTGGGACTGCCATGGTCAGCCGATCGAGCATAAGGTCGAGGAGAAGCTCGGCACCGAGAAGTTCAACCAGACCTCCACGGCTAAGATCCGCGAGCTCTGCAACAAGTTCGCGGTCGAGAACATCGAGCTGCAGAAGGCCGGTTTCCGCCGTCTGGGCGTGCTCGGCGACTGGGACAACCCCTACCTGACGCTCTATCACCAGCATGACGCTGCCGACATCGAGGTCTTTAAGGCCATGTTCGACAAGGGCATGATCTATCGCGGCCACAAGCCGGTTCACTGGTGCAAGCACTGCCATACCGCGCTGGCCGAGGCCGAGATCGAATACTCCGACGAGACGAGCCCTTCCATCTTCGTACGCTTTGAGATGACTTCCAAGCCCGTCGGCCTCGAGAGCTTCGATGGCCCGGTCGACTTTATCATCTGGACGACTACGCCGTGGACCATCCCTTCCGACCAGGCAGTCTCCCTTAAGCCCGGCGCTGCCTATGTCGCCGTTGAGCACGATGGCCGTGCCGAGGTCATGCTCGAGGACCTAGCCCCCAAGTGCTGCGAGGAGTTTGGCTGGGAGTACACCCCGGTCATGGTCGACGGCAAGCCCTATGTGGTTCCCGCCGAGACCTTCCACCACATCCACTACAAGCAGCCGATCTTTGACGGCGTTGAGGGCGTGGCGCTGCTGGCCGATTACGTTGGTGTCGATGACGGTACCGGTATCGTTCATAACTCGCCCGGCCACGGCGTCGACGACTACTTTGCCTGCCTCAAGGAGGGCATCACCGACATCTGCATGCCGGTCGATGACGACGGCAAGTTCTACACCGGTGAGGAGTTTGGCACCGGCGGTCCCTTTAGCGGCATGGATACTGACGAGGCCAATCCGCACATCATCGAGTTCCTGCGCGAGCGCGGCACCCTGGTCCTCGAGAAGAAGATCACGCACAGCTATCCGCACTGCTGGCGCTGCAAGCACCCGGTGCTCTTCCGTGCTACCGACCAGTGGTTTGTCTCGATGGACAAGACCGGTTTGCGCGAGCAGGCTGGCAAGGAGGTCCGTGAGAACGTCAAGTGGTATCCGGCCCACGCGGCCAACCGCATCGGTGCCATGGTCGAGCAGCGTCCCGACTGGTGCATCAGCCGTCAGCGCAACTGGGGCGTGCCTATCCCCAGCTACACCTGCGCCGACTGCGGCGAGAAGGTCATGAACGACGCTACGCTCGACGCCGTCATCAAACTCTTCCACGAGAAGGGCTCCGACGCCTGGTTCACCGACGCTCCTGAGAGCTATCTGGGCGAGGCCTGCGTCTGCCCCAAGTGCGGTGGCCATCACCTCAAGGCTGATAAGGACATCCTTGACGTGTGGTGGGACTCCGGCGTGTCTTGGAAGGCCGTCTGCGAGTACCGTCCCGAGCTGGAGTACCCGGCGGACGTCTACCTCGAGGGCTCTGACCAGCACCGCGGTTGGTTCCAGAGCTCACTGCTCACCTCGGTGGGCGCCAACGGCCACGCTCCGTACAAGGCGGTCGTCTCGCAGGGCTTCACCCTCGACGGCCAGGGCCGTAAGATGTCTAAGTCGCTCGGAAACGTCATCGACCCCAACAAGGTCTGTGACGAGATGGGTGCCGACATCATCCGTCTGTGGGTCGCCTCCGTCGATACCAGCTCCGACGTCTCCATCGACCACGAGATTCTCGCTCGTACGTCCGATGCCTACCGTCGTTTCCGCAACACGCTGCGCTTCCTGCTCTCCGAGCTCGAGGGTCAGTTTGTGCCCGAGACCGACGGCGTCGCCTTTGCCGACCTGCTGCCGCTCGACAAGCTCATGGTTGCTCGCCTGACCCAGGTCCAGGCCGAGGTTGACGACGCCTACGCCAGCTACGAGTTCCCGCGCGCCTACCGTGCGCTTTACGACTTTGTGGTTACCGAGCTCTCCAACGTGTATCTCGACGCCCTGAAGGACCGTCTGTACTGTGAGAAGCCCGGTTCGCTCGAGCGTCGCAGCGCCCAGACCGTGCTGGCCGAGCTCTTCTCGATGCTCATGCGCGACCTGCAGCCGATCTTGTCCTACACGGTCGACGAGGCCATGGCCTATGCGCCCGCCGGCTGCGTCGATCACCAGAAGTACGCCGCGCTGCTCGATTGGTACAAGTCGCCCATCACGGTCGACGAGGCCAACGAGTTTGAGGGCGTGCTCGAGGCTTCACTCGAGCTCCGCAGCGTCGTGACCAAGGCCCTTGAGGATGCCCGCTCCGCCGGCACCTTCACCAAGAGCCAGCAGGTCCGCGTCAAGGCGGTCGTTCCCGCCGAAATGTATGCGCTGCTGACCGGCGACAAGGCCGTCGACCTGGCCGAGTTCTACATCGTCTCCGATGTTGAGCTTACCCAGGGCGAGGAGCTTTCTGTTGCCATCGATGCTGCCGAGGGCGAGTGCTGCGACCGTTGCTGGAACTACCGCACCACCGTCGGCGAGTACAACGGCCACGCTCACATTTGCAAGAGGTGTGCGAATGCCCTTTAAGGCACGGTAACTCGGCATTTTAGTTATAGGGAGAATTTGACGCCTTCGGCCCATTTGCTCCGCTGAAGAAAAGCGACATTCCGTTATCCGGAATGCCGCTTTCTTTTATGCTGGTTATTTATCTGACGTTAGCGAATGTGTCGTGCGCTCTGCGTGTGGCAATATAAGATGGTTATTTGCGTTAAACGGCATTTGATTATCTGAGGGTAGGGGATTTCTTTGGGTCGTGGTGCGGATATGACGCCGCCTTTGCGTTGGCGGTTGGGTGTTGCTGGTGGGGTAGCGCTGGCTGTGCTACTTGTTGACCAGCTGACCAAGCTTGCGGTTCGCGCCGTGGGCGACGCTTTGCATGTGACCGTCATCCCCGGTGTCGTCGACTTTATGTTTGTCCGCAATATCGGTGCTGCCTTTAGCATGGGCGAGGGGCATGGCATCGCGTTTGCCGTGCTGGCGTTGGCTGTCATTATTGCTATTGCCGTGTACTTGTTCCGTGCGCCTCAGCTCGCCCATCTTGAGGTTGTGGGCATGGCGATGGTTGCGGGTGGTGCTATCGGTAACGCGATCGATCGTTTGGCCTTTGGCTTCGTGACTGATTTTATTGCCACCTCCTTCATCGACTTCCCCGTCTTCAATGTGGCCGATATCGGCATTACGGTCGGTGTGGTGCTGGCGCTCTTCGGTTACATGTTCTTGAGCCCCGCGGCTCGTGAGGTCGATGCGACCGCCGAGCTTAACGCCCGTGACGAGGCCCGCGCCAAGCGCAAGGCTAAACAACGTGGGGAGCGTGCCCGCAAGATTCGCGAAAGGACTGAGCGCTAATGGCCGACATCCATATCCTTGTTGCCGACGATGCCGTTGGTCAGCGTCTTGACGCCTATCTGGGCGCCAATGACGGCTGCCCTACACGCTCTGCCTGCGTACATCTGATTGAGGGTGGGGCCGTAGTGGTCAATGGCGAGACCTGCCTGTCCAAAAAGTACGCCGTACGAGCCGGTGACCGTATTTCGGTTGATTTGCCCGAGCCGCACGATCCCACCGACGTGATTCCCGAGGCCATCCCGCTCGACATTCGCTATGAGGACGACTACCTCATCGTGCTCTCCAAGCAGCGCGGCCTGGTGTGCCATCCTGCTCACGGCCACGAGAGCGGTACGCTTGCGAACGCCCTGGTCTACCACTGCGGCATCGACCATCTGGGCACCGTGCAGGGCGAGGACCGCCCCGGTATCGTACATCGTTTGGATCGCGATACCTCGGGTCTTATGCTTGCGGCAAAGGACGACGACACCCAGCGCGCGCTCCAAAATCTTATCCGTACGCGCACGCTCGACCGCCGCTACATTACGCTCGTTCACGGTCATATCGCCATGGATGAGGGCACCATTAACACCGGCATTGCCCGTTCTACACGTGACCGTGTCAAGATGGCGGTTTCCGATGATCCTTTTGCGCGCCAGGCCATCACGACCTTTAAGGTCCTTGAGCGCTTTGATTCCACGCGCTTTGATGACGGCTACACACTCGTTGAGTGTCACCTGTTTACCGGTCGCACGCATCAGATTCGCGTGCACATGCGCCATATCAACCACGCCTGCGTGGGCGATCCGCTCTACGGTAAGTGCGATGCGCGTGCCGATCAGGGTCTGACCAGGCAATTCCTCCATTCCTGGCGCGTGGCGTTCGATCATCCCGTGACGGGAGAGCGCATTGAGTGCCGCTGCGAGCTGCCGTGGGATCTCGCCGCCGTCCTCGACGACTTAGCCCCGCGTTCGCTTGGTCGCACTGCTGCCGGCGACGAAATCGTACCGCAGCTCGGCCTGCTCGAAGCCTAGCCAGTATTAGGTGGTTTCTTGAACTCGGTAAGCCTGCGGTAAGATATACGGTTGTTTACGTAACGCGTTCCTGGGAGCCTGCATGCTCGCCTTTTTACAAACCAACACACCCATCGTGGTTTTTAACCAGATTGTCGTCACGCTGCTCACAGTCTGCTTTCTGTACCAGGTGGTCTTCTTTGTCATTGGCGCTCTTCGTGGCGAGGTCGCGCCTCCCAAGGCCAAAAAACTCCACCGGTATGCTTTCTTTATCGCGGCGCATAACGAGGAAGCCGTGATCGCCAACCTCGTTCGCTCCATCAAGGATCAGGACTATCCGTCCGAGCTTATTGAAGTCTTTGTCGTTGCCGACGCCTGCACCGACAACACGGCGCAGCTCGCGCGCGAAGCGGGCGCCGTCGTCTATGAGCGTAACGACCTGGCCCGCAAGGGTAAGAGCTGGGTCATGGACTTTGGTTTCGACCGCATCCTTAACGAGTATCCCGATACGTTTGAAGGCTACTTTATCTTCGATGCCGATAACGTCATCGCCCGCGATTACGTGTCCAAGATGAACGATGCCTTTGACCAGGGCTTCCATGTGGTCACGAGCTATCGCAACTCCAAGAACTTCGGCAGCTCGTGGATCTCGGCGGCTAATGCCACCTGGTATCTGCGAGAGGCGCGCTTTCTCAACAACGCACGCAACATCTGCAAGACGTCTTGCGCCGTCTCGGGTTCGGGCTACCTCATTTCCGCCAGTGTTATCGAGGGCATGCACGGTTGGCAGTTCCACACGCTGACCGAGGATATTCAGTTCACCACGTTCTGCGCCATTCACGGCATTCGCATTGGCTATGCGCCGGCGGAGTTCTTTGACGAACAGCCCGTGACGTTTAAGGCGTCCTGGAAACAGCGTATGCGTTGGACTAAGGGCTTCTACCAGGTGTTCTTTACGTATGGTAAGCACTTGGTCAAGTCGACCTTCCGCTACCATCGCTTTGCCGCCTACGACATGTTCATGACGATCGCCCCGGGTATGCTGCTATCGCTGATCTCGATGCTCGCCAATGCTACGTTCCTCATCGTGGGCGGTCTTTCGCACGGCTTCCTGGCTACCGAAGTCGAGATGCAGGCGTGCGCCGCTTCGCTCATTATGACCTTCGCCATGATGTATCAGACCTTCTTTATCTTGGCGCTGCTTACGACCATTTTTGAGTACAAGCACATTCACTGTGCGCAAAAGTGGCGTCTGGTGACAAACCTGTTTACCTTCCCGATCTTTATGTTCAGCTATATCCCCATCACGGTGGCTGCTCTGTTCCTCAAGGTCGACTGGGTGCCGACGCAGCACGCCGTAAGCGTTACCCTCGACGAGGTCATGCAAGGCGCCAAATAACCACGATCAAAACCACCATAAAGGGGACAGGCACCTTTGTGGTGGTTTTTACGTTTGAGCGCTCAGTCGGGAGGTTCGATGGTCTATATCCCATTTTGGATCTGCGTCTTTGCCGGTGCGGTGGTTGATGTCCGTGAGCGGCGGTTTCCGAATGCGCTTGCCGGCACGTGTGCCGTGGCGGCGTTTGCAGGCGTTTGGCTCGACAAGGGCGTTAGCACGGCGCTTGACCATGTCGGTCTTGCGGTCATCGTCTGCCTTGCCCTTGTGCTTCCTGAGTTGCTTTGGCGTCGTGTTCGCCACGCTCCCGGCATTGGCATGGGGGACGCCAAGGCGCTCTTCGCGCTTTGCACGCTCGACCCTATGGGCGGCATCGTGGCATTTGCCGTCGCGCTCCTGGCCCTTGCCGCCGCCTGTCTCATCGCAAAATCGCGATCCCTGCCTTTGCTGCCGTTTTTGGTGCCGATTTTTGCCATAATCGAGGTCGTGGGCTGCACATTGTAACTGATTGCGCATCCTTCTTAAGGAGCATGCCATGGCAACTAATCAAGAAACGGCCGTCATTAAGGCGCGTATGGATCGCATTCCTGCGGCGTTGTCGCCCGAACTGGTCAAGCGTATCGCTGCCGACCGCGCCTCTGGTGTCGTTAATCCCTATCGATGCGGTGACGACCAGGTCATCCGACGTGTCGATCGGGTCGCGGACAAGGGCACGCTCATGCGTCCGGCATTTATGCGCGATACCGAAAAGATTCTGCACCTGCCCGCATATACCCGTTATGCAGGTAAAACGCAGGTCTTCAGTTTTCGCAGCAATGACGACCTTTCGCGTCGCGGCCTGCACGTGCAGCTGGTCTCGCGCATCGCTCGCGATATCGGGCGTGCCCTGGGGCTCAACTGCGATCTAATCGAGGCGATTGGCTTAGGCCACGACTTGGGCCATACGCCCTTTGGCCATGCCGGTGAGCGCTTTCTCAACGATATTTACCACGAGCGCACGGGTCGCTACTTTTTCCATAACGTGCAGTCGGTCCGCGTGCTCGACGCCCTGTATGGTCGCAACGTGTCGCTCCAGACGCTCGATGGCGTGCTATGCCACAACGGCGAGTACGAGCAGCGTGTGTTTGAGCTTTCGGACATGGGTTCCTTTGACCAGTTCGACCGAACCGTCGAGGACTGCATTGCCACAGGCTATAGCGCGATTGAGCACCTGCGTCCCATGACGCTCGAGGGCTGTGTGGTGCGTATCTCGGATATCCTTGCCTACGTTGGGCGCGATCGCCAAGACGCCATTGCGGCAGGCCTGCTGTCACCCGATGCTTTTGACGATGACCTGGGCGGAGGATACAACAGCTGGATCCTCACGCATGCCTCCATCGATATCGTCGAGCACAGCTATGGCAAGCCACGCATCGAGATGAGCGAGGACCTGTTTGAGGAGATCCGCCGAGCCAAACGCGAGAACTACGAGAAGATCTATAGCAAGGGCGGCATTGAAGGCGACTCCGAAGCGGAGCTGCGCGAGGCCTTCGAAAAGCTCTACGACCGTTGCCTGCAGGATATAAACGAAGGCAACGAGTCTTCTTACATCTTTAAGCACCACATTTCTCGCATTGAGCAGCAGCTTTCCTACTACGATCGCACCTATGCCTGGCAGGACGACAAGGATCAGGCCGTCGTCGATTACATCGCAAGCATGACGGATGGTTATTTCTGCGAGCTGACGAGCAAATTGTTCCCAGGTCTAAAGTTTCCGCACCGCACCTATATTAACGAACGGTAGTTCGTATCCTTTCGGTATACTGTTGGTCAACAACGATTTTGATTAATGCACGGGATGGCTATGGACGACCTTTTTTCTGCTTCGACGCGCGAGCGCTCCTTTAAAAATGCGCCGCTTGCGGTGCGTATGCGCCCCAATTCGCTCGACGAGTATGTGGGCCAGCAAAAGGCCGTCGGTAAGGGCTCGTGGCTGCGCGCCGCGATTGAGCACGATGTGCTGTCGAGTGTGATCCTGTACGGGCCGGCCGGTACAGGCAAGACGACGTTAGCCCACATTATCGCCAACCATACCAAGAGCGAGTTTGTCGAGGTCAGCGCCGTGACGGGCACTGTGAAGGACCTGCGCCGCGTGATCGACGAGGCAAAGACGCGCCTGAATACGTACGACCGCCGCACCATTCTTTTCATCGACGAGATTCATCGCTTCTCTAAGTCGCAGCAGGATGCCTTACTGCATGCGGTTGAGAACCGCACCGTCATTATGATTGGCGCCACAACCGAGAACCCGTACTTTGAGGTCAACTCCGCACTGTTGTCGCGTGGGCGCGTGGTAGAGCTTGAGCACCTGAAGGACGAGGACATCGCCACGCTCATTGAGCGTGCGCTCGAGGCGCCGCAGGGTTTAAACGGTAAGTTCTCGGCCGATGAGGATACAGTCAAGACCATTTGCACGTTGGCCGCGGGTGATGCGCGCTCGGCGCTCACGACGCTCGAGCTTGCGAGTGAGATTGCCGTTACGCGTCCCGATACCGAGGGAACGCCAGCGCCGGCGGCGGGGGAACGCTATCCCATTACCGTGGATGACGTGAAGATCGCCAATCCGCGTCGTGGGTTTTCGTATGACAAAAACGGTGACATGCACTACGACATTATTAGCGCGTTCATCAAGTCCATGCGAGGCAGCGACCCCGATGCCACCATTTATTGGCTTGCGCGCATGATCGATGCGGGGGAGGATCCCAAGTTTATCGCTCGCCGCATTATGATTCAGGCTTCCGAGGATGTTGGTAACGCCGACCCGCAGGCGCTTTTGGTGGCACATGCCGCATTTAAATCTGCCGAGGTCATTGGCTATCCCGAGTGTCGCATCAACCTGGCTCAGGCTGCGCTCTATGTGTGCCTGGCGCCTAAGTCCAACGCGTGCGAGGCCTCGATCGATGCGGCGCTGGCCGATATCCACAGCAGTGGTCTTCGCGAGGTGCCCAGCTACTTGCGCGATCGTCACCGTCCCGGCAGCGACGAGTACGGTGTATACAAGTACCCGCACGATTATCCCGAAGGCTGGGTCGATCAGCGCTATTTGCCCGAGGGGTTGGAGCGCGGCGCGTTCTGGCAGCCTGCCGGCCGCGGTTGGGAAGAGTGGCGTGTGGAGCAAAGCGAGCGCGACCGTAGCGGCAACGCTCCCAAGTAGGCCATTGGCGCCTCGCACATTCCCTTTGGGTATCTTTGCCCTTCTTTGGGGTACCATGAAAAGCGTCTGTATTTCGATTCCTTCGGGAGGCTTGTATGAGTCCCATTCAAATCGCCCTGCTGGTGCTCGCCGTTGCCGGCGTGTGGGCTGTTGTCGAGCTCGCGCTCACGCTGCGCAAGACCCGCACCGTCGTCGACTCGCTCGACAAGACGGTGAGCGACCTCAATAATACGCTCGCCGAGGCACGGCCCGTGGTGGCAAAGCTCGATGGCGCCGTTGACGAGCTTACGCCGGCACTTGCCCAGATGGAGCCGCTCCTCAAGTCGAGCAAGACTGCCGTTGACGCCCTGACGTCTAACCTCGTTGAGGTTGAGGCGGTCGTTCGCGACATCTCCGAGGTCACGGGCAGCGTGGCCGAGGCTAGCAATGCCGTATCGAGCGTGACTGATTCTGCTGCTGGCGCCGTGCAGAAGCTCTTCAATAAGGTGAAGGCTCCTGCAGCCGACGCCGATCGCAAGCTCGCCGCTGCCGCCACCGAGGCCGAGCAGCCTACTGAGCGCGTTCTGATTGGCGATGACGATGCCGCTGCTGACGACGATGATGTTCAGAAGCCCGCTGCTAAGCCTGCTCAGTATTACACCTATACGCCTGCCGAGACCTCCGAGGAGTCCTGCGATGAGTAGTGAAGCAACCTGCCCCATCACGCTGAGCGTTGCCGGTGATCCTCGTCTCGCGCGCTTGGTGCGCATGACGGCCGCCAACGTCGGCGCCCTGTGCTCTATGTCCGTCGATCGCATCGAGGATATCCGCATGGCTGCCGAGGAAGCCTTCATCTTTGGGTGCACCGCGGTCGACTGCGACGACATCACGATCAATTTCGATGTGGACGAATCTCACGTCGGCATGACCTTTACCTTTGGGGAACAGGCCACCGTCGACGAGGATGACCAGGCTACTGTGTATGCCGAGCTCATTCTTGCAAGCGTGTGCGATTCCTACGAAAAGACTGCGGCGCCCCTAACGCTTTCCCTCGACCTCAAGGCGGATATCTAATATGACCGAACGTTCCCGGAGTGGCAAGACCGCTTGGGACAAGGAGAAAACCCGCGAGCTGTTTCGTCGTTATAAGGAGACCGGTGATCCGGATGCTCGCGAGCAGCTCGTCATGTCCCATATGAACCTGGTAAGGTTTCTTGCCAACAAATTCAAGAACCGCGGCGAGCCGCTCGATGACCTTTTGCAGGTCGGGTACTTGGGCTTGCTCAAGGCTATCGACCGCTTTGACCCTGAACGCGGACTCGAGTTCACGACGTTTGCCACGCCCACCATTTTGGGCGAGATTAAGCGCCACTTCCGCGACAAGGGCTGGAGTGTGCGCGTGCCGCGTCGTCTGCAGGAGCTCTCTGCCAAGGTTAACCAGGCCACCGATAAGCTCACCAACGAGCTTCAGCGTTCGCCCAAGGTTGAGGAAATCGCCGATTACCTTGGCGTGACCGTTGACGAGGTGCTCGAAGCCATGGAATCGTCCTCGGCCTATACCTCGGTGCCCATCGAGGCTCCCGGCGCGTCCGACTCCGACGATGCTCCCTCGATTCTCGATCGCTATGCCGACGACGACAACGAGCTCGACTTTACCGATGACCGTCTGGTAATCGAGGAAGCCATCCGCGATTTCTCGCCTCGCGAGCGCGAGGTTATCGAGCTGCGTTTTGTGAAGGGCATGACCCAGATCGAGATTGCCAAGAAGCTGGGCATCTCGCAGGTGCAGGTTTCGCGTCTGCTGCGCCGCACGCTTAAGAAGATTCAAGATAAGATTGACCCCGACGGAGTGATGGTTCGTTCATGAGTGAGCACCCCCAACAAATCGACCGCACGCTTCGCGATACCCGCATTCTGACGCTGCGTATTTGGGGCGTCGTCGGCTGCATTGTCATCGCTGCCGTCATCTTTAACCTTATGGGCATCCTGGCACCGGTCATCGAGTTTCTCGCTGTCGGTTCCATCATCGCTTTTGTGATGTCTCCGATCACCAACTGGCTCGAGCATCACGGCGTCGGACGTGGCCTCGGTTCGCTCATCGCGCTCATTGTGGTTGTTGCCGTGCTCGTCGGCGTCGTCTGCATCCTATCGCCTATTTTGCTCGGTCAAATCATGGAAGTCCTGAGCCGCCTGCCCGAGCAGCTTCGTGTTGCGGGTGGCGATCTCAACGAGATGCTCTCGCACGCCAAGACGCTCAACAACACGCCGCTCAAGGAGTATCTGGACGACAATCTTTCTTCGCTGGTTACCGTAGCGTCCAAGTACGTCTCGCAAATCGCTGCCGAGCTCGGTCGCGGTGTATTCCCGCTTATTACCAATACGGCCTCGCAGCTGTTCGTCATCTTCCTGGGCTTGGTGCTTGCCTATTGGTTGGCCTGCGACTATCCCCGTATGCACCACGAGGTCTGCACCATCATCGGACAGGAAAAGGAGACCTCGTACCGCTTTATGGTTGCCATCCTTTCACGCTCGGTCGGCGGCTATATGCGCGGCATGGTCGTGACTTCCATCTGCGGTGGCTTTTTGGCTTTTATCGGCTTTACGCTCATTGGCCATCCATACGCAGCACTTATGGCCATCTTCACCGGCATTATGCACTTGGTTCCGGTTGTCGGTCCCTGGGTGAGCGCGGCGATCGCCACAGTGCTCGGGTTTATGTTCAGCCCTATGCTGGCGTTATGGACGCTTGTCGTGACCATGGCGGCTCAAAACGTCACCGATAATGTCATTTCGCCTAAGGTCATGCAGAGCTCGGTGCAGGTGCATCCCGTCATGAGCCTTACGGCCCTCGTTATCGGTTCGGCACTCATGGGTCCCATCGGCATGGTTATCGCTATTCCGCTGTGCGCGGCCCTCAAGGGCATTTTCGTCTACTACTTTGAGAACGAGACCGGCCGTCAGCTCGTGGCATACGACGGTGCCGTGTTTAAGGGCACGCCGTATCGCGATACCGAGGGTAACCCGGTCGCCGCCTACGACGCGCTCGGAGACGATACGTTCATCTATGAGTCCGAGCTCATCGGCAACGAGACAGCACCCGAGGCCAAGGCTATGCCCAAGCCCGAGCTCGATAATCCCTGGATTAAGCTCTCAGGCCTACAGCCCGACGCGACGGGTTTCTTTAAGAACCCCTTTGCCAAGGACGACGACACAAGCTCTGACGACGACACCAAAACCGGCATCGACGGCTCCATGGACGATTCGGATTCCAAATAGGCCCTGTTAG
>CATYVH010000046.1 GCA_958413765.1 uncultured Collinsella sp.
AACGCGTGAGCTGCGGATTCCTGGTTCATGCCGATCCCCTCGTCCTCAACGCTTATGTCGATCGTGCCCGCGCCCGCATCCGGCGTTATGGCAAACGTGACGGTTGTGCCCGCGTCCGAATACTTGGCGGCGTTTTGCACGATCACGCGCAGCGCCTGCTTCACGAGTGCCACGTCAACCGATGCGTTGCAGCGCGGGTCGCTGGTAAGTGCGGCATCATACGCCAGCCGATATGTGTGCCCGGCATCGATCATCTGAGATTCTTCGCAAACCTCGCCGACCAGTGCAGCCAGGTTAGTATTCGCACGCCGTAGCACGGTGCGACCGGCATCGCCGCGCGCCAAAAATAGCAGCTGCTCAACGAGCTCCTGCATATGCTCGCTTTCGGCTTTGAGCGAGGCGATGGACTCTGCTAGCACGTCCGGGTCGTCTTTCCCCCAGCGGTCGAGCATGTTTACGTAGCCCTGAATCACCGCGATGGGTGTGCGCAGCTCGTGGCTTGCATCGTTGACAAAGCGCATCTGCTGCAGCTTTGCCTCTTGCATCTGACGCAGCAGGCGGTTGAGCGCGACCTCGATGCTCGCCAAGTCGGCGTCGCCGGTGGTGACGCTCGGCGAGTCGACGCTCGCGCGCTCGATGGCCTGCTCGAGCGTTTCCATCTTGCCGCCGGCGAGCTGCATGCGGCCGAGCTCGTCAACGCGCAGGGCCAGGTCGTTGAGCGGCGCCATAGTGCGGCGCACGCGGCGGGCGCCGCCGAGCATATCGAGCACGCTGATAACCTGCCAGCCCGCAACGACAAGGTAGAGAGCCCATAGCGTGACGAGGTCCTGTGCGAGGGGGAAGGTCTTGGTGCTACGTGCAAGCTCGACGGTATAGGTGAGCGTGGTCAGGTCCCAGCCGCGCGCGGGGGTCAGCGACATGCTGCGAACAGCGGCGCCGGGGATCCATCCCGCGGTAAACGCGCCATCGGGCAGCGTCTGGTTGTAGCCATAGACGAGGATCGCCGCCGCAACAAGCAGCAGCAACAGATCCAGCCAGACGTAGCTCACCAAGCGGCGCCACATATAGCTCCAGTTGATGGCGCGGGCGATGGAGGTGACGCGCTTAGCCTCGTCGTTACGCGCGGCAGACATAGCCCACCCCGCGCACGGTCTGGATGATGCGGGCACCGCCGGCGTCTTCGATCTTGGCGCGCAGGTGCGCGATGTGCACGTCGACGTTGTTGGTGTCGCCCACGTATTCGTAGCCCAGCGCCTCGTGCGCGATGCGTTCGCGCGTGAGCACGGTGCCGGCGTGCGCCATAAGCAGGGCGAGGACGTCGAACTCGCGGGCGGTCAGCACGATGGGCGAGCCGCCGACCGTGACTTCGCGGCGGTCGGGATCGAGCGCAACCGAGCCCACGGCGAGCGTGGCGGGGGAGGGCGAGGCAGAGGTCTTGGCCGAGTCGCCAGCCGGGGACGTCGCGGCGGTACCGGCACCCGTAGCGCCCGCCCCGGCACCGGTGCCGACCGCGCCCGAAGCCGCCCGCACGGCTTCCGAGCGCTTTAGCGCCACACGGATCCGTGCGAACAGCTCCTCGATCGCAAACGGTTTGGTCAGGTAATCGTCGGCGCCGGCATCGAGCCCGGCCACCTTGTCCATCACGGCATCGCGCGCGGTGACCATAATCACCGGCACATCCTTGTGCTTGCGGACACGCCGCAGGACCTCCATGCCGTTGAGCTGCGGCAACAGCACATCGAGCAGGATCAGATCGTAGTCGCGCTCCAGCGCCAGGTCCACAGCGGTGCGGCCGTCAGCGGCGTGCTCCACCTGGTAGCCTTCGTGCTCCAACTCGAGCGTCACAAAGCGGGCGATTTTCTCCTCGTCCTCTACGATCAGGATTCGTGCCATACGTGCCCCCGTCTGCGATTACTTGTCGTCGTTCAGATTTTGCTTGATGTCGTCCGCGGCGTTGGCAGCGCTATCCATAAGGTTGTTGATGCTGCCGGGCACGTCGCCGTCGCTGTCGATGCGGTAGCGCATGCCAAAGAACAGGCCAAGCAGCATCAGCCATATCGTGGCGCCCCAGGCAAACAGGGCGACGATGGGAATCAGGATAGGAATGTTGAGGATGATCGCATCGCGGCGCGTGGCGATAAACTTGGTGTCCAGGCTCAGGCGGAAGAGTTTTTTGAGGTACTCCCACACGCTGTCCATCTTCTTGGAGAAGTCGGTCTTTTCGCTCGACTTCTCGTAGGCGGCCTGCGCGGCGACCATCTCGGCCGAGGGCTCATCGGCCGGCGCAGACTCGGTGGCGGCGTGCGCCGACGTGGTCTGGGTCTTGCCCTGCGATTCGAGCCAAATGATGGCGTCCAGAACGTTGCCGTCGGCGGCGTCGAGCGCAGCCTTGGCATCGGTGTAGCTCACGTTGCACTTGGTGCGGATGGTTTCAACTTTTTCGAGGTCGTCCATGACCTGTCCTTTCGTTCGATGGGCGCGACACCGGGCGATCTGCCCGGGCGCGAGCGTTGCGTTCGGCGGTCTGCGTTGCGCGGTGCCGCCCCGCCCTTGGTCGAACTCTATAGTGCAGGTTATAGATTAAGCGATTCTTGAGCCAAGATTAATATTGGATGAGTTTTTGGGTGGCGCGGAGGTGGGCAGGGGCAGAAAAGGCAGGTTTTGTGTGGCGTGAAGGAGGGCGGAACGTGCCTTTTGGATTGCGCGCGTGGGGACGGTGCGTCATTTAGGCGGCTAGCAGCGAGGTCTAATACTTTTCCGAGAAGTGAACGAGCTAAATCGGACCCCCGAAGCATCGACACTTTCCGGTTGCCGTTTCCTGCGGTTTTAATGCCGGAATCCTGCGATTTTGCCGTCGAAAAATGCGGATGCTTCAGGGGTTCAAAAACAGCCGTTCACTTCGCGGAAAAGTATTAGACCTCGATAGCGGGGGGATGGTGAGTCGGTATCAAGCCGGCGGCAGAAATGGGATAAGAAAAGTGTATGGATCGCATGGATTAAAACTACGTTGCAAAAGTATGAAAATATCCTACAATTGCAACATGAAGTACTTTAGCAACATAACGGCGATAAGCGAGCTCTCCGAGAGCGAGGGCGTGTTCACCACAGCTCAGGCGGCTCGCATGGACATCTCTCGAGATGCGCTGGCACACTCATGTCGTGCGGGGCGTCTTGAACGGATATGCCACGGCGCCTACCGGATGTCTGGGACACAGCGCCGAGACACCGACGAGCTCAACGCTTTTTGGAAGCTCACCAATCCCTCCCTTTGCGCGTGGGAGAGAAAACGTCAGTGGGATGGCATCGCCGTGAGCGGTACGACAGCGGCGAACCTGCAGCAAATGGGCGATTTCTATCTGTCCCCCTACAGGATGACCGCGCCCATGCGCATCAATACGAGAAACGAATCCCTATCTTTTGTAAAGCGCGAGATTGCCGAGCAGGATATAGTTTGGCTCGACGGCCTGCCGGTAACTAAACCCGAGCGCACGCTTGTCGATCTTTGCCTCGATTGCGAGGACCCCTCATTAATTATCGATGCCTATCACGACGCGCTTGGACGTGGGCTCGATATACAACGGCTGAAAGAGCTCGTAAAGGAGAACTCTAAAACCGCCAAAAGACGCGAGCTCATGAGGCCTTTGCTGATGGTGCTAAACGGGTAACGCGAAACGGAGGACATGGTGAAGTACAAAACACCTACCGCATTGGAGATGGCTGTTAGGAATGCTGCAAGAGAATCGCCGATGGATACTAATCGGGCGATCGTCGGTTTCTACTTTCATCGCTTCCTATGTCGCGTTTTTTCAGAAGATGACGGCAGCTTTGTGCTCAAGGGTGGCCAAAGCGTCCTGGCGCGAACACTCGATGCACGTGTCACAAGAGATATTGACTTGGTTGCTCAAGAGGAGAGTCTCGAAGAGGCTATTGTCGATCTGGTGCAGGCTGCTTCGATTGATCTGGAGGATTTCGTTTCGTTCGTCTTTGATCGTGCAGAGCAAATCAAAGAAGAAGATGAGTATCGGTGCGGTGCGAAGGTGTGGTTCACCCCCTTTATGGGAACCAAGAAGCTACAGCCAATTTCAATTGACTTGGTAATTGATGAAGTGCGGGGACTTGAGCCTGAGGTTCTTGCGCCGATCGATCGTCTGAATATTGAGGGGCTCCCAGTCTGCGACTATCGAGTATGCCGAGTGGAGAGTGCCCTTGCAGATAAATTGCTCGCAATGATAGAGATACATGAGGGTCGCGCTTCTTCGCGAATCAAGGATATAGTCGACATCTTGGTGTACGCGAAAACTTGCTTCGTCGATGGGGCTACGCTTGTCGAGAGAGTCGAGAAAGAAGCGTCTGCCCGCAAGGTGGCAATGCCGGAAGAGTTCGTGGCGCCTCTCTGGTGGAAACAAAATGGTTCTGCGCAGTACATAAAGATGGCGAGGCAGGCGGGGGTACTTGATCTCGCGGGGAACATTGCTGGGGCAGAAGAGATCGTCAATCGGTTGTATGCGCCGTGCTTTAATCATTCGGCGAATATGTGCAAATGGAATCCTCAGACCACGGGATGGGAATAGGCTAGATAGTTAAGCCGGCGGCAGGACCAGTTCCTGCCGCCGGCTTAAGACGTTTCTACTGCCTATGCGCTATTCGCAGGCCTGGTCGACCACCTGATTGACGGCCTTTTTTGCGGTTTCGAGGTTGCGCTGGGCTTGGGCGACAGCGGCCTCGGCCTGCTTTTTTGCCCTTACGACCTCGGCAAAGCGATTGATGGATTCGCTGTACTCGCGCGTGCGTGGGTCGAGCGCCGGCGGGACTTCGATCTCAAACAGGTCGCTAGGACGGATGGCGCGGATGCTGGCTGCTTCAGTTAATGCTTGAATCAGCTGCGCCCCGTGGCCTTCGGTAAGGTATCCAACAATTATCTCCGAAAACACTACGCGCTCATCTTCGGTCATCGTTTGGAATGACGGGCGAATGACGGTGGTGTTATGCGAAGCAACCAGATGCTGCTTAGCGTCATCGGAGCTGACGACGAGCAGGTTGGACGCGCCGTAGCGACCCAGCATGCGCGGCATGACGATATCTCCAGCGCGGAGCTCATAACGATCGAGAACGCTGGGGTCCACCTTTACGAATTTAGAATCCGAGCTATTTTGATTATCTGAAGCATCTACGGGCAGAAGATTGCCGTCCTGAAAATCTTGAGATGAGATTCGGCGCACCTCGACTGCGTCAATGTCGTTCGATGTCGTGCTCTCGCGGGGCATGAATGGCGCGACTCGCGTAAAAGAGTCACCGAGTGTGGCGCTGTAGTTTCGGGTGATGGCGATGAGGCTGATTTTGCCTTTTGAGAGAGCGGCGTGGTGTTGGAGCAGCTCGCGCGTGGCAAAAATGGACGTTTCGATTGGCGTTGATCTTGACGCATTGGTATCAATGCGGGCCCAGTCAGGAGAGATAGAAAAGGTGATATCAGAGTAATACGATGTTTTACTCATATATTGAAAACGCGGTCCGGGCTCAATTGCGCTGCGAAATGCAACGCTGCGATTTCCTGAAGACAGTATGAGGAGCGCGCTTGTCATGTAGGGCCTGGGCTCGGAAAGTGGCAAATAAACGACACTCTCGATGAGCCCTTCGCGTATCAAAATCGTGCGTGCCTGCTCAGCTTTATCAAGTAAATCGGCGGGAAGCACCACGGCTGCTTGAGTGCGGCCCGAAAGGGCGAGAGCATACAGGCACCAAATAAAAGGACCCCAGTCGCAAAAATCAAGGTAGCCAGGCTCCAAATAATCGATGAGCGCGGCGCAGTCTTTTTCGACATCGCGCTTGTTTGCGCGATAGTAGTTTGATGCGTCGATAAACACTGGAGCGAGCTCACCATTACTTGCATTCTGTTTACCAGGTTCAAGCTCACAAATATCGGGCACGCCGTTACCGTTTAGGGTAAAGCACTTAGCGAGATCTTCGGCATCCACAGCGCCAGGCAGACGGACAGTGATCAGGCGACTGCCTTGTTCCAGGTTAAGCGCGCGCGAGAGGGCGGCGGCGGTGAGGCGTGGCAATGATGATGTAGTTTCACGCATGTATAGAGCCCTTTCTTCTTAGTGGGTTTATATTAGCAGAAAAATATGAAAATTTCTAATGACGAGAACAGCGCACTGTGCTATCCTCGAAGCAATCCAAAGCCAACTCAATAGCAATTGCTTGATGCATTCGCTTTGTAGCCTTTAGGCAAACTAAGCAATCGAGCTGGACGATTTCACTTATGAAACTACATGTTAGATCGATAATCATCGTTCTAGCGTCAGAATATTCTAGAACTTAGAACAGACTAATCGACAAACATCTGCAACCGGATAGAAAGAAGTATTCATGAAGAAACTGGACAGTATCTACGAAGCATTCCTCAGTGCGATCGACGAGGATCTCCGTGGTATGTGCGAAGAGAACGGAAAGGCAGAGAAGCCGTTTCCGTATCCGTACTGCGGTGAAGAGAACGTTGAGCGCCTCGCTAAGGCGCTTGTTGGCGTACTGGAAAAGCATTCACCCGATATTCCCGGGCTGGTGCCCGAGCAGTATCGAGACGATGTGCACGAGGCTCGCGAGCTTTTGGCCGCGGCGGCGCTCGCTTTGCTGTCGCTGTACTTTCCCCAGCGCGATAACTGTATGCGCTGCATGGCCATCTTAATTAGCCTGTTTCGGCACGGAAGCAATCCGCGCTTTATATCGAGCGGCGTGCTCATGTTTGAGCAGGTTTCGACAGGTATGAAGTACTCGTCCGAAAAAGGGGGACGCATTCCGTCTCGCTTTGTGCGAAGCATCGACTACAAAAGACCCAGCGACCACGTGCATCGCGATGGATCGCATGGATTTACGGCGGACGAAGACGATGCCGTCATGTTTTTCGAACGTTACCGCGTGATTCAGCAACGCGTATTCGATGCGAGTTCGCGTTTCAACTTCGAGCTATGTGTCAAACGCCCGTTTGAGGCGCTTTCGGACAATCGGCAGAACTTTTATTACAGGGAGGAAAAGATGGAAACCGATTTGGCAACCAAGGTACAGAGGCTTCGGGACCGCTACACCCTCAACTACGCTCAGGCCAAGGGATACGACCTGCTCGACAAGCTGATGATCGAGTCGTTGCTTGCGTATCTGCGCGACGGGACGGTCTCAACCGTGGCGCGCGAGAGCTATGTGGCGCAGGCCGAGCGACTGATTGACGGCGCGGTCAAGTTGCCATGCGCGACAAGCCCCAAGGAGGGCGAAGGCATCGGCCGTATTTCCTAGCAACTACGCAGAACCATCGACAAGAAAGGGGCCGTGACATGTCGGTCATTAAGATGTACGGCTACGAGGCCGCACAGCAAACGGAGTATCAAGCCAAGAAGTGGGCGACCAAGGAGGAAATGCAGGCGCTGTCGTCCGGCGATGAGCAGCGCGATGTGATCTTGGCGCACGGTGCCACGGTTGCTTTTTACGAGGGCGATAAGCACTGGGAGACGAGCGTGTCCAACAACGTGTTTGTCTTTGGCGGAACCGGCAGCGGCAAAACGGCGAGTTTCGTTTTGCCCAACCTGCTCAATCACCACGAATGCTGTTATGTGGTCACAGACACCAAGGGTGAGCTGCTGCGCCGTACGGGGAAAGGCTTTGAAGAGGACGGCTACGAGGTAACGGTTCTCGATACTGTTAATCCCGAGCGGTCGGCCGGATACGACCCTCTGCGTTACGTGATGGATGTCGAGGATATCCCCACCACAGTGGCGGCAATCATGGAGGGGGTCGATCCTGATGGGCGCAGCTTTAGGAACGACCCGTTTTGGGACAACGCGAGCGATCTGCTGCTCCGAGCGATTATTGGAATCCTGTTCCTTTTGGAGTGCCTTGCCGGCACATTTGCGCCGGGTGGGGATCCCACGGCTCCGCGCCGCTACCTTAAGATGAACAACGTCTTTAAGCTGGCCGCGCTCATCAAAGTCACGGGTGATGGCGAGGGACGATTCCCGTTGGACTACCTTGTAGAAGAGGTGGAGTCCAGGGAGTTTCTCGATAAGTTTGGTGCGGAGAACGCTGATCTGTATGGCGTTGAGCAGTATCGCGATTTTCGAGGTGCGGCAGATAGGACGCTTAAGAGTATTCTGATCACGCTCAATGCAACTATCTCGCGGCTTAAGACGCCTCAGCTCATGCGCGTTTTTGAGAATGACGAGATGCGTCTCGATCGTATTGACGAGGGCAAGCGCGTGATCGATCTTAAGGTGAGCGACAACGATTCGGCCAATGCATGGCTTGCGAACGTTGCCCTTAAGCAGCTGTTTAACCTGGCCCAGCGCCGTGCCGATGCCAGCCCCAGCGGGCATTTGCAGCGTCGCGTGCAGTTTGTGCTCGATGAGTTTCCCAATGTGGGACGCATCCCCGATTTTGAGCGCAGCATTGCGACTGTGCGCAGTCGCGGCATTAGCTTTTTGATGTGTGCGCAATCGCTGAGCCAGCTCGATGTCGTGTACGGCAAATCCACGGCGCTTACCATTCTCGATAACTGCGATAGCTTGGTCTATATGGGTGGCGGCAGCAACATCGCGACGCAGAACTACATAAGCGAACTGTGTGGCGAGTCGGTTTTGGGCACCAAGTACGTGGGTGCCGAGCGCACTGCCGTAGATGTGCGCGGTTGCGTGATGACCCCAGGCGAGGTTGGGCTTATGCCTCGTACCGATTGCCTGGTCAAGGTGACCGGCATGCGCCCCTTCCGTGCCAAGAAGTACTTTTGCGCCGATCACCCCAATGCAGCTAAGTGGCTAAGGGATTAACCCTTGCAGCCTCGCGCATTCTGACCTGTATTTTGGCCGCACGGCCTCTGTTTGCCATGTGCCGTGCGGCCAGTTTCCCTTATCGATTCCATCTAGAGAGGAATTGCCATGTCCGTTATGTATCGTGAGCCCAGCATCATCAAGAAGTCCAAGGACGGCCGCGTTGCCGCCGTCGATATGGCAAGCGAGCTGCTTAACAGCCGCGTGCTGCTGCTGGAGGGCGAGGTCAACGATGTGACCTGTAACGGCCTTATTAAGTCCATGCTGGTGCTGGAACATCAAAGCGCGGCCGAGCCCATCACCCTCATCATCAATAGCCCGGGCGGCAGCGTTACGGCGGGGCTGGCGCTCATCGACACCATGCAGTCGCTCGATTGCCCCGTGATCACGGTGGGTGAGGGCGTCGTGGCCTCGATGGCCGCGGTGATCTTGGCCTGCGGCGACCACCGCCAGGTGTACCGCCACACGCAGGTGCTCATTCACCAGCTAATGGGCGGCACGGGCATGGCGCAGCAGACCGATATCGAGATTGTGGCCCAGCACACGGCGGCCATGCGTGCCGAGCTGGACGAGCTACTGGCCGAGCACGGCAACCTGAGCGCTCAGGAGTTCCATGAGCTCACCGAGCGCGACTGCTGGTGTAACGCCAAACGCGCCCTAGAGCTGGGCCTGGTGGACGAAGTGATTGCGCCCAGCAAGAAAGCGCTCTAGTGGGGCGCATGCCTTACAAGCACGTTAAACAGGGCGAATGAGCACGTAGTTGAACAGCCAGAAAGAGGTTGAACATGAGCAGGATTTGGGATGTCGACGGTATTGAGTGGGAAGATCTGCCCACCGTGAGCGACCTGCTGTGCGCTGCGGACACAAAGATCCTGGCACGCGAGGTTGCCCTGCGATACGGCGGCAAGCCGGGCGGCTGCGGCCGCGGCGATAGCGTTCGCGGCCTAAAGCGCGCCCGCCGCAAGCTCAAAAAGCTGCGCAAGATTGATCCCGAGCCCAGCGACAAGATCGTCCTGTTGCCCAAGCACGTCATCAATCGCCGTGGTGCAGGTCGCAGCTTTGGCTATTACGATGTGAGCCCGTGCGCCTTTACGCGCGACGGCGTGCAAAGGCTAGGGGAAGATGCGCTTGTCGATGTGTATTCGTGGGAGTTGCCCCCCGCTGGGCGAGGAGTCCGCGAGCGTTATGTTGGGCTATCGCGTATGGCTCGGCGGCGAGTGGGACCTATGCGAGCGCTACTGCTTTTTGGCTGCGGTATGCGCGAGCGTGCTGAATTGCATCCGGGAGGAAAAGGAGCTGCGCAGGTATCTTGAACAGGGCGGTGCTGCTCCCGATATGGACGAGGACGATACGGTTGAGGGCATCCGCAGCGACGTGCTATATCCCGAGGAAGTGTTCAACGCAAAGCTTGGCGGCTATTGGGACGAGAGCCTGGGACTCGACCTGCCCTGGAAAAACGAGCATCGGCAGACCTGCGTGCGAATCGACAGAGCTATCGATGACCTGTTTGCCGATGAAACGAAGCGTTGCGCTGCGGCGCTTGGGAAAAAGCTTGAGCGCGGATATGAGGAGCGCGGTGAGCAACCGGACGAGGATTTGCTGAACGGGATGTCCTTGTGAATGGTTGCTTGCAGTCCGATAAAAATCTGTCCGGACGAAATGATAGAACGATAGCGTAAATGGCACCCGTACTTTAAGGAGTTAACAATGGAAATCGCCTATAAGGAACTGTTTCGTGTAAACCGTCCTATTTGTGGTCCTGGACCAGGAGGTTTCTTCATTAAAAGATTCAAGGAAAGCGGCTACAGTGAGGCTGAATTAATCGATCTAATTACGGAGATGGACTTTTCTCCGGATGGACGAGGCACGAACATTGGTCTGTACAAGAAATGCGGGATAGTTAAGTGGGCGGTTGAAAAGACATGTTATACGGATTGGAGCCCCACCGTCATTGGCTTGGTCTTAACAGTTGCAACCGGCTTTAAGGTCTTTGGATGGGCTAATCAAAAAGCAATACCCTTTTTCGGTAACTTGAATGCATCTCTGTTTCCGGCGGCTGTTCTAGTTGGCTTACTGGTGTATTCAGTCGCTAGGTTTCAATTTGAGCTAAAGAAGACAAGGCTGCTGTGTGCCCTGGATCATATTGAGACTATTGAGGAGGCAAGGCAGGATTGTAAGGCTAAGTAAGTTCGCGAACATGCGAGAATGGTAACCGTACCATTGAGGGAAATTGTATGCTAGGGGCCGCGGTCGTGGATAAACAGATTAAATCAAGAGAGCGTGTCGTCGACCATGGTGAGGTATTCACCAACGAACGCGAGGTTAATGCAATGCTCGACATGGTAGAGGGTGAGTGCGAGCGCATCGATTCCCGGTTCTTGGAGCCGGCCTGTGGCGATGGTAACTTTCTTGCTGAAGTTCTGCGCCGCAAGCTTGAGGTCGTGAAAAGGCGCTACGGCGGTTCATCTATTGACTACGAACGACATGCGTTTGTGGCGGTTTCCTCTCTCTACGGCGTGGATCTCCTGTCTGACAACGCTGCAGCCTGTCGCAAGCGTCTTTTTGAGCAGTTCATCGGAGAATATGCCAAGGTGGCGAAAGGTCGCGTCAACGCCGCATTCTTAGATACAATCCGCACTGTGATTGATATGAACATCCTTTGCGGTAATGCTCTCTCGATGCGTCTTGTGGACGAGAGTCAGGAAGATACCGACGAGCCAATCATCTTCTCTGAGTGGTCTTTGGCGATGGGGGATAGGGTCAAGCGCCGCGATTTTCGCCTTGACGAACTTCTTGAGGGGCAGCGGCAGCAAATGAGCCTTTTTGGTTCTTCTGGCTCTCCTGCGTCGGAATGGGAATACGACGAAAGCGTTAAGGCATACATTCCTCTGCCGATTCGGGAATATCCTTTGACGAGCATTTATCAGATAGGAGCTGCAGTATGAGTGGATTATACGACACAACGTACAATCCTGACGTCTTGTCATGCCTCGCGAATCTGTCGAGCGATGAGGTTTTTACCCCGCCCGAGATGGCCAACCAAATGCTAGACATGCTTCCGAAGAAAATCTGGTCGGATCCGGAAGCCACCTTCCTTGATCCATCCTGCAAATCCGGCGTCTTTCTTCGTGAAATAACCAAGCGCCTCATCGAGGGGCTGCAGGATGATTATCCCGTTCTCGATGAGCGCCTTGAGCATATTCTCAAGAAGCAAGTCTACGGTGTCGCACTTACAGAGCTGACGGGCTTGTTGTCTCGTCGCAGTGCATATTGTTCCAAATATGCTAACAGTCGCTATTCAGTGGTGGAATTTGATAGCTCTGACGGGAATATCAGGTACGGACGTTGCGAACACAAATGGCTTAATGGCAGGTGTCGGTATTGTGGTGCCTCGGAGAAAGAGTACAAACGCGATGCCGAACTTGAAACCCATGCGTATGAATTCATCCATCAAGATAATCCAGGGGAACTGTTTCCTATGAAATTCGACGTAGTAATTGGCAATCCTCCTTATCAGTTAAGCGATGGCGGCAATGGCGCCAGTGCGATGCCGATTTACCATAAGTTTGTCCAGCAGGGCATGAAACTAAGCCCCCGCTATTTAACGATGATCATTCCCGCGAGGTGGTATGCCGGCGGCAGAGGATTAGATTCGTTTAGAGCTGAGATGTTGCATGACGACCGCATCAGGGAGCTCCATGATTATGTGAATGCGTCAGATTGCTTTCCCGGTGTCGAGATTAAAGGCGGTGTCTGTTATTTCCTTTGGGATCGAGACCATAGGGGGCTTTGTCGTGTCTACTCGCATGACGGTAACGACGTCTCGATGGATGAGAGGCCATTACTGGAGGACGGGATGGAAACCTTCATTAGGAGTGCAAAACAGATATCCATTTTAAAGAAGATACGCAGCATGCAGGAAAAGCCGCTTTCGGAAGAATTAAACGCGGGCCGTTACTTTGGGTTCCACACTCGCGCCCTATGGAACGGTGCCGACGGTTCTCTCCAGACCGCTGACGGATCTTCGTCATATCCAGTTAAAAAGAACAAGACGGGCGCGTTCGCGACTAAGGTGTATATCGCGCATGGCGAGTGCTGGATTGAACAGAAGAATGTCACGCGAAACGCCGGCGATGTCCAAAAGTACAAGGTTCTTATTCCGCGAGCCGGCAATCCCGGTGGCACAATTCTCGGAAAGCCGAAACTTGCTGAACCGGGGTCATGCAGTTCGAACACATATAACGTTTTTGTTCTTGGTGCATCTGCTTCTGAGGCAAATAACTTAATTCAGTATCTGAAGACGCGTTTCGTTCGATATCTTGTTGCAACCAGGACGGCCACGCAGGATATGGCTCCGAAGGCGTTTGAATTCGTTCCGGTCCAAGACTGGAGCCATGCTTGGACTGATGAAGAACTATTTGAAAAGTATGGGCTAGACGAGTCTGAGATAGACGATGTGTGCAGCTCGATTCCCGGAATGGAATAGCTATGCCTACGCAAGATTTCTTCCCTCAGCGCCCTGACGCCCATCCGGCCATCTATGCCTATTCCGATACTGATCCCAACCACAAAGGAATCCTGAAGGTCGGCTATACGGCCAAGGACGTTGAGCAACGCGTACGTGAGCAGTTTCCCGTACTGCAACCTGAGAAAAAGCCATACAAAATCGAGTTTGCCGAGTCCGCGATGCGCGACGACGGCACCTTTTTCCTAGATCATCCCGTCCATGACTGGCTCGAGGCCCACGGCTGCGAAAACATCAATGGCGAGTGGTATCGCTGCACGCCCGACCAAGTGCGTGCCGGCTGGATCGCCGTGCGCGACCGCACCGAGAACGACGAGGCGCGCGACCAGGACTTCAGCATGCGACCTGAGCAGGCCGAGGCCGTGCGTCGCACGCGTGAGTACTTCGAGTCTGTGACCGCCGAGGGTTCGCAACGCACGCCCAAGTTCCTCTGGAACGCCAAGATGCGTTTTGGCAAAACCTTCGCCACATATGAGTTGGCGAAGTCGATGGGCATGAGGCGCGTCCTCGTGCTCACGTTCAAGCCCGCTGTGCAGAGCGCCTGGCAGGAGGACCTAAACCGCCATGTCGACTTCGAGGGCTGGCAGTTCGTCAGTCGCGGCGGCAAGCAATATGAGGACTGCGATCCCCAGCGCCCGATCGTCTGCTTTGGCTCGTTCCAAGACTATCTCGGTCGAGATTCCAACGGAAATATCAAGGCCCGGCAAGAGTGGGTGCGCCTAGAAGACTGGGACCTCGTGGTGTTCGACGAGTACCATTTCGGAGCATGGCGGGAAACGGCCAAGAAGCTCTTTGACTCGATCGACGAGGACGAGGAGAAGGCCGTCCATGAGGAGGTCAAGGTCACTGGCAACGAGCAGGACGAGACGTGGCTGCCGATCGTCACCAAGTACTTCCTGTTCCTATCCGGAACCCCGTTCCGCGCACTCAACAGCGGCGAGTTTATCGAGGAGCAGATCTTCAACTGGACTTACTCTGACGAGCAGGAGGCCAAGGCTAACTGGAACCCCGCCGACGGTGATAACCCGTACGCATCGCTCCCGCGCATGGTCATGCTCACCTACCAGATGCCGGAGGAGATCAAGCGCATCGCGCTGAACACCGAGACGAACCAGTTCGACCTCAACGTGTTCTTCTCCGCGGAGGGGGAGGGCGAGGACGCCCA
>CATYVH010000047.1 GCA_958413765.1 uncultured Collinsella sp.
TTGAGGAGTTGGGCCATGGCGTTGACGAATTTTTGGACTTGGAGGGTGGGCTCGAGCGGGTAGTGCAAATAGACTGGCACCTCGCGGCCGCACAGGAACGGCACGCCTACAAAGGCCGGGTGTACGCCTGACCAAGCTCCGCAGGTGAGCACCGCGTCGCCCTTTTCCTCCGCCTCGTTAAAGAGTGCAAAGTCAAAGCTGTCCACGTCGATCACGTCCACGCCGCCATCGGCCAAAAGGTCGATGCGCAGGCTGTCCATGGCATCGTTGCCGTGACGGAGCACGCGCAGGCGCATGCCCTCCAGGTCGGCAACCGTGATGCGCGTCTTGCGCGCGAGCCGGCTTGTGCGCGGCACGTCGATATAAAACGGCACATTGACGATGCGGAGCTTTTGGCAGGCGTCGCCCCAGCGCGGGGTCGAAAAACTCGACTGCACCACATCCACCTCGCGCCCCAAGCTGCGCATAACGGATTCGCGCTCGTCATAGAGGTCACTCACCGGCACGATCTCGAAGCGCAACGATGGCTCCAGCTCGTGCACGTCCGTCCACATCGACAGCGTCTGGCGCCCCGGGCACATCATCGATACGCCCAGGCGCACCGCACCGCCATCGCCCGCCGCTCGCCGGGCGCGACGCAACGCATCCTCGGATTGGCGCATGATCGAGCGCGCGTCGTCCACCAGCAGTGCGCCGGCCGGCGTCACCTTAACACCCGAGTGCGACCGCTCGAACAGCGTGATGCCGAACTCGGCCTCGAACCCCGACACCTGCTTGACGAGTGCCGGCGTCGACACGCGCAGCTTTGCCGCGGCACGCGAGAAACTTCCCAGCTCCGCGGCGGCCGAAATAGCGTCAAGTCGTCGATCGTACACGTCAATCTCCCGTTTTCGCACGCGCGGGCCCACAGCGCCGCAGGGGGTCGTTTTCGCAGGTCATGCGCTCAATTAAGCATAAACTGCATCGCACAGTGTAAACCTATGATTAACGCCATTCTAACAAATATGCAATTCACCTGCGCAAATGCAAAGCATACGATAACCAGCGAAAACCACGTGGGTCGGTTAATGGGAGCGACCCACCGGGAGGCACAAGAAGGGAAGTTCCTATGAGCAATTGGCTTAAGCTCGAGGGCGATGTCTGCGCCGTGACCGGCGCACTCGGCGGCATGGGCGTCGAGATTTGCCGCGAGTTCGCCCGCAACGGCGCCAACGTCGTCCTGCTCGATCTGGACGAGGAAAAGGTCAAGGCCGCAGCTGCCGACCTCGCCGCCGAGTTTGGCATCCACGCCGAGGGTTACAAGATGAACGCCACCGACGAGGCCGAGGTTCAGGCCGCCGTCGATGCCACCATCGCCGACTTCGGCCGCGTCGACGTTCTCGTCAACACCGCCGGCATCCTGCGCTTCGCAGCCATGGAGGACCTGCCGCTGAGCGACTGGAACGAGGTCCTCAACGTCAACCTCACCGGCTATTTCATCACCTCGCAGCGCTTTGGTCGCGAGATGATCAAGGCCGGGCAGGGCCGACTGGTGCACATCTCGACCGTCGCCAGCCACTCCCCCGAGACGTTCTCGGGCGTGTACAGCTCCACCAAGGCCGGCGTCAACATGATGTCCAAGATGCTGGCCGCCGAGTGGGGCCCCTACGGCGTGCGCTCCAACTGCGTCGAGCCCTGCTTTGTTAAGACCCCCATGTCGGCGAGCTTTTACGCCGATCCCGAGGTCGAGAAGAGCCGCAGCCGCCTCATCGCCACGCGTCGCATCGGCGAGGTCAGCGATATCGCCAACGCCGTCATGTTCCTGGCGTCCAAGCGCTCGGACTTTACCACCGGCGACGCCATCAAGGTCGACGGCGGCTTCTCCAACATGATGGGCGACCTCACCGCCAAGCCCGGCGGCCGTCGCGCCTATGCCGACAACTACCTCAAGAACAAGGGTGTCGAGCTTTGGTCCGATGAGTCCGGCGTCGCCAAGCCGACCGACCAGTAAACCAACCTGACAGGGAGGCCCGCGGACACGCCCGCTCCTCCCCGCATCGATTAGAAAGAGTCCAATGGCTTCCACCAACTCCAACAAGGGTCGCGCCGTCGTGCTTTCCGCCGCGTGCGTCACCATGTTCTTCATCAGCTCCATCGCGCTGTACTCCGTCGTGTCCAAGAACCTGCTCGCCGTCTACCCCGAGTGGTCCAGCGCACTTACCTGGGCTTTCCCGGTCTTCCAGACCATCATGGCCGTGACGGGCATCTTCGCCGGCCGCATCTCCGATAAGATCGGCCCGCGCAACGTCGTGATCGCCGCCGCCGTGTGCTACGGCCTGGGCTGGTTCATGTCCGGCACCGTCACCGAGCCGTGGCAGTTCTACCTGTGGTTCTCGCTCGTCGCCGCCATCGGCAACGGCCTGGGCTACAACCCCGCGCTCACCACCGGCCAAAAGTGGTTCATCGACAAAAAGGGCCTCGCCTCCGGCATCACCCTGGCCGCTTCGACCGCCGGCCCCGCCGTGCTGTCCCCGGTGCTCGCCTCGCTGCTCATCCCGAGCCTTGGCATCTTTGGCGCCCTTAAGGCACTCGGCGTCATCTTCTTTGTGACGATCGCCGCCTCCGCCCTGTTCCTGAAGGCCCCCGAGGCCGGTTGGCTGCCCGAGGGCTTCGAGGCCCCCAAGGGCGGCGCGCACGCCGGCACCTTCGGCGACCTCACCCCGGGCGAGATGGTCAAAACCCCGCGCTTCTGGGTCCTCATCGCCACCTTCGCCTTCGCCGCCACCGCGGGCACCCTGCTCGTGGGCAAGGTTGCCTCCATCGCCGCTGTCCAGCTCTTCGCCGACCCCACGAGCGCCGCGGCCGTCGCCCTCGGCGGCGTGGTCGTCTCCGTCAACACCTGCGCCAACCTGGTCGGCCGTCTGTCCTTTGGCCAGATCATCGACAAGCTCGGCGCCTACAAGTCGCTGCTCATCAGCCTCGTCGTGACCATCGTCGCGCTCGTCATCATGTCGATGAGCTTTACGCAGAGCATGTTCTTTGTGGCGCTCGCCCTGCTCGGCTTTAGCTTTGGCGCCCTGCTCGTCATCTACCCGCCGCTCACCGGTGGCGCCTTCGGCACCAGCAACATCGGTGTCAACTACGGCATCATGTTCCTGGGCTACGCCGCCTCTACCTGGATCAGCCAGCCCATCACTGCCGTGCTGTATCACGCCGAGGCCGGCAGCGCCGCCTACCAGCAGTCCTTCTACGGCGCCATCGTGATTGCCGCTATCGCCGTCGTGCTCACCGTCTACATGATGGTCTCCGACAGCAAGAAGAAGTCCGCTTAGTTTTACCGATGTGACATGAGGGACCGTCCCTTTGTCACATTCCACCAGCCACCAGCATTAAGGAGTCGAAATGTCTGAGCTCAACCCCGTCCGCATTGCCGTCATCGGCGCCGGCGCCATGGGCCGCAACCACATCCGCTTTGTCACCGAGGAGCCCGAGGCCGAGCTCGTCGCCATCGCCGACGCCTTTGAGGGCGCCCGCGCCACGGCCGAGGCTGCCGGCGTGCCGTTCTTTACCGATCCCGCCCAGATGATGGACGAGGTCAAGCCCGAGGCCGTCATCATCGCCACCCCCAACGACCTGCACCTGGGCGTTGCCCGCGAGGCCATCAAGCGCAACATCGTGCCGCTGGTCGAAAAGCCGATCTCCAACGACCTCGAGGATGCCCAGGCTTTCGCCGCCGAGGCCGAGACCGCCGGCGTGCCCGTGCTCGTGGGCCAGCACCGTCGCCACAACCCCTTCGTCAACAAGGCCAAGGAGATCATCGAGTCCGGCGAGCTGGGCAAGCTCACCGTGTCGAGCTTCCACTACATGATCTATAAGAATGACGAATACTTCGATGTCGAGTGGCGCCGCAAGAAGGGTGCCGGACCGATCTTGGTCAACCTGGTTCACGACGTGGACCTGCTCCGCTACCTGCTGGGCGAGCCCGTCGCCGTCCAGGGCATGCAGTCCAGCGCCGCCCGCGGTTTTGAGACCGAGGACTCCGCCGTGGTCAACGTCCGCTTTGCCGATGGCGCGCTTGCGAGCATGACCATCTCCGACGCCACCGCCAGCCCCTGGAACTGGGAGGCAACCGCTCGCGAGGATCCGCAGTACCGCCCCTTCGACGCCGACGCCTACTTTATCGGCGGAACCTTGGGTGCCCTTTCGCTGCCCCGCCTGCATCAGTTCTCCTACGACGGCGCCTCCAACTGGCACAAGCCGCTGCAGATGGAGATTCCGGCCGTCGACCCGGCGCTGCCGCACAAGATGCAGCTCAAGCACTTTGTGAAGGTCGTCCGCCGCGAGGTCGAGCCCGTCGTGACCCCCGCCGACAACGTCAAGACGCTCACGCTGCTTAACGCCATCAAGGAGGCCGCCGAGACCGGCCAGCTCGTCGAGCTGTAATGCCTTAAGAGCGGCCGCGACAGAAACCCCATGCCGAGCCCCTCGGTCCGCCACAAATAAGCCCCTCTTCTTTGCCCCGCGAGCAGCCTCCTGCCCGCGGGGCATTTTGCTACGTTGCCAATGATTTTTCTGGGACGGGGGACTTTTTGCACCTTAGCTTGATTCGTTCGCCACGAAATGTGCCTATCTACTACGTTTAACCAATCACCCTCATCCATACCGAATTTCGCGAAATAAAAACCGCAGGTAGACGGCTTGCGCATTTTCGGAAAACCGGGGGATGGTCGACCCACACGGTTCAAACGTAGTAGATAGGCCGCTTTCGTGGTTCCGAGCCAAAACAGTCTTTTTTGAGCGAAGTGGCAGGTGGTATCCTTGGTAGCTCTGTGCTGCAAACGCACCTTAAACGCAAGGAGTTTCATGGATCTTATCGCCCAGCTCACCCGCGAGCTCAACCTTAAGGCCGCCAACGTCGAGGCGGCTGTCAAGCTCATCGACGAGGGCAACACCATCCCCTTTATCTCGCGCTACCGCAAGGAGGCCACGGGCGGCATGGATGACGTCGCCCTGCGCGCCCTCGACGAGCGCCTGTCATACCTGCGCAATCTTGAGCAGCGTAAAGAGGACGTCATTCTGCTCATCGACGCCCAGGGCAAGCTCACGCCCGAACTCGAGCAGCAGATTCGCGAGGCCACACAACTCCAGCGTGTCGAGGACCTCTACAAGCCCTACCGCAAAAAGCGCATGACCCGCGCGCAGAAGGCCCGCGAGGCAGGCCTGGAGCCACTCGCCAACATGATCATCATGCAGGCCTCGGCCAAGGGCAGCGCGCTCGACGCCGCCGCGGACTACGTCAACGAGGAGGCCGGCTTCGACACGCCCGAGAAGGCGCTCGCCGGCGCCGCCGACATCGTGGCCGAGACGGTGGCCGAGGACCCTGAGAACGTCGCCGACCTGCGCGCCTTTACGCAAAACACCGCCGACATCGTCGTCGAGGCCACCGACCCCGCCGAGAAGACCCCCTACGAGCCGTACTACAGCTATGATGAGCCGCTGCGTCGCATCCCCAACCACCGTGTGCTGGCTATCGACCGCGGTGAGCGTGAGGGCAAGCTCCGCGTGCGCGTGAACGTCGACGGCGCTGCCGCTACGGCACGCCTCGGCAGCCGCTGGCCCCGTCGCCAGGGCGTGTTTGCTCCCGTCTTTAATGCCGCCATCGCTGACGGTTACAAGCGCCTCATGGCCCCCTCGCTGGAGCGCGAGGCCCGCGCCAAACTCACCGTTCGCGCCCAGACCGAGGCCATCAACGTCTTTGCCAAGAATCTCGAAGGCCTGCTCTCGGCACGCCCCGTACGCGGCGCCCGCGTGCTCGCGCTCGACCCGGGCTACCGCACCGGCTGCAAGGTCGCCGTCATGGACGAGACCGGCAAGCTGCTCGACCACGGCGTGGTCTACCCCACCAAGCCGCGCCACGACGTCGCCGGCACCAAGCGCGAGCTCGCCCGCCTCGTCAAGAAGGACAGCGTCAACACCATCGTCATCGGCAACGGCACCGCCAGCCGCGAGACCGAGGAAGTCGTCTCGGAGTTTATCGCCGAGCAGGCGCCTGGACTGCGATACACCATCGTCAACGAGGCCGGCGCGTCGGTGTACTCCGCCTCCGAGCTCGCCAGCCAGGAATATCCAGACCTGGACGTCACCGTACGTGGCGCCATGAGCTTGGGTCGTCGCCTGCAGGACCCGCTGGCAGAGCTCGTTAAGATTCCGCCCCAGTCCATCGGCGTGGGCCAATACCAGCACGACCTTGACCAGGCCGAGCTTTCGCGCACCCTGGGCCACGTGGTGGAGGACGTCGTCAACCGCGTAGGCGTCGACGTAAACACCGCAAGCGCAAGCCTGCTGGGCTACGTGTCGGGCATTACGCCGAGCGTGGCCAAGAACATCGTGGCCTACCGCGAGGAAAACGGCGCCTTTACCGATCGCCGCCAGCTTAAGAAGGTCCCCAAGCTGGGACCCAAGGCATACCTCAACGCCGCGGGCTTCCTGCGCATTAGCGGCGGCAAGAACCCGCTCGACGCGACGAGCGTCCACCCCGAAAGCTACGAGGTGGCCACGTCCGTCCTGGAACGCGCAGGCGTTAAAGCCAGCGAGCTCAGCCGCGGCGGCGTGCCCGACATCGAGCGCCGCCTGGGCAGCATCTCGACGCTGGCAAGCGACCTGGACTGCGGCACCTTAACGCTCATCGACATCGTCAACGAGCTCAAGAAGCCCGGGCGCGACCCGCGCGACGACGCACCCGAGGTGGTCTTTAGCCGCTCGGCGCTTTCCATCGACGACCTGGAACCCGGCATGGAACTCAAGGGCACGGTGCGCAATGTTGTGGACTTTGGCGCCTTCGTCGACGTGGGCGTGCACCAGGACGGCCTCGTACACATCTCCAAGCTGGCCAACCGCTTCGTCAAGCACCCCAGCGACGTGGTGCGCGTCGGCGACACGGTCAAGGTGTGGGTCGAAAAGGTCGATCGCGACCGCAAAAAGATCTCCCTCACCATGGTGCAGGGGAAGTAAACCGCCAAAGCAAGGGTCCCCCCTCTCGCGACGTGCAAAATCGCGAGTATTCTGCAAACTCCACCGTTCCGGATGCCTCTCAGAGACGAAAAAGCAAGAAACAGCCCCCGTTTTAGCGTCATCAGAGCCAAAACGGGGGCTGTTCCATGCTTCACCCAGCTGGTAAAAGCCTTTACCTTGCTGAATACTCTCAATTTTGCACGGCGCAGGCGGGGGTACCTTTGTCCACGGCAGGATATGGAAGCCTATCACCAACCTACCGGCAAGCTCGTGTCGGCAGCCCCGGCCTTTCCTTTGCCTAGCGCGACCCTCGCGAAGCGCGTGAGCGATAGGGAAAGGAAAGGCCGGGGCGAACAACCCGCGATGTAGTCAGTGTTCGCGTTACGGCAAGATATGGAAGCCGAGCGAGGCGATATCCTTGGCAAAACCGCGCACGGTATCGAGCGAAACCTCGTACGGGTCACGGCCGATGTTCTTGCGCTTGGCCAGAATACTGTTGGGCACCGTGATGATCTGGCAGCCGCAGGCCTGCGCCTGGTAAATGTTGATAAGCTCACGCGTGGATGCCCACAGGACCTCGCAGTTGGGCTTGGCGGCGGCCTTCTTGACCGACTCCGTCATAAACGGAATGGGGTCGACGCCGGTATCGGCGATGCGGCCGGCAAAGAGCGAGATGATGGACGGTGTCTCGGCATCAACGGCCTCGACCATCTCGTCGACCTGCGTAGGCGTAAAGATGGTGGTGACGTTGACCTTGATGCCATCGGCCGAAAGCTTGCGCACCAGCTCGGCGGTGGACTCGCCCTTGGTAGTCACGCACGGAATCTTGACGTAGACGTTCTCGGCCCAGGTAGCGATCTCGCGGGCCTCGACCTCCATGGTCTCGACGTCGTCGGCAAAGACCTCAAACGAGACGGACACATCGGTGATGTGGGCCAGGACCTCCTTGGCAAACGCGCGGTAATCCGTCACGCCGCCCTTCTTCATAAGGGACGGGTTGGTCGTGAAACCCTGAACGTTGCCGTTCTCGTACATGTCGAGCATGCCCTCGAGGTTTGCACCGTCAGCGAACACCTTGATTGCCATCTGCCTGATTCCTTTCGCTTGCACACGGCCGGTAAACTGCTAAACACTTTACCTACGTTTATCAAGGCGTGAACTGCGGTTTTTTATCTTCTCGGCGAACGGTATAAACACCTCAGTATTTGGATTGATAAATCGATTGAGCATGCAAAAGCAAAGAGTCGCAGTTTGAGCAAACGTCAGAAGGCGAGATTCATTAGATGAGGCCAAAATGGCGCATCGCTGTGACGGTGCCATCGTGTGCGACATCGTCGGTCACGTAGTCGGCGACTGCCTTGACCTCGGGCATGGCGTTGCCCATGGCTACAGCCGTCTCGACGGCGGCGAGCATACCCAGATCGTTGCCGGAATCGCCAAAGCCAAAGGTGCGCGCGTTGCCGGTGCGACCCAGGTATTCCAGCGCTCGCGCCACGCCCACGCCCTTGTCGATGCCCTTGGGGCTCAGCTCGCGATTCTGACCACCGGTGTTGCACAGCTCAAACTCGCGCTCGATAAAGCCGTCATCGTTGGCTACGCGAGCCAGGTCGTACGCGTTAATGCACACCTTGCCTACGCGCAAGCGGCCATCGATGCGCATCTGATCGGTGCCATGCACCACGCCGGCGCCTAGCAGAAATGACTGTTCGACACCAACTGGCTCAAGTGAATAGGTGGCACCGTTCGTCTCGAACAATGCCTCGCCGCCCGCCACAGTAATGCGACGCGCGAGCTCCTCAACAATGTCCTCGTCAATGCAGTCCTCGTGTGCCACGCGGCCCTCGACCTCGAGCGTGGCCCCCGCCATGGCAACGATACCCGCCGGGTTCAGCGCGCGCAGGCCATCGGCAATCAGCCACAAGGGGCGACCCGTGCAGATAAATGCCTGGTGACCCGCATTGCGCAGGCGACCAAATGCATCGACAACGGCCTTCGACGGATGGATTGCATTGAAGTCCTTATCGGTCATATCGTCGGGATCGAACGACGTCAGCGTGCCGTCCACGTCAAAAAAGAGCACAGCGGGTTCGGGACACGCATCAATCATATGGGTTCCTTTCGAGGATAAGGGCAAACGAAGCATCCATCATATAATGGAGCGACGCAACCAGAGAGGTCACCCATGGAATTTTACGCAAGCTGCCCCGAGGGCTTTGAGTCCGCACTCGCCGATGAGCTTAAACGCCTCGGGCTTTCGCATGTCCGCCGCCTGAAGGGCCGCGCTACATTTGAGGGCGAGCTCGAAGAAGGCTACCGCGCCTGCCTGTGGTCGCGCCTGGCCAGCCGCGTGTTTGTGGTGCTCGGGCGCTTTGGGGCACAGGATGCCGATGAGTTGTACGACAGCGTTTACGACATCGCCTGGGAGAACATCGTCCGCCCCGGCGCCACCATCGCCATTACCGCCCGCGGCGTGACCGAGCAGCTGCGCAACACGCGCTTCTCGGCCCTGCGTGCCAAAGACGCGCTGTGCGACCGCCTGGCCGAGACCACGGGACGTCGCGCCGATGTCGATGCCGCCGACCCCGATGTTCACCTACTGCTTTCGCTGCGCCAGCGCCGCGCGAGCATAAGCCTAGACCTTTCGGGCGACCCGCTGTTCAAACGCCTGCCGCCCGCTGCGACTCGTGCCGACGAGGGCGCACACGTGTTGCGCCCCGACTACGCCGCCCTGGTGCTGGCGCAGGTCGGCTGGACCGCACTATGCGAGCGCGAGCTGACGGCCGACGATTACGAGAACGAAGCCCTTCCCACGCTGATCGATGCCTCGTGCGCCGGCGGCGGTCTGCTGCTGGAGGCCGTGAACATTCTGACCGACCGCGCCCCGGGCGCCGCACGCGAGCGCTGGGGCTTTGAGGGCTGGCAGCTGCACGATGCCGCCCTGTGGGAGCAGCTGCTTGCCGAGGCGCGCGGGCGCGAGGCGGCAGCGCGCGAGCGCCAGGCGCGCATCGTGGCCGTGGATGTTGACCCCGCCGCCCGCAAGACCGCTGAGCGCATGGTTAAATGTGCCGGCTACAAGCGCTTTGTCGATTTTTGCGCCGCCAAGTCCGCCACCGTACTGGACCACGCGGGCGCTGTCGCCGGCGCCGCCGTGGTCGCGGACACCACCGAGACGCCGCTTTCGCTCATGCACGACGCCATGACGCTCATCGGCGAGCTGCGCCGCGCGCCCGAGCTTGCCGCGGCACCGGTCGCCGCGCTCACCCGCGACGGATTGCTAGCCCGCGCGCTCCACACCGAGCCCGAGTGCTCAATCGCCGTCATGCCCAACAACGAAGAGGCGACCGTCGAAGTCTGGCCTTCACTCGACCACGCCGCCGCAGCGTTTGAGGCTGCGACCAGCGCAAACACCGAGGGCGAGACCGCGGATGCCAACGAAGTCAACGATGAAGCCGCCGCTTCCGCCATGCCCGAGCCTGCCGCCATGCTCGACCTGGGCGACGGCAAGCCGCTGCCCGTGCTCATCCCCGAGTCCGAGCAGTTCGCCAACCGCCTGCGCAAGAATGCCCGTCTGCGCCGCAAGTGGGCCAGGCGCGAGGGCGTGAGCTGCTACCGCGTCTACGATGCCGACCTGCCCGACTACTCCGCCGCTATCGACCTGTACGAGGGTTGCCCGCAGACGCCGGGCCGCTGGCTCGTCATCGCCGAATACGCCGCGCCCAAGACCATCGACCCCGCACTGGCCCAGGCCCGTATGCTCGACATTCTGGCCATCGCGCCGCGCATCCTAGATGTTCCCGCCGAGCATGTGCACGCCAAGGCCCGCATGCGTTCGCGTGGCGGCTCGCAGTACGGCAAGCAGGGCGCCGGCAAGGGCGCATCGGGCGAGCGCGCCAATATCGCGCGTCGTCGCCTGCCGCTCATCGAAGAGGGCGGCCTCACCTTTGCCGTCAACTTTGACGACTACCTGGACGTCGGCATCTTCTTGGACCACCGCGTCACCCGCAACCTGGTGCGCGAGCACGCCAAGCAGGCGCGCCGCTTCCTCAATCTGTTTGCCTACACCGGCACTGCCACCTGCTACGCGGCCGATGGCGGCGTCGAGGAGACCGTGACGGTCGACCTCTCCAATACCTATCTGGACTGGGCCGAGCGCAACATGCGCCAGAACGGCTTTGTGGGGCCTCAGCATCATTTTGTGCGCGACGACGTGCTCGCCTGGATTCGCGACCAGCGCCAGACGCGCAACCGCTGGGACCTGATCTTTGTCGACCCGCCCACGTTCTCGAACTCCTCCAAGATGGGCCGCCGCACCTGGGATGTCCAGCGCGACCATGTTGAGCTTTTGGCCGGCGTATCGCGCCTGCTCGCGCAGGGCGGCCATGCCATCTTTAGCTGCAACCTGCGCGGCTTCCGCCCCGAAACGCGCAAGCTCGCCCGCGCGGGCGTGGTGCTGGAGGACATTACGGCGCAGACCATCCCCGAGGACTTCGCGCGCAACCAGAAGGTGCACCACTGCTACATCGTGCGCCGCCTGCCCATCGAGGACGCCATGGCCGAGGTCGGCTTTAGCGCCGAGGAAATTGCCGAGCGCGTCGAGGAACTACGCAACCCCGAGGCCCGCAAGCCTCGCGCAACGGCGCCCGCGCACGCGCAGGCAGGCGACCGGGGGCCGCGCGGCAACGGCAAGCCTGACTCCGCCGGCAAGCCCAAAAAGAAGAAGTTCTACGCCAGCAAGCCCAAGGGCAGATAACAAAGTTGCGGTGGAATACGGACCGTTTTGCCTGGAATTGGGCAAATATAGACCGTATTCCACCGCAACTCATAGTGGGATGGTGGCGCCGACCTATCCCTGGGTGACCAATCGGTAACCGATACCCACGTGCGTTTGGATATAGCGCGGATGCGCGGGGTCGGACTCGATCTTCTTACGCAACGTGCCCATAAAGACACGCAGGCTCGCCAGGTCGCTCTTAGTCGCCGTGCCCCAAATCTCGTGCAGGATATATTGGTGCGTCAGCACCTTGTCGGCGTTGTGCGCCAGCAGGCACAAGAGCTTGTACTCGATCGGCGTCAGATGCAGTTCCTCGCCATCCATCGTGGCGATGCCGGCATCAAAGTCGATATGCAGCTCGCCGGTATCGAACGAGCCCTCGGAGGCAACACCGCCCGTTTGCGCATACGAAAGGCGGCGGAGGGTGGTGCGAATGCGCGCGAGCAGCTCCTCGACCGAAAACGGCTTAGTCAGGTAGTCATCGGCGCCGGCATCGAGCGCTCGGATCTTGTCCGCGTCCTCGCTGCGCGCCGAAACCACGATGATCGGCATGCCCGACCACGCGCGCACCGACTCCACCACCTTGACGCCGTCCATATCGGGCAGGCCCAGATCGAGCAGCACAATGCTCGGCGCCTGCGACGAAGCGGCGGCGATGGCGGCGTGGGCGGTCTCCACAGCCATATGGCGCAAACCGTGCGCCTCGAGCGCGGCGACGATAAGGTTGCGGACGGCGGGATCGTCCTCAACGACCAAGATGAGCGGTTTCACGGCAGAGTTCGGCACAGCGCTACTCCTTATCAAACGAAACATCGGCGGCGGGAAGCTCAATCGTAAAGACCGAACCGTGCGGGTCCGCCGCGGTAACCTCTATGCTACCGCCATGTGCCAGCGCAATGGAGCGGCAGAGCGAAAGCCCCAAGCCCACACTGCGGCAGCTGTCGGCCAGGCCATGGTTGGCGGTGTAGAACGACTCAAAGATTCGCTCGCGGTCCTCGGGCGCAATGCCCGGGCCATCATCAGCAACCGAGCACGCCACGCATCCATCATGGACGCCAATCGAGATTACGATATGCGAGCCCGCAGGCGTATAGGCGATGGCGTTGTTCACCAGATTGACCACCAGCTGCACCATCAGGCGCGCGTCGACGTTGACGAGCGCCGGCTCATCGCACGCCACCACCTTAAGGTCGTGCTCGCGCACGGCCGGGTTCACGTGGCGCAGCGCCTCCTCGACGATATCGTCCATGAGCTCGAGCGTGGTCGACAGGCGCATACCGCCACCCTCGAGCTTGGTGATGGCGAGCAGATTCTCGACAGTGGCGTTGAGCCATTGCGCGTCCGAGCGAATGGATAGGAGCATGCCGCGGCGTGTCTGGTCGTCGAGCACGGCCGTGCCGGTCGAGCCCTGGTCGAGCAGCACATCGACATTACCCGAAATACTGGTAAGCGGCGTGCGCAGGTCGTGCGAGATGGAGCGCAGTAAGTTGGCGCGCAGCTGCTCGTTTTTAGCGAGCACCGCCGCCTCCTCGCGAGCCTCCATGGCGCGGGCGCGATCGAGCGCCAGCTCGCCTTCGCTCACGATGGCATCGGCAAGCGTCCGCTCCTCGGGCGTCAGCGCATCGGGCTCGGCGACAATGGCGAACACCCCCACCACCGAGGCGGGATCGCCCGCGCGCACCATGGTGTCGCCCGAGCGCACGGTCAGGTATATGCCGTAGAACGCCGAGGCGCCATAGGTGGCATCGAGCGGCGTTCCCACATAGGCGGACGCCGAGAGCCGCGGCGGCATCTGCGGCGCCAGCTGGTGTACCGGCGCGGCATCGCCCACGGCCGTGTACGTCGTGCGCGGCAGCAGGTCATCGTTATCGGCATCGGCGCTATACCACACGACCGGACAGTCCGAAAGACGCGCCAGCTGCGTTGCCATAGCGTGCACAATCTGTTGCTGATCGCCACACCGCTGCAGCATGCGGTTGGTCTCGAGCACCATCTGCGTGCGACGGTCGCTGGCGGCAGCCTGCGCCAAGGCGCGGCGCAGGGCCAGCGCGATCGAGCTCGATACGAGCGAGACCGCAAACATGATAAAGAACATGCCGGGATAGGCGCGGTCGATAAACGACAGCGCGTAGCGCGGGTCGACAAACAAGAAGTTGTAGAGCGCCACGGCGGCAGCCGAGCTCAGCAGGCAGTACAGGCGGCTCCAGGTAAAAAAAGCGCACAGCTGCACGGCGAACACATAGACGATCATGATGCTCGGCGCGAGCCCCGGATGGTCGAGCAGCGCGCCCACAATCGTCGCCGCGGCTAGCAGCCCCGCCGATACGCAGGCGTCATACAGAGGGCTGCGGCGCGTCAGCGTTGTACGCCGCCACCAAAAGTTCTCGGCAATATCGCCGTCCGCACGGACGTCCATCAGCGCCCCGCCCCTCTCTCAAAAACAAAAACCACCACAAAGGG
>CATYVH010000048.1 GCA_958413765.1 uncultured Collinsella sp.
CACACGGGTGACGGGCTTTTCCGCTACCAGCCGCGTGCTTCCTCCGCACGTACGAGCTGACGAGCCTCGATCTGGCGAATCATATCGATGCGTCGCTGGTGACGGCCGCCCTCGAACTCGCCGGTGTGCCAGGCGTCGACAATCATTTTGGCCAGCTCGATGCCTACCACACGAGCACCAAATGCGAGCATGTTGGTGTTGTTGTGCTCGCGCGACAGGCGAGCGGAATACGGCTCAGAGCAGGTGCAGCAACGGATACCTCGCACCTTGTTGGCGGCAAGCGAGATGCCCACACCCGTACCGCAGATAACGATACCGCGATCAACCTCGCCGGACATGACAGCGTCCGCCACGGCCTCACCCGCGATGGGATAGTCAAAGCGCTCGGTGCTGTCCGTACCGAAGTTCACGACTTCGTAGCCGTACTTCTCCTGGATATACGCCGTGATGGCTTCCTTGTACTCGACTGCGACGTGGTCGTTTCCAATACCGATCTTCAAAAGAGACCCCTTTCCATAAGAACCATTCGCGCATGCCGCGCGCTCAATCCGTCCTAATTCGCCGTTCCGCTTCTAATACACCTCGCCGGCGCGCAAACGGCGCAGACACTCCTCGTAACCAGCGTCCTTGCCAAACAGCGCACTGGTGCCCAGGATAAATCCGTCCGCGCCAATGGCGGACAGGTCGCGCACGCGCTCGGGCGAGCAGGCGCCGTCGATCATGAGCTTGAAGCCAAAGCGCTCCTTCAGCGCGGCAAGGCGACGCACCTTGTCGTTCGTGAACTCGATAAAGCTCTGACCGGCAAAACCCGGATTCACCGTCATGACCATCACGTAATCGCAGAGGTTCAACATCTCCTCGATCTCGGAGATAGAGGTGTCGGGGTTCACGGCGATACCGGCGCTCTTGCCGAGGGACTTAATCGCGGCGAGTGTCTTGACCACGTAACGCTCGGACTCCGGATGGATATAGATGATGTCCGCGCCGGCGGAGGCGAAAAGTTCAACCTTGCTGGCAGGATTCTCGACCATAAGGTGCACGTCGACGAGCTTGTTGGTGGCAGCTCGCACGGCCTTGATGTCTTCGAGACCCATGGCGAAATTGGGAACGAAACTGCCGTCCATCACGTCGCAATGGAAGATGTCGATGCCGGCGGCGTCGAGATCCTCGACGGTCGCACGCAGATTGCCGTAGTCGGCGCACATGAGACTGGGGCAGAGCAGCATAGTGAACTCCTTATCTGCTCGGTGATTATCTACTCGGTGGTAATTAATCGTTTAACCTTTATCTACAGTCTGGCTGATTAATCGTTTAACCACGTTGTTAACCTGCAGGCTTTTCCAGATTCACAACGTTGCCATATTTGCCTATCTAGCTGGTATCATGCAGGAGCCCGCACCACGAAACGCTGTCGTATTCCCTAGGAAGAAATCCCGCTACGCGGACAGCAGCAGCCAGGGGCCGCAATCCGCAGACCTGAGCCCGGACCCCCTACGCTCCAGGCGTGATCAGGCGCGCGCACTGGGCGATCTTCTCGTCATAGGACTCCGCGATAATCGACACACCATCGAACCCAAACGCGCGAACATTCGAGAACTGATGGAACTTCGAGCTGTCGCACAGCACGTACGCCTTATTCGAATTCTCGCGCACGATGCGCTTCTTCGCCGCCTCAACGTAGGAGGGCGTCATGACGCCGCGGTCCTCGTCAATCGCGTTGGTCCCAATAAACGCCTTATCGAAGTACAGATCGCGCAGGATCGATTCGGTCATAGAACCGCAGAACGAGGAGTTCACATAGTTGAACTCGCCACCCACCACGATGAGCTGGGCGCGCGTCTCGCTCTTAATCAGGCACGCCGAGGCATCCGTCGTGTAAATTGTCACGTCGCGGTCGAGCAGCAGACGCAGCAGCGCCGTGCAGGTGGAACCCGAGTCCAAGTAGAGCGTGTCCCCGTCCTCAACAAAACGCAAGGCGACTTGGGCAATCTGTTCCTTCTCACTCCCGTGTAGGCCCGAACGCGTCGAGATACTCACCTCGTGGACAGCCGAGAGGAGCCTCACCGCGCCGCCCGAAAGATGCTCAACCTTGCCAAGCGCCTCCAGCTCCTTGAGGTCGCGACGTAGCGTCGAAATAGAGACGCCCGGCAGCTCCTCCTGCAGCTCGGAAATCCTCGCGAGGCCCGACTTCTGCAGGCACTCTACAATTCGCTCCTGGCGCTCATACGGAATCATATTGGGAACCTCTCCAAACCACTCTGCTTCACGCTCGTTCATTTCTTTTCGAAAAGTGTAACGCACAAGCAGAATAGCGGCCGCCACCTGTTGCGATGACGACCGCTTAATCGATTGACCTACCCTCTCGTTCACAATTTGAACGAGGTTGACACACCTCGCGTAAGCGCGACGCTCTTCAAGCGAAGAGAACGACCCTAGGAGAGGCGGCGCATCCGGGGCTCTTAGGCGAGCTGATCCTCCTTGCCGGTGAAGGCGAAGGCAAGAACACCGGCCACGACGGCGGAAATGAGCATGCCGACCATAGCCCAAGCGAAGTTCATGGGGTCGGAACTCACGAAAGCCGGGAACGTAGTGACGGAACCGAAGGTGAACGCAGTGGTGACGACCTTCATGATACCGAGGAACGCGCCGCCGACGGCACCGCCGATGATCTGCGCAAGCCAGACCTTCTTGTTCTTCACGAGCATACCGAACAGCGTGGGCTCGATGATGGCGGACAGGGCGATCGATACGACACCGGTCATCGCGAAGCTCTTGAGCTTCTGGTCGCGGGCCTTGAGGAACACGCCGAAGGCGCAGCCGATAACGGCGAAGTTGCAGGCGAAGGGGCAGATGTAGTCGAAGCCGTTCTGAGCGATGTTGTTGATCATGATGGGGTTCACGGCCCAGTGGATGCCCATGGACACCAGCACGGACCAGCCGCCGCCAACCAGCACGCCGGCGAACACGGAGCTGCGCTCGATCAGCCAGTTGACCACGAAGGCGATGGCCTCACCAGCGTAGACGCCCAGGGGACCGATGACGAGCATGGTGAGCGGAACCATAACGATCAGGGAGATGGCGGGCAGCACGACGAGCTTGAGCATCTCGGAAACGTGCTCATCGAGCCACTTGTACAGGTACGAGTAGACCCAGACAGACAAGATGGCAGGGATAACCGTGGAGTTGTAGTTCATGAGAACCACGGGGATGCCGAAGAAGTCCGTCATGGCGCCGTTGCCCGCGTCGCCCATGAGGGCGATGAAGTCCGGGTAGAGCAGGCACGCGCCGAGCAGCGCCGACAGGTACGGGCTCGCGCCGAAGCGCTTGCCGGCGGAGAAGCCGAGCAGCACGGGCAGGAAGTAGAACACGCTCATGGCCAGGGTGTACAGGATGGTGTAGGTACCCGTGCCCTCAGCGATGATGCCGAGCTGGGCGGCCAGGATAACGAAGCCGCGCAGGATACCGGAGCCGGCCATGGCGGGCAGCAGCGGGGCAAAGATGCCGGAGATCGCGGAGAAGACTTGGCTGACGATGCTCTCGCCCTCGTCCTTGGTAGCAGCGGAGATTTCCACGCCCGAACCCTTGACCAGCGGCTCAAACTTCTCGTACAGCTTCGGGACCTCAGTGCCGATGAGAACCTGGTACTGACCGGCCTTGTTCAGCGTGTTCACAACGCCTTCGACTTCCTTGACCGCAGCGTCGTCGCAAGCCGCGTCGTCTTTGAGATTGAGGCGCAGGCGCGTCGCGCAGTGCGTCATGCCCGAGATGTTCTCGGGACCACCGACGGCGTCCAGAATCCCCTGAGCCATCGCGTTCCAGTCGCGTTTCATTGGTTACCTCCCCATTGCGCAGAAGAGCTCGCGGACAAGCTCGGCTGCCTTAATCGCGTCGTTTGCATCGATAACGGATTGGATCTTCTCCATGCTTACGGCCTCGATGGCGTCGTTGAGCAGATGGATCATCTGGTCGTTCTGTGCAGCCTCGCCGGCAGCGGGCTCGATGACCGGGAACGTGTCGAAGTAGATTGCGCTGTCGTAACCGTGCTTCTTCACGTAGTAGAGGAACTCGAGGGTCTTCACCGGCGTGGACGTACCAATCATAAGGCCATCGTCGAAGCGACCGTTGCCGTCGTTTAGGTGAATGCCGTAGAGCTTGCCCTCGCGGCCGAACAGGTCGGCGGCCATGGCAGGGTTCTCGTGCTTCATGAGCATGTGGCAGTAATCCAGCGTGACGCCCAGGTTCGGGCGGTCTGCAGCGTTGAGAATCATGCCGGTCATACCCATGGAGTCGATGAACGCGTACGCGCGCTCCTCGTAGGGTTTGTACTCAATCGAGATCTTGAGGTCGGGCGCGTAGTCGCAAACCTTCTGGAATGCGGCTACGAGCTGGTCGAAGACGCGAGCGTAGGCGATCTGGAAGCTGTAGTCAAAGCCGTCGTGGCCGAGCCAGATGGTCACCGTGTTGCCACCGGCAGTGCGGCAGTAGTCGCACGCCTCGTAGCAGAGCTCAAGGGCTTCCGCGGCAAGGGCATCATCGGCATTGCCCAGGTCACCGTTGAGGAAGGCGTTGCGGAAGCGCAGCGCGCAGCCGTTCAGCTGCAGGTCGTGAGCTGCGAGCTTGGCGGCCATGTCCTCAGCCGTGACACCTGTGCAGTGCTCGGGGTAGTTGAGGTCGACGTGCGTGAGGCCCACGCTCTGGAACTCCGCGAACACGCGATCAAGATTCTTGTCGCCATCGCGAAAATAGGAGTTGATACGAGTTGCAAGCTTCATGCTTCTACGTCCTTTACCTTCGTCCTTGATCGTTTCTGCCCGTTCGAGCACCTGATCTATATCCGTAATTCGATAAGGGCCGCCGCCTGCGCGCCGGGGCTTACCCTGTGACATGTAGATTACTGCCACATAAGTTCATTTTCAATCAGTATTTTTCACTCTTTTTCTCATTGTGTCAGAGTTTTTCACCGTATAAAGCCATCTACCTTGTGGTTTTGCTGTTAATCAAGTTTGACCATTCTTGAAATTACCTGATTTTTTCTGAATTAATTTGCCGTTTATCGGTAAAAATCGACCGCTCACGGCTGACGGCGACGCAAGATGGAAGATACTTGCATGAGGAAAAGCACTGAATTCCCAGCGCCGATTCGAATGACGCGATTGGTGACGCGAGCGTCGACGGCCCGAATCTGCCGTCGGCCCCCACTAACCAAAAACGGCGCCGCTCACGCGACGCCGTCATATTCCCTGGTGCCCCCGGGCGGATTCGAAAACTCCCCCCCCCGCGGGGAAATTGGTGACGCGGGTGTCGACGGCGCTGAGCGCTCCGTGTTTTGGTATGTGGATATGGCAGCCATCAACCTTTCTCGGCATGTGAAACTCTAGGCACATATGAGCATACCTGAGCGACGCAACACATGCGCTCCATCTATCCCAACAAGCTCCAGCGGTACCCGCACTTCCCATTTCGTGTAGAAAAGGGCCTGTATATACTTCCCATTTCGTGTATTGAATCAGGTAACCACACTTCCCATTTCGTGTATACAGCAGCTAGATTGGGCAATCATGTCAGTATTCAGACGTACGGCCTACAATAAACTCCTCGATTGGAAAGCGAGCAATGGATCCCGAGCCATCATGCTCGAGGGGGCCCGCCGCGTTGGAAAAAGCACCCTTGCCCAAGAGTTTGCGCAGTCCAAATACAAATCCCACCTCGTGATCGACGAATCTGTTGCGAGTGAAAAAAGAAGACCGGAGACTCAACTGGTCTCCGGCCTCATTTCTAAAAAACGTCTCGTGGTTCTACTCGTGCTGTCGGGCTTCTACCAGTCTGCAGAAGTCGTTGACGCTCATGAGCCATTCCCTTTGCGCGGGCGTGTAGGTTTCGAACAGCGATGAGGGCACAACGAGGCTGAGCCTGTCCTTAGCCATAGCTCGTGTGTAATCCTCACTTACGGCGGGCTCAAGTGTTACAAGATGCTTGTCCTCGATTCTGTCAGCCTCATCAAGCACCTGACGCCAACGCTCCTTGATGGTTGTCTTGGCACCGAGCATCGTCAGTCGAGCGACAGGGAACTTGGGGTCGTGGTAATCGTCAATAGAGGGAAAGATGAAATCCGGCTTTGATTTGCCCTCGGTGTATTTCTGCGCCGAGTAGCGTATGCCCCTAGCATCGAATAGCATCGAGAGTTGATTCTCGAACGCCGTCCCCGCACGGGACTTGCGGCGCTGGAAGGTCGACATAGTGGTGCGCAGCACGCCATCAACATCAAGCGCCGAGCCAAGGTATGGCGCGAGGTCGCGCTCCAAGAGATGCCGCTCGAAGACGCGGAACAGCATCTCTTCGCGTTCGTAACAAGCGACCAAGCAGCCATCCGGGTCGCCCGTCCAATCGAGCTTTCCAAGGGTGGAAGCTGAGTAGGCTGAGAAGTCTGCCCCTTTGGGGAAGGACTCGCCGAATTTCTCGATCATACCGTCGAGGAAGTTCTCCGCTGCGATCGGCATGCTAACTTCGATGCCGATGGACTCCAAAATCCTTGCGGCGATCGACGTGATGCGCGTATCCTCCCGAGCAGAGGGCGTAAAACCCTTCTCGCCAACCCCGTCGAGCGCGAAGAGCCAGCGAACTTGAGATTCCGCCGTACTCCCCGCTCGGGCAAATAGGATTACGACCTCCTTGGCTTCGTGTAGGGCCAAAACCATGAGGTCGCCCGGACGGGCCATGCCCATGGCAGCATTATCGTTGTAGTAGAGCCTATACTCAGTTCTAGTTGGATGCTTCCTGCGGGCGTCGTACCAAGTGGTATAACCATGGTCGAATATAGGGTCTGCACCATCATCGAGATATGCGAAGGTAGTTCGCATCCCCTTTATGTCATCGTCTCCGAAAAGCGCGCGCAAAGGCCCCACGCCGTTGAATTCGTGCTGGTGGCTTTTATTGGCCCCCATGATGTCAACGCCCGCGAGGGTTTTCGCGACAGCACCGTCAAAATACGCGCCAAGTACTCCATAGTCCATCCTAGAACACCTCCATCATCAACTTCGCGACCGAGCGCACGACCGGCACGGTCACGGAGTTGCCGAACTGCCTGTATGCCTGAGTATCCGACACCGGGATGATGAACTCATCGGGAAATCCTTGCAGGCGCGCGCATTCGCGGGGAGTGAGTTTACGAGGGTTTTTTCCTTCCTGCCCGACCAGAATCTCGCTGCCATCCTTGTGGTACCGGGCGGAAAGCGTCCTTGTCGTGTCCTCTGGGCCGACCATCGAGTATCCAAAGCCGTGGCCCGCCGCCTCATGCTTTTCGCGATAGGCGCGCAGATAGGCCCATAGCTTATCCGAAATGGTGTAGCGTTCGTTTGGTTGCTCTTCGAGGATTTCCCCTAGCGCATGTCCCGGTCCCGGCACCTCAAGGTCATCCCACGAGAAGGGAACTTCCTCCCTGAACCCCACGATGTAGATGCGCTCCCTGTGCTGGCACGTCCAGTTTTTTGAATCAAGCACTTTCCAGAAAATATGGTATCCAAGGTCCTCCTCAAGCGTCTGTCGTATGACCTTGAAGGTCTTCCCGCCGTCGTGACTCGTAAGGTTCTTAACGTTCTCAAGCAAGAAGGCCTTCGGGCGCTTGTCGCGTATGATGCGAGCGACCTCGAAAAAGAGGGTTCCCTGCGTTTTATCCTCAAAGCCGGTGGGTCTCCCCAAAGATTGCTTCTTCGAAACGCCTGCAAGGGAGAATGGCTGACAAGGAAAGCCTGCGAGCAGGACATCGAAGTCCGGTATATCGTTTGATGCGACCTGACGGATGTCGCCCGCCGGGGTCTCTCCATAGTTCATCCGGTAGGTTTTCTGGGCGAACTTATCCCACTCGCAAGAGAAGACGCACCTACCGCCAAGCTCCTGGAACGGCATTCGTATACCGCCGATGCCCGCGAAGAGATCGCAGAAGGTAAAAAGCGCGTCGCTGCGCTCCCCTTGGTCAAATGGAGCCCCCGCATCGAGCGATGCGATAAAGGCGCATTCAGCCGCCGTTGGACTAGTATCCCCAGACTCCCAGCGCCGAACGGTGCGTTCGCCAGACGAGCCCATACCAAGGGCGGCGGCGAACTCCTTTTGGGTGAGGCCGAGGTCAATTCTCTTTTGCGCTATATCAGCTGCATTTAGTTGCATGGGACGCCTATCTTGGTTGAAAAACGGTCAAACTGTCCTGTATTTACCACAGCGTTAGTCTATCACCCCGAGCGGACATGTCTTCCCCTTGCTTCAGTCCGCCTCTAAACCCCGTAGCATCAACTGGGCTTTAGGGCTTGGACACTCTACCGGAGGGCTCTAGACGCAATTGGTGACGCGGGTGTCGACGGCCCGAATCCGCCGGCGGCCCCCGCAAACCAGAAACGGCGCCGCTCCCGCGACGCCGTCATATTCCCTGGTGCCCCCGGGCGGATTCGAACCGTCGACACCCGCTTTAGGAGAGCGGTGCTCTATCCCCTGAGCTACGGAGGCATGTTGTACTAGTGTAGCAGATTTGCCCCTTGGCCATGTAGCGCATGGCCACTCATCAAGAAGGCTCTGCAGCGAATTATCGCCGTAGAGCCTTCTCAATAACGGAAAATTATAACCCAGAATAACGCAAAATAATGGGATGGGGTTTCCTCTAACCACATGTAAGGGAAATTCCATCCCGGTATTCGGCTAAAAAATGGGACAAGCTTTCCCAACTGGCGCTCAAAAGGAAAATGCATCCCGGAATGAGAACGAATTCCGGGATGCATTTTCCGCCATCTATCGCAGACGACTAGTCGCCTTTGTGAAAGAGGCTTTTGATGGCAGCAGGGATGCTCTTGGCGCCCTTGGTCGTTACGTCGATAAAGTCGGGCGAACGCACGAGTCTATCCTCGTCCACGTACTTGCGCACAGCGCGCAGCGTCTCTTTGTCGTCGCGCGTCGAAAACGTAAAGTGACCGTTGTCCTTGGTGAAGATGGCAAAACGCGTAATCTTCTTGGTGCCGCGCAAGACCTCGGCGGCAATATAGTCGACCTCGTCCCACGGGATTTGAATATAATCCTCGGGATTGCGCTCGTTATAGTACTCAAACGCCTTATTGCCCACCATCACGTTACCGTGGCTGGTAAGCCCCATCAGGCAGGTTGCCGGCGTTGCCAGATCGACCGTGCTGTTCTGAGATTGCGCCATACGCGCCTCGCCCTCCAATAAAAACAATCGGACCGCATCCAGTGTACCCACCGGGTGCGGTCCGTTTCAATGGCTCAAAAGCCCTTGCCTAGCAATTCTCGGTCTTAAGCCGAAGCGTGCTTACATGAAGCCGCAGAAGCGACCGATGATGCCGACGGCGAAGAGAGCCAGGATGATGACGATCGGGCTGACCTTCTTCTTGAGGAGCTTGCAGACCAGCAGGGTCAGGCACACGGCGGCAAGGCCGGGGATGAGCTGATCGAGGTTGGCCTGAAGCGTGGTGACCTTCATCTGATCAAGGGCGGTAGCACCGACGGAGTTGTACATCGTCAGCGCTTCCTTGATACCCTCGGAACCGGAGGGCAGGCTAGCCCAGTCGATAAAGGCACCAGCAGACTGCTTGACCGTGGAGACGATCGGGGTGAAGGAAATGGACACCCAGCGCTCGACCAGGGCGCCGATGATGAACATACCTAGGATGGAAGCGCCCTCGGTGACCTTGCCCATCAGACCACCGGAGAGGTCCTTGGCGATGGAGGAGCCGACCTTGTAGCCAAACTCCTGCGTGTACCACAGGAAAGCGTAACGGATGATGTTCCACGCGAAGAAGAACAGCAGCGGACCGACGATGCTGCCGGACATGGCCAGGGAAGCGCCCAGAGCGCCCAGAATCGGGCGAAGGGTGAACCAGAAGACGGGGTCGCCGACGCCGGCGAGCGGGCCCATCATACCGACCTTGACGCCCTGAATGGCGACGTCGTCAATCGGGGCACCGTTGGCGCGCTCCTCCTCGAGGGCGAGGGTAACGCCAATGACGGGGGCGGAAACATAGGGGTGGGTGTTATAGAACTCCAGGTGGCGCTTAAGAGCGGCAATCTGGTCATCCTTGCTGGTGTAGAGCTTCTTGATCGCAGGGATCATTGCGAAGCACCAGCCGCCGTTCTGCATACGCTCGTAGTTCCACGAGCCCTGAAGGAACTGATGACGGAAGCAAACCTTCTTGCGGTCAGCCTTGGTGAGCTGAATCTTGTTCTCTGCCATATGTATCACTCCCCTCCTACTCGTAATCGTTCAGAATGTCGCCGAGCGGGTCGCCGGAGCCACCGCCCATGCCGCCACCCTGCTTGGCCAGATCCTTAAGGCCAAGGTAGATGAGGGCAAGGGAGATGCCGATGAGGCCAAGGGCGATCAGCGTGAGCTGAGGGATGGCAGCAAGGACAAAGCCGAGGATGAAGAACGGCCAGGTCTCCTTGGTGGCCATCATGTTGATGACCATGGCGTAACCGACGGAAGCGACCATGCCGCCGCCGACAGCCATGCCGCCGGACAGCCAATCGGGCATAGCGTTAAGCGCGTTGGTAACGGCCTCGGCCGGGATGATGCACAGAAGTACTGCCGGGATGGCGATACGAACACCCTGCATGAGGATGCCGGCGTACTGCCAACGCTCGATGCCGGCGAAGTCGCCCTTCTCGGCGCAGGCGTCCATGGCGTGAACCATAGCGGTAGCCAGGGTACGGCAGATCATGGTCAGGAACAGACCAGCGACCGACAGCGGGACGGCGACGGCGATGGCGGCGGTAACGGCCTTGGCCGAATCGGTGGCGCCACCGTTGAGGGCGAGCACCATGATGATCGAAGAAGCGACCGAGGCCAGAGCGGCGTCAGGCGCGACGGCGGCGCCGACGTTAGCCCAGCCAAGGGCCATCATCTGGAGCGAACCGCCCAGGAGGATGCCCTCCTGAAGGTGACCGGTTACGAGACCGATAAGCGTGCATGCCACGAGCGGCTGATGGAACTGGAACTCATCCAGAATGCCTTCCATACCGGCAAGCAACGCGACAATCGCAACAAGCAGAATAGTGATTGCAGACATGTATCGGACCCTCCTTTACTATGCTTGAGCGGCCAGTTCGGCCTTAGCTTTCTTCAACATGGCGTCGAGATCCTCGGAGGAATCCGAAGGAACCTTGCGGACCTCGAACTTGACGCCCTTGGCCTTGAGAGCCTCGATGGTCTTGACATCGTCATCGCCCATAGCGACAGCGTTAGTGACGACGACCTTGCCCTTGGAGTGGGCCATGGAACCGATGTTGGCTTCCTTGATGTCGACGCCGGCCTCGATGGCCCTGAGCAGATCCTGCGGGTTCTCGAACAGCAGCATCGCCTTGGTGTCGCCAAAGCGCGTGTCCTTGACGACCTCGGCCATCTTCTTGATAGGCACGACGTTGGCGTGGACTCCCGGAGGGGCAGCCTGCTCGATCATGGTCTTGCGGAGCTCGTCGTGAGCAACGCCGTCGGAGACCACGATGATGCGGTTGGGGTTGATCTGCTTGGTCCACGTGGTGGCCACCTGACCATGCAGCAGGCGCGTGTCGATACGGACGTGGGCGATCTTGATGTGCCCGTCGCCGATCACCGTTCCCGGAGGAATGGCACCCGCAGGAGCAGCGGCGGCCGCAGCCGGCTTCTTCTCCTCGGGCTCCAGAGACTCGGGCTTGACGCGCACGCCGGCCTTAGCCTCAGTCACGAGATGTTTTGCGATCGCATGTGCAGTGTTCTTTGCGTCAAAGCGCTGCGAATATGCCTCGATGAGCATAGGCAGGTTGACACCGGTGACGATAGCCCAGGAATCGTGGCCCTCGATGAGCCCGCTGATCTGGTTGAACGGCGTGCCGCCCCACAGATCAACGAGGAAGAGCACCTGCTCCTGGTCCTCGAAGGAAGCGATTGCCTCCTCGACCTTGGCACGGAAGTCGTCGGGGCCCATGCTCGGCTCGAGCGAGACCACGGCAACAGACGGCTGATCGCCAAAGACCATCGAGCCCGTCTGCTTGATTCCAGC
>CATYVH010000049.1 GCA_958413765.1 uncultured Collinsella sp.
AGTTCAAGGACAAGCGCTTTGCCGCCGGCTGCTCGCGCGACGTGATTACGCAGGGTGCCGAGATGCTGGGCTGGGAGCTCCCCGAGCTCTTCGACCGTACCATCGCGGCCATGCAGTCCTTCGCCCCCGACCGCGACACCTTTCAGGCTTAATTCCAAAACCACCACAAAGGGGACAGGCACCTTTGTGGTGGTTTTTGTTTGCGCGGGCGTTAGGGGCGGACCTGGCCGGTGCCTCGGAGCTTGTATTTGTAGGTGGTGAGGGCCTCGGCGGCAAAGGGGCCGCGGGCGTGGAGCTTTTGGGTCGAGATGCCAATCTCGGCGCCCAGGCCAAACTCGCCGCCGTCGGTAAAGCGCGTGCTGGCGTTGGCGTACACGGCCGAGGCATCGACCGCGTCCAGGAAGCGCTCGCAAGCATCCGTGTCCTCGGCAACGATGGCCTCGGAGTGCATCGTGCCGTAGCGATTGATGTGTGCGATGGCCTCGTCCTCGTTTGCCACGACCTTCACGCTCATCTCGAGCGCCAGGTACTCGCGACCCCAGTCCTCCTCAGTCGCGGCAACGTAGTCATCGCCCTCGGCAAGCCCGGCATCGGCGCACGCGGCGCACGTGGCCTCGTCGCCGTGAATGAGCACGCCGTGGTCGTGCAGCACGGCAACAACCGCAGGCAAAAACACATTGGCCACAGCATGGTCGACCAGCAGCGACTCGGCGGCATTGCACACGCCCACGCGCTGCGTCTTAGCGTTGACGATAATATTGAGCGCTTTATCGAAATCGGCGGATTCATGCACGTAGATGTGGCAGTTGCCCGTGCCCGTCTCGATCACCGGCACAAGCGACTCGCGCACGCAGCGCTGGATCAGGCCTGCACCGCCGCGCGGAATGAGTACGTCGACAATACCGCGGAGCTTCATGAGCTCGCCAGTGGCCTCGCGGTCGGTGGACTCGATCATCGACACGGCCTCGCGCGGGAAGCCCTTGGCCTCGAGCGCATCGGCCAGCAGCTCAGAAATCATGGCACACGAGTGATAGGCCAGCGAGCCGCCGCGCAGAATACAGGCGTTGCCGGTACGGATGCAGATGCCCGCGGCGTCGGCCGTCACGTTGGGACGCGCCTCGTAAACCATGGCGACCAGGCCCAGCGGCACACTCACACGGGTCAGGTCCACGCCGCTTGCAAGCACGCGGTGGTCGAGCACGCGGCCTACGGGATCGGGCAGCTCGGCGAGCTTTTCCAGGCCGGCGGCCATGCCCTCGACGCGCTCAGGCGTCAGCAGCAGACGATCGAGCAGTCCGGCCGAGGTACCCGCATCGCGCGCGGCGGACATATCGAGCTCGTTGGCGGCGACGATGGAGTCGACACCGTTGCGCAGCGCTGCGGCCATGGCGCGCACGGCCTCCTGGCGCTGTTCATCGCTCGCCGTGGCAAGCGAGGCCGACGCTGCCTTGGCGGCAACGGCAAGATCGTGGACATACGTGGCTATATCGACCGACATGGGCGGCCCTTTCTCCTAGAAGTTTGCAACCATGGTAGCCGATTTGCGCATGGCCTCGCCCGCGGCGGTAGAATTGGTCAACCCGAAACACCGCAACGAACGGAAGACTCACATGGCCCTCATCACTTCGTACCACGTCCCCGGCCTTTACGTCGAGGACCACAGCATCGACGTCCCCCTTGACTGGCGCGGCCTGGAGCCGATGCTCCTGGCCGTCGGCAGCACCATGCGCCGCGGCGCTATGCCGGCGCCCATCGCCGGCGCGCCCGAGAGCATCAAGCTCTTCTACCGTGTGGTTTGCGCGCCCGACCGCATCAACGACGATCTGCCACTGCTCCTGTTTTTGCAGGGCGGCCCCGGCGGCGAGAGCCCGCGTCCGCTGTCGCCCACAAGCGACGGCTGGATCGAGGAGGCCGTCAAGCACTTCCGCGTGGTCCTTCCCGACCAGCGCGGCACCGGACGCAGTAGCTGCGTGGACGGACGCACGATCAAGGCACTGGGTGATCGCGCAACGGCCGCCGGCGCCGATACAGCACGCTCGCAGGCGGATTTCCTCAAGCGCCATCTTGCCAGCTCCATCGTGCGCGATTTTGAGTACCTGCGCCTGGTGGGCTTTGGCGGCAAGCCCTGGGTCACACTGGGGCAGAGCTACGGCGGCTTTTTGACGTTGAGCTATCTGTCGCTCTTCCCCGAGGGCGTGGCGGCAAGCTTTACCTGCGGCGGCATTCCGCACGTGCCGGCGAGCGCCAGCGAGGTCTACGCGCACACCTTCCCACGCATGGCAGCCAAGACGCAGCAGTATTACGACCGCTACCCCGCCGACGTCGAGCGCGTGGCGGCCCTGGCAGATGCCCTCGAGGAGCAAAAGCCCGTGTTGCTCGACGGCTCGCCGATGACGGTCGAGCGCCTACAGCTCATGGGCAGCGACTTTGGCATGAAGCCGAGCTTTGAGCGCATGCATTGGATTATCGATCACGCGTTTGTTACAGGCGACGGTACACTGAGCTGCGGCTTCTCGGTATCCGACAGCTTTTTGATGCGCGCCTTCGAGCGTACCAACACGCGCACGAATCCGCTGTACTGGACGCTGCAGGAGTTCATATACGCCGACGGTGACACTATGCCCATTGGCTGGGCCGCAGCTGAAGAGAAGGCACACCGCGCCGAGTTCGACACCCTCGCGCGCCCGCTCATGTTTACCGGCGAGGCCATGTTCCCGTGGATGTTCGAGCAGATGCCCGAGCTCAAGCCCTTCAAGCCCGCCATGGACCTGCTGATGGAAGACACCAGCTGGGACAAGATCTATGACCCGCAGCGCCTGGCCTGCAACGAGGTGCCGCTCCAGGCCGCGGTGTACTTCGATGACATGTACGTCGATTCGAGTCTGCAGCTCGACACGCTCAGCCGCGTGGGCAACTCGCACGCCTGGGTAACCAACGAGTTCGAGCACGACGGCCTGCACGGCAGTGTGGTATTCAAGCACCTCTTCGACGAGGCCCTCAACCGCGGAGACCTGCGCCGAATCTTCTAGCAAAGGAGTGTCCCCACCTGCCGGCACAATAGAAACGTCCCCAAGTGCCGGATGATGTCCTTCGCCACGAAAACGGCCCATCTACTACGTTTCACCCGCATGGCCCAACCAGATGCCATAAATAAAGAAAACCGCAGGCGTTCTACCTGCGGTTTTCTTTTTGCAATTCTTGGCATGGTCACCGATAGCCTATTAAACGTAGTAGATGGGCCGTTTTCGTGGCGACCAGCTCGGACATAAGCGCGGCGGGGCAAAGTTACCCTGGTAATTTCACCCCACGTGCATTGCAGATCGAAGGCGCCCGGCGTCGAGGCCTAAGCAAATACAATCAAGTTGTCTCGATGGATCGCCGGCTTCTCGGCTAGGTCTGCCAGTAGACGGTTGCCGGCAATCTGGTCCTGGCGGCGGCCGGCTGCAAGCTCCAGCACGTCCGAATCGGCCTCGGCGATACCACGGGCGACAACCATGCCGCTCGGGTCGCACACGTCGAGCACATCGCCCTCGGCAAACTGGCCATCGACCTCGCGAATACCCACCGCGAGCAGCGACGATCCGCGGCTGACCAGCGCCTTCGCGGCGCCATCATCGACCGTCACCGAGCCATGCGCCTTGTCACCCAGTGCGATCCACAACTTGCGCGGCGCAATGTCCAGGCGCTCCGCCGGCGGATCGAACAGCGTACCCACGCTCTCGCCGCGGGCCAGACGCACGAGCGCATCGGGCTCCTCGCCCGAGCAAATCACGCTTTGAATGCCCGCCGTCATGAGAATGCGGCTCGCGCGAATCTTGGTGATCATGCCGCCCGTACCCACCGATGTGGAAGAATCGCCCGCCGAGGCGATAATCTTGGCATCGATCTTATGCACGACCGGGATAAACTCGGCCGTCGGATCCTCATGCGGATTGGCGGTGTAGAGGCCATCGATGTCCGAGAGCGTCACGCACAGATCGGCAGAAACCAGGCAGCTCACAAGCGCCGCCAGCGTGTCGTTGTCGCCGAACTTGATCTCATCGACGGTAACGGTGTCGTTCTCGTTGACGACCGGCACCACGCCAAGCTCCACAAGGCGAAGCAGGGCGTCGCGCGCGTGCAGGTAGGACGTGCGGCGCGCCGTGTCGTGACGCGTGAGCAGCACGAGCGAGGTGAGCAGGTCGCGCGCATGGAACTCCTCGTCGTAGGCCGACGAGATGATGCACTGACCGGCCGAGGCGCAGGCCTGCAGGCTCGGCAGGTCGCCGACCGGCTTACGGTCGAAGCCCAGCACGGGATAGCCGCAGGCAATGGCACCCGAGCTCACCACGACCAGGCGCCAGCCAAGCTCGCGCAGCGCTGCGGCCTGGTCGGCAAGCCCGCCGATAAAGGCGCGGTTGACCTTGCCGTCGGCGCCCACCACCGTGGACGAACCGATCTTTACCACCATCGTTTTATAAGAAGTCGTCATACGTCAAACCAATCAACTGTTCAGCGAACGGCCGAGCCGGCGGCCAGGGAAGCGTGACTCGCCCCTACCGCCCAAGGAATTAGTGAGCCCAGGGAAAGGCAGAGGCCGCGGCCATGTTCTTGCGCACGAGCTCGTCGCGCACCTGAGCCAGGCCCTGCTCCATACCCACCACATAGGTCTGCGGGTACAGGAAGCGCTTGAAAGCTGCGTCCAGATGGTCGAGCGCCCAAGCACAGCGCTCGCGCGCGTCCTGGATGCTCTCACGCGGAGCCACCGCACTGCCATCGCGCACGATCGGCACCAGCAGCTCGCGATACTCGAGTTCGGACACGTCGGTCACCAGGGCGGCATCGTTCACGGCCACAAGGGTATTGCCGCGCGCGGCGCCCTCCCCTGCCAGATGGTCCTCGTCATAAATCATGTCGCAAACCGGGCCGCCAAAGCCGTCGTAATAGCGTCGTACGCGCTGCACGCCGGGGATCGTGCGCTTGTAGGGCTGCTCGGAAAGCTTCACCACCGGCGTCCACGGCTCCGCGTCGCTCGCACGACGGGCCGAAAGCTTGTACACGCCGCCCAGCGCAGGCTGATCGTAGCAGGTCGCGAGTTTGGTGCCCACGCCAAAGCTGTCGATGGGCGCGCCCTGGTCGAGCAGGGACTGAATCGTGTACTCATCCAAATCGTTAGAAACCGAGATCCCCACATAGGGCAGGCCCTCGGCATCAAAACGGCCGCGCACATACTTTGAGAGCTTGGCGAGGTCGCCGGAGTCGATGCGAATGGCCGACAGGCGCTCGCCCACCGCTTCCATCTCCTTGGCAACCGTAATGGCATGTTCACAGCCCTCGCGCACGTCATAGGTGTCGATGAGCAGCGTACAGTTCTTGGGGCTCGACTTGGCAAAGGCGCGGAAGGCCTCGAGCTCGGAATCGAAGCTCATCACCCAGCTGTGCGCATGCGTGCCAAAGACGGGAATACCGTAGCGGCGGCCGGCGAGCACATTGGACGTAGAGGAGCAGCCGGCAACGTAGCTCGCGCGCGCGACGGCCAGCCCGCCATCGGGACCCTGGGCGCGGCGCAGGCCAAACTCGGCAACGGGACGGCCGTCCGCCGCCAGCACCACGCGCGCCGTCTTGGTGGCGACAAGCGTCTGGAAGCCGACAATGTTGAGCAGCGCCGTCTCGAGCAGCTGGCATTCAAGCGCGGGGCCGGTGACGCGCACCATGGGTTCGCGCGGAAAGACGAGCTCGCCCTCGGGGACGGCGTCGATGTTTACATGCGCACGAAAATCGCGCAGGTAGTCGAGGAATGCAGGCTTGAACATCGCGCCGCCGGCCGGGGCCTGGAGTGAGGCGAGGTAGTCGATATCCTCGGGCGTAAAGCGCAGGTTCTCGACAAGCTCGGGCAGCTCGGCGGTGCCGCACATGACGGCATAGGCGCTGCCAAAGGGATGGTCACGGTAAAACGCGGTAAAACAACCCTGCTCATTGGCCTTGCCGCTCTCCCACAGGCCCTGGGCCATAGTGAGCTCGTACAGATCGGTGAGCATTGCAATGTCGGTGGGATGCGAGATGTCGGTCAAAGCCATGGGGCGACCTTTCGGATGCGTTGTGCAGAGGTTGAGGGTTGGAAAAGGGCAGAGTGTTCGGGCATGGCACCCAGCGCGAATGGGCTAGAGCAGGCCCATGCTGGTCAGGATCGTGTAGCCCATAAAGATGACAAACGCGATGAGGGCAAGGACAATGATGATTTTTTGAGCCGGCGCCATGCCAGGGATCTCGTTCTCGCCCGTAGGCTCCTTGGAGGTAACCATGCGCTGGGCAAAGGTCATCTCGTCACGGCTCGGCTTGGGCTCGACGGACTTGGAACGAGCGACCTTTTTAGGCTGAGGTTTAGGTGCGGTGGGCGCGGGCTTCGCGGCGGCGGGCTTGGGCGCGGGGGCGACGTTCGCGGCGGCCTCCTCGGCCTTCGCACGCTCGGCACGCAGGGCGGTCAGCTCCTCACGCTCGCGACGTGCCTCTTCCTGGGCCTCGCGGCGGGCCTTCTCGGCGCGGAGCTCTTCCAACTCGGCGCGTTCCTCGGCAGACAGTGGTTGGGACTCAAGCTCGGCCATGATACAGCCCTTTCTTTTAAAAAAAGCCGCCGACACAATGTCAGCGGCTTATCAAATCCAAGGGTGGAGACGAAGGGAGTCGAACCCTCGGCCTCTGCCATGCGACGGCAGCGCTCTCCCAACTGAGCTACGTCCCCAAGACAAGTTGATATTTTACCTACGGCTCGCCAACTGTCAACGCCCAATACCCAGTCTTTTTGGGACGCGGCTATTTTGACAACTTTTCGAGCAGGCGATCCTCTCGATGATTTTTTAATCCCCGTCCCAGAAAAATCATCGGCGAGCGCACTACTTTGCGCTGGTGAGGACGCCGGTGGTGTCGAACGCCGGGGTGAAGCTCTCGTCTACCGCTCCGCCTTCTTGCCAAAACATCGTCGTAAAGCCCAGGTCGTCGGCATGGTCGAGCACCTGCTCGTACTCCTCGCGCGTCACGGCGCGCGCCAGGTCGCCGCCTTGTTCGCACATGAGGGCATTGGGCGTGTACTGGTTCATGACCGAGATCGGCACGTCGCCCACCGTCTGCCACACCAGGTCCAACACGCGGCACGAATCGTCCGCATGCCCCGGCAGCACCAGATGACGCACGATTATGCCGCGCCTCATGAGCCCGTCCTTGTCTACCAGCTCTCCCCCGCGGCGCTCAATCTCGCGCGCCATCTGGGCCAGACCCGACACGGCCACGCGCGGGTAGTCCTTAATATGAGAAAGCGACTGCGCAAGCCCGGCATCGGCATATTTAAAGTCCGTAAGCCACACGTCGACCAGGTCGCCCAGCGCTGCCACGGCACTCGCGCGCTCGTAACCACTCGTGTTGTAGACAATTGGGATGACCAGTCCGCGCTCCCGAGCTGCGGCAATCGCGGCCGGCAGCAGGTGAGCATAATGCGTCGCCGTCACCAGATTGATGTTATTGGCACCTTGGTCCTGCAGCTCCAGCATAATCTCGACCAGGCGCTCGGGCGAAATCTCAAGCCCAAAATTGCCCGTCGAGATCTCGTGGTTCTGGCAATAGATACATTTGAGCGAGCAGCCGCTAAAGAAGATCGTGCCCGAACCGGCCTCGCCCGAGATAGGCGGCTCCTCCCACATATGAAGCGCCGCGCGGGCCACCTTGAGCGTGTCATCGGCACCGCATACGCCGTGCGCACCCTCGTCGCGCACCGCACCGCAACGGCGCGGACACAAATGGCAGGCGGGCGAAAAAAGTTCGGTCAACGGCGTCGGCATAAAAACATGCTCCAAAACAACGATTCAGCAGCTCAAACGTAAAGGGACCAACCGCACAGACGGCTCGAGCCCAAGGCGCCGTAATCGTCCGACACGATTTTTGTAATGTCAAGACTGGAATCGATAAAGTGCCGCTTTATGATGTAGGTATTCCGCCCCCCGCGGAGCAACTGGGTGAACCGTCGCGTTTATTTAGGGAGCCCACACAGTCGTACCTAGTACAGGTATCCTTCGTTGTTAAGGACGCTGGAACAGTCGATGAGGGCACCCACCTGTTTTAGGTGGGTTCATTTTCGTAACGTGGGGGGTGGTTTTTATTTGCCGAAAACCACCATTACAGCCCATATGGATCCCCGCCGGTATCCCGACAATCCATCGACAACATCCCAATATCTGGTAAGCGCGTGATTATCGCTGCGTGCAATTCCATGCACCCCCCTTGGTCGAGTATCATGGTTCGGCTATGCCCTTTGCGCTTAGCAACCTTTGACCTTTTCCTTCGACGCTTGGCGGTTTTTAGATTCATGGCTTCATCCCCGAGCTACATACCGTATCTATGCGTGGCAGCGGCGGCCTTTATCACGACCTTCCTCACGGTGCCCCTGGTCAAGCGCTTGGCAATTAAGCTCGACGCCGTCGACTATCCTTCTAAGCGCCGCATCAACACCAAGCCCATCCCGCGTTTGGGCGGAACGGCGGTGTTTTTGGGCCTGGTCGTTGCCTGTATTGTGCAAATCCTAGGCACCTGGTACCTGGGTTGGCCGCCCGTTTTGGTGCCCCACCCCCGTCTGCACATCAGCTACCCCATACTTGCGTTTTCTTTTACCGTCATCTTTGCGACCGGCGCTATCGACGACGTCTTCCAGCTCAAGCCCAAGCAAAAGCTAGCCGGACAGGTCCTCGCCGCGCTTATCGCCTGTATCGGCGGCCTGCGGATCGGCGTCATCGTCAACCCGTTTGCCCCCGGCGAGATCATGCTCGGATGGCTCGCCTACCCCATCACCGTGATCTATCTGGTGGCATTCACCAACATCATTAACCTCATCGACGGCCTCGACGGCTTGGCCACGGGCATCTGCGGCATCGCGTCGTTCACCATGTTTTCGATGGCCGTTCTCTCGGGCCGCATCGACGCCGCCGCGCTCTCCATTGCGCTCTTTGGCGCTTGCCTGGCCTTTTTGCGCTACAACTTCAACCCCGCAAGCATCTTCTTGGGCGACTCGGGGTCGTTGCTTCTGGGCTTTGCACTGGGCTCCATCTCGCTGCTCAACGTGAGCCGCACCGCCGCGCTCACCTCGCTTATCATCCCGCTCATCGTTGCCGGCGTGCCCATCATCGACACGTTTAGCGCCATCGTGCGCCGCAAGCGCGCCCACATTAGCATCGGGCAGGCCGACAAGGGCCACATCCACCACCGCCTGATCCAAGAGGGCTACAACCAAAAGCAGGCAGTGCTCCTCATCTACGCCTGGTGCATCATGCTTTCGGCCGGCTCCGCCGCGATTAACCAGGTCGAGGTGCCCATGCGCGTGCTCATCTTTACCGTACTCGCCATTGGCTCGGCGGCCTTTGCCAAGCACCTGCACCTGTTTGAGCCCGTGCTGCGCCACCATTACAACAAGCGCACGCACGAGGACGAGCTCGTCACCCCCGACGATCCCGCCTTTAAGCAGGAGGAGCAGGCGGCAGAAGAACGCAGGGAGGAGCGCCACCACAGGCGCTAGGGTAAGCTGCCGAGGCTGCGCCCAGGCGCCGCCGGCCAAACGCGCAGCCACGCCGCGCCCATCGCACATGCCGCCGCTCTCCCGCCCCTCGCGTACTTACGCCCCGACCCTCCAATAAACGCGTTATCATCTTGACCCATGAACATACGTTAGGAGCAATCATGCCAAACGAGAACAGCTACGAAGTCGCGCTGCAAAAGAGCAACGCCATTCGCGAGGGCCTGGCCAAAACGCCCGAGAAGTTCACCATGCTCACCGGCGACCGCCCCACCGGCCGTCTGCACCTGGGTCACTACTTCGGCACCCTCAAGGGCCGTGTTGAGCTGCAGAACATGGGCGCCAAGACCAACGTGCTCATCGCCGACTACCAAGTCATCACTGACCGCGATACGACCGAGCACATCCAGGACAACGTGTACAACATGGTCATGGACTACCTTGCCTGCGGCATCGACCCCGACAAGACCATGATCTACGCGCACTCCGCCGTACCCGCCGCAAACCAGCTCATGCTGCCGTTCCTGTCGCTGGTCTCCGAGGCCGAGCTGGCGCGCAACCCCACGGTCAAGGCCGAGATGGAGGCCTCGGGCCACGAGCTCACCGGCCTTCTGCTCACCTACCCGGTGCACCAGGCCTGCGACATCCTGTTCTGCAAGGGCAATGTGGTGCCCGTCGGTCGCGACCAGCTGCCGCACATCGAGCTCACCCGCACCATCGCCCGCCGCTTTAACAACCGTTACGGCAAGGTGTTCCCCGAGGTCGACGCGCTGCTGTCCGAGACCCCGCTGCTGCCCGGCCTGGACGGGCGCAAGATGAGCAAGAGCTACGGCAACGCCATTAACATCTCGATGACCGCCGAGGAGACGGCCAAGCGCATCAAGAAGAGCCAGACCGACTCCGAGCGCATGATCACGTTCGATCCCGAGAATCGCCCCGGCGTGTCCGGCCTGCTTTCAACCGCCGCCATCTGCACCGGCCGTTCCGAGGTCGAGATTGCCGAGGAGATTGGCATGGGCGGCTCCGGCCAGCTCAAGAAGTACGTGACCGAGGCCGTCAACGAGTACTTCGCGCCGATCCGCGAGCGTCGTCAGCGCTATGAGAACGATCTGGACTATGTGAAGGACGTGCTGCACGAGGGCAACCGTCG
>CATYVH010000050.1 GCA_958413765.1 uncultured Collinsella sp.
GCGTGTTGGTCGAGCGTTCCAGCGTAAAGGACCTGCGGGCGTAGACGTGCTCGGCTCGTTCACCTTAATCTGTAACAGCTAGGACCGAAAATCCCCGTCAGATGTTACAGATCGAGATTTTTCGGCTCGGCCTATTCCGTTTGTCTCGATCTGTAACAGGTAGGAGCGAAATAACCCGCTAGTTGTTACAGATTTAGATTGAGGGAACTGCCCCGTGCATTCATCTCGATCTGTAACAACTAGACGCCCAAAACCGGTTTTAGTGTTACAGATTTAGACAATTCGGTCCGGCCCGCCCTGTTTATCTCGATCTGTAACAGTTAGGACTGGAAAGCTCGGCTAGATGTTACAGATCGAGACAAACGGCTCCTGACCAGCCCAAAAACAAAAAGACCGGGGGTGGCGCGCCGTGTGACGTGCCACCCCCGGCTGAGAAATGGGGACAGGTTATGTGAGCGGCGCAATTCCGCTCGCCGCAGGCCGCTAGTCCAGACGACGGGTCTGCGCCACGTGCTTGTACCAGTAGGCGCTTGCCTTGGGCGTGCGCTTCTGGGTTTCAAAGTCAACGTAGAAGAAGCCGTAACGCTTGTTGTAGCCATTGGTCCAGGAGAACTGATCCTGCAGGCTCCACAGGAAGTAGCCGCCCACGTTGACGCCCACCTCCATGGCCTTGAGCAACCAGCGCAGGTGCTGCTCGATGTAGTCGATGCGCGGCTGGTCGTCCACAAAACCGTCCTTGTAGGGGTCCTTGTAGCCCATGCCGTTCTCGGTGATGAAGATCTGCTTGTAGTTGGGGTAGCGCTGCTTAATGTAGACGAGCAGATCGAACAGACCCTCGGGATAGATGATCCAGTCCCAGTCGGTGGTGGGGATGCCGGGCTTGTTCACATGCTCGCCAATGCCCTTGACGCGCCAGCGGCCGGTGCCCTTCTCGCCCGTACCGTTGTGGTGCAGGTCGTTCTCGCCGTCGTAAGCCTTGAGGAAGCGGCACTGGTAGTTGTTGACACCCAGGTAGTCGTTGTAGAGCGCGGCCTCGCGCATAATCTCGAGGTCCTCGTCCAGGATCTCGATGGTGCCGCCCGAGATGGCCGCCAGGCGGTTGGCGCACTCGAGGGTGTCGGGCGCGTAGTCGCCGCGGAAGGTGGCGTCGAGCAAGAACTGGTTCTGCAGCACGTGCTCGTTGTTGGCGGCCTTGATGTCGGCGGGGTCGTTCTCGTTAAGCGGGTACTTAAACTCCAGCGACTGAATGACGCCGATCTTGCCCTTAAAACCACCGTTGTGGAAGGCCAGTACTGCCTTGGCGTGGGCGAGCATCATGTTGTGCTCGCACTGGAAAGCCTCGGCCAGATGTGCCTTGACGCCGCCGGGGAAGGTGCCCTCGATGTAGGTGTTGGAGGCGTCGGCCCAGATCTCGTTAAAGGTGAACCAGTAGGTCACCTGGTCGGCGTACTCCTTAAAGCAAAAGGTGGCAAAGTCCACAAAGGCGTCGATGGTCTCGCGGTTGAGGAAGTCGCCCTTCTCAAAGAGGGGAAGCGGCGTGTCAAAGTGATGCAGCGTGACAAACGGCTCAACGTGGTGCTTGTGGCACTCGGCAAAGAGGTCGTGGTAGAACTGCACACCCTCGGCGTTGATCTCGCCGGTGCCGTTGGGGAAGATGCGGCTCCAGGCAATGGAGAGGCGGATGCCGTTGATGCCGAACTCCTCGCACAGCTCCAGGTCGACGGGGTACTGGTTGTAGAAGTCCGAAGCGGGATCGGGGGAAAAGCGCCCCTGGGCCTCCAGGAAGTCGTCCCAGGCAACCTTGCCCTTACCATGAGTGCGGGTCTCGCCCTCTACTTGGTAGGCAGCGGTGGCGCCGCCAAAGACAAAGTCCTCGGGAAACTGCGCGGGCGGGTTGGTGACGCTAGCAGGGTTAACGGACATGATGATCCAATCGTCTAAATCGAAGGGCCAGCCGGTCTTGGATGGTCGGCTGGCCCTAGGCGTTACTTACTTCGAGAGTTGCTCGGAGATGAAGGCGAGAGACTTGTCGCCGTTCTGGGAGAGCTCGATGTACTGCTTACCGCGGCAGGCGACGCACTTGTTGCCCACACGCTCGCAGTCTTTCTGCAGGTCGGCCAGGTAGCTGGCGGCCTGCGGGGCCAGGACGACCAGGTCAAAGTCGGGGAGCATGTCGACGTGGTTGCCATATGCCTCGGCAGCGGTTTCGAGGTTAATGCCGCGATCCTTGGCGGCCTTGGCCAGCGCGTTGGCGAGCAGGCCCGAGGTGCCGCCGCCCTGGCAGAGCACGAGCACGCGCTTGCCGTTGAGGTCGCTGGCGGTCGTAGCCTCGGCAGCGGGTGCTGTGGAAGCGGCGGGGGCGTCGGCCTTCACGGCCTCGGCTGCGGCGCCGGCGGCAACGCTCTTGGCATCGGCCTTGCCCTGGAAGGCGTCGTTGAGCTTGGCGGCCTTCTCGGCGTTCTTGGCGGCGAGCTCCTCCTGGGAGATCTCGGCCTCCTCGGCGCACTTCTGGGCGTCATAGGCACGGAAGAACGGATAGTACAGGACAAAGTCGACGACCAAGATGAGGGCGAGCATCACAAAGGCGAGCGGCTGGAAGCCCAAGCCCATGATGGTGCCGATGGGGCCGGGAACGGTCCAAGGCAGGGTGTACATAAAGCCGTTCATGCCCAAGAAGTCGATAAAGATTTTGAGGATCCAGATGTTGGCGATCGGAGCAAAGACAAACGGGACAAAGAAGACGGGGTTGAGCACGATGGGTGCGGCGAACAGCAGCGGCTCGTTGACGGCAAAGCACACGGGGACGATGGCTGCCTTACCGACGGCACGCATCTCCTGGGATTTGGCCAGGAAGCAGAACATAAAGACCAGGACGAGCGTGGCGCCGGTGCCGCCCATGCAGACGACGAAGTACTGGGCACCCTGGGTCAGGACAGCGGAAGCGTGCTGACCAGCCTGGAACGCAGCTAGGTTGTCGGTCATGTTGGCAACGAGGGCGGCGGCGATGGCGGGCTCGACGATCGAGGGGCCGTGGACGCCGACGAACCAGAACAGGCTCATAGCGCCGTAGATCACAGCGAGGCCGATGTAGCCGTCGGCAGCGGTGAACAGGGGCTGGAACACTTGGATGACGCCCTGGGCAAAGCAGAAGCCAAAGGCAGCGCGGAAGACGATGTCAAAGACCCAAAAGACGGTGATGCAGACGGAGAAGGGGATGATGTCCTTAAAGGTCTGCGAGATGTTGGGCGGAACCTGCTCGGGCATCTTGACGGTGATGTTGCGCTTAATGAAGAACTTGTAGATGATGCCGGTCACAAAAGCAGCGATGAAGGCGGTCAGCAGGCCCTTGGAACCAAGGTAGGTGGTGTTGAAGCCGCTGGCGGCGTCCGTGGCGATCGTGTCGCTCGAAAGGAGCAGGAAGCCGATGATGGCCGCGCACATGCACGAGATAAAGTTGATCTGGTTATTCTTGGGCAGGTCGCGGTTCTGCGCGTCGGCGAAGTGCTTGGCCGTGGTGGCGGCACAGGCGATGGCCAGGATGCCCATGGAGTAGTTGTAGCACTTCCACAGGGCGTTGTTGATGTCATCGGGCCAGTAGAAACCCCAGATGTTGGGGACCGAGGCTACCAGACAGAAGATGGACGAGAAGATGATGATGGGGATGACGGAGATAAAGCCGTCGCGGATCGCCTTGAGGTACTTGTTGCGGGCGATCGCGTTGAAAAAGGGCTGGCCCTTTTCGATGATGGCGATGAGTTGCTCCATGCAAAGCTCCTAAAGAGTCGGTGGGTTAGCAACGATGGTAGCTCTTGGCGTTCGGTTGCTAAAATGTTGACGTTGCCATTTTGCGACACAAAAAAAGACGCGAACCGGTGGTTCCTGTGCCTGCGAACCATCGATTCCTTACGCGTGAACGTTTGAGCCGCCCGGTGGCCCTGTGTTTGCGCAATGGCAACGTTAACATTTGGACGACAAAAGCCGTCCGGGGAAGCGGGATTGTCGGTGAACGGTAGGTTTTGGGTGGTAAGCGTATTGCGGGGAGGCGTTGGATATACTTGGAGGCGTTCATTTTGTCTGTTGGGATGTCTGCGATGGCATCGTTGACATAGAAAGATCGACCTATGGCCGCTGTTAAAAAATCGGTTTCCGTTAAGGACGTGGCGCGTCTCGCGGGCGTCTCGGAGCAGACGGTCTCGCGCACCGTGCACGATTCGCCCAGCGTGCGTCCCGAGACCAAGGAGCGCGTGCGTGCCGCCATGCGCGAGCTGGGGTATCGTCCAAACTTTGCCGGCCGTTCGCTGCGTCGCGGCAAGTTCAAGACCGTCGGCGTCGCCATGTTCAACATTACCGGTACCGGCAATCTCGACCGCATGGAGGGCTTTGCCGCCGCCGCCGACAAGCACGGCTATGCCATCACCCTTACTAAAGTAGATGGACATCCCTATACCCTCGAGAGCGCATCGTCGCGCATGAGCGCACTGCCGGTGGACGGCATGGTCGTGATCATGAACCGCATGCCGGCGGACTTTGGCTCCTTCGAGCCACTGCCCGGTATGCAGACGGTGCTCGTTACCATGCTGGAGCACCCGCTGTGCTCGACGGTTGATAACGATCAGTTCGATTGCTCGCGCCAGGTTGTCGAGTACTTGCTGGGGCAGGGGCACAAGACCGTGCACTTTATCTCGTGTCCCGAGCGCTCGCTTTCGGGCATGCAGCGCGAGGAGGGCTGGCGCGAGACATTGCGTGCGCATGGTATTGAGCCGCCGCGACTCGTCCGTGGCGATTGGACGGCACAGAGCGGATATGCCGCCGGTCAGGCTCTGGCGGACGATCCGACCTGTACGGCCATTTATGCTTCCAACGACGCCATGGCCTACGGCTGCATTCGCGGGCTCGAATCGCGCGGAAAGCGCGTGCCCGAGGACGTGAGCGTGGCGGGTGTTGATGACAGCCTGGGCGACATCGTGCCCGACCGTCGCCTGACCACGGTGCGCTTTGACAACAAGCGCGTCGGCATGTGGGCTGTCGACAAGATTGCCGGCGCCGAGGGGGTTGCGTCTGGCGTGGAGCACATGCTGATCCCCGGCATGCTCGTAGAGGGCGATACGGTGCGCGATGTACGCTAGGGTGTGGACCTGTTTGGGTTGCCACTAATTGTGTTCGATATTGTTCGCATTGGTTTAAAAACCGTTCACGGGCGAAAATCGACCGTTCATAGCTCGAAATTGCGTTTTGCATTGTTCTGTTTTGTTTGAATGTTAATGTTTCTGTCATACACAACGCAGCGCGTATGCCCGGACGCGATGCTCTCCATTGGTTCATATGTGAAAGGAACGCAATATGGCAACCAAAGAAGAAATCTCGATGGTTGGATTCGAGATCGTCGCATACGCGGGTGACGCCCAGACTGATCTGCTTGCAGCGCTCGATGCTGCTCGCGAGGGTGATTTTGAGAAGGCCGAACAGCTGCACAAGGATGCGAGCGATGCACTCATCGGCGCCCACGACACGCAGACCAAGCTGCTTTCGCAGGAGGCCGGCGGCGGCGAGATGGAGATGACCTTCATCATGGCCCACGCTCAGGACACCCTCATGACCACCATGATCTTGGAGAAGCAGACCCGCTTTACCATCGATGCCTACAAGCGCATCGCTGAGCTCGAGGCCAAGCTCGCCTAACGAACCCTCACAACCAAGTCCCCTTCCAAAAGCCCTGCCGCTATCCGCGGCAGGGTTTTTTGTATCCCACCTATCTAGGTTGCGGCGAAATAGGGGCCGACAGCCCCAAATGACCCGCTTTTCCCGTCCCCGGAGGATCGGTTGGCAGCGCTCGCCACGAAACTGGCTCATCTACTACGTTTAACCCGATACCCTCGAACACACCCGCGTTTCATGAAAAATCGCAGGACTTCTACCTGCGGTTTTGTTTTTTCGCTTTGTGGCATGGTCGGGGATGGGCGGTTAAACGTAGTAGATGGGCCCATTTCATGGCGGGCGGATCATGCAGCAGCTTGTTGCGCCTCCTGCCGTTCGGTTTTTCGATGGGTGGGTATACTTTCCACCGCAATACAGGCCGGAATGAGGAGGTATCCAAATGCCGGACAACGGATCAATTCAAAAAAGAGACGCGTATGAGATGGCTCATGGGCGTCCTGTCCAGATAACCGAGCATACGACGGTAACCGAGCTGCAGCCCAGCCTGTCCGATGTCGTGTGCGCAAACAAAAAGCTGCAGATTGGCTTTATCGTTGCGCTCGTGGTGCTGGCGCTGCTGTCGGGCTTTGTAGCTCGTCCGCATTTTGCCGATACCAAGACTTGGGACTCCACCATCGAGGTCATCGATCAAAAGAAAGGTAACGTACTGGCGCTCACGACCTCGTGCGTGGCGCTATCTGCGGGCATTACCGCGCTGCCGGGTGATACGGGAACGCCGGTTGCCGAGCAGCTCGCGCAGCTTTCAGGCAACTTGGGCATCGTGCTTGCCGTGCTCTATCTCGAGAAATATCTGCTGACTATTTTGTGGTCGGTTGGCCTAGGCATCTTAATCCCGTTTGCGTTGGTGCTCTTTGCGGTGTCGCTTGGCATTCATGGGCGCTGGAGCACGAGCGCCGTCCTGCGCCGCGTGGCGACTCGCGTGCTGGTGGTTGCCGTGATCGGCATGGCGCTTGTGCCCGCGAGCGTATGGGTGTCGCAGAAGGTCGATGAAACGTATCGCGTAAGTATTGAGCAAGCTGAGCAAAAGGCTGCGGACGCTGCGGAAAAGACCGATACCACGGACAAGTCAGGCGAGACCAGCTCAAAATCGAACAAGAAAAAGTCCGAGACCACGGAGTCCAAAAACGTGCTCGAGCAGTTGACTGACGGGGCCTCGAGCCTGGTCACGTCGGTGACCAGCGGTGCCAAGCAGATGACCGATGAGATTGTGCAACAGGTGACCGACCTCATCGAAGGCGTCATCGTGATGATCGTGACCTCGTGTGTGATTCCTCTACTGGTGCTCGTGGCGTTCCTATGGCTAGGACACGTGCTGCTGGGGATCGATATCTCTGGCCCGGCGAACTATTTGACGGGCCGTTTTCTGAGCGCTCCGTCCAAACATGCCAAGAAGAGCGGGCAGTCTGAGTAGGCGGCAAAGCGATCTTTGGAAGATCAACCGTAAGAAGGGCGGCCGAGACACGTTCTCGGCCGCCCTTTTGTTTGCTGAACACATGGTCGCTACGTCTGCGCCGGGCTCAAACGGTCGCCAATCATCCGTGAACGGTATTTGTTCAAAAAAGAACAAAGATAAACAAATAATGGTTGCAGTCGCTGTTCGAATGTGTTCAAATAAACATGAACAGTGAAGAACCGCACATTCAGATGCCCGGACCTGAACGCGATTCAACACTTCCAAACAGAAACTACGCACCTGCGTATCTCTCAAGGAGGATGTCATGAGGGTTGTAATCGCTTCCGATGCCGACGGTATGTCGATGAAGGAGTCCATCAAGGAGATGCTCATCGCCGACGGTCACGAGGTCGTCGACTATTCCGAGACCCCTGCCGCGGACTTTGTCGATTCCGCGACCGCCGTTGCCAAGGACCTGCTGGAGCACAAGGATTCCCAGGGCTTCGCATTCGATAAGTACGGCGTCGGCTCCTATATGGCCGCCGTCAAGATCAAGGGCATGGTCGTCGCCAACATTTCCGACGAGCGTTCCGCTTACATGACCCGCGAGCACAACGGTTCGCGCATGGTCACCATGGGCCCGGGCGTTGTGGGCACCGAGGTCGCCAAGAAGATCGCCCGCGAGTTCCTGCGCGCTCAGTACGCCGGCGGCCGTCACCAGATCCGTGTCGACATGCTCAACAAGATGGCCTAACGAGAGCCACCGAGAACTCGAACTTCTACCTCAACTTGTGAATTCAGACGAAAGGACGTTCTGATGAAGAAGACCATCGCAATCGGTTGCGACCATATCGTTACGGACGAGAAGATCTATCTGGCCGACCGCCTGGAGCAGGCTGGCTACAAGGTGCTCGACTGTGGCACCTACAGCCACACCCGTACGCACTATCCCATCTACGGTAAGGCCGTGGGCGAGGCTGTCGCCAGCGGCAAGGCCGACTTTGGCGTGGCCCTGTGCGGCACCGGCATCGGCATCACCAACGCCGTCAACAAGGTTCCCGGCGCCCGCTGCGCCCTGGTTCGCGACATGACCTCTGCCCTGTATGCCCGTCGCGAGCTCAACGCCAACATCGTGGGCTTTGGCGGCAAGATCACCGGCGAGTTCCTGATGGCCGATATCATGCTTGCCTTCCTGGAGGAGCCCTACGAGAAGACCCCCGAGCACGATGCCCTGATCGCCAAGATCGATGCCTGCAATAAGGCCGACGCCGAGGCTCAGGCTGACCCGCACTTCTTTGACGAGTTCCTCGAGAAGTGGGACCGCGGCGAATACCATGACTAGCGGGTATCCGGCGTAATTTACTAGTCCGTTGACGGCTCGCGTTTCTGTGAGGGGGCGCGGGCCGGTTTTCTGTCAGCCCTATTGACTTGGCGGGCTGTCGTAAGAAAGGGAAGGCTCCTATGGAGTTTGTTCTTGATAACGGTTCTGTTCGCGTGGCACTGAGCACGGCTGGAGGATCGTTCACTTCGATTAAAGCCAACGGTCGCGAGTACCTGTGGCAGGGCGATCCTTCGGTCTGGTCGGGCCAGGCACCCATTTGCTTTCCGATTTGCGGCGGCCTTCGTGACGGCCGCGCGATGACCATGGGCGGCCGCGAGGTCAAGCTTGCCCGCCACGGCTTTGCCCGCAAGCAGGAGTGGAAGCTCGAGGAGCAGGGCGATAACATGGTTGCGCTGAGCCTGAGCTCTGCCGACCATGCCGAGTTGCTCGAGCAGTACCCGTATCCGTTTAAGATCGTTGCTCGTTACGCGATCGATTCGGAAAAGGTGGCCGTGTCGTACGAGGTGACCAATGAGGGTACCGAGGACATGCCGTTCTTTGTGGGCGGTCACCCCGGCTTTACGTGCCCGCTCGACGAGGGCGAGTCCTATGACGATTACGAGCTCCGTTTTGAGCAGCGTGAGGCCGCCTAGCTCTGTACTGCCGTTCCCTCGACGGGCCTGATTGATGTCGAGCATCGCAGCAAAAACCCGATGGTCGGCCACGACCTGCCGCTGACCCACGAACTCTTTGACTTTGCCGAGACCATCTTCGACGTGCTCGACAGCCGCGTGGTTACGCTGACCAAGAAAACCGAGGACAAGGGCGTGCGCCTGACGTTCCCCGATATGCCATACCTGATTGTGTGGAGCAAGCCCGAGGGCGACTTTGTGGCCGTGGAACCGTGGGGCGGCCTGTCCACCTGCTCTGACGAGGACGATGTTCTGGAGCATAAGCGCGGCTGCCTGGTTGCCAAGCCGGGGGAGACCGTCACCCGTGGCTTTGAGATCGAGATCCTTTAACGAGTTATCGTATGTTTGGGGTCGCGCGTTTGGCGCCCCGGAAACAGGAGTTCAATATGATTCTGACCGTTACCATGAACCCGTCGATCGATACGCGCTATCAGCTCGACAAGCTGATCATCGACGACGTGAACCGCGTGACGCCCGAAAAGACCGCTGGCGGCAAGGGCCTCAACGTGAGCCGCGTGTTGCTGCAGCTGGGTGACGACGTGCTCGCGACCGGCCTGCTTGGCGGTCACATGGGTGCCTATATGGCCGAGCTCATGGATGCCGATGGCGTCAAGAATGACTTTGTGCCCATTGCCGGTGAGACGCGCATTTGCCTGAATATCCTGCACGAGGGTAATCAGACCGAGCTGCTGGAGAGCGGTCCGCAGATTGCGCCTGCCGAGCTCGAGGCCTTTACGGCCAAGTTCGCCGAGCTTGCAGCGAAGGCGGACGTCGTGACGCTTTCGGGCTCGCTGCCGCGTGGCGTCGATGCTGGCTACTATGCCGAGCTCGTCAAGATTGCCGAGGAGGCGGGCGCCAAGGTGCTGCTCGACACTTCGGGCGCATCGCTGGAGGCCGCGCTGGAGTCCGACGCTAAGCCTGAGCTCGTAAAGCCCAACCTGACCGAGATTAACGGTCTGCTGGGTACGTCCTTTACGACCGATGATGTCGATGCCCTGCGCGAGGCGCTTGCCGCCGATGGCCGCTTTGCCGGTATCCCCTGGGTTGTCGTTTCGATGGGCGCTGCCGGTTCGGTGGGCTTCCATGAGGGTCGCGCGTTCCGCGCCAAGACGCCCGCGATTGCGGCTGTGAACGCGACGGGTTCCGGCGACTCGACCATCGCCGGCTTTGCGCATGCCATTGCTGCTGGTGCCGACGATGTCACGGTGCTCAAGACCGCCAATACCTGCGGCAAGCTCAACGCCATGGATCCCAAGACCGGCCACCTGGTCATGGACCGCTGGGACGAGATCTACAAC
>CATYVH010000051.1 GCA_958413765.1 uncultured Collinsella sp.
TCTTGTCGAGGCACCGAGTGTCGATGAGGAAGAGGCGCCCGCCAAGTCCACCTCCGGCGTGCTCAACTTCTTTATGGGCAAGACCGTCTACTCCACTGCCAATCCCATGCGAATCGCCTTTATCCACGAGTTTCCCTGTGCCACGTCGAGCTGGGACAGCCTACACGACCAGGGCCGCCGGTATCTTGATGAGCACTTTGGCGGCATCGTGCGCACCGAGGCGTTCGAGGACTGCCACGATTCGGACGTGTTCTACGCCGCCGTCGAGACAGCCGTAAAGCACGGGGCGAACGTCATCTTCTCGACCTCACACCGGCTCATGGAATACACGCTCAGGGCGTCAGTCGAGTATCCCCAGGTGCGGTTCCTTAACTGCTCAATCGGCCTTCCCCACCAAAGCGTCCGCTCGTACTTTGGAAAGATGTACGAGGCCAAGTTCCTACTGGGCGCCCTTGCCGCCAGCATGGCCGACAACCACCGTATTGGCTACCATGCGTCGGTCTTCGCCTCGGGCGCGCTGAGCGAAATCAACGCCTTCGCTATCGGTGCCTCGCTGCTCGACCCTCGTGCGCAGATTATCCTCACTTGGGGAGATGTTCCCGCCGGCGGTCTTGCCGAAGCCATGTGTCGCGAGGGCGTGAGCGTCATGACCGGCGCCGATATGTCCAAGTCTCTCGAGGACCCCACCGCCTACGGGCTTCACCGTCTGGTAAACGGCAAGGAAGTTACCGGTATTGCTATGCCGGTATGGAACTGGGGCCGTTACTACGAACTCATCGTACGCAGCCTACTGCACGGCACATGGGACGAGACCGCCGATGACCAGCAGGTGCGCGCCGTCAACTACTGGTACGGTATGAGCTCCGGCGTCATCGATATTCGCTACGCTCCGGGCCTACCCTATCAGACGCGTAAACTTGTGCAGCTGCTTCGCAACGGCATTGTCGAGGGCTCCATCAACCCATTTGGCGGCGAGCTCCACAGCCAGGACGGCGTGGTTCAGATTGAGGGCTTCCCTCCCCTGCCGAGTACGCAGATTGTCGAGATGAACTGGCTGGCTGACAACGTTATAGGCTCGATTCCGCAGCTCGATAACGAGCCGGAGGTCCGTGCCCTATGAATATCCTAGCCATTGCCGATGTAGAGGAGCGCTGCCTGTGGGAATGTTTTCGCAAGGAGCGCTTTGAGGACGTTGACCTGATTCTATCCGCAGGCGACCTGGATCCGGACTATCTTGAGTTTTTGGTCACTGTCATCAACAAACCGCTTGTGTACGTTCGTGGCAACCACGACGACCGCTACGCGCGCCATGCACCGGGCGGGTGCATTTGTGTTGAGGACAGCGTATATGTGTACCGAGGTATTCGCATTGCGGGTCTGGGCGGTTCCATGCGCTACCGCGACGGCGCGAACATGTATACCGAGCGCGAGATGGCAAAACGCATGCGCAAGCTATCGCGAAAAATCGCACTGGTAGACGGATGCGATATTCTACTTACCCATGCACCCGTCGCAGGCATGGGCGACCTGGACGACCTGCCGCATCGAGGATTCGAGTGCTTTAATGCGGCTCTTGAGTCTTGGGGTCCCGACTATATGATTCACGGGCATGTGCACCAAAGCTACGGCCCCAACTTTCAACGCGAGCGCCAACACCCATGCGGAACGAAGATTGTCAACGCCTGCGGCTATACCAAGATCGAAATTGACGAGGCGCGCTACCCCACGCGCGGTTGGAAGGCCGCTTGGCTCAACTCGCAAACCATGCGCCGCGAGCTCAAACGCCACGAAGCAATCGAGTCTTCAACCGCCAGAACCCCCTGGTAACTGCCAACAACCACCACGAAGGGGATAGGCACCTTTATGGTGGTTTTGCTGACTCGTCCGACCTGTCCATCACGGTGCTTGTGTAATTAACGAGAACACTCATTGTTTTGTAAGGACGGCGCTCACGTGCCGTCTTTTTTTGTCAACTTATGCAGTCTCGACCGTGTTGTATGTAGAGGGACCTCGCGAGACGCCTTCCCTATATCCACCACGACCAATTGGAGGTGACACTATGCCTGCACGCCGTAACCGCAATAGCACGCTCCGATGCGATGCCGATCAGATCGAGCGGGAAGCAAAGCGCTTGGTCGACACGTATTCCGACCTCATCCTTCGATTGTGCTATTCGGCCCTTGGATCCGCTGACGACGCTCAAGACATCTGCCAGGACACGCTGATCAAGATTCTCCAACGCACTCAACCGTTCGACTCGCTCGAACACGAACGTGCTTGGGTGATCCGAGTCGCACTGAACGCATGTCGCGATATCGGCCGTACGCACGCGAATCACCCGGTTGTCGACCTCGATTCGCTCCCCGATTTCTGCGCACCCGTAACACATACCGAGCAAGAATTCGCGCAACGCGACTGCGCCATTCTTTCCGCTGTCACGGCCCTGCCTCAAGCACAGCGCATCGCCATCTTTTTGCACTACTACGCAGGCATGAGCATCAGGGAAATCGCAGGCGCCGTTCACGCGACGCCAGCTGCAACCGCCCAGCACCTTAGCCGCGGACGTGCGTCACTTCGGCTTTCCTTGAAAGGAGACCACAATGACTACGAATTCGAATGACTATCGCCACGCCCTGGAGCACATTTCGTTTACCGATAATGCGAAGCAGCACATGGCAAACTCGATTGCTCAGTCCGTCGCCTCAAGCGATGCGGCGACCGCTCAAAGCAACTTTAATGGCACGCGACGCAAGCCGCGCATCGCCCGCCATCCCGTAAGAACAGTCGCTCGCATTGCCGCTGTAACGGCAGTCCTCGCTATCGTCATTGGAGGCGCTGGCACGGCTATGGCAACAGGCGTCCTGCCGCTTCCTTCTGACATGCTTTCCGACATCTTTGACGGACCTGCTTCTCAAACCGAGATCATCGACCGTATTGGCCGGCCCGTCGGTGCTAGCTGCTCCAACAACGGAGTCACCGTGACCGCCGACGCCATCATGGGCGACAAGGATATGGTTACCATCGCCTATACGCTTACGTTCGACGATCCCGCTGCCCTGAAAAAGCTTTCCGAGCCGGGCGAGAACGGAACTATCGCCGGAAGTGTCGATGGAAACGTATACGTTGATGGCGAGCATGGCGGCCAAGGCCAATCATGGCTCATTGACAAGAACCCCAATGACTCCAGCATTCAATACTTTGCACAGTTCAGCGTTGAATCACCCGGCCTTATGGGCAGGACCGTCCGCACGCATATCAACTCTCTCGTTGTGCCACGTGCTGGCAAAGAGCTTCCCGAGTATAAGAAAATACTTACGGGCCCATGGGATCTTAAGTTCCAGCTGAATTACGAAGATACATCCGTTACGATTCCCGCGCCCAAATCGGTCAACTTTAACGGCACCAAGGCGACGATTCAAGAGGCCACCGTATCCTGCGTTGGCGTTTCAGTCCGCTACAACATAGATCGTTCCATCGAACACGACAACAACAGCGGCAAGATGTCTCAAAACATGGAGGAGTCTATGGATGCCGTTGGCAACATACCCCTCATCGTGACGTTCAAAGACGGTCATGTTGAAGACGCAACCAGCCACAGCGGCTATTTCGCAAATAAACTGGATAACGGCACCACTGATGTCCACAAGACCTGGCCGTTCTCGCAAGTTTGTGACACAGACAAGATTGCAAGCGTACAAATTGGCGATACGGTCATTCCCATGAATTCGTAACGCTACGCGGCTCGTATATGCACCCGGTTCCGCACTTCGCGTCTAAAGATGCGCTGTCATCGAGCAGCGTGAGCGCAAGGCCGCCCGTATGGTCGGCTGGGAACACCTCGTTGCGCTAAAAACCACCACGAAGGGGACCGGCACCTTTGTGGTGGTTTTGCTGACTCGTCCGACCTGTCCCAACGGTTTGTCTCAATCTGTAACAGGTAGGGCCCAAATAATCGGTTAGCTGTTACAGATCGAGACAGACCACGGATGCTCGGCCGAAAATCTCAATCTGTAACAGGTAGGAACGATTTTGCCCCTTAGATGTTACAGATTGAGATATTTGACAGCTTGAATCGGCATCGCCTACAGCGCGGCGACGACCTTGTCGCCCATCGTCGTGGTGCCGAGGATCTTATCTGCCGGGGTGTTGACATCGGCGATGTCACGGGTGCGCCAGCCCTCGTCGAGCACGCGCGCCACGGCGCTCTCGATCCACGCGGCTTGCTCGCCCATGTCGAGCGCGTAGGTCAGCAGCATCGCCACCGACAAGATTTGAGCCAGCGGATTGGCCACGCCGAGCCCCGCGATGTCAGGAGCGCTGCCAGCGCTCGGCCCAAACAGCGATACGCCATCATCCAGCGAGGCAGAGGCAAGCATACCGAGCGATCCGGTAATCTGAGCCGCCTCATCGGACAGGATGTCGCCGAACATGTTCTCCGTCACCACGACGTCAAAGTCTGCCGGTCGACTGATGAGCTGCATGGCGGCGTTGTCGACGAGCAGGTCCTCAAGCTCCACGTCGGAGTACTCCTCGTCTTGCACGCGATGCACGATCTCGCGCCACATGCGGCTCGTCTCCAGCACGTTGCGCTTATCAACGCTCGTCACCTTGCCGCGACGTTTGCGCGCCGCCTCAAATGCCTGGTGCGCAATGCGCTCAATCTCGTACTCGCGATACTCCATCACGTCGACTGCACGCTGACCGGCCGCACCCGCAGCGCCCGCGCAGGTCACGGATGCGGGCGCCAAAGTCCCACGGCATGTTGTAGCCCATCGTATCGGGGATGTTCACGACCGTGGCACCGGCCTTTACGGCCGCCTCGATAATGCGCACCAGAAACTCCTGATCGGAGCGGCCGGCATCCTCGGCATAAAACTCAACATCGTCAACGAACTTGCGAGCATGTTTGACGGCATGGATCGCTCACTCAATTGCCCTTTCCTCAGTCATATGGAGCTTGTCGCGCAGGTGACTGGTGCTCACACCCAGCCCTGTATGGATACGGGGCCTCTGGGCCGTTTTGAGCGCCTCTGCAGCCACTTCGATATCCCTGTCGACAGCGCGCGTCAGGCCGCATACCGTGCATCGGTCGCCCGCAATCTTGCCAATCTCCTGTACGGAGCGAAAGTCACCAGGACTCGAGATGGGAAAGCCCGCCTCGATAACGTCCACGTTCATGCGCACCAGCTGGCGGGCGATGAAGAGCTTTTCCTCGGTATTCATGCTGGCGCCCGGCGACTGCTCACCGTCGCACAGGGTGGCGTCAAAGATTGTGATTTTGCGGCTTATATGTTCCTCCTGATTGACCGTTTTATGACAGATGGCTTTCAGGAGAGAGAGAAGGCCTAGAGATAGAAAAATACCCGTGTCGCTCATCACGCCTGAAAGCGGCAGACGATAGCGCACCCGGGTACAACAAATCGTTATAGCGAGATTACAACCCTAGCGCGCTATCCAATCTAGTAGCGCTAGGCCTAGGAGCTGTTGCGTGTTCTTAAACATGTTGGGCTCCCTTCGGCCTCGGGTAGTACTACATCGCGCTAAAGTACAACACAAGTAAAACCACCACAAGGGTGCCTGTCCCCTTCGTGGTGGTTTCGTTGACTCAAAAGCAAGAGACCCGGTCCTGCACGAGGCAGAACCGGGTCTCTTTAGCAATGCTTGCTTTGCTCAGGCAGTAACTGTTAGTTACTCAGCCAGGAAGTCGCGCTGGATAGCGGGATCGACCTTGACGCCAGGGCCCATGGTGGAAGACACGGAGATGGACTTGACGTACTTGCCCTTAGCAGAAGAGGGCTTGACGCGCAGGATCTCGGTGTACAGGGCAGCGTAGTTCTCGACGAGCTGCTGCTCGGTGAAGGACTTCTTGCCCAGGGGCACGTGGCAGATACCGTAGCGGTCGGCGCGGTACTCAACGCGGCCAGCCTTGAGCTCGGAGACCATCTTGGCGACGTCCATGGTCACGGTGCCGAGCTTGGGGTTCGGCATGAGGCCACGGGGACCAAGGATCTTACCGATGCGGCCAACCTTGGCCATCATGTTCGGCGTAGCGATAGCGGCGTCGAAGTTGATCTCGCCCTTCTGAATCTGGGCGACAAGCTCGTCGGAACCGATGATGTCGGCGCCGGCAGCCTCGGCCTCGCGGGCCTTCTCGCCCTCGGCGAAGACGGCAACACGAACGGTCTTGCCGGTGCCGTGGGGCAGGGAGATGGAACCACGGATGTTCTGGTCAGCCTTACGAGTATCGATGCCCAGACGGAAGTGGGCCTCGACGGTCTCGTCGAACTTGGCGGTGTCGAGCTCCTTGATGAGCTTGGCAGCCTGAAGGGGGGTGTAGAGCGTGGCGCGGTCGATCTTCTCGGCAGCGGCGTTATAGCTCTTACCATGCTTAGCCATGTGCATTACCTCCTGTGGTCAAACGGGCGTGAGCCCTCCCACATCGTATCGTGTGCCCTATTGCACACATATAACGCGCGCCCCGGTCGGAGCACGCGTCATTACCTAAAGAAATCGCTACTCAGCGATGGTGACGCCCATGGAACGGGCGGTACCGGCGATGATCTTCTTGGCGGCGTCAATGTCGTTGGCATTGAGGTCCGGCATCTTGATCTCGGCAATCTTGGTGAGCTGCTCCTGGGAAAGCTGACCAACCTTGTCGGCCTGGGGCTTAGCGGAACCAGACTTGAGGTTCAGCTCCTTCTTGATGAGATGAGCCGCCGGCGGGGTCTTGGTGATGAAGGAGAAGGACTTGTCCTCGTAGACAGAGATCTCAACGGGGATGATGTCGCCCTTCTTGTCCTGCGTCTCGGCGTTAAAGGCCTGGCAGAACTGCATGATGTTCACGCCAGCAGCGCCCAGGGCGGGGCCGACGGGAGGAGCGGGGTTAGCTGCACCAGCAGGAATCTGGAGCTTAATGACGTTGGCAACCTTCTTCTCAGCCATGGTCATTCCTTTCGAATCACGAGTGTGAAGTACTTGCTATATCGTAAGCACGCACGTGTTAGAAGCACTCCTGAGATGAGCAGTCACAGAAGAAGCACGCTCGCGCGAACGGACAAAAACTTAAGCGATGACAGCGACCTGGTTAAAGTCGAGCTCGACCGGCGTCTCGCGGCCAAAGATCATCAGCGTGACCTTGAGCTTGCCAGCCTCGGTGTTAACCTCGGAGACCTTGCCATCAAAGTCGGTAAGCGGGCCATCGGTGACGCGGACGGACGTGCCGACCTGAATATCAACCGAGGTGCGCTTGGGCGAATCGCCCTTACCGGGACGACGAGTCATCTTATTGTACTCGTCACGGGAAAGCGGAGCGGGCTTGCCGTTGCCGCCCAGGAAACCGGTGACGCCAGGCGTGTTACGAACGCACGTCCAAGCGTCGTCATCCATTTCCATGCGAACCAGGACATAACCCGGGAAGATCTTAGAATCCTTGGTCTCACGCTTGCCACCCTCTTTAATCTCGGTGACGCGCTCCATAGGAATCTCGATATCAAAGATACGGTCCTGCATGCCCATAGTCTCGATGCGATGCTCGAGATCGGACTTAACGCGGTTCTCGTATCCAGAGTAAGTGTGAACGACGTACCAACGCTTAGACATGGTTTAGCCCCTCAATCCAGAGAACAGAGCAAGAGCCTCGCCAAAGCCAGCATCGAGCAGAGCGATGACGACGCCGACGACGATCAGAGAAGCGCAAACGACGACCGAGTAGTTCACGAGCTCCTTCTTATCGGGCCACGTGACACGCTTCATCTCGGACTTCACCGAAGCGAAATACTTCTTGGTGCGGGCGAAGAAACCAGGCTTCTCGTTCTTCTTAGACTTCGCAGCCTTCTCGCTCTTCTTGGCAACGGCCTTCTTGGCCTCAACCTTGGAGTTGGCGGCAGCGTTGTTGGCAGGTGCCGGCTGCTGTGCCTTCTTCTTGTTCTTCTTGTTGGCCATTTGGGTTACCTCCGCGCAATGCGCTTATACATGAGTAAACCGTAAGCCCCCAAGTGGGAGCTTACGGAATAATGACTGGCACGCCAGGAAGGACTCGAACCCTCAACACTCGGTTTTGGAGACCGATGCTCTACCAATTGAACTACTGGCGTATATGACTAGAGACTAGCGAGTCTCTTTGTGCAGCGTGTGGTGACGGCACCAGGGGCAATACTTCTTGATCTCCATACGATCAGGCATGGTCGACTTGTTCTTGGTGGTCGTATAGTTGCGGCGCTTGCACTCAGTGCACGCAAGAGTAACTAGAGTACGCATGTATCCTGAACCTTTCATTTCCGCCCCGTACGGGCACGAGTTGTTACTTTATCAGCTCCACGTAAGTGCTGTCAATGAAAACCTCGAGTCAATTGGTTCTCGGTGGATCCATTCATATTTGGAACACATCAATGAAGCCATCGAGATCTAATCGACGGTGCATCCAGGACCATTATCGATCCTCTCGACACCAGCAACGGCTCAACATCCATTGCAGAAAAGAACCCGGCACCCATATAAGTGCCGGGTTCTCTAAGTCAGCTATATCAAAGAGCTAATTTACTCAATGATCGTGGAGACGATGCCCGAACCGACGGTGTGGCCACCCTCGCGGATAGCGAAGCGCAGGCCCTCCTCCATGGCGATCGGGTGGATGAGGTCGCCCTCGATGGTGATGTGGTCACCAGGCATAGCCATCTCGGTGCCCTCGGGGAGCTTGACCGTACCGGTAACGTCGGTGGTACGGAAGTAGAACTGAGGACGATAACCATCGAAGAACGGGGTGTGACGGCCGCCCTCCTCCTTGGTCAGAACGTAGATCTCACCGGTGAACTTGGTGTGCGGGGTAACCGAACCGGGCTTGCAGAGAACCTGGCCGCGCTCGATGTCCTCGCGCTTGATGCCGCGGAGCAGCAGACCGACGTTGTCGCCAGCCTCGCAGAAGTCCATGGACTTACGGAACATCTCGATACCGGTAACGACGGTGTTCTGGGTATCCTTGATGCCGACGATCTCGACGGGCTCGTTGAGCTTGAGCTCACCGCGCTCGACACGACCGGTAGCAACGGTACCACGGCCGGAGATGGTCATAACGTCCTCAACGGCCATCAGGAACGGGAGGTCGTTGTTACGAGCAGGCGTCGGGATGTACTCGTCGACGGCGTTCATGAGCTCGCGGATAGCGTCCATCCACTTGGCGTCGCCCTCGAGAGCGCCCAGAGCGGAACCACGGATGACGGGGATGTCGTCGCCGGGGAAATCGTACTCGGAGAGGAGCTCACGGGTCTCCATCTCGACGAGGTCGATGAGCTCGTCATCGTCGACCATGTCACACTTGTTCAGGAAGACGACGATGTAGGGAACGCCGACCTGACGGGCGAGCAGAATGTGCTCGCGGGTCTGAGCCATGGGGCCGTCGGTAGCGGCGATGACCAGGATAGCACCGTCCATCTGAGCAGCACCGGAGATCATGTTCTTGACGTAGTCAGCGTGGCCCGGGCAGTCAACGTGAGCGTAGTGACGGGCAGCAGTCTCGTACTCGACGTGGGAGACGGAGATCGTAATGCCGCGCTCGCGCTCCTCGGGAGCCTTGTCGATGTTCTCGAACGCAGTGAAGTCAGCCTTGCAGCCCTCGGTCTCGGAGAGAACCTTGGTGATGGCGGCGGTCAGCGTGGTCTTGCCGTGGTCGACGTGACCAATGGTGCCGATGTTAACATGCGGCTTAGTGCGCTCAAACTTTTCTTTGGCCATAAAGCCCTCCTCTAAACAGGTCGTCCCCGGACGGGACTTTGCCTTTATACCATAGTGGCCTCTCAACATACTATTGAGAAGCCACCGTGTTACCTATGGTAGCGGTGACTGGATTCGAACCAGTGACGCCACGGGTATGAACCGTGTGCTCTAACCAACTGAGCTACACCGCCGGATGGAGCCTGCAACCAGACTTGAACTGGTGACCTCTTCGTTACCAACGAAGTGCTCTACCGACTGAGCTATACAGGCACTTGACGGGTGGGAGCTATAGGATTCGAACCTATGTAGGCAGAGCCAACGGGTTTACAGCCCGTCCCCATTAACCACTCGGGCAAACTCCCAATCGTTCAAGTATTCGCAGGTCCTTTGGTCTTTTGGACCGCCGCCCCCGCGAACGAAAAAGATAATACGATGCAACCTTGGGGGCTGTCAACGAAAACCTCTAGATACACGGTGCCGGGCGTATCTATATACC
>CATYVH010000052.1 GCA_958413765.1 uncultured Collinsella sp.
GCCTCGATCTCGTCGAGGGTTTGCTCATCCTCTGCCGCAATGCGATGGAAGTGATAGCCGCTCGTCACCGTTAATAGTGGAAAGCTCTTGCCGCTCTCGATATCGTGCAGGTAGCGCTCAACATCGCGACGATTGCGAATGTCCAGGTCGGCCGTGATCTTACCGTACACGCGGTGATTGACGATCACGTTGAGCACGGCGCCGCCGGCGTCGACGATACTCGTGAGCTCATCGCCTGCCTGCTCAACGCTGTGGCGAACCTTGACCAAGCGCGTGGGCACGGCGGGGCTGCTGGGGGCCTCCTGTAGTACGTAGCCGCGATTGGTGGCGACGATATCGTGCCCGTCAGCGCGCAGCAGGGCGATGTCCTGCACCACGACCTGACGGCTCACGCCCACCTCGCGGGCAAGCGCACTGCCCGAGACAGGATCTTTGGCCCCCTCGAGCACGGCCATGATGGCACGGCGACGCTCGCGGGCGTCCATTATTTACCGTCCAGCAGACGCAGGTGCTTGAGCGAGAGGTCGAGAATCGGCGCAGAGTGCGTCAACGCCCCCGAACTGATAAAGTCAACACCCAGGTCGGCCAGGGCACGAATGTTGTCGGCGTCTACGTTGCCCGAGCACTCGGTCTTAGCACGACCGGCGATAAGCTCAATCGCTGCAGCCATGTCGTCGTGGGTCATGTTGTCGAGCATGATGATATCGGCACCGGCCTCCACGGCCTCGCGTACCATGTCCAGGTTCTCGCACTCAATCTCGACCGTCGTGGTAAACGACGCATGGGCGCGCGCCATCTCGATCGCGCGCGCCACGCCACCGGCGGCATCGATGTGGTTGTCCTTGAGCATGACGGCCGTCGACAGGTTGTAGCGATGGTTGCTGCCACCGCCGATCTCGACTGCTGCCTTCTCGAAGACGCGCATGCCCGGCGTGGTCTTGCGCGTGTCGACAAGCACGGTCTTGGTGCCCTCGAGCGCGGCCGCCATCCGATGCGTGTAAGTAGCGATGCCGCTCATGCGCTGCAGGTAGTTGAGCGCCACGCGCTCGCCCGAAAGCAATACGCGCGCATCGCCGCGCACCTGGCCCACGTGGTCACCGGCGTGCACCTCGTCGCCGTCCGCGACATCGAACAACACGGAGCTCTGCGGATCCAGCAGCTCAAAAGTGCGAGCGAACACATCCAAGCCGGCGATGATGCCATCGGCCTTGGCGATGAGCTCAACGGTAGCGGGGCGCGCCGTAGGGCACACGCTCGCCGTACTCACGTCCTCAAACGTGATGTCCTCGCGCAGAGCCTGCAAAATCAGATCATCGACGACGAGCTTCATGGTAATGGGATTCATGGTCTACTCCTCCACGGCCTGCGTGCCGGCCGCACGGGCCAAATCATCGATTGCAAGGGTCTCGGCGCCCAGGGCGCGATGACGCCCGTCAAGCGCGGGCTCGCCCGCCTGCTCCACGGCGAGCGACTCGCCGGTGCGCATGCACCAGGCGGCACGGCGGCCCCAAACCAGGGACTCGAGCAGGCTGTTGGAAGCCAGGCGATTCTTGCCGTGAACGCCGTTGCAGGCCGTCTCGCCCGCGGCGTAGAGCTCGGGCATCGAGGTACGGCCGTCCTTGTCGACCCACACGCCGCCCATAAAGTAGTGCTGTGTGGGCGTGACGGGGATAGGCTCATCCAGGATGTCGCGACCGTCCTCAAGGCAGCGTGCGCGGATGTTGGCGAAGTGCCCGGTCACCACGTCGCGCTCGACGGGGGCAAAGCTCAGCCACTCGTGCTCGGTGCCGTCCTGCTTCATCTGCTCGCGGATAGCGGCGGCGACCACGTCGCGCGGCTGCAGCTCGTCGGTAAAGCGCTCGCCGGCGGCGTTAAGCAGAATCGCGCCCTCGCCGCGGCAACTCTCGCTGATCAGGAAGGTACGGCCCGGCTGCGGCGAGAACAGTCCCGTGGGGTGAATCTGCACATAGTCCAGATGCTCCATCGTGATGCCGTGCTCCTGCGCGATGTAGCAGGCGTCGCCGGTAAGCTGCGGGTAGTTGGTGGAGTGGTCGTATACGCCGCCGATACCGCCCGTCGCCCACAACGTGTGGCGAGCATGAATCTCAAACGGCTCGCCGGTATGCACGCCCTCGGCGGCATTTGCCAGTTCGTCGGCGGGGCGGACCGAATCACCCTCGTCCACGGCAACAGCGACGACACCAGTGCACACCGTGGCCCCATCGCGCTCGGCCGTCAGGATGTCGGTCATGGCCACGTGCTCAAGAATCTGCACGTTGTCCAGCTTGCGGACAGCCTGGAGCAGCTTGGTCGTGATCTCCTTGCCCGTAATGTCGGCATGGAAGGCGATGCGCGGGCGGCTGTGCGCGCCCTCGCGGGTAAAGTCGAGGCCGCCATCGCCCTTGCGCTCAAAGTCCACGCCCATCGCCAGCAGGTCGTTGATGACCGAGCGGCTCGAGCGGATCATGATGTCTACGCTCTCGCGGCGGTTCTCGTAGTGGCCGGCGTGCATGGTGTCCTCAAAGAAGGCATCGTAGTCCGAGCCCTCAGGAAGCACGCAGATGCCGCCCTGCGCGAGCATCGAGTCGCACTCGTCGACCGCACCCTTGGAGAGCATGATCACGCGCGTGCTCGTCGGCAGATTGAGGGCAGCGTATAGGCCCGCCACGCCGCAGCCGGCAATAACGACGTCGCACTCCATGTCGGGGTATTGCTTGGTTTCCACAGGAATCCTCTCCCTTGTGATGTGACTGGGGAACCGCCCCTCATGCCACATTGTTCTAGCGCGCCGCGTACTCGAGCATGCGGTCGAGCGTGAGCTTGGCCTGGTCGGCGGCCTCGTCCGACACGCCGATCTGCACCTCGCCCTCGCCCGTCTCCAGGCAGCGTACGAGCTTTTCGAGCGTGATGAGATCCATGTTGACGCAGGTGGGCTGCACCGCGGGGAAGTAGAACTTTTTGCCGGTGCCCTGGCAGCGGCGCTCGAGCTCGTAGAGCACGCCGCGGACCGTCACGATGATGAACTCGCTGGCGTCCGACTCCTCGGCGTACTTGATGATGCCGGCGGTGGAGCCGATGTAGTCGGCCTCGGCAAGGACGTCGGCCTTGCACTCGGGGTGCGCCAGCACGAGCGCGTCGGGATGCGCCTCCTGTGCATCGACAATCTGCTCGACGGTAATAATGTGATGACGCGGGCAGTAGCCATTGTTGAGGATGACGTGCTTTTGCGGCACATGCTCGGCAACAAAGCGGCCCAGGTTTTGATCGGGGATGAACAGGACGTGCTGCTGCGGCAGCTCGGACACGATCTTGACGGCGTTGGAGCTGGTGACGCACACGTCGCTCCAGCTCTTGATCTCGACCGTGGAGTTGACGTAGCAGACCACGGCAAGGTCGTCGCCGTACTCGGCGCGCACCGCATCGACCGTCTCGCGCTTGACCATGTGCGCCATGGGGCAGTCCGCGCCCGGTTCGGGCAGCAGCACGGTCTTGGTGGGGTTGAGCAGCTTGGCGCTCTCGCCCATAAACTCCACGCCGCACAGCACGATGGTCTGCTGTGGCAGGCTTTTGGCGAGCTTTGCCAGGTAGAAGCTGTCGCCAACGTAATCGGCAACGGCTTGGACCTCGGGCGCCACATAGTAGTGCGCCAGGACCACCGCGTCACGTTGGGTTTTTAGTTGCTGAATGGCCTCGACGAGCTCTGCGGGCACCAGTGCCGCGCGCTCCGTTGCCGTCGTTGCCGATGCTAGGCCGGCCGCGATATCGCGTGCAAGCTCCGACGCATCCATGTTCGCGCTCTGTGCCATCAAGGCCCCTCTCTTTTGGCGAATCTTGGGGCTTTAGTATGACACCTGGCTTTACAGCTGACAAGACAGCTGTAAAGCCAGGTGTAAAGTTGAAATAAAGATTCAATCATGCGGCAGGTCCATTTTCGAACTGGCAAGCTGAGGACAGCCGAAAATGGACCCGCCCCATGATTCGGGCAGCCCGTTTTGTCCTGGACCAAGGGGCAGTGGTCAAAAAGGGCCAAATATGAGTACTGTCACCAAATTAGTAGCATCGATTTTCCGGTCCAGAGCAGCAAAATCGCCTTGTTTGGAGCCCGATCGCGACTCTGAAGAACGAAAATCGATGCACTTTTGGCCTCTGGCACCGATTTTTGAGGCCATTTGGCTGCCACCAAACTGGTAACAGTACTCATATTTGGCCCTTTTTGACCACCGGGTTTCCGGCAGGCCCCAAAAGCGGGCCCGAATCGCTCGATCCGGGCCCGCTGGGGGTAGCGAGCACAATCGAGGTGTAAGAAGCAAGAGAGGGCCATCGCCTAGAATCGTCAGCGCCTAGATATTCAACGAGAGGAAAGACAATGGTCCGCAGCGACATGCTACCCCAGCCGGACCGGGGGCTCGGCCTCGACCGGCCCCAGACCGAGGCATTTCACCGACGAGTTCAAGAGGAAGATAGTCGATCTCCACAACGCCGGAAAACCCAGGCGCGAGGCCATGGACGAGTGCGACCTCGACAAGAGCACCGTGGAGAGGCGGGTCAAGTCGATAAACGAGACCGGCTCGCCGCGCGCCGCCGACAACCGCACGCCCGAGTAGAACCGGATCCTGGAGCCCGAGCGCGAGAACCGCAGGCTCCGGATGGAGGTCGACGTCTTAAGACGAGCGGCGCCAGCATACGCTCGGAAGTCAGGGCCATGGCGGCCAACGGGGGGGCCGCTGCCCCATATCGGCGCAGCGCTGGCATCGAGGCCTTCTGACCTGTGTCAAGATTTCGGACACGCAAGCTCGAGGAATCAAGCGGCCATAGGCATGGCCTCGGGCTTGGGCTCGGTTCTCTCGAAGAAGGCCGCCATGGCCTCGGCCGGCACCTTGTAGCCGATCGTCGAGCGGGGCCTTCGGCGGTTGTAGTACGCCTCGATGAACTCGACCACCGCGTGCTTGGCGGAATCCCTGGTCGGGAAGCTGCGCCTGTAGTACATCTCGTTCTTCAGCGTGGCGAGGAACGACTCGGCCACCGCGTTGTCGTGGCAGTTGCCGGTGCGGCTGCAGGACAGCCGCACGTCGTTGTCGCGCGCCCATTCGGCCAGAAGCCTGCTGGTGTACTGGGCGCCGCGGTCGGCGTGGAATATCGCGTTGCCGGCCACGTAGCCGCGCGATTTGGCCGACGCCAGCGCCGAAACCACGATGTCGGCGGTCATGCGCTCGGAGAGCGACCAGCCCACCACCATGCGGGTGTTGAGGTCGATGACCGTCGACAGGTACAGCCATCCCTCGCCGGTGCGCAGGTAGGTGATGTCGCCCACGAGCTTGTAGGTTGGAACGGGACTGGTGAAGTCGCGGCTCACCAGGTCGGGCCGGGGCCTGGCCTTCGGGTCGGGGATGGTGGTGCGCTTCCTGGCGTTGGGCGTGCAGCCGCGTATTCCCAGCTCGTGCATCAGCTTGCGCACCCTGTACAGGGTCAATCCGGAGAACTCGCCGGGCAGGAAGCATTTCACGAACCGGAAGCCGAACCTGCGGTCCGACTCCAGCCACACGCGCCGGACCGCCTCGCGCTCGGCCGACCAGTTTTCTCGCGGGCAGCCGTTGGAGAGCCACGAGTAGAAGCCCGATCGGCTCACGCCGAGCACGCGGGCCATCATTTTCACCGGGAATTCGGCCTTCTCCGCCAACATCATCCGGTAGCATGCGGCTACGCCTGGCTTTTGGCGAAGAAGGCCGCGGCTTTTTTCAAGAAGGCGTTCTCCATCTCGAGCTCGCGTATGCGCCTTTTCGCCTCGCGAAGCTCGCGGTCCTCGGCCTTGGGGTCGGGCCCGCCGGCAAGCTCGCGCCGGCGGTTCTGCACCCACTTGTTCACGGTCTTGGAATTCAGGCCCAGTTCTGCGCAGCATTCCGTTATCGGCCTGCCCGTCGAGATGATGTAGTCGGCGGTCTCGCGCCTGAACTCGTCGGTGTACTTGGCGGCTGGGTTGGACATAGCATACCGTCCTCTCGGTCGTCGATGAATGCATTCTAAAGGATTGGGCCTCTAGCATGCGTGTCCGAAAAGACGATACAGGTCAGACAACCCAATCAGACGTCGTCTCGAGCGCGTCCTCTGCACGGTCGAGCGTGCTTCTGGCCTTGGCACCCTGTTTGAACCACGTGCGCAGGTCCTCGAGCGTGCTGCCCGCTGCATACACCTTGATTTTTCGACCGCCCTTCGTAGTCACCGTGCAGCGGTCGCCGCTCTCGCTGTCCTCGTGCGCCGTGACCTTCTTGAGGTAATCGCGGCGGAACGCCACGACGCGGGCATTGCTGATCTCGATGAACCAATCGTCGTCGACAAGCGAAGTGCCCGTGGCACCTCGACTTGCCATCTCCTCGGCGAAGGAGAAACCGAGTTCGCGCTCCTGCCTGCCGATCTCGTAGATACCACGGGCGGGCATGCTGAGCATAAGCAGGGGCAGGAGTCCCCCTATGAACAGGAAGAGGAACGGAACGAGCAAGAGCAAGCGGGCTCCGGCATCGGTGAAAACAGCCATGAAGGCGATCACGAGCGAGAAGACGAGCGCCATGCCGTTGAAAACAATCGTCAACGGCTTGACGGCAGACCAACACAGGCCCGCCTTGGTCATGGGACCGTCGACGGCGTCCGAGACTTCGATGCCCTCTTCCTCCAGACGGGCGAGGAGGTTGAGCGAGCACACCCCCTCGAGGCTTATCGAGCAGAACTTCCGGTCGCCCTCGAACAGGTCGATCCTCATCATCTGCGTGTGAAGCGTTGCACGGGTGATGTTGCCAAACGTCGTCTCCTTGCGGATGCCGAAGGCGTTACGCGAGAGAATTCGCTCACCGTCCACGTCGATGCGCGGGATGCTCAGCAGGGCCCAGATGGCCATGCCCGCGAGCGCCATGGCGTGACCGAACCACACAAGTTCGTGGTCCCACTCGCCCAACGAGACGCCCTGCCAGACGTAGACACCCAGCATGAGCAGTTCGAACGCGACGGCGCAGCAGGCGATGATCGTGCGAATGGCAGCGGGCATGCGCACCGTGAAGCGATCGAGGCTGTCCGTCGCCTCACTGCGCTCGCGCGCGCCGCGACGGGCGACCCATGCAGTGAGCGGACCGACGATGAACACCACCATCGCCACGCGCAGGAACGATTCGAGTATGTCGCCCATATTAACCACCATCCCAATAGAAAACGTGAATTTGGGAGACTATAGCAGAGCGAAGCGATCTGCACGGCATCGTCCGGGTGTTTTCGGCATACGGTGGAAACCAGCGGCAGCGGACGTTGAGAACTCACCCAAAAGACGCGATTCGACCGAAGCGATTCTTCTTGACTTGGTCTCAATGTGATACGACATGCGCCACTACCTGCGCGGTCTTGCGGCCCTGATCGAAGAGGGTCACACCGATGAGGCACTCGGGCGCATCGACGCGCTCTGCGAGACCAACGACCGCACCGCCGTGCGCCGCTACTGCGCCAACGAAACGGTCAACATTGCGCTCTCGTCGCTTTCCGCGGACATCAACGCGCGCGGCATCACCGCCGATCTGCGCGCCGCCGTGCCCGAAACCGTCCACGTGGGCGATGTCGATCTATTCAGTGTGGTATCGAACGCCCTGGACAATGCCATCGCCGCGGCGAGCGCCGCCCCCGAAGGCAAGCGGTTTGTCGACCTGGACCTTCGCTACGAAGACGGTCAGCTTCTATTGCTGGTTTCCAACACGTTTGGCCGTGCGCCGCACATGGTCGACGGCATGCCCGTGGCTCAGCACACTGGGCACGGCTTTGGCACCAAGAGCATTATGCTTGCCGTCGAGCGCATGAACGGCAACTGCCAGCTCCGCATTAACGGCGACCGGTTTGAGCTGCGCGCCGTGATGTAGGGGCTGCCGCCAACCTCGCTACAGCGGTGCAGCCGCCGGGGTCAGCTGCTTAATGTAGGCCCACATGCGCTGCTTGGCGGCCTTGTCGGTGAGCGCCGCCTCAAAACCGTCGAGCGCCAGCACGCGGCGCCCCTGCACATGGGCGACCAGGCCGGGCTTGAGCATGGCGGTGTCAAAGTCATCAATTGCCACAAGCATATCGGCATAGGTCTCGCGCATGACATCGGCCGCACTGTTGTCGAGCAGCAGCACCGCCTCGGGGTCCAGAGCCTCCAGCGCCTCGCGGAACAGGTCGCACGGCAGAGTCTCGCCCACCGCGACCGCTCCGTCACCCGCGCCGGCGACGCTTGCCAGCACGCAAAAGTCCTCGGGGGCATATCCGATGGCGCCGAGCGCCTTGCGCAACGCGGCGCCATCCGCGCCGGCAGCCAGCTCGCCGCCCGAGCACTCGGCTTCATCCAAATCGCCTTTGACCAGCACAATCGGCGAGCACGCGTTGCCCGCGATACGCACACCGCGACCTGCAAGCGACGCGAGCTCCTGCTCGGTCGCCTGAGCGATGGCTTCTTTTTTCTGGCTTTGTGACGTGGGCATGCGCTCTCCAATCGTTTGCGTGCCCACCATTATATAAAAGAGCCGCCCGCGAGTGGTTGCTTTGCGGGCCGCTGGGTATAAGCACGGTCGTACTGAGTTTTACGCGGCCGAGCCGCGTCGTATTATGGAGGTCACCATGGCTGACATTAAGCAGATTACCCCCGAGAACTTCGATTCCATCGTTAACGACAGCCTGCCCGTACTGGTTGATTTTTGGGCCCCGTGGTGCGGCCCCTGCCGCTCGCTCTCGCCCATCGTAGACGAGGTTGCCGACGAGCTGGCCGGCAAGTTGGCTGTGGCCAAGTGCAACGTCGACGACAACCAGGACCTGGCCATGAAGTTTGGCGTCATGAGCATCCCCACGCTGATCGTCTTTAAGAACGGCGAGGAGATTGACCGCTCGGTTGGCGCTCTGCCCAAGGCGAGGCTGCAGGCGCTGCTGGAGAAGCATCTGTAATACGCTTGTTACTTGCCCGCCGTCCATGAGCGGTTTTGCACCGCTCGCCGGACTGCCGGGTGCGGCGCGTGCGACCATGGATAGTATGGTAGTTACAAACAGCCCCCAGTGAACGGGTGCGAGTCGCACAGACTCGCACCCGTTTTCTTATGCAGCGGCGCGCAGAGCGGGCGTAGTAAAATCTGAATCACTGGATTACCGTCCACACAAGGAGATTTCCCATGCATGATGTTGGAATGAACATGAGCCAGCTTGCCATGAGCGTCAAGCAGGTCGACGACACCATCGAGCTCGCTCACGAGTGGAGCCATCAGTTGCTGCATGCGACCGAGAATTTTGACATGGAGCGCATCGGCGCCAAGCTCGAGGCAGCCATGGCCGCGCTGCACGAGGCCCACGACGCACTCGAGGGCTACGAAGAGGCCATCGAGGCCGACCACAACTCCGTCGGCTCCGTGAAGCTGGTGTAACGTGGCCGAACACGAGCACGGCTGCGGGTACGAGCACGAGCATCCGCACGGGGCGGACGGTGACGCAGGCTGCCACTGTAGTGGCTCCGGCTCCGAGCTGGTCCGCTTTTCGGTTACCGCACCGGACGACCTGCTGCGCCGTTTTGACGAACAGATCGCGCGCCGCGGCGACGTGGCCAACCGCTCCGAGGCCGTGCGCGACCTGATTCGCGCCTCGATCGCCAAGGAGCAGATGCGCACGCCCGATGAGCATGTTATCGGGTCGCTCACCATGATCTACGACCACCATACCGGCGACCTGACGCGCCGTCTGGACGAAGTGCAGCACGACTACACCGACGAAATCGTATCGACCATGCACGTGCATCTGGATCACCACAACTGCTTAGAGATTCTGGCGCTCAAGGGTCGCGGCGAGCGCGTCTACGAGCTGGCCGACCGTCTGCTGGGCCTGCGCGGCGTTAAGCACGGCGAGCTCAC
>CATYVH010000053.1 GCA_958413765.1 uncultured Collinsella sp.
CACTCGGCGGCGCTCGGTCGCGCGATGAGCTACAGCTCGCCTTCGGCCGTGGTGCGCGAACAGCTTTCGGGCGTAGACTTCTATCTGTTCCTGCGCGATCTGCTCGAGCACTTTGACGAACGCCTGGACGACCTGCGTGCCAAGCTTACCAAGCTGGCAGGCCGCATCTTTGTGTCCGATGGCTGTCTGGCGAGCTTTACCGGCAGCGATGAGGACTTTAACGCGTACTGGGCCGCCGCGGGCGACCTGGGGCTGGATGCTGGCGACGGCACCGATGCCGGCCGCGACACGCTCGTGGTGCCGACGCCGTGCGACCGCCACGAAGCTTTTGTTATCCCCAGTGACATCTGCTTTGCGGCAAGCGCGTGCGACCCGCGTCGCTTGGGGCTAGACGTGACGGGCGCCTGGGCGGTTGCCGCCAACGCACTCTCCTACGACTACCTGTGGAACGAGATCCGCGTGAAGGGCGGTGCGTACGGCTGCGGATTCCGCGCGGCCGGCGAGCGTCAGGCGGCGTTCTACACCTACCGCGACCCGGCAATCGACCCCTCGATTGAGCGCGTGGCGCGCGCAGGCGAATGGCTCGGCAGCTTTGAGCCCGACGAGGCCGCCTTTGAGGGCTTTATCGTGAGCTGCGTGAGCGGCATGGACGCGCCGGTGAAGCCGTACGCGCTCACCAAGCGCCGCAACACGACCTACCTGGCCGGGCTCGATCCGCATGCGCGCGAGGAGCGCCGCGCCCAGATGCTCGCCGCCACGCCCGGTGAGCTCCGCTCGCTCGGCGCCGACGTGACGCGCATCGCAGCCGAGTCGCCCACCTGCGTCTTTGGCGGCCGCGATGTCATCGCCAAGAGCAACGCCAACTTCAACGTAGTCGACCTGCTGGGCTAGCCACAGCAAGCAAAACCACTACAAAGGGGACAGGCCCCTCTGTAGTGGTTCGAACACTTGTTCTATACGTACACATGTTCTATAGTATGAGTGATTGCATCGGATCTAAATTGCAACTAGAATATAGTTGCAGAATGTGAGGCGGGATGACTCGAGCCGATAAACTCATCGTCCAACTGTTTAGCTGCCCTTCGACGTATCGGTATGCCGATTTTTTAAAAGTCATGGCCTCATATGGCTTTGAAATGGACAGCAAAGGCAAGACATCCGGATCGCGCGTTCGCTTCTACAGGCCCTCAGATGGCAGGATGTTCGTGATGCACGCGCCTCATCCATCTGACGAATTGACAGCGGGGACCATTCGAAACATCGTTCGATTTCTGCAGGATGTCGGAGGCAGTCATGAGTAACGTTTTGGCATACAAGGGCTATTTCGCCCCAGTCGAGTTCGATGCCGAGCAGCATGTACTAACAGGTATGGTCGCCGGCATTAGGGACGCAATCGTATTTGAAGGCTCCACGGCTGAAGAAGTGGAGCAATGCTTCCACGACGCCGTCGACGATTACCTTGAGTTTTGTGCCGAAAAGGGCAAGGAACCAGAGCGGGCTTTTAAGGGCTCGTTCAATGTGAGAACAGGCTCCGAGCTTCACAAGCAGGCAGCACTGGCGGCGGCAAAGAAGGGCGAGTCACTCAATAAGTTTGTGACCGAAGCAATCGCCGCGGCGTTATAGCGTTAACGCATGGGCCAAAACCACCACAAAGGGGACAGGCACCTTTGTGGTGGTTTCGACATTTGCCCAGATAAAACCTGCCAAAATAAACCTGTCCCTTTTTGGTAGGTTTGGGAGAGGAAGCCGGGATGGACAAGGCTGAGTTGCGGCGGGCGGTGATTGCTCGGCGCGATACTCTTGATTTGGACTTGCGGGCGGCGAAGTCTGCTGATATCTGTGCGCGGCTGGTTGAGCTGCTGGGCCGCTTGGATGCCGCGGCGCCGCACACCGTTGCCGTCTATGCCGCGATGGGTTCCGAAGTCGACTCAGCCGCGTTTGCCGCAGCTGCCGCCAAACGTGGCTGGCGCGTGGCCTATCCGTGCATGCTCTCGGCAACAGACGCCGCAGCTTGTGGCCAGCGCATGTGTATGCGGGCAGTTGCTGCCGGCGACGCGGACGCGGCTCCGTTTATCGCCCACCCCACGCGGGCCTTTGCGGCCACGGACATCGACAGCAGCCGCTTCCCTATCGTGCCTGCCGAAGCTCTCGACATGATCGTCGTGCCGCTCGTAGCATTCGACCGCACCGGCACGCGCCTAGGCTACGGCGGCGGCTGCTATGACCGCTACCTGCCCATGCTCTCGCCCGTATGTCAAATCGTCGGCATCGCCTTTGACGAACAGCGCGTCGACCACATCCCCACCGACGCCCACGACCTGCCGCTACCCCACATCATCAGCGCCTAACGGCTGCCACATCAGCCACGGCTACAGCGGCATCATCGCAGCCTAGTGCTCCTCGCCGGCGCGGGCTAGGTCGTAGGGCGTGGTCTGGTAGACGTAGTAGTTGAGCCAGTTGGTGTAGAGCAGCTGAGCCTGGCTGCGCCAGACGTTGAGCGGCTCGGCCGTGGGGTCGTCGTTTGGGAAGTAATGCGCCGGCACCTCCGGGTTGAGTCCGCGCTTCACGTCGCGCTCGTACTCCAGGCGTAGCGTGTCGGTGTCGTACTCGGGGTGGCCAAAGACAAAGAAACGGCGGCTGTCGGTCGACTTGACGATGTACAGGCCCACCTCGTCGGACACGGCCACGACCTCAAGCTGCGGCTCGGCCTCCACATCCTCGCGACGCACATCGGTGTTGCGCGAGTGCACGGCATAGAAGCGGTCATCGAAGCCGCGCACCAGCGGGCTTTGCGGCTTCACCAGATGATGCTCGAACACGCCGCTCGCCTTGGCCGGCAGGTCGTGCTTCTGGATACCGTAATGATGGTAGAGCCCCGCCTGCGCGCCCCAACAAATGTGCAGCGTAGAGTGTACGTGCGTGGTAGACCAGTCCATGATCTGGCAGAGCTCGGGCCAGTAGTCGACCTCCTCGAACGGCATCTGCTCCACGGGCGCGCCCGTGATGATCAGGCCGTCGTAGTGGATGTCGCGGATGTCGTCGAACGTACGGTAGAACGTCTCCAGGTGGCCGGCACTCACGTGCGTGGCCTCGTGCGTCTTGGTGCGTAGCAGGTCCACCTCCACCTGCAGCGGCGTGTTGGAGAGCTTGCGCATGATCTGCGTCTCGGTGGCGATCTTGGTGGGCATGAGGTTGAGGATGAGCACGCGCAGCGGACGGATGTCCTGATGCAGTGCGCGGTACTCGGTCATGACAAAGATGTTCTCGCTCTCGAGTTGCGCAGCAGCAGGAAGGGCGTCGGGAATACGAATGGGCATGGATGCTCCTTACGAGTCAGTTGCAGCTATGGTACAACGAGCGGCCCCATCCGCGCGAGCACATCGCCCCGCGATGCCGTCAGCGGCCCAAATCACTCCAAAAGTAGAGATTACGGCATGCCCCAAGAATCTACGGCGCTTTAGCCTAGCAAAGTGGGCGCAGGACGCTACAATGGTTCGACGCGAAAAACTCGGCCGAAAGGATACATATATGTACCAGACGCGTAAGATCGGTGTGGTCGGCCAGGGCCACGTAGGAGCACATGTCGCCAACAGCCTGCTTATGCAGGGCATTGCCGACGAGCTGTACCTGTGCGATATCAACGAGGCCAAGGTGACGTCTGAGGTCCAGGACCTGCGCGACTCCCTTTCGTTTGTCCCGTATAACACCAAGATCGTCAACTGCTACGACCACTACGAGGAGCTGGCCTGCTGCGACGTCATCGTCAACGCCGCCGGCAAGGTCGCGCTGGCCGCCGGCAGCCGCGACGGCGAGCTGTTCTTTACCACCGACGCCGCCCGCACCTTTGCCAAGCGCATCGTCGACGCCGGCTTCGACGGCATCTTCGTGAGTATCTCCAACCCCTGCGACGTCGTGTGCACCGAGCTGTGGCATCTGACCGGCTACGATCCCAAGAAGATCATCGGCTCGGGCTGCGGTCTGGATTCCGCCCGTCTGCGCACCGAGATCTCCAAGAAGGTCGGCGTGAGCCCCAAGTCTATCGACGCCTACATGATCGGCGAGCACGGCTTTAGCCAGCTGGCTGCCTTTAAGGCTGCGACCATCGCCGGTAAGAGCTTGACCGAGCTTCAGGCCGAAAACCCCGACAAGTACGCCTTTGACCACATGGAGGTCGAGGAGCTCGCGCGTAAGGGCGGCTATGTGACCTACCAGGGCAAGCAGTGCACCGAGTACGCCGTCGCCAACTCCGCCGCGCGCGTCTGCGCTGCCGTTCTGCATAACGAGCACGCCGTGCTTTCCGCCTCCACGCTCATGACCGGCCAGTATGGCGAGGAGGGCATCTTTACCTCCCTGCCGTGCGTGATCGGTGCCGAGGGCGTCGAGGAGGTCTACACGCTCGACCTGTCCGAGTACGAGCTCGAGGGCTTCCACAAGAGCTGCCGGCACATCCGCGACAACATCGCTCAGCTCGACTGGTGGGACGCCGAGGCGTACGACGCAAAGTAGGCCGCCGCTTGACGCGACACCTCGCCCATACGGACGCCATGTAAAGCGGGCCGCGCCGGAAACCCATCGGCGCGGCCCGCTTTTTGGCTCACACGACACGCTTACAAATTTAGGTCTAATACTTTTCCGCGAAGTGAACGAGCAAAAATGAGCCCCCGAAGCATCGACACTTTATGGGAACCATTTCCTGCGGTTTCATTAAGATTTTCCTGCGGTTTTGGCGCCAAAAAAATGTCGATGCTTCGGGGGTCCAAAATAGGTCGTTCACTTCGCGGAAAAGTATTAGACTTCGTTTTCGCGCAGACACGAATCCGGCCGCCACAACGCAAAAAGGGGCCCGCGCGCAGCGCAGACCCCGTCAAAAAAGATAATTCCCGGTACCTAGTACTGCTCGATGCCCATGTAGCGACGAATCTCGGGGCTGTGGTCGAACGCCTTACCGCGGGCTGCGCGCAGCTCGCAGCTCATCGCGTAGAAGAAGATTGGCTCCAGGTACGAACGCACGCTGGCAGGCACGTCGCCCACGCCGTACTCGAGTGCGTCGAGCACCATGATCGTGTCGGTGTGCGTGTTGAGGAACGCCAGCGCGCGCTCCTCCATGGGGCGGCACTCGCCCGATCCGAGCTGCACAAAGTAGAACACGCCGGGCTCGGTGGCCTCAAACGGGCCGTGGAAGTACTCGCCGGAGTGGATGTAGCAGCAGTGCTGCCACTGCATCTCCATGAGCGAGCAGATGGCCATGGCGTAGGTCTGGCTAAAGTTGGGGCCGGAACCCAGAATATAGAAGAACTTATGCTGCTGGCAGAGCTCGGCAAAGCGATCGCCCAGCTCGGCGTTGACTTTCTCGCGGGCAGCGGGCAGCAGGGCATCCATCTGCTTAAGGCCGGCGTACATGTCGGCAAGCGCCTCGTAACCCTCCTGCTGGTCGAGCAGTTCGGCGGCGATCAGAGCGCCGATGCCCTGCGGTACCTCGGCCTGCGGCACGCCTTCGCCCCACGGATAGACCCAGGTGGTCCACTTGCCGTTGTCGATCTTTGAGCCCTCGCAGTCGGTCATGGCCACAACCTCAGCACCGGCGGCCAGCGCTATCTCGCAACCGTCGACGACCTCCTGCGTGTTGCCGCTGTGGCTGCAGGCGATGACGAGCGACTTCTCGCCAAGACTCTTGGGAGCCATCAGGCAAAACTCGCGCGCCGTGTAGACCGTCGAGGTAAACGTGGTTGCCTCGCGCTTGAGCAGCTCGTTGGCCGGCATCAGGTCGATCATCGAACCGCCGCAGGCGATCCAAAAGACGTTCTCAATCTTGCCCTTGCGCTCGATGATTTCCTGAACCAGATCGTGTGCGTTCACGGTGATGTTCCTCCTTGTGTGGCGGCTTTGGACGACGGCAGCTCGTACCTGCTGTCGTTCTATGTTGTCCTATTTATAGCACGCACGACGATGCACGTGAAGTCATTTCACCAAACTTGTTCTATGTTGTTCTATCTGTGGACGTTAGATGTCGAACACGTAGCGCGAGCCCACGATCTTTTGGCGTCCGAGCAGCAAGGGCCGCTCGTCCGCATCGGTAAAGTACGCCTCCATATAGAAGAGCGGCTCGCCGACCGGCACCTCCAGCAGCGAGGCCGCCTGAGCATCGGCAAGCGCAATCTCCACCGTACAGGGGTCGGACTTGAGCGGCGCGCGGCCCGAATGCTCGGCAACGAGCGCAAAGATGGAATTGTCCGTGAGGTCCTTGTCGGCAAGCGTCTGCAGATAGGGATGGTCGGCCAGCACAAAGGCGTTGTTCTCGAGCATGACGGGCACGCCGTCTGCCGTGCGCACGCGCTCGACAACGATGAGCTCGCAGCCGGGTTCCACACCAAAAAACGCCGCGTCCTCGCGCGTCGCCGCAACCACCGTGCGCGACACCAGACGTGCTCCGGCCACCATGTCGTTGGCGGCGCAACCCTCGGAAAAGCTCTGAACGTCACCCTTCTGGACAATCTTGCGTTTGAGCTTGGGCGCACACACAAACGTGCCCCTCCCCTGCTGGCGGTTGAGATACCCCGCGCGCGACAGCTCCTCGACGGCGCGGCGCACGGTGATGCGTCCCACGCCGTAGTACTTCGCGAGCTCCATCTCGGAAGGAATGCGCGAGCCGGATGCGTACACGCCGCGCGCGATCTCGCCCTTTAAGTCGTCCATAACCTGCTGGTACAGCGGCACGGCGGACACCTCAGTGCGCTCGGTTTTATCGTCGGATGCCATCATTACGCTCCATCCCGTGCATGCTCGGACTCAAACTCTTCAATCGCCGCCATAAACTGCTCGCCAAAGGCATCGGCCTTTTTCTCGCCAATACCGTTGACCTGGATAAGCTCGTCGCGTGTCTGAGGTCGTAGGCGGCACAGGCCGCGCAGGGCCTTGTCAGAGAAGACCATGTACGGCGCCATCTCCAGCTCGGTCGAAATCTCCTTGCGCAGGGCACGCAGGCGCTCGAACAGCTCGGCATCGTCACCCACGCGCGGGCGCTGATCTAGCTCGGCCTCCTCACGCAGCAGATCCACCGCGCGGCGGGCACGGGCCGAGGCCTTGTGCTTGGACGCACGACGCTTAACGGTAAAGGCAAACGCCTCGTTCTCGACCTCGCCGGCACGCGGGCCCAGCCCCACGACCGGGTACTGCCCCTGCGAGGTAGCCAGATAACCGCGGCCGCACAGCTGGCCGATGATGTCCTTGATGCGCCCGACCGATTCGCTCGACAGCTCACCATAGCCGCGGTCCTCGTCCAGATGCATCTGGCGAATGCGCTCGGTGTTGCCGCCGTGGAGCACGTCGGCGATGAGCGACTTGCCAAAGCGCATGGGTCGCGTGGCCACATAGCGCACAGCGGCGCGGGCCATATCGGTGACGTCCTCGACCTCGAACTGCGTGAGGCAGTTGCTGCAGTTGCCGCAGCCCTCGGCCTCGTCCGTGGCGGTGGCGCCCGCACCAGCCGCGGCAGCATGCTCGGCCGCGGCCTCGTCGCCAAAGTAGCGCAACATATATTCGCGCAGGCAGCCGGTGGTATTGCAGTAGCCCTCCATCTGGCTGAGCAGACGATATCGATTCTGGAGCGCCCACGCGCGCTGCTCGTCGTCGAGCGCCTCGTCGGCAGCGTCGCCGCGGTCGATCAGAAAGCGGCGCATGCGAAAATCGTTGCCATTCCACAGCAAATGGCAGCTGGCCGGGTCGCCATCGCGACCGGCGCGACCTGCCTCTTGGTAGTAGGCCTCGATGCTCTCGGGCACGTTGTTATGAATCACGTAGCGCACGTTGGGCTTGTCGATACCCATGCCAAAGGCATTGGTGGCAACCATCACCTGAATATCGTCGTCGATAAAGGCGCGCTGGCTCTGGCGGCGGGCGTCGTTGCCCATGCCGGCATGGTAGCGACCCACGCGAATGCCGCTGGGGCCCAGTGCCTCGGCAAGCTCGCCTGCCAGCGCATCGACCGTCTTGCGGGTCGAGCAATACACGATGCCGCTCTCGCCCGAATGCGCAATCACATAGTCGCGCACCCAGGCGGTCTTGGCCTTGTCGCCCATCTCCTCGCAACCAAAGTAGAGGTTCTTGCGATCGAAGCCCGTCACCACCGTCGCGGGGTTTTGCAGGCCGAGCATTTGCTGAATGTCCGCGCGCACACGCTCGGTCGCCGTAGCGGTAAAGGCTGCCACGATAGGGCGCTGCGGCAGGGAATCGATGAACTCGCGAATCTGCAGGTAGGCGGGGCGGAAATCCTGACCCCATTGGCTCACGCAGTGGGCCTCGTCAATGGCCACGAGCGGCACGCCAAGGCCGCCGTCCGCCGCAGCTTCCTGCGCAAAGGCCAAAAAACGCGGCTCAAGCAAGCGCTCGGGCGCCACGTACATAAGCTGGTAGCGGCCTTCGCGCGCCCGCTTGAGCACAGTGTTTTGCTGGGCCGGAGTAAGGCTGGAGTTGAGATAGCTGGGTCGCGCACCCGCCGCGAGCAACGCACGGGTCTGGTCCTCCATAAGCGACAGCAGCGGACTCACCACAAAGGTGATGCCGGGCAGCATGAGCGCGGGCACCTGGTAGCAAATGGACTTGCCGGCGCCCGTGGGCATAACGCCCAGCGCATCGCGACCGGCAAGGATCGCATCGACCATGCGGTCCTGTCCCGGGCGAAACGAGGTGTAGCCAAAATAGGCGCCGAGCGTGTCGAGCGCCATCTGCTGCATGCTATCGATCATGGTTTCCTAACGTCCAGGTCATCTGCCGCCGATTATACGCCGCCACGCGGACCGGTGCCGCACGGCTGCCGGCCACGCTCATTCTGCGGGTAGCCGTTGGGGACGTTCTTGAATGACTAGTCGTTTAAGAACGTCCCCAACGGCTAAGCTCTTGACAGGCGTGGAAACGTCGCAGGTTGAGCATAAGTCAGCGAAAACGCCCCTAAGCGAGCAAGGTGACGTGAAAGAGGAGGGAAGCGTACTTCGGTACGCGACCGACGATTGAACGTCAGATTGCCGCTTAGGGGCGTTTGCAGCGTCG
>CATYVH010000054.1 GCA_958413765.1 uncultured Collinsella sp.
CAACGTCGACGTCATCAAGCTTGATCGCACGTTTGTGCCCACCGACCGCGATCAAAGCCGTAGCGCGCAAATCGTTTCATCAATGCTCGAGATGGCGCAATCGCTCCATCTGCCCGTTGTAATCGAAGGCGTCGAGACAAACGAGCAGGCGAACATGCTGCTCCACATGGGTGCCCACTACGCTCAGGGCTTCCTCTACTACCGCCCCATGCAGGCAAAGGATTTTGAGGCATTGCTCGATGGCGGCAACAAAAACTGATACGCTCGCGCGCAAAACGATACCGCCGAAGGGGCGCTTGTCCCCATTGGCTAACTTATGCCCCCAATCCAAACCGAATTGGGGATATGATGCAAACCACTGTTGTGCCCAAGGAGGTTATCCATCATGAACGAGTCGTATCGCCTGGGCGAGCAATCGATCATTGCCTATCTTCAGCGACTTGCGAACGGGGTCTCGACCGCCGAGCTCGATGTTGCCGCGCTGCCCCCGGAGCTGTGCGCCATCGGCGAGCAGCTACAGAAGACATTTGCCATCCTGCAGCAAGAACGCGAGCTGCTTGAGCGCGGCGCCTATATCGATTCGCTCACCAATCTTGGCAACCGTGCTGGACTCCACCGTTATGCCGAGCTGCTTTGGCACAAAGGCACCCCCTTCACCTGCGCTTATATCGATATCGATCGCCTTAAGCATTACAACGATACGTTTGGCCACACCGAGGGCAATCGCTACATCCTGAGCATCTGCCGTGCACTCACCGAGACAATGGAACCCAATGACCTGCTGTGCCGTATCGGTGGAGACGAATTTGTACTCGTATCCCCCACGACAGATGAAGCCGAACTCGAGCAGCGCCTGGAGCGGACGCGCACCGACCTTATCGAGGCAACATCGGGCGGCAAAGCGCCCATGATCGCTAGCTTTAGCTTTGGCTGCTCGCGCGTCGACCCACTCGCTGGCGATACGCGTCGCCAGATGACCATGGACGCCGACCGCAAAATGTATCGCTACAAGCTCATGCACCGTGTGCAGCAGCCGAAGGAAAACGACGCATCCATGCGCCCGATCGCCGATCAGCCTCCCTGCAACGACCGGGTGTTCCAAGCGATCTCCATGAGCTCCGAGACGCGCTATCCGTTTATCCTTAACCTCGATACCGGCGAATCGCAATGGTCGATTAATGCCGTGCGCGATTTTGACCTGCCCTCCCAGCATCCCTATAACTCGCTCGATATGTGGCTCGCCCGCGTTCACCCCGAGGACCGCGACAACGTGCGCAGCGAGCTCGATATGGTGGTAAACGGCGCGTGGTACTTCCATTACATGCAGTATCGCGTCATGAATACCGCTGGTAAATATGCGCTGTGCGAGTGTACGGGCTACCGTTTGGATGGCACCGATACCGAGCCCAACATGTACGTGGGCATGATTATCAACCGCAGCCTGGCAGATACGACTGATTCCGTGACCGGCCTAGGCGATATCCACGCCCTGGTCAACGCCATTGGCGAAATGCGTCGCGTGGCGCGCAAGGCGAGCTTGGTCGCCATTAAAATCGACGAGATCGCTCGAGTCAATGCCCGCTTTGGCTTCGATGCGGGCGACCGCGTTTTGGCGGAGAGCGCCGCCTGCCTCATGGATTGTTCGCGCGGCAAGGGTCGTCTGTTCCGCTCGACCGGACCGATGTTCGTGGCGCTTTTCGATGACTTTGATCCCAAAGAGATCGACGCGGTCGCAGACGAGATCGAGCGGTTCCTGGGATCGCCCGTGCTCTTTGGCTCATTTGAATATCAGCCGCCCCTTCGTGTGGCCACGCTTCATCTGGACGCCGTCGATCGACAGCCCGTTTCCATTTTGAACGAGCTCAAAGCGTTGCTTAAAGAGGCACCGCAAGTACCGGGCACCAAGTTGGACTAGCGTTATGGGGCGCATGATGGTTAATTTCCGATCTCAACCGAACACATTGGGCAAATAGGTCGTACCCGCAGTTAGCCGAACGTCCCCGCAGTCCCTCCCGGGGCCCGGGGGCACCGTTTCGATACTCTTGGTTTACTTTGCCTGATGCAAATAAGTGCTCAACAAGATAGAACCTATCCCCCGCCACGGATATGCCCTCGAGTAAATCTGTTAAGCCAAGCCTATCAAATTCTATTGACAATTGGCTGCATTGGTCCATTTTGTCGTCCAGCCACTTCCGCTGGCTATCGCCTCATAAACACAAACCTAACGAGCCGCACGAACGACAAAGAGGCCAAGCTGAACAGAAGTAGAACCAAAACTTCAAAAACGCTGGTATTCCAATCGCGTACCCAGCCCTCTACCGCCCACAAGAAAAACAGCAGCCCCATCCATAACGTCACAGAAGAAATCAGCTTTGCGTAAGGGCGTATATCAATCTCGCTCTCCCTTTTTTTGACATCATATCCAGCAATTGAGCAGAGCCATCTTCCTCTTCGGTATTGGATTGAAAGGACAATCAAGGCAATCGAAGTCATCAAGCAAACAGCATCCTCTGTTTCCATAGAGTTTCCTTTGCTTTCCATCCTAGTTACGCATTCACAATCGAATCAAACCAAGTATGAATTACTCGATAGCAACCGCCTTAGTATAAACCATAGCCGCCGCAGCAGCCCGCCTTCCAAGGCCTCAAAGCTCGCCATCGAGGGCGACCCGCCCAGACCCCTTACAATCTGCTCGCACGAGGCCCCGCACTCCAACATCCTCTGGACCGTATCCCGCTCGTACCTGGTGAGCGTGCCTGCCGTGGGCCCTCGGGGCCGGCATCGTGCCCCACGCCAACTGCCCGCTCGTGCGATAATCCTCTGCAGAGGTCACCGACAGCAGAGGGAGTTTGTGATGAAGGTTCTTTTGGTCAATGGCAGCCCCAAGGCAAACGGCAACACCGCCCGCGCACTCACCGAGGTCGCAGAGCAACTTAATGCAGAAGGCATTGATACCGAGGTGTTTCAGCTGGGCGCCAAGCCCATTCGCGATTGCATCGGTTGCGGCCAGTGTGGCAAGCTTGGCGGTCGCTGCACCTTTGACGACGACGTGGTCAACAAGCTGATCGCTGCCGCCGAACAGGCCGACGGCTTTGTCTTTGGCTCGCCTGTCTACTACGCGCACCCCAGCGGCCGCATTCTCTCGGCACTCGATCGCGCATTCTATGCCGGTAGCAAAGCTTTTGCACACAAGCCGGGCGCTGCCGTCGCCGTCGCCCGTCGCGGCGGTACGTCGACAACGTTCGATGTACTCAACAAGTACTTCACCATCAACCAGATGCCCGTGGTCGCCTCCACCTACTGGAACAACGTCTTTGGCGCTGCGCCGGGCGAGGCCGATGGAGATGCCGAGGGTCTGGCCACCATGCGAAACATCGGCAAAAACATGGCCTGGCTCCTTCGTTGCATCGAAGCAGGAAAGGCCGCCGGCATCGAAGCCCCCGAAGCCGATCGCGAGCGCACCAACTTCATTCGTTAGAACGGCGGAACATACTATGAACGTGCAAATCTTCGGGACTAAGAAGTCGTTCGATACCAAGAAGGCGCAGCGTTATTTTAAGGAGCGCCGCATTAAGGTGCAGTTTATTGACCTTAAGGAAAAGGAGATGAGCAAAGGCGAGCTCACGAGCGTGATGCAGGCGGTCGGCGGCATCGACAAGCTGCTCAACCCCAAAGCCAAGGACGAGGAGACGCTCGCGCTCATCCAGCACCTCACCCCTAGCCAGCGCTTCGACAAGTTGCTCGAAAACCAGCAGGTTCTAGCCGAGCCCATCGTGCGCAACGGCAAAAAGGCCACCGTCGGTTATTGCCCCGATGTATGGGGAGCCTGGGAGTAGCCTGTGTTATTTGCCGGCGCGTGGGTATAAGAGCAGGCGTTTGGCATAAGATTCAACTGTAAGCCATGTCTAACAAAGGAGGGCACATGCCCAACAAACCCGTGAAGATCATCATGCTTACCGGATACCTCGGTGCCGGCAAGACCACGCTGCTCAACCACATCCTCGCTAACGACGGCGGCATCCGCGCCGCCGTGATCGTCAACGATATCGGCGAGATCAACGTCGACGCCAGCCTCATCGCCGACGGCGGCCTTTCCGAGACCGACGACCTCATCCCGCTCACCAACGGCTGCATCTGTTGCACGCTTTCGGACGACCTTGCCAACCAGCTGCAGGGCATCGCCGATTCGGGCAAGTTCGACTACATCATCATCGAGGCCTCGGGCATTTGCGAGCCTATCCCCATCGCCTACACCATCTCGAGCTTCTGCGACGAGGCCAAGGTGGGCGGCGAGCCCAAGCTTGCGCTCGACAACATCGTGGCCGTGGTCGACTGCGCCCGCATGTACGACGAGTTCAACGGCGGTCGCGACCTACTGGCAGAGGATATCGACGAGGACGACATCGAGAGCCTGCTCATCCAGCAGATCGAGTTTTGCTCCACGCTGATCCTCAACAAGACCGATACCGTCACGCCTGAGCAGATTGCCGAGCTCAAGGCCATCGTGCGCAGTCTGCAGAAGGACGCCGTGATTGTCGAGGCCCAAAACGGCGAGGTCCCCATGGAGGAGCTGCTCGACACCGACCGCTTCGACTTTATGCGCGCCTACAACTCCGCCGCCTGGATCGAGGCCATGGAGCATCCCGAGGAGCACGACGACCCCGAGGTGCTCGAGTACGACATCGAGACCTTTGTGTACTCGCGCCGCAAACCGTTTGACCTGCAGAAGTTCACCGATTTTGTTGAGCAGGAGTGGCCTGACGAGGTCATCCGCGTCAAGGGTCCGCTGTGGCAGACCGGCGATCCGGACATGTGCTACATGTTCGAGCAGGCTGGCCACCAGATGCGCCTGATGGAGAACGGTCTGTTCGTTGACTCCGCGCCCGAGGGCGAGAAGCAGAAGATCATCGACGAGAACCCCGAGATCATGCAGATTTGGGACGACGAGACGGGCGACCGCATGACGAGCCTGTGCATCATCGGCCGTCACATGGACAAGGATGCGCTCATCGCCGACCTCGATGCCTGCCTGACCGACTGGCACCGCGCCTAGGTTTATCGAAGCGGGCATTTTTCCGCCCACGTAACCGCCAAAACCACCACGAAGGTGCCTGTCCCCTTCGTGGTGGTTTTTCGTTCTATGCCAAGGAGATTCATGTTCAATATCGTGCTGTACGCGCCCGAGATTCCGGCCAATACGGGCAACATCGGCCGTACCTGCGTGGTCACCGGCGCCCGCCTGCATCTGGTGGAGCCGTTGGGCTTTTCGCTCGACGACAAGACGGTGCGCCGCGCCGGCCTGGGCTACTGGCAAAACTTGGACGTGACAACGTATGCCGGCTGGGAGGATTTCCTGGCGCGCAACGATCTCTCCCCCGCCGACGAGCGCCTGCATCTGCTGACCAAAAAAGCGCGCCGCACCTATGCACAAAGCACCTACCGCGATGGCGACTTTTTGGTCTTTGGCAGCGAGAGCTCGGGCATTCCCGAGGAGCTGCTCGCTGTGGCGCCCACGCGCTGCGAGCGCATCCCCATGCTGCGCGATTGTGACTCACTCGACAACGCCGAGGCCTGGGAAGCCCACGAGGAATCGCTCGGGCATACCGAAGACAGCCACGAGGCCATCCTTCAACAGGATATCTGCGGCAATTTCGTCAATCCGGACGACTACCGCATCAGCGCACTCAACCTCTCCAACAGCGCCGCCATCGTCCTCTACGAGGCTCTGCGCCAAACAGGCTTTCCGGGAATATGACAAAGAGACGGTCCCTTTGTCACATTCGGTTATAGGTAGCGGCCAGTGATGCTTGTGGAACATGCCACGATGTCGCCCGGCGTGCCGGCGCAGACGATTTGCCCGCCCGCGTCGCCGCCGCCCGGGCCCATGTCAATCACGTAATCGGCGTTACGGATAAGGTCGAGGTCGTGTTCGATCACGATAACCGTGGCGCCCTTGGCAACGAGGCCGTCAAACACGCTCAGCAACACCTGAACATCGAGCGGATGCAGGCCGATCGTGGGCTCGTCAAACACAAACACGGCATCATCCTGCACGCGGCCCATCTCGCTCGCGAGCTTAAGACGCTGCGCCTCGCCGCCCGAAAGCGCCGGCGTGGGCTCGCCGAGCGTGAGATAACCCAAGCCCAGGTCGTGCAGGGTCTGTAAGCGCGCCTGGACTTTCTTGAGCCCCACCGTGGCGTCGATGGCCTCGTCCACACTCATGTCCATGAGCTGCGGCAACGTAAGCAGGCTCCCGTCCTTGCCCTCGCGATGGATATGCGAGGCCGCGTCTGCATAGCGTGAGCCACGACATGACGGGCAGACGATCTCGACATCGGGCAAAAACTGCACGTCGAGCGATATCGAACCCGTGCCATCGCACGTAGGGCAGCGCAAGGCGCCGGTGTTGTAGCTAAATGCGCCCGCCTTGTAGCCGGCTGCCTTGGCCTCGGGCGTACGGGCGAAGGCGCGACGCAGCTCGTCATGGATGTCGGCATAGGTCGCTACCGTCGAGCGCACATTGGCGCCGATGGGCGTGGCGTCAATCAGGTTTGCGCGTGCGATACCCTCGGCGTCAACCCAGCGCACGTGGCTTGGCAGGCGCTCGCCAGTTGCCTGAGCCTTGAGTGCCGGGATGAGTGTCTCGAGCACCAACGTCGTCTTACCCGAACCCGAAACGCCCGTCACCGCGACCAAGCGACCGCGCGGGATATCGACTTCGAGCGGCTTGACGGTATGGATGGCATCGGTCGCCATGCGGATATGGCCCTGGTCGAACATTTCGTCGTCAGCCACCTGCGGCCGCAAGCGCTTGGGCTCTGAGCACAAAAACGGGGCGATGCGGCTGCCCTGCGATTGTTCGACCTCGTCCACCGTACCTGCAGCGATAACATTACCGCCGCCTGCTCCGGCAACGGGGCCCATCTCGACCAGATAGTCAGCTTCCGCTAGAACGCGCGTATCGTGATCAACAACAACCACGGTGTTGCCATCATCCACCAGATCGCGCATTACGCCCACCAAGCCGTCGACATTGGCAGGATGCAAGCCGATCGAGGGCTCATCCAGCACATAAAGCACGCCCGTCGATCGGTTGCGCACCACGCGGGCGAGCTGCACACGCTGGCGCTCACCCGTAGAGAGCGTGGCGCCTGCGCGATCGAGCGAAAGGTAATCGAGACCCAGGTCGACCAGACGACGGGCCGTGCGCAAAAACGAATCGCAGATATCCGTCGCCATGGGCTGCATCTCGGCCGGCAAGGATGCGGGCACCCCGCGCACCCACTCAATCGCCTCACCCAACGTCATGGCCGCCGCCTGCGCCAGATCGATACCGCGCACCTGGGGCTGGCGCGCAGCCTCGGAAAGACGCGTGCCTCCGCAATCGCGGCACGGTCCCTCGCGCAAAAAGCGCGCAACGCGCTTGAGCCCCTTATCGTCCTTAACCTTGGCGAGCGCATTCTCGACGGTATAGACGGCATTGTAATAGGTAAAGTCGAGCGGCGTGGCGCCCTCGCCATTTTTGGGAACGTAGAGAATGTGCTTCTTAACTGCCGGGCCATGGAACACGATGTCGCGCTCTTGAGGCGTGAGCTGGTTAAACGGCACGTCGGTACGCACGCCCATCTCGCCGGCCACCTGCTTCATCAGGTCCCACATGAGCGTGCCCCAGGGAAGCACCGCGCCCTCGTTGATGGTCTTTGACTCGTCGGGCACCAGGCTCGCCTCGTCCACCTCGCGCATGATGCCGGTGCCGCCGCAGGTGGGACACGCGCCGCCACTGTTAAAGGCAAGGTCCTCGGCCCCCGGCGCATAGAACTCGCGGCCGCACGCGGGGCACGTGAGCGACAGGCCCGCGGCCACGTTAAGGCTCGGCTCCACGCGCGCCATGCAGTGCGGGCACACGTGATGGGCGCAACGGCTAAAGAGCAGACGCAGGCTATTGTTGAGCTCGGTCATGGTGCCAAAAGTGGAACGCACGCCCGGCACGCTCGGACGCTGGTGTAGCGCGAGCGCCGCCGGCACGTGCAACACCTCGTCCACCTGAGCATGCTCTGCCTGCGTCAGACGACGGCGGGTATAGGTGCTGAGCGCCTCCAGGTAACGGCGCGAGCCCTCGGCATACAAAACACCCAGCGCCAGCGAGCTCTTGCCCGAGCCCGACACGCCGGCAATACCCACGAGCCTTCCCAGCGGAATATCGATATCGATGTTCTTGAGGTTATGGACGCGCGCGCCACGTACCTCGATAGCCTGCGGGCTCATCTTCTGTTCCGTCACCTGTATCACCCTACTCGTGCCATAAAATGCGGTCGCGAATGTACTTGCCCAGCATGGGCACGGTAAACCGGACGAGGCCGTATCCGGCAGCCTCGATGACGCGCTCGCGAATCAGGCTTGCACGATATTTACTCGCCCAGCTCTGGGTGCGATCGCAACGCTCAATGATGTCCGCCATGCGCGTCGGCTTGTCCTCGTCAACCGCCATGGCCTCGATAAAGAGGCGCTGGGGACTACGCAGCCCGTAATACAGAGGTGCGTCGACCGCTTCGTAGAACTCGGAGACGGCATCCGCATGGCCAGCCTCGACATCGCACGCTTCAATGACCTGCGAGCCACGCCGGACAGCAGAGCGCCACATGTAATATCCCACCAGCTGAACCATATAGGGATGCCCCATGCTTTTGCGCGCCGCAAGGTCCGCCGTCTCCGCGTCAACGTAGAGACCAGCGTCTTTAACCGTCTGGATATATGAGTCGCGCACTTTGGGCAAAGATATCGCCCCCAGCGTACGCTGCTGGGCACGCCGCAAAAACGTCACGCTCGGCTCTTCGAGCAGGTCGTCAACCATACTGGGCAAGCCAGCGAACACCAGCGCAAGACCGCGCTGGTCGCTATCGGACAAGCCCGTGGCATCCTGATCTCCGAGCACCTGCTGATAGAGAACGGCAAGAGCCGCCAG
>CATYVH010000055.1 GCA_958413765.1 uncultured Collinsella sp.
CGGTCGGCTTGCGCCGACCGCGCTGCGCTAAAAACGCGCCACTGGCGCGTTTTCTTTACGCTCCGCGTCCTGACGGGTTCGAATCCCTCCTCCTCCGCCGTATTTGCTTGTAAGGGACTCTAAACAAAAAAGCCCCCGTTTTCGGGAGCTTTCTCAACCAAAATGGCGGAGGAGGAGGGATTCGAACCCTCGTGACCTTATACAGGCCAAACGGTTTTCGAGACCGCCGCATTCAACCACTCTGCCACCCCTCCGCGTGGGGTAAAAACAAAGCAGGCTCGAAGGCCTGCTTTGGAATTAACTGGCGGAGAGTCAGGGATTTGAACCCTGGAGACGCTTTTGACGCCTACACGATTTCCAATCGTGCTCCTTCGGCCACTCGGACAACTCTCCGTTAAATGCGAAAGTCAGTATACACGAGGAATCGCAAAGTGCAAACAGAAAAGTTGGCATTTTTTAAAACGCTTGGCCGTGCTTGGCGCTGCAGTGGGGCTTGAGGTCCCAAAAAACGGCTTCCGACCAGCGTGGTTGATCAACTCAATTGTTCAAAAAAGGGTATTCATAAGCGACTTGGCAATGAATTTAAAAATCTTTGGGTGGTGCTGTGGGCCACTGGTATGCATTTTGCGACCACAGCCTTGTGCCCGCTGACCTGCGGCTTGGCTCAGCTTGTCCCCACGGCACCGTATCTTGAACACAGATCCGTCAAGCATTTGGTCAGCATTTGGTTGGAATGCGCATGAAGTGCCGTGTGAGCATGGACATATGTGGAGGTCATGAGGTTGTAGCTGCATATTCTTGCAGCCTAGGAGGTTGAAAGATATTATTACCAAGTCTTTTCCTGCTTCAGGCGCACCTTCACGACCTGAAGCCACATTTGCCCAGAGGAGGTGACAATATGAAGGCTTATGAACTGCTGTTCTTTGTTGACCCGTCGCTCGACCCCGAGACTCGTCTCGCTGTTATGAAGCGTATCGATACCACGATCGCTGAGGGCGCTGGCAAGGTCGACTCCGTTGACGAGTGGGGCAAGCGCAAGCTCGCCTACGAGATCAACGACCTCACCGATGGTGACTACACCCTCATCAACTTCCACGCAGATCCTACCCAGATCGCCGAGCTTGATCGCGTCCTGCGCATCACCGACGCTGTGGTCCGCCACATGATCGTCCGTCGCGACGACCAGGAGTAAGACTGTCGTTTTGGACTGGGCTTGTGCCCCAAGAGGAAGTAGTGAGTTATGAGCATCAATCGAGTGAACATCACCGGTAACCTCACCCGCGATCCCGAGCTGCGCGCCACCGCCGGCGGAACCCAGGTTCTGTCCTTTGGCGTCGCCGTGAACGATCGTCGCCGCAACGCGCAGACTGGCGAGTGGGAGGACTATCCCAACTTTGTCGACTGCACCATGTTCGGCACCCGCGCCGAGGCCGTGAGCCGTTTCCTGGCAAAGGGAAACAAGGTCGCGATCGAGGGCAAGCTGCGCTACAGCTCTTGGGAGCGCGACGGCCAGCGCCGGAGCAAGCTTGAGGTCATCGTCGATGAGATCGAGTTTATGAGCTCCCGTGGTGGCCAGGGTGGCTACGACCAGGGCGGTTACGCCCCCGCAGCTCCCGCGCCCGCAGCACGTCCTGCCGCACCGGTGGCTACGCCGCCCGCGGTCGACGTCTACGATGAGGACATCCCGTTCTAAGGGTTGTTCACCTATTTTTGAGTGAGAGGCGGCTTCGGTTCGCCGAAGTTGCCAAACGAAAGGTATTTTGACATGGCTAATGATTTTTCTGCACGTCAGCCGCGTCGTAAGTACTGCCAGTTCTGCAAGGAGAACACTGAGTTCATCGACTATAAGGACACTCAGCTTCTCCGTAAGTACATGACCGACCGTGGCAAGATTAAGCCCCGTCGCGTCACTGGCGCTTGCACGCAGCATCAGCATGACATCGCCAACGCCATCAAGCGCGCCCGCGAGATGGCTCTCCTGCCGTACACCGTCCCCGTGGTTTCCTCTCGTGGCAACCGCGACCGCGGCTAAGAAGGGAGACGCATCATGAAGGTTATTCTTCTCGATGAGATCAAGGGCAAGGGCGGCGAGGGTGACGTCGTAGAGGTCGCTCAGGGTTACGCTGAGAACTTCCTGTTCCCCAAGAAGCTCGCTGTTGCCGCCACCAAGGGCAACCTCAAGCAGCTTGACGAGCGTCGCAACAACATCGCCAAGCGCGAGTCCGTCCGTCTGGCTACCGCCAACGAGACCAAGGCTGCCTTCGAGGGCAAGACGGTCACCGTTGACGTCAAGGTCGGCGACGAGGGCATCCTCTTTGGCTCCGTTACCGCCGCTATGATCGCTGACGCCATCAAGGCTCAGCTCGGTATGGACATCGACCGCAAGCGCGTCGAGCTCGGTAAGCCCATCAAGGTTGCCGGTGCCCACACCGTTGCCATCTCGCTGTACCGCGAGATCAAGGCCGAGGTTGTCGTTCTCGTCGGCGTTACCGCCGAGGAGCTCGCTGCCGAGGCTGAGGTCGAGGAGGCCGCTGAGGTCGCCGAGGCCGAGACCGCCGAGGTCGAGACTGAGGCTGCTGCCGAGTAGCATTTGCTGCAACGCAACAATCTTGTTCTAAGAAGGGCGCTCTGGGAAACCAGGGCGCCCTTTTGTTTTTTGCGCTGAGTGAGTGTCATGGTGAACGTTGCGTCGAAGTCCTATATACAGGACCGTTCATCCGTTTGGTTCGGTGATGATTGGCGGCGCGCGGCGCGTTTTGGGACCGTGGCTGATACTATGGATGCTCGCAAGCGATATGAATGAGGATGCTCATGGCATATGACGATAGGGAGACCGGGCTGACGGTTGAGGACCGCGGCTCCAAGTTGGGTCTTCCCCAAAACCAAGATGCAGAGGCCAATGTACTGGCCGCTATGCTGCTATCGCCCGAGGTGGTCGAAGAGGCCCAGGTCGAGCTGCAGCCCGATGACTTCTACCGGCCCATTCATAAGACCATCTATACCGCGATGGTCGATATGTACAACAGCCGCATTCCCATCGACTCCATCTCGCTGATCGATTACCTGCGAAGCATCAACAAGCTTGATGCCGTGGGCGGCGAGGCCTACATTTTGGAGTTGATGGGTCAGACCCTGTCGCTCGTCAACTGGCAGCACCATGCCGCCATCGTTCGCCGCGATTCGATGCTGCGCGAGCTGATCGGCGCCACCAACGAGATCAACGCGCTGGCATATAACGCCCCCACCGACACCAAAGAGGTTGTCGAGCTGGCCGAGAGCAAGCTGCTCAAGGTTACGGCGCGCGAGGTCAAGTCGAGCTACAAGACGCTGACCGAGTTTATGGTCGAGGCCTATAACGAGGCCGAGGAAGTGTGCCAGGCCGGTGGTCAGGCGGCGGGCGTGCCCACGGGCTTTCCGTCACTCGACCGTATGCTCATGGGTTTTCGCGAGGGCCAGCTCATCATTATCGGCGCCCGTCCTGCTGTAGGTAAGACGTCGTTCGCTCTGAACCTGGCGCTCAACGCCGCCGCTGCTGGCTATACCGTCGGCTTCTTCTCGCTGGAGATGTCGGGCAAGGAAATTGCCCAGCGTCTGATTTGTGCCTACGCCATGATCTCGATCAGTGACTTCCGCATGGGCCGCATTAGCCCCGAGCAGTGGGCCAATATCAACGAGGCAACGCAGACCTTGTCCAAGCTCGATATTCTGATTGACGATACGCCCGGCACCACAGTGACCGAGATTCGCGCCAAGAGCCGCCGTATGCTCCATAACAAGGAGAAGGCAATCATCATCCTGGACTACCTGCAGCTGGTGAGTCCTCCGCCGGGACGCCGCTCCGAGAGCCGTACCGTCGAGGTCTCGGAGATGTCGCGTGGTTTAAAGATCATGGCCAAGGAGCTCAAGATCCCGCTCATCGCGCTGTCGCAGCTGTCGCGTCAGGTTGAATCCCGTACCGGCAAGCGCCCGCAGCTTTCCGACCTTCGTGAATCGGGCTCCATCGAGCAAGACGCCGATATCGTTATGTTCTTGGACCGCTCCGCCGACGAGGCTGAGGCCTCGCGTGACGATCGACCCGACGAGGGCGTTACGCGTATCGTCGTGGCCAAGAACCGTTCGGGCCCGATCGGCGACGTCGACCTGATGTTCCTGCCGGCATCCACCAAGTTCTATGAGCTTGATGGGGCACATGCCGAGGAGTAGGACAGGCGCCCGTTGCACGGGTATACTGGGAATGTTTTGTGCTTCTGCGTGCCGGTGTGGCGCGTAGACAGTCCATGAATGTAAGGAGTAAACATGCCGTCAACCGTTTTGGTCGGTGCCCAGTGGGGCGATGAGGGCAAGGGTAAGATTTGCGACCTGGTCGCCGGCGACTTCGATGCCGTCGTGCGCTACTCGGGAGGCAACAACGCCGGCCACACCATCGTCGTCAACGGCAAGAAGTACGGCCTGCACCAGGTGCCTTCCGGCATCATGTATTCCGACCACGTGTCGGTGATCGGTAACGGCTGCGTCGTCAACCCCAAGGTTGTCCTTGAGGAGATTGACATGTTCGAGGCCGACGGCATCACCACCAAGAACCTCAAGATTAGCGGCAACGCGCATGTCATCATGCCGTACCACATCGATCTGGATGGCGCCTTTGAGCAGAAGCTCGGCAAGAAGAACATCGGTACCACCAAGCGTGGCATCGGTCCGTGCTATCAGGACAAGATGGCCCGCATTGGCCTGCGCATGCAGGACATGCTGGACGAGGCGCTGTTCCGTGACAAGTTGGAGACCGCTCTCGCCCGCGTGAACCCCGAGCTCGAGCTCATCTACAACCTGCCCACCTACACCGTGGACCAGATTTGCGACGAGTACCTGCCGATGGCCGAGCGCCTGCGTCCCTACATCACCGAGACGAGCCTGCTGCTCAACAACATGATCGATGAGGGCAAGAACCTGCTGTTTGAGGGCGCCCAGGCGACGCTGCTCGACATCGATCACGGCACCTATCCGTACGTGACGTCTTCCAACTGCACCGCCGGCGGCGCCATCACCGGCTCCGGCGTGGGCATGAAGAACGTCGACCGCGTGCTGGGCGTCATGAAGGCCTATATCACCCGCGTCGGTTCGGGCCCCATGCCCACCGAGCTTTCCTATGAGTCCGAGGCTGGCCACACGCTGACCGAGGAGGGCTATGAGTACGGCGTGACCACCGGTCGCCGTCGTCGTTGCGGTTGGTTTGACGGCCCTATCGCCAACTATGCCTCGCGCGTCAACGGCCTCACCGATATCGCCGTGACCAAGCTCGACGTGCTTTCGGCCTTCGACACCATCAAGGTGTGCGTGGCCTACGACGTCGATGGCGAGCGCTACACGAGCGTGCCCGAGCATCAGGTGCGCTTTGAGCATGCCAAGCCCATCTACGAGGAGCTCCCCGGCTGGAAGTGCGACATTACCGGTTGCCGCAGCTTTGACGAGCTGCCGCAGGAGGCTCAGGACTACGTGGCGTTTATCGAGGATCTGGCACACACCCGCGTGACGTTCATTGGCGTCGGCGCTGGTCGCGAGCAGATCATCAACCGATTCTGGAAGTAATCGGGACTATTTGGTTATTGCAATATACCCCTTTGCAGCCCGGACGGGCGGCCGAGGGGTATATTTGCTTGCAAAGGGCTCGCGCGGAGCGGGCCATTCATCCATAGAGGAGGCACCCTTGAAGGCGGACACTCAAACCATCGACATCCTGTTGTTGGGCAGCGGCGGCCGTGAGCATGCTTTGGCAGCTAAGCTCGCAGCATCACCGCGCGCCGGCAAGCTCTACATTGCGCCGGGCAACGGCGGCACCGCGAGCTGCGGCGAGAACGTTGTTCTCGACGACTGCGATCCTGCGGCCGTGGCGGCGTTTGCGCAGAGCCACGGATGCGGACTCGTGGTAATTGGCCCCGAGGCTCCGCTCGTGGCGGGCGTGGCCGACGCCGTGCGCGCGGCAGGTATTCCCTGCTTTGGCCCGGGTGCCGAGGGTGCCCAGATGGAGGGTTCCAAGCTGTTCTCCAAGCAGCTCATGGAGCGTGCGGGCATTCCGACGGCAGCCTATGGTTCGTTTACCGACGAGGCTTCGGCTCTCGCCTACGTGCGCGAGCAGGGCGCTCCGCTGGTCGTGAAGGCCGACGGCCTTGCCGCGGGCAAGGGCGTTATCGTGGCGACCGAACTTGAGCAGGCCGAGGAGGCCGTGCGCGAGTGCTTTGGCGGCACCTTTGGCGATGCCGGCAACACCGTGGTTATCGAGGAGATGCTCGTTGGTCCCGAGTGCTCACTGCTCGCCTTTACCGACGGCAAGACCGTGCGCCCCATGGCCACCTCGCAGGACCACAAGCGCGCGCTCGAGGGCGACAAGGGCCCCAACACCGGCGGCATGGGCGTCTACAGCCCGGTGCCCATCGTGACTGACGAGGAGCACGCCACGATGATAAAGGTCATGGAGCAGACCGTGGCCGAGCTCGCTGCCGAGGGTATCGACTACCGCGGCTGCCTGTATGGCGGCTTTATGCTCACGCCTGCCGGCCCCAAGGTGCTGGAGTTCAATGCCCGCTTTGGCGACCCCGAGACGCAGGTCGTGCTGCCGCGCCTTAAGAACGACCTGGTCGAGGTCATGCTCGCCTGCGCCAACTGCGAGCTCGATCAGATTGAACTCGACTGGCGCGACGAGTGGGCCGTGGCCGTTGTCCTGACGAGCGCGGGCTATCCCGGCAGCTACGAGAAGGGCAAGGTCATCACCGGTATCGCCGATGCCGAGGTCATGGAGAACGTGACCGTGTACCACGCGGGCACTGCCGTGGTGGACGGCCAGCTCGTGACCAATGGTGGCCGCGTGCTTGCCGTGACCGCTCTGGGTGACACGTTCGAGAACGCTCGCAACCTTGCCTACGAGGCCTGCGAGAAGATTGATTTTGAAGGCAAGACCCTGCGCCACGACATCGGCCTGCGCGCACTGCGCGGCCGCGACGCCTGGGATGCCTAAAATCCGAGAGGAATGAGACGGATGGACGAGAAGAACGAAGAGCTCGTGGACGCGCAGATCGTCGAAGAGGACAGCCGCATGTATGGGCACGCCGAGGGCGAGCCTGGTGGCGAGGTCGCTGACGAGCCGGCGCTGGTGCTGGGCGACGACGACCCGCACGATGCCGAGCTGCACGAGAAGATTCTTTCGGAGGAGTGCGCCTGGAAGGGCAAGATCCTCGACGTCCACCGTCTTGAGGTTGAGCTGCCCAACGGTCGCCGCAGTGCCCGCGATATCGTTCGCCATCCGGGTGCGGCGGCCGTTGTGGCGCTGACCGAGAGCGGCAAGATCGTACTGGTGCGTCAGTACCGCACCGCCATCGACCGCGTGACGGTCGAGATTCCCGCCGGCAAGCTCGATCCAGGCGAGGACCCGCTCGATTGCGCCAAGCGCGAACTGCATGAGGAGACGGGCTTTAGGGCTGGCCGTATTCGCTTTTTGACGTCGATTGTCACGTCCTGCGGTTTTTGCGATGAGATCATCCACATCTACTTGGCTACCAAGCTCGAGTTTGATGCGCCCAACCCCGATGATGATGAGTTTGTCAACGTGGACCTGGTGCCGCTGCACGAGCTGATCGACGCCGTGCTCGACGGCAAGATCGAAGACGCCAAGACCGTCGT
>CATYVH010000056.1 GCA_958413765.1 uncultured Collinsella sp.
CGCCCGAGCCTATAGACGTCAGCCCGCAAGATGACGAGTCGACCGCCCGCGTGTCCGAGGAGCCCGACTCCCCGGACACCGGCGATTCCGAATCAAACGCCGAGACCGACACCGTCTCTCCCGGTGACACTGCCGAGATCGACGTTGCCGCCGTTGAGGCCAAGCTCAAAGACCCCGGCTCGACCATGAGCTTTGAGCCCCTGACCGAGGAACGCATCGAGACCGACTCGACCTATGATGCCGGCACCACCACGCAACTCATGTGGGGCGCCCGCTCTGACGTTGGCTGCGTGCGCCCGCACAACGAGGATTCCTACCTGGTGCAGTCGCCGCTCTTTTGCGTATGCGACGGCATGGGTGGTCACGCTGCCGGCGAGGTGGCCTCTTCTATCGCTGTCGAGACCATCGCCAAGACAGCTCCTCAGTCTGCCGACGCCGCACGCCTGGCGGCAGCCGTCGAGGCCGCCAACGCCGCCGTAATCGAGGCTGCCTTGAATGGCCTGGGCAAGCCCGGCATGGGCTGCACAGCCACTTGCGCCTATATCGAAAACGACACGCTCGCCATCGCCCACGTGGGTGACTCTCGCGCCTACCTGCTCCACGAGGGCACGCTCATCCGCGTGACCCGCGACCACTCCTACGTGGAGGAGCTCGTGGACGCCGGCGAGATCACGGCAGACGAGGCTCGCGTCCACCCCAACCGTTCGGTCATCACCCGCGCGCTGGGCTCGGACCCCGCTATGTATGCCGACCACTTCACTCTGCATATCGAGGAAGGCGACCGTCTGATCCTGTGCTCCGACGGCCTTTCGAGCATGATTCCCGATAGCGATATCGAGAACATCGCCACGCAGTCCTCAACCGCGCAAATCTGCGTCGACAACCTAGTGGACGCGGCGCTTGCCGCCGGCGGCCACGACAACGTGACTGTAGTAGTCGTTGACCTGGTTGACGATGGCGTTATGCGCGAGGCGCAGCGCGTGCGTCGCCGCAACATTACTATCGCCGCCATCCTGGCCCTCGTCTTTGTGCTGGCAGCTGGCATCTGGGCCTACACGGGTGTCACCGGCTCGTACTACCTGGGTACCTACCAGGGCAATGTCGCCGTCTGGCGCGGCCTGCCCGGCAAGCCGCTCGGACTCAAGCTCCACTGGCTCGAAAGCGAAACCAGCATCAAGCTATCCGACCTGCCCGAAGACACGCAAAACCGCCTCAAGGCGGGTATTCCGCAAACAAGTGTCGACGATGCGCAGGACACGATATCTAAGTACCGCCACCAGATCGACGAGGAGCAGACCCGCCAGGTGATCGACGCGCAAACGATTCGCGACAACACCAATCAGGGATCGACCTCCGAATCAGATTCCGAGAAAACCGCCGAACAGTCCGCCGAGGCCGAAGCCTCCGATAAGAATTAGAAAGGGAGTGCCGCTTATGAGTCGCCGCAACACCGAGCTGCTCTTGCTCATCGCCTCGGCGTTCCCCGTCATCCTGCTGTATGCGATGTACGTCCTCACCGCGGGCGCTGCCATCTCCTTTGAGACGCTCGCCGTACCGATCGGCCTCTTTGCCGCCTTTGCCGCGGCCCACATTGCCGTGCGCATCTTGGCGCCCGGTGCCGACCCCGCCATCCTGCCCATTGTCTTTGTGCTTTCGGGCATCGGCATCACGTTCGTGACGCGTCTCGCCCCCGCTCTCGCCATCTCACAGCTCATCATCCTGTTTGTCTCGGTGGCCCTGATGGTGGGAACGCTCGCACTGGTCAAAAACCTCGACGTGGTCATGCGCTACAAGTACACCTTTGGCATTATCGGCATCATTCTGCTGATGCTGCCCATCTTTATCGGCACCACGATCTCGGGCTCCAAGCTGTGGATTCGCATCGCGGGCTTTACCATCCAGCCCGGCGAGTTCGCCAAGGTCTTTATCGTGCTGTTCCTGGCCGGGTACCTGGCCGAGAACCGCGAGCTGCTCTCCATCTCCAACCGCAAGATCCTGGGCTTTAAGATCCCTCGCCTGCGACTGCTGCTGCCGCTGTTTGCCGTGTGGGGTGTGTGCCTGCTCGTCGTCGTCTTCGAACGCGACCTGGGTTCGGCCGTGCTGTTCTACACCATCTTCTTGCTGATGCTCTACGTTGCCACGGGGCGCTTTTCGTATGTCGTTATCGGCCTTGCGCTCTTAGCTGTTGGAGCCGTGGGCGCCTACAAGTTCCTGTCTCACGTTCAGGTACGTTTCCAGGTTTGGCTCGATCCGTTTAAGGACGCCCAGGGTCAGGGCTACCAGATCGTCCAGTCGCTCTTCTCGCTTGCCGATGGCGGTCTGGTCGGTGTTGGCATCGGCAACGGCATGGCCAACAACATCCCTGTCGTCGAGTCCGACTTTATCTTCTCGGCTATCGGCGAGGAGATGGGCCTTTTGGGCGGCGGCGCCGTGCTCATCCTGTTTATGCTCTTTGCCGCGCGTGGCCTCACCACGGCTGCCCGCGCTAAATCCGACCTCGCCGCCTTTAGTGCCACGGGCCTTACGGCAGCCATCAGCTTCCAGGCCTTCTTGATCGTTGGCGGCGTAACCCGCCTGATCCCGCTGACCGGCGTCACCTTGCCCTTTATGAGCCAGGGCGGCTCCTCGCTGCTGGCGAGCTTTATCATCGTCGCGCTCCTGCTGCGCGCCGGTGACGAGGCGACCGGACGCGAGGCCGAGCTTACCGGCACCGGCACCATGGCCGCCATCTCTGACGATCAGGTCGCATCTGCCGCCGCCCCGACGGGCACGCGCTTTGCCACCTCGTCTTCCTACGGCAGCGGCAGCCATTCCGTCGGCTCGCGCATGCGCCGTCGCCTGCTCGACACACCTGAATCCGGTGTGCTCGGCCGCGTGGCGCTCGCCAACCGTCTAACCCGCGCGGTGCTCGCCTTTACGGCGCTGTTCGCCATCCTTATCGGCAACCTCACCTATGTCCAGGTCATCAAGGCCAAGGACTATCAGGACATGCCGACCAACAACCACACCATCGCCCGCTCCAAGTACATCCAGCGCGGTTCCATCATCACGTCCGACGGCGTGACGCTGGCCGAGTCGCTGCAACAGGAGGACGGCACCTACGTACGCTCCTACCCCAACGGTAACCTGGCAGCGCACGTGGTTGGCTACGTGAGCCAGCAGTATGGCACCACCGCCATCGAGAGCGTCATGAACGACACGCTCACCGGCTCTAAGGATTACTCCAGCTGGAACAACGCCATCGCGTCGCTCGCGGGCCAGACCCAGCCGGGCAACACCGCCAAGCTCACCATCGACTCGCGCATCCAGACGGCTGCTGAGCAGGCGCTCAAGGGCTTTAAGGGCGCTGTAGTGGTCATCGACCCGCGTACCGGCGCGGTGCTCGCATGTGCCAGCTCGCCCACCTACGACAACACCAACATCGATGCCCTGCTGCAGACGGGCGGCGGCGAGGACGGCTCCATGTACAATCGCGCCATGGACGCGCTGTACACGCCGGGCTCAACGTTTAAGGTCGTTACGCTTTCCGCGGCACTCGAGACCGGCACCGCCAGCCTTACCAGCACCTACCAGGCGCCCGGCTCCATGGACATCGGCAACGCACCGGTCACCAACTATGCCAACGAGAGCTACGGTACCATCAGCCTGCAGCAGGCCTTTGCCGTGTCCTCCAACGTCGTCTTTGGCCAGGTGGCAAACGAAGTTGGCGCAAACACGCTCGTGCAGTTTGCCAACGCCTTCGGCTACGGCCAAAAGCTCGGCCAGGACCTGACCTCCGCGGCCTCCATCATGGCCGACCCGTCGCTCATGACCGAATGGGAGACCGCCTGGGCCGGCGCCGGCCAGCCTGTCGGCATGGACCATACGCCCGGCCCGCAGACCACCGTCATGCAAAACGCCGTGATTGCCGCCGCCATCGCTAACAGCGGCGTGGTCATGGACCCGTACTTTGTAGCCCAGGTACTCGCCCCGGACGGAACCGTGGTCAAGACCACGCAGTCCCGCTCGCTGGGTCAGGCCGTCAGCTCCGCCACGGCCGACCAGGTCAAGCAGGCCATGCTTGCCGTCGTCCAGTCCGGCACCGGCACCGATGCCCAAATCCCCGGCGTCAAGGTCGCCGGCAAGACCGGCTCGGCCGAGACTGGCGGCACCAACGTCAACTCGATGTTCGTTGGCTTTGCACCTTACGATTCACCCACGGTCGCCATCTCGGTGGCCTTGGAGGATTTCGACAAGCATGACGTCAAGGCCGCCAAGATCGCCGGTATCGTCCTGACCGCGGCGCTTGCCGCACAGGGAGCGTGATGCCCATGATCGAATCGGACACCCGAGGCGCGCCGCGGCCGAAGAGTTAGCGGCAACGCGCCACACGGCCCCAGCGGCCACATCATAGGTACTACACACATCGTTGAGCGAATAGTTATGTTAGGAGCAGGAATGGAACAGAGGGTCCTCGGGGGAAGATACCTCCTCAAGGATAAGGTGGGAACAGGCGGCATGGCGACCGTCTACCGTGCACAGGACCAGGTCCTCGACCGCACGGTAGCCGTCAAGATCATGCTGCCGCAGTATGCTGGCGACGCAACCTTCGCCGCACGCTTTAAGCAGGAGGCCCAGGCAGCAGCCGGTCTCTCCTCCCCCTATATCGTGGGCGTCTACGATTGGGGCAAGGACGGCGACACCTATTACATCGTCATGGAGTACCTGCGCGGAACCGACCTTAAGAGCGGCATCAAGAGCCACGGCGCCCTCGACCCCAAGAAGGTCGCCCAGATCGGCTCGCAGATCAGCTCCGCGCTTTCGGTCGCCCACAAGCACGAAATCATCCACCGCGACATTAAGCCGCAGAACATCATGGTGCTGCCCGACGGCAACATCAAGGTGATGGACTTTGGCATCGCGCGCGCCAAGAACAGCCACCTCACGCAAGACAACAACGTGCTGGGAACCGCCCACTACGTCAGCCCCGAGCAGACCCGCGGTCAGGACCTCGGCCCCACCTCGGATATCTACTCGCTGGGCGTCGTGATGTATGAGTGCGCCACCGGCCGCGTTCCCTTTGACGGTGACGACGCTATCTCAGTCGCACTCAAGCAGGTCAACGAGCTGCCTATTCCGCCGAGCCAGATCAACTCCGGTGTCGACGCCGACCTTGAGCGCATCATCCTCAAGTGCATGGAGAAGGATCCGGCAAACCGCTTCCAGACCGCCGACGAGCTGCGTCAGGTGCTCAACAGCTACCTGTCGGGCCGTGCCGTCAACGTCTCGGAGCCCACGCGCATCATCGGTGCCCCCGGTGAGCTGGGCGCCACCAAGACTCGCGAGCTTTCCGATCAGACGCGCGCCATGGTGCGTCCCGTCTCGGGCGTGAGCGGCCAAAATACCGCCCGTAGCTCGGTTTCGGGCTCCACCGGCTCCTACGAGGTCGAAGAGCCCAAATCCAACAAGAACAAAATCATCGCCGCCGTGGTGGCAGCCGTTGCCGTCATCGGCATCGTGGTGGCCTTTGCCACAGGACTCTTTGGCGGCGAGCAGGTCACCGTGCCCGACGTGCTGGGCAAGGACCAGCAGACTGCCGTCGAGCTGATCAAGGAAGCCGGCCTCGAGGTCGGCACCATCGACCAAAGCTACAATGACGATGTCGACGAGGGCAAGGTCGCCGAGCAGACGCCCAACGGCAACACCAAGAAGGCCAAGGGCACCAAGGTGAACCTGGTAATCTCCAAGGGCCCCAAGCCCTCCGAGAAGGTTGAGGTTCCCCAGCTTGTCGGCCTGACCAAGGACCAGGCAGAAGCCGCGCTGGCAAGCGTTGGCCTGAAGGGCAACGCCTCCGAGGAGGCCAACGAGGCCGATGAGGGCCAGGTCTTTGAGCAGGGCACCGATGCCGGTAAGGAAGTCGCGAAGGGCACGGCCATCTCGTACAAGGTCTCGAGCGGCCCGGATACCACGTCCGTCCCCGACCTGACCGACATGACCGAGGCCCAGGCGCGCAACGCCCTCGATATGGCAGGCTTTGGCGTCGACGTGAGCTACCAGGAGAACGACTCGGTTACCGAGGGCACCGTGATCAGCTGGAACCCCAGCGGCAAGCAGAAGCCCGGCGCCACGATTACCGTCGTCATTGCCAAGAAGTCCGGCAAAGCCAGCGTTCCGGGCAACCTGTACGGCAAGAGCAT
>CATYVH010000057.1 GCA_958413765.1 uncultured Collinsella sp.
CAAAAAAGCTCCCATTGCTGGGAGCTCTTTCATTTAATGGTGCGGGCGAAAGGACGTCCGCGTATCCGCTTCGCGGATCCGCACCGGCATCGGCCGCCTGCCGGCGTCCTCGCCAGCTCGCTAAAAACGCTCCGCGTTTTCTTGACGCTCGCTCCTTCGCAGGTTCAAGTCCCCGCGATGGGCCCATAACAAAAAAGCTCCCATTGCTGGGAGCTCTTTCATTTAATGGTGCGGGCGAAAGGACTTGAACCTTCATGGGGTTGCCCCCATACGGACCTGAACCGTACGCGTCTGCCAATTCCGCCACGCCCGCGTGCAGGAATTAGAATAACGGAGCGCCACCGCGAACGCAAGAACTATTTTTGAAAAAGTTTGCAGGCATTTTCCCAAGCGGCTTGCGCGATTGTTTCGGCGTCCTCACCAGTGCGATCGACACGGTCGTTAACCAGCGCGTTTGCCGTAATGGAGATCATTGCGGGCTCGCATTCAAGACCGCGGATGGGCTCCGGAGCCATATACGGGCAATCCGTCTCGAACAAAATTCGATCGAGTGGGGTTGCCGCAAATGCCTCGCGCACGTCGTCGTTGCGCTTAAAGGTGGCCGCACCACCATAGGCGATATAGCAGCCCAGCTCCACAAAGCGCTCCATCGTGGCGCGGTCCTCGCCAAAACAGTGCAGCACACAACCGGCCTGGGGCACGCCCACCTCACGAAGCACGTTGTACGCATCCATATGCGAGGTGCGCTCCCCATCCGAGTCCTCGTGCCGCAGGTGCAACTCCACCGGCACATTGCAGCGCACGGCGACTTCGAGCTGACGTGCCATGCAATCAATCTGCACGCTGTGGGGCGCCGGCGTGATGTCGTCGTCGTAATCCATGTGGTAGTCCAGACCGATTTCGCCAATACCGGCGCACAAAGGGTCATCAAGCGCAGCAACAACCTGCGCGTGAATGTCGTCGGTATAGTCCGGCGCGCCATACGGATGCACGCCGGCAAGATACTTGATCTGCGGGATGCCCCTCATCGGCAGAATCTCGCGCGTCAGCCAGTCGCTATAGTCCGTCACGCTGCGCTTATCGGCGATGGGGTCGAAGACCGTCACCAACAGGTCGATGCCTGCCGCCTTGGCACGCACGAGTGTCTCGGGCACATCCTTGCCCCAAAACGAAAGCAGATGCGCATGCGTGTCGGCAAGCGGTGCCAAGGGCACGGGACAAGCAACCGTCTTCTTTTTCTTGGTAAACGTCACGCGTTCGGCATTAAGCGTCATGGGAAAGCTCCCGGGCCAGACGGACAAAGTCGGCAACATCGAGCGTCTCGGCGCGCGTGGTGGGTGCGATACCGCAAGCCTCAAAGGCGACATCGAGCACGTCCTTGGCAAAGCCGTTGGCGCTCATGGAATTGCGGATGGTCTTGCGACGCTGAGCAAATGCAGCATCAATCACGCGGGCCACAAATTCGCGATCGAGTCCTTCGGGCACCACACCGTCAACACGGTCGATACGCACGACGGCCGAGTCCACGTGTGGCGCCGGCATAAAGCAACGCGGCGGCACCTCAAAGCGACCCGTAACCTGCGCATACAGGCCAAGCTTTGCCGTATAGCCGCCATAGGTCTTGTTACCCGGCACCGCGGCAATGCGATCGGCAACCTCCTTTTGAACCATGACCACGGCACGCTTGAGCGCGGGCATCGTCTGGAAGAACTGCAGGATGATCGTCGCCGCCACGTTATAGGGCAGGTTCGCGACAAATACCGTCGGCTCACCGCCTGCAGCCTGCTCAATCTGCCCCGGCGTCACCTTGAGCGCGTCGCCCACGATAAAGCGGAAGTTGGCATAGTCGGCGGCATGGGCATCGAGCACCGGTTCGAGTTCGGGATCGGCCTCGATCGACGTGACGCACGCCGCCTCCTGCAGCAGCGCGAGCGTGAGCGTACCAACGCCCGGGCCAACCTCGAGCACGCGCTCATCGCCCGTGAGCTCGGAAAGCTCGCAAATGCGCTCAATTACATGGTTGTCGATCAGGAAGTTCTGGCCCAGGCGATGCTTGGTCGCAAGGCCAAACTCCTCCAGCAGCTCCCTTGTTGCCGTGGGGTTTGCCAAAGGCGAAGTTGTCATAGTTGCCTCCTTAGCATGATGGCGGCGTCTTGAAACAAAAGGGCATGGACCGTTGCGGCCATGCCCTTACATCTAAACAGCAAATTGCCGATATGGCGCGCGGCGTCTTAGCCCAGACGCGGGAACAGCGGCTCACCCTTCTCGACGGGCTGACCACCGGCAAGCAGGCCCCAAGCGCAAATGACCTTGAGGTCGTCGCTCGCGGCCTCGTCCTCGCAGGACAGGCGGCGCAGGGCTTCGGCAGAGGTCTGAGGCATGAGCGGCATCAGCAGGTGAGCGGCAATGCGGATGGCCTCGAGCAGGTTGTAGATCACAAATGCCAGCTCGTCAGCCTTAGCCTCATCCTTGGCAAGCGCCCAAGGCTCGGAGTCCTCGATGTAGTGGTTGGCGGCGTGGATGAGCTCCATAACCTCGTCCTTGGCTCCGCCGTAATCGAGCACGTCCATCTTGGCCATGTAGCGCTCGACCAGGCCGTCGGCGATCTTTGCCAGCGGGTTGTCGAACGCATCGAACGATGCGGGCTTGGCGGGCGCGCAGCCGTCAAAGTACTTGCCGCTCATGTTGAGCGAACGCGAGATAAGGTTGCCCCAGCTGTTGGCCAGGTCGGCGTTGTAGACCTGCTCCATGCGATCGAAGCTGATGGCGCCGTCGGTACCGGGAACGACGTCGGTCATAAAGTAGTAGCGATAGCCCTCGACGCCCAGCATGTCGATAACGTCCTGCGGAGCGATGGCGTTACCGCGGCTCTTGGACATCTTCTCGGCCTTGCCGGTCTCGGCATTGCGCACGGTCAGGAAGCCGTGGGCAAAGACGTGCTCGGGCAGGGCCTCGCCGATGGCCATGAGCATGGCGGGCCAAATGACGCAGTGGAAGCGGATGATGTCCTTACCCACGATGTGGAACTGCGCGGGCCAGCGATAGGCCAGCTCGGCACGCGCCTCGTCGGTGTCGACACCGTAGCCGACGGCCGTCATATAGTTGAGCAGCGCGTCAAACCATACATAGGTCACATGGCCCTCGTCAAACGGGACCTGGATGCCCCAGTCAAAGCTCGTGCGACTCACGGAAAGGTCGTTGAGGCCGCCCTCGACAAAGCTGCGAACCTCGTTCATGCGGAACGCAGGCTCGACAAAGTCGGGGTGCTCGTCATAGAGCTTGAGAAGCTTGTCCTGGAAGGCGGAAAGCTTAAAGAAGTAGGACTCCTCCTGCACGCGCTCAAGCGGACGGTGGCAGTCGGGGCACAGGTGCTGGCCGACGCTGCCGTACTCCTCGTCGCCCTTCTGGACCTGCGTATCGGTGAAGTAGGTCTCGTCAGGCACGCAATACCAACCGTCGTAGCTGCCCTTATACAGGTAGCCGGACTCCTTCATGCGCTCCCACAGGTACTGCACGGCATGATGCTGGCGCGGCTCGGTGGTGCGGATGAAGTCGTCGTTGGAGATCTCGAGCTTGCTCCAAAGCTCCTTGAAGTGCGGAGCCTGGCTGTCGGTCCACTCCTGCGGCGTCATGTTGTGCTTGGCTGCGGCCTCGGCGACCTTCTCGCCGTGCTCGTCCATGCCGGTCAGGAACTTGACGTTATAGCCGGCGGAGCGACGATAACGGGCCTGAACGTCGGCGATGATGGTGGAATAAGCCGTGCCCAGGTGCGGATCGGCGTTGACGTAGTAGATGGGCGTCGTGATAAAGAACGAAGGCTTGCTTTGATCCATAGGGTTTGTCCTCCAGAAAAACGTTGCATACAGGGGATGATTCTAGCGCAAGGGCTGGATATCCTCCATCTATTGCATATCGAGCACCATGGCATAGACATCGCGCTTGCGGCGCGAATACTTCTGAGACAGGCGCTTGGCCACCGCAGAGGCGGGCTCCCCCTCCTCGAGCGCGGCGCGGATATCCTCGCGCAGGGCCTCGTCGGGATCCGCTGCCGCGGCGCCAACCGGCACGATACCGGCCTCCTCATCCTCGCTCGGCGGCGCGATGACCAGCGCAATCTCGCCCTTTACCTCGCCGCGAGCACGCAGCTCCTCGGCAAGCTGAGCAGCGGGCTCGCGCAAGACCTCCTCGTGCAGCTTGGTGAGTTCGCGGCAGACGGCAACCTCACGCTGGGGAAAGACCTCCGCCACGGCCTCGAGCGTCGCCACGATGCGATGTGGAGACTCGTAGAAGATGAGCGCGCCGGGCACCACGGCAAGGCGCTGCAGTCGGCGCACGCGGTCGCCGTGCTTGCGACCCAAAAAGCCTTCGAAGAAGAAATGCTCGCAGGGAATGCCGGACGAAACAAGCGCCGTGACGCAAGCAGAGGGCCCGGGAATAACTTCGACGGGCACATCGGCCTCACGCGCCGCCTCGACCAGCGCCTGGCCGGGATCGGACACACTCGGCATGCCGGCGTCCGAGGCAAAGGCGAGGGTCTCCCCCGCCAGCAGACGGTCGACCAGGCCGGCGGCGCGGCTGGCGATCACATTCTCGTCGCAACGGACAAGCGGCTTGGAAATGCCCAGGTGCATCAGCAGCTTTGACGTCACACGCGTGTCTTCGCAGCAGATGGCATCGGCGGCGGCAAAGGCCTCGCCAACGCGCGGGGACAGGTCGCCCAGGTTGCCGATGGGCGTGCCGACCACATAGAGTTTGCCCGTATGGGCGCTGTTTTGCGTCATATCAACCTATTCAATCATGCCGCGCTCGAGCGTACCGAGCGCCGCGCGGGCGTCCCATGCTGCAATGCGCTTCTCGGTCTTCCACGTTTGGAAGAACCAACCGGCAGCCGGCGCAAACGAAGCCAGCTGGTTGGCGATAAACACGCGCTCGTAGGCATTGCGGCCCTCGGGCGTAACCGACGAGTTGGCAAAGATCGCCGCGCCCGACCATTCGCCCACCAGCACGGGGAACCCAGTCGAAATCGCCTCTTTAAGCTCGCGCTTGTTGCGCGAAATCGCCGTCGTCAGCCCGCGGGGGCTCGTGATGTCGAGCGCATGTTCGTCGCGGTAATGGTACAGGTGAAGGTCCATGTAGACGTTCTTGTACTTAGCGCCGCGCATAAAATGCTTCCACTCGCTGGGATGCCCCGAAGACGAGAAGACGACGATCTTATCCTCGGGCATATACGAACGGACGAGCTCGTAGGCATCGCGGTAGAAATTGCGCAGGTAGTGAGCAGGAATGCCATCCGTCATGGTGAAGAGGCTCTTACGGACACTCATCTGCGGCGTATCCAGCAGCTCAATGCCCAGCAGGCTCTCGGCCTCGCCGTAACGCTCGGCCAAGCGCTCGAGCACGTCAAGTGCGACATGGCGGCCGTTAGTGGACGAATGCCACTCGGCAACAGCCTCCGGCGTGGCGGGCGAATCGTTGGAATCGCCCTGGCCACCGGGCACAGTCGCCAGGTCAAGCAGCACGCGAATGTTGTACTTGGCAGCCCACTCAATCGCGCGGTCGATGTAATCGACAACCGAGATGTAGGAGGCATCGGACTCCTGTGAGCCAAAGGCATACCAAGGCACCGGCAGGCGCACGGCGTTGAGGCCGATCTGCGCCATGCGACGGAAATCATCCTCGCTCACAAACGTCTCGTAATGACGGCGCATGCGCTCGTTATAGGCGGCGGTGCCCATTGCCTCCTGCAGCTCGGCTGCGTTGGATGCACCGGTCGCCGCGTACAGCGACGGGGTCACCCAAGGCTCGGGAATAAACCAGCCAGAGAGATTAACGCCGAGTATCCTCTCCATCACTGCCCCCTTCGGATCGTGCAGGCCGA
>CATYVH010000058.1 GCA_958413765.1 uncultured Collinsella sp.
ACGAGCTGATCGACGCCGTGCTCGACGGCAAGATCGAAGACGCCAAGACCGTCGTGGGCGCCTTGGCCTGCGATAGCATCGCGCATCGACTTGGTGGAGCCGAACTGTAACGAGCGGGGATGATCCCGCAGGTTTGTATAAGTCAGCGAAAGTGCTCCATTTGAGACAAGGTGGCCTAAAAGAGGAGGGAAGCGTATGGATATGCGCGACCGACGATTGAAGGCCAGATTGTCCAAATGGAGCACTTGCAGCGTCGAGACGAAACGCGGTTTGGTAAAACCGCGTAAGGTGATTATGTTTAAGAGGTTTCTTTCGTATTACAAGCCCCAGATGGGGCTTTTTGTTGCTGATACTGTTTGTGCTCTGGTGCTTGCCGCCATTGACCTGGCGTTCCCCATTATCCTGCGCAATTTGACCGGTGGGCTCTTTACTCAGGGTCAGGCTGTCATTATGCAGGCGCTCGGCATGATTGCGGTGGGCTTGGTGCTGATGTATGCCGCCCGCTGCGCCTGCCGCTATTTTGTGAGCTATTGGGGTCACGTGATGGGCGCGCGTATGGAGTCCAAGATGCGCGAGGACCTGTTTGACCAGTATGAGCGCTTTAGCTTTGCGTACTTTGACCGCAACAGCTCGGGCGACATGATGAGCCGCGTGGTCAACGACCTGTTCGATATCTGCGAGGCGGCGCACCACGTGCCCGAGTGGATCATCATCTGCGGCATCGAGATTATCGGCTCGTTTGTGATCCTCTTTACCATCGCCCCGGTGCTGGCGCTCGCCATGGCCGTGGTGACGGCGGCGTTTGCGGTCATCATGTTTTGGCAGAACATGCGCATGCGCGAGGTCTTTAGCGACAACCGCAAAAAGATCAGCGGCATCAATGCTCAGCTGCAGGATTCGCTGGCGGGCATGCGCGTGGTCAAGAGCTTTGCCAATGAGGAGACCGAACGCTTCAAGTTTCGCGCCTCCAACAATCGCTATCTTTCGTCCAAGGAAAACATGTATCACGCCATGGGCGTCTATACCGCGACGTATGGCCTGCTCTCGGGCGTGCTGTACGTGATCGTGGTGCTGCTGGGCGGCTGGCTGGTCGCCCAGGGACAGCTGCAGGCGGTCGATATAGCGACCTTTGCGCTCTACATTTCGCTGTTCTGCACGCCGCTCGAGACACTCGTCAATTCGGCCGAAACGTATCAGAAGGCTATCGCCGGCTTTAAGCGTATGGACGAGGTGCTCTCGACCGCGCCGGATATCCAGGACAAGCCGGGCGCTACGGATCTGCAGGTGACTGCCGGCGCCGTGGAGTATCACGACGTGTGCTTTAACTACGAGGATGTTGAGCTGGGCGAGGGCGATGCCGACGAGCGTCCCGTTATCGACCATATGGATCTGTCTATCAAGCCCGGGCAGACCATCGCTTTGGTTGGCCCTTCGGGCGGTGGCAAGTCCACGACCTGTTCGCTGCTGCCGCGCTTTTATGACGTGGCTGCCGGATCCATTAGCATCGACGGCCAGGACGTGCGCGATGTGACGCAGCAGAGCCTGCGCCGCGCCATCGGCCTGGTGCAGCAGGATGTCTATCTATTTGACGGTACGATCGGCGAGAACATCGCCTACGGCAAGCCGGGTGCTACGGCAGGAGAGATCGCCGAGGCCGCCCGTCGCGCCAACATCGATACCTTTATCGAGTCGCTTCCACAGGGCTATGACACGGTCGTGGGCGAGCGCGGCAGCCGTCTTTCGGGCGGACAGAAGCAGCGCGTTGCCATCGCGCGTGTGTTTCTCAAGAACCCCAAGATCCTGATTTTGGACGAGGCGACGAGTGCTTTGGATAACGAGAGCGAGGAGGCGGTGCAGGAGTCGCTCGAAGAGCTGGCACGCGGCCGCACCACGATTATCATCGCCCACCGTCTTTCGACCATTAAGCATGCCGATGAGATTGCGACCGTTGAGCATGGTCGCGTTGTGGAGCGTGGCACGCACGAGGAGCTTCTCGCCCGTGGCGGCACCTATGCCCGTTACTATCGAATGCAGTTCGAAGGTGCGCGTGCGCACGAGCTCGACTGATTGATATGACAGGAAGTTTATGGCTGACAAGAACCCTTTGACTCCGGAAGAAGTGACGGAGTTATTCTCCGAAATCGATGCATCCGGCGTCTTGGATCCCACGCTTGCCAAAAAGCGAACCGAGCGCATGCGTGAGAAGGAGGCTGCGGCCAAGCGCGGTGACAAAGCGGCACTAGCGCAGCTGCGCAGCGAGGACCGCGCGAGCCAGGCAAAACATATCGACCCGCTGTCCGAGGACGATCCTTCGGGCTCGCAGGTGAGCCATACCATTACGAAGACCGCGATGGCCGTGGTCATCGGTATTCTGGTGCTGATCGTGGGCATGCAGATTGGCTACGGCGTGATGCGCCGTCTGAATACCGCCAACCTGTCCGAGAGCGTTTCGGTGGATACCGTCTCGACGGCGCTGAAGGGCGGCCTTGAGTGGGGCAACGGCTTTACGCAGTTTCCGCTCGATTTTACCGTCGACGAGGCCGATGAGCGCACGGGCACGGTTGAGGTGACGGTGTTGGACACATCGTCTGCCAATGAGCTCGAGCTGCTGTCCAACGGGCAGATCCAGGCCGCGGCGCTTGCGACCAACGCCCTGCTCAACGATAAGATCGACCGCGTGGTGTATAACGTTCACGCCTATATCGACGAGGATAGCAACATTCAGCACGATTCCTTTTTTGGCATGTTTCCCGCGCGGGGTCATCAGAGCGCCATTTTGACGTTCGTGTGGACCAAGAGCTCATCCAACGCCACGAGTATCGACTGGAAGATGCGCATCGTAAGCATGGACGACACCATTGCCGAGCGCATTCAAAAACAGGTGAACTCGGTTTCGTCGCTGATCGAGGACCCGGTGGTGAGCCAGACCAAGATTGACGAGGAAAAGGCCGAACGTGACCTGGAGCATCGTCTGCATGGCCGCGAGATTTTCCGCGGCGGCAAGCCCGATCGCTCACCGTCCGATCTGCTGGAACAGGACAAGCAAAAGTAAGAGGCCATTATCCCGCGTGAGCCACAAGCCCACGCGGGATAATTTTTCTGGGACGGGGATTAAATAATCATTATGCATAGAAAGTCATAATTATCATTTCGTAAACATTTCGATGAAATTAACGCCATGAGGCATGCTTGCGGTTACAATACCGCGAGGCCTAACTACACACCTTTAAGCCGGTCCTGTGAGACCGGGAAGGAGAATTATGGCGAACAACCATACCGCGGGCGCTGCCGCCCGCACCTTCGCGCCCAGCGAGCTTTGCCAGCGTATGCTGGCCAAAACCAGCAAGGGCACCTGCGGTCCCTGCATCCTGTATCTTGAGGATGGGACCATTTTTTATGGACGTGCATGCGGCGCCGAGGGCACCGCGACCGGCGAAGTCTGCTTCAACACCTCGCTCGAGGGCTACTTTGAGGTCATGACCGACCCGAGTTATGCCGGCCAAATCGTAACCATGACCTATCCGCAGATCGGCAACTACGGTATCGACGAGACCGACGTCCAGTCGGCCTTCCCCGGCGACGCCGTGCGCCCTGCGAGCGCTCCGGCTATGCGCGGCATGATCGTTCGCGACATGTGCGCCACGCCTTCTAACTGGCGCTCGGCCGTCAGCGTGCCGGAGTACCTGCGCGCTCACGGCATCGTCGCTATCGAGGGTGTCGACACCCGCGCCCTGGTGCGCCATCTGCGCGACAATGGTTCCAAGATGGGCATTATCTCGACCGAGATCTTCGACGTCGACGAGCTTGCCGAGCGTCTGGCCGCAGCGCCCACGCTGGTAGGCGAGAACCTGGTGAAGACCGTAAGTTGCCCCGCGCCTCACGAGTTTGTGGCCGCCGACCTGCCTGCCACGCATGACTTTGCGCTTGCGGCTGCCGCTCCTGCCCGTCACAAAGTGGTCGCCTACGACTGCGGTGTGAAGCGCGGTATTCTGGAGGGCCTGGTCCGTGCCGGCTGCGATCTCACCGTCGTGCCGTGGGATACGCCCGCCCAGCAGGTGCTCAACATGAATCCCGATGGCGTCTTTTTGTCCAACGGCCCCGGCGACCCCGATGCCGTGGTGGAGACCTATGAGCAGGTACAGCAGCTGATCGGCAAGGTGCCGGTCTTTGGCATTTGCCTCGGTCACCAGATGATCAGCCTGGCCTGCGGCGCCCAAATGGAAAAGCTTAAATTCGGTCACCGTGGCGGTAACCAGCCGGTTATGAATCTGGTGAGCCGTCGCGTGGAGATCACCGCGCAAAACCACGGCTTTGGCCTGCTGTTCCCCAGTCTGGGCAAACTGATTCCGGAGCTTTCCGGCGGCGAAACCGAGCATGCGGCCGGCGGCGACCTGCGCGCCTGGGTGCGTCGCGGCATCGCGCCGGTCGTGATGAACGAGCGCTTTGGTCGCATTCGCCTGACACATGTGAACCTCAACGACGGCACCGCCGAGGGCATCCAGCTGCTCGACGCACCGTGCTTCTCGGTCCAATACCACCCCGAGGCCTCGCCTGGCCCCACCGATGCCCACTATCTCTTTACCGCCTTTACGCGACTCATGGACGGCGAGGAGAACTACCTGGACATCGACACCGCGAAGGACCGCCTCGCCGGCTGGAATTTCGCCGAGTCCGAGAACGCTGCGACCGAGGAGAACTAACATGCCGAAACGTACCGACATCAAGCGCATCCTCGTTATTGGTTCGGGCCCCATCGTTATTGGCCAGGCCTGCGAGTTCGACTACTCCGGCGCCCAGGCCTGCAAGGTGCTCAAGGAGGATGGCTTTGAGGTCATCCTGGTCAACTCCAATCCGGCGACCATCATGACCGACCCGGGCTTGGCCGACCGCACCTATGTTGAGCCTATCACCGCCGAGTTTATCGAGCGCGTGATCAAGAAAGAGCGCCCGGACGCGCTGCTGCCCACGCTGGGCGGCCAGACCGGTCTGAACGCCGCCGTCGAGCTGGCAAAGGACGGCACGCTCGACAAGTACGGCGTCGAGATGATCGGCTGCGACCTGGCCGCTATCGAGCGCGGCGAGGACCGCAAACTCTTTAACGAGGCCATGGCCGAGATCGGCCTGGAGGTCGCGCGCTCGGGCTATGCCTACAGCGTGGCCGACGCCGAGGCTATCGCCGAGCGCGTGGGATATCCCTGCGTACTGCGCCCGAGCTTTACCCTCGGTGGCGCCGGCGGCGGCATCGCGCATACCCACGAGGAGCTCGTCTCCATCGTGAGCCAGGGCCTTGAGCTCTCGCCTGCCCATGAGGTGCTGGTCGAGGAGTCCATCGAGGGTTGGAAAGAGTATGAGATGGAGGTCATGCGCGACCACGCCGGCAACGGCATCATCGTGTGCTCCATCGAGAACCTCGACCCCATGGGCGTGCACACCGGCGACTCCATCACCGTGGCGCCAGCGCAGACCCTCTCCGACCTTGAGTACCAGCGCATGCGTGTCGCGTCGCTCGCCATTCTGGAGAAGATTGGCGTCGAGACCGGCGGCTCCAACGTGCAGTTTGCCGTGAACCCCCAGACCGGCCGCCTGATCGTCATCGAGATGAACCCGCGCGTGAGCCGTTCGTCCGCACTGGCCTCCAAGGCCACGGGCTTCCCCATCGCCAAGGCCGCCGCTCGCCTGGCCGTGGGCTACACGCTCGACGAGATCGTCAACGACATCACCAAGGCAACGCCCGCCTGCTTTGAGCCCACAATCGACTACTGCGTCGTCAAGGTGCCGCGCTTTGCCTTCGAGAAGTTTAAGGGCACTGATCCTACGCTCACCACGCGCATGAAGGCCGTGGGCGAGATTATGGCGATCGGCCGCACCT
>CATYVH010000059.1 GCA_958413765.1 uncultured Collinsella sp.
GAAGGAGAACGCGGCGCAGATGCCCAGGAAAGCCATGTGCTCGCGATCGAGCGTGGCGCGCACTTTCTTGATGCAGTGAACCCAAACGGGCACCATCGCCACTGCCATGACGGCATCGGTCTGCGGGGACAGATAATTATCTGGAATATGCATGCACGCCTCCCGGTTATCGGCGCACGGAATTGCAACGCCGTTTGAATCACCTTTCCAGTGTTACGTAATGTCAGATTCGTAACACGACGCGGGCTATCATAGCAAAACGGCGCACTGCCGACAAAGCAGCACGCCGTTATGTAATGCGCGTGTCATATATGCAGGCTCAACGGTGCCTTATACCGGGCATAGCGGTCATGTAGGATTCGGCAGCAGCCACCGCTAACCCATACCCCAGCGCAGGACCTAGCCGCGGACCTCGCCGTTTACGCCCTTGCACACCTTGGTGACGATCTTCTGGTGCGCCTTTTCGACCTCTTCGCTGGTGAGCGTGTGGTCGTCGGAGCGATACGTAAGCGCAAAGGCCATGGACTTCTTGCCCGCTCCGATGCGGATGGGATCGCGGTAGACATCGAACAGGCGCACGCCCTCGAGCAGCTTGCCGCCGGCACTCGTAATACGACGCTCAAGATCCTCGCAGGTCACAGTGTTGTCGACCACGATAGCAAGGTCGTGCTCAACGGCCGGGTACTGCGAGAACTCACGGTAGTTCTCCTGGTTGCGGGCGCCCTTGATCAGCTTGTCCAAGTCGAGCTCAAAGGCAACGACGACCTCGTCAATGCCCATAGCCTCGCGCGCCTCGGGGTGAATCTCGCCAACCCAGCCCAGCACGGTACCGCCCGAGAGCACCTCGGCGGCACGACCCGGCTGCAAGAAGGCATGGCCCTCGCCCTCGACGGGACGGAAGCGAACCTTCTCGATGCGCAGCTGGGCGAGCAGCTCCTCGACAATGCCCTTGCCAAAGAAGAAGCGCAGCTTGCGGTACTTCATGTTCCAGGACTGCTCGCTCCACTGGCCCGAGAGCACACCCGCCACGGACTTGGTCTCCTTGGGCAGGCTGGCGTTCTCGCGACCGTGGAACAGGCTGCCGACCTCGTACAGGTGCACGTTGGCCGTGCCGTGGGCCTCGTTATAGGCAACGGACTGCAGCAGGCCCGGCAACAGCGAGCGGCGCATCTCGGTCTGCTCGGCTACCAACGGGTTCATGAGCACCACGGGGCAACCGCGGCCCTCGGTAGACATACCGATCTTCTCCAAGTCGCCCGGGGCGGCAAAGCCAAAGGTCGTAGTCTCGTTGAGGCCGCAGGCGCGCAGGATCTCGCCGACCTTGCGGGTGAGCTTCTGCTCGCGGGTCAGGCCGCCAATGTGGTTCTTGGCAGCCGGGATGGTCGCCGTCACACGGCCCATGCCCCATAGGCGCAGAACCTCCTCGATCAGGTCAATCTCGCGCGGCAGATCGGGACGGAAGCTCGGCGGGGTGACCATAAAGTCCTCGCCGTCGCGCTCGACGGTGCAGCCCAGGCGGGTGAGCGAGCGCTCGATAAAGTCGGGCTCGATATCGGCACCGCAGATAGCATGCACGCGGGCCAGGCGCAGTTTGATGCTGTCGATGGTCTTGGGCGCGGGGAAAACATCGACATAGCCGGGAGCGACCTCGCCGCCGGCGATCTGTTCGATGAGCGCGCAGGTAACGTTGGCGACATCCACGCAGCCGGTCTCATCGACCTGGCGCTCAAAGCGAATGGAGGCGTCGGAGATCAGCGACAGATCGCGGCTGGTGTGCGAGGTGCGACCGGCGTTGAAGCAGGCGCTCTCGACCATCACGTCGACAGTGTCGTCCTCGATCTCGGAATCCATGCCGCCCATAACGCCGGCCAGCGCCACGGGGCGCTCGCCGTCGGTGATAAGGCCCATGCCGGCGTCGAGCACGCGCTCCTCGCCGTCGAGCGTCGTGAACTTCTCATCCTGCTGGGCGGCGCGAACCACCACGCGACGGTGGCCATCGCGCTCGGCAAAGGTGTCCAGGTCAAAGGCGTGCAGCGGCTGACCGGTGAGCATCATCACATAGTTGGTGATGTCGACGATGTTGTTGTGCGGGCGCACGCCCAGGGCGTTAAGGCGCTTGACCATCCAGTCGGGCGACGGGCCGACCTTCACGTTGCGCACGATGCGGGCGACATAGCGGTCGCACAGGCCCTCGTCGGCAATCTCGACCGAAAGCTCGTCGTCAGTCGCGCGGCCGGTCTCCGCCTTGATGGCGGGCAGCTCAACGTGGAAATCGCGATCGAAAATGGCGCCGGTCTCGCGGGCCATGCCGATCATGGACAGGCAGTCGGGGCGGTTGGGCGTGATCTCGCAGTCGAGCACGGTGTCGCTCGAACCCACATACTCGGCAAACGGCATGCCGCAGGGCGTATCCTCGGGCAGGATCATAATGCCGGAGTGATCGCCGCCCAGGCCGAGCTCGCGCGCGGAGCAGTTCATGCCCATGGACACGACACCGCGAAGCTTGCTCTTCTTGATCTTGACGTCGCCGGGCAGAACTGCGCCGATCATGGCCGTGACGATGTGGTCGCCGGCCTCGAAGTTCTGCGCGCCGCAGACGATCTGCAGCGGAGCGGGGTTGCCGTCGGCGTCGAGGTTCTTGTCACCCACGTCGACCGAGCACACATACATGTGGTCGCTATCGGGGTGAGGGGTCTTGGTGAGCACCTGGGCGGTCACCACGTGGTCGAAGGACTCGCCCACGGTATCGATCGCCTCGACCTCGGTGCCGGTACGGATATATTCGTCCGAAAGGGTCTTGGGATCCTCCGGAATATCGATCATGGTCTTGAGCCAGTCGTAAGAAACGCGCATCTAACTGGTCTCCTTTCATCTGTAACGCCTGCAATAAACAGTCGGAAAACTCCAGCTACGGAGACGGGTTTCCGAGGTGCCGCAGATTGCCTTGAAAGAGGAGGGCCGCGTACTTAGGTACGCAACCGACGATTGAAAGGCAAGGTGCGGTGGCTCGGGAAGCCGCCGGGACAGGTCAACTTAAAATTGGTTCAGGAAGCGCATATCGCCCGTCATGAGCGTTCTGAGGTCCGGCAGGTCGTAGCGCAGGGCCGCGACGCGCTCGGCGCCAATACCAAAGGCGAAGCCGGTGTACTTCTCGGGATCGATGCCACAGTTGATCAGGACGTTGGGGTCGACCATACCGCAGCCCAGGATCTCGATCCAGCCGCTGTGCTTGCAGAAGTTGCAGCCCTTGCCGCCGCACACGTGGCAGCTCACGTCCACCTCGCAGCTGGGCTCGGTGAAGGGGAAGAAGTGCGGGCGGTAACGCGTCTTGCGATCCTCGCCAAACATGCACTTAACAAAGTAGTCGAGCGTGCCCTTCAGGTCGCCAAAGGTGATGCCCTCGTCGACGACCAGGCCCTCGATCTGGTTGAACTGCGGCAGGTGGCAGGCATCGGCCGTGTCGGGACGGTAGACGGTGCCCGGGCAGATCATGTAGATGGGCGGCTTTTGCGACTCCATGGTGTGGATCTGCACGCCCGAGGTCTGGGTGCGCAGCAGCACGTCGGACTCGCCGTGGGCGTGAGCCTCGGGGTGCGCGACGCTGCCGGGGTTGTTGTCGACCACGTAGAAGGTATCGCGGGCCGAGCGGCTCGGGTGATCCATGGGGGCGTTGAGCGCGGTGAAGTTGTAGTAGGAGGTGTCGACCATGGGACCGGACTCGACGGTATAGCCAATACCGCAGAAGATGTCCTCGGCCTCCTCGATAATCTGCTTGATCAGGTGCTGGTGACCGATCTGCGGACGGATGCCCGGCAGCGTGATGTCGACGGCATCGTGCTCGAGTGCGCGCTTGAGGGCGGCGGCCTTCATCTCGGTGGTGCGCTCGTCGAGCATGCCCTCGATCAGCTGACGCATCTCGTTGGCGCGCTTGCCCATGACGGGGCGATCCTCGGGAGCGAGCTTGCCCATCATGCGCATCAGGCCGGTGATGCGGCCCTTGCGGCCGAGCAGCGCGACGCGCGCGGCCTCGAGCTTCTCGGCGTCGTCGGCGCCTGCGACGAGCTCCTTGGCCTCTTCCTCGAGTTTGACCAGATCATCAATCAGACTCATGTCTTCCCTTTCGTCTCTCGCGCTCCCCGCTTGCCGAGGCGACTACCGCCGCCTGACGTTGCGAAAACGCGGCCCGGTTCGGTAACAAAAAACCGTCCTCGGGCATGTGCATTGCCCAAGGACGGTTGAATTCCGCGGTACCACCTTGTTTGACGCGGCGGATGTCTGGCCCGCCGTGCCCACTCTGCGCCCCTTATCGCGAGGCTCACGGCTTCCCTACTGGGGCTTCGCCGCCGCTGGCCGCGTGCCCGTTGAGGTCGCTGCTCGGGAGTGAACGCTTGGCCCTTGTCACCGCAGGAAGGCTTGCAGCCCATGACCTTCCCTCTCTTGCCGGCGACGCGGCGGGCAAAACCCTCTCCGTCAACGCATTGGGCTACAGGATACCACATTGTGTGGGCGTATCGCCGCGTTCCGTTTTGTTCGTGCTGGGTACAAGGCAGGTAGCTGTGCAAACTGGCCGCGCGCCCACCCGAAGCGCTCGGCTCACGAGATCAAGGATATGGTATGGGAAAGAAACTCGATAAGAAGGCCGAGCCCGCAGCGGGCAAGACATCCAAAGGCATGAAGGTCGATAAGGCCGTCAAAAAATTCCGCAAGCTCGAGGGCAAACTGTGGACCCGCGAGTACCTGCTCAAGATTGCCGAGTTCGATGGCGCGACCATTGCCCCCGCCAACGGCGCCGCGGCCCGCGCCGATGCCATGGGCACCCTTGCCGGCGAGCATCACAAGCTGCTGACCAGCGAAAAGTCTGTCGAACTTGTGCGCTCGCTGGCACGCGAGACCGTCTCCGGAGGCAAGATCGACGACCCGCAACTGCTCAACGAGATCCGCGTGCTCGGCCGCGACCAGCGCGAGGCGAGCGTCATTCCCACCGAGGAGGCCGAGGCTTGGACCAGGCTCACCTGCGAGGCCGATGCCGTGTGGCACAAGGCCAAGGCGGCCAACGACTGGGCGAGCTTTGAGCCCTATGTGGATAGAATCGTCGCCCAACTTAAGCATCAGGCCGAGCTCATGGACCCCAAGCGCGACCCATACGACATTTGGCTCGACCAGTACGAGCGCGGCCTTTCCGCCAAGAGCTTCGATGCGTTTTGCGATGAGGTCAAGGCCACGGTCGTGCCGCTCGTGCACGCCATCGGCGAGCGCGGCCAGCAGCCGGCTGCCGACTTTTTGCACGCCCACGTGCCCGAGGCTGCCCAGCGCGCCATGAGCTTCGACTTGATGAAGCTTGTCGGCATGAACCTGGACGACACCACGCTTGCCTTTACCGAGCACCCGTTTAGCGAGGGCTTCTCGGTGGGCGACGCGCGCATCGCCACGCACATCTACGAAGACGACTGCATCTCCAACGTCTACAGCATCATCCACGAGGCGGGACACGCCATGTATGAGCTGGGCGTCAATCCCGCCTACGCGCGCACCTGCCTGGAGGGCGGCACCTCCATGGGCATCCACGAGAGCCAGAGCCGCTTTTTCGAGAACACCGTGGGTCGCAGCCGCGCCTTTATGGGCCCGCTGCTCGAGGTGCTGCGTCGTCACGCGCCCGAGGTCTACGGCGACGTCGACGAAGACACGCTCTACCGCGCCGTGAACATCGCGCAGCCGTCGTTGATCCGCACCGAGGCCGACGAGCTCACCTATCCGCTGCA
>CATYVH010000060.1 GCA_958413765.1 uncultured Collinsella sp.
TCGTCGTGGTTGCCGCGCTCGATGATGCGGCCGTGGTCCAGACAGATGATCGCGTCGGAGTTGCGCACGGTGGACAGGCGGTGTGCGATGACAAACGTCGTGCGGCCTTCCATGAGTTTATCCATGCCCGCCTGCACGATGGCCTCGGTGCGGGTGTCGATGGAGCTCGTTGCCTCGTCCAGAATCATTGCCGGCGGATCGGCGACGGCAGCGCGGGCTATCGAGATCAGCTGGCGCTGGCCCTGCGACAGCTGGGCGCCGTTGCCGGTGAGCATGGTGTCATAGCCGTCGGGCAGGCGGGTGATAAAGTCGTCCGCGCCCGCGAGCTTGGCCGCCGCGATGCACTCCTCGTCGGTCGCATCCAGGTTGCCGTAGCGGATGTTATCCATCACGGTGCCGGTGAACAGGTTCACGTCCTGCAGCACGACGCCCAGGCTTCGGCGCAGGTCGGCCTTGCGGATCTTGTTGACGTTGATGCCGTCGTAGCGGATCTTGCCGTCGGCGATGTCGTAGAAGCGGTTGATGAGGTTGGTGATGGTCGTCTTGCCGGCACCGGTGGCGCCGACAAACGCGACCTTCTGGCCCGGCTTGGCAAACACGGACACGCCGTGCAGCACCTCGTGGTCGGGCGTGTAGCCAAAGTCGACGTTGTCCATGACCAGGTCGCCGCGCAGCGGTACGTACTCGATCTCGCCGGTTGCGCGGTGCGGATGTTTCCACGCCCACATGCCGGTGTGGTGGTCCGCCTCCTCGAACTCCCAAGTCTCGGGGTTCACCTGCGCGTTGACGAGTGTCACGTAGCCTTCGTCGGCCTCGGGCTTCTCGTCGATGAGCTCAAAGATGCGGTCGGCGCCGGCGAGGCCCATGACCACGGCGTTGATCTGCTGTGAGATCTGGCCGATCTGTCCGCAGAACTGCTTGGTCATGTTGAGGAACGGCACCACGACGGCGATGGACAGCGCCATGCCCGAGATGCTCAGGTTGGGCACGCCCAGCGCCAGGAAAATGCCGCCCGCCAGTGCGACCAGCACGTAGAGCAGGTTGCCCAGGTTCATAAGGATGGGCATGAGGATGTTGGCGTACATGTTGGCCTTCTGGGAGACCTCGAAGAGCTTTTCGTTGCGCTCGTCAAAATCGGCCTCGGCGGCAGACTCGTGGCAGAACGCCTTGACGACCTTCTGACCGTTCATGACTTCCTCGATATGGCCCTCGACCACGCCGAGCTCGGTCTGCTGCGCAATGAAGAAGCGCGCGGAGTTGGAGCCGAGCAGCTTGGTCATAAAGGTCATAAAGGCGACGCCGGCGATGATGACCAGGCACATCCACACGCTGTAGTACAGCATGATAAAGAACACCGTGACGATGATGATGATCGTCATGAGCAGGTTGGGCAGCGACTGGCTGATCATCTGACGCAGCGTGTCGATGTCGTTGGTGTAGTGGCTCATGATATCGCCGCGCTGGTGCGTGTCGAAGTAGCGGATCGGCAGGTCCTGCATGCGGTTGAACATCATCTCGCGCAGCTTCTCGAGCGAGCCCTGCGTGACGATAGCCATGGCGCGGTTCCAGAAGAGCGAGGACAGGACGCCGACGCCGTAGATGCAGGCGAGGGTGGTCACGAGCTGTGCGATCTTGGGCTGTGCGGCTTCCCAATCGCCTGACTGCCACGATTCGCTAATAATTTGCAGGGCGCTCTGCAGGAAGGTCGCGCCGATGGAGTTGATGATGGCGCAGAGCACCACGCCGGCGACGACAAGGGGCAAAAGCACGGGATAGAAGCCAAAGAGCGTCTTGATGAGGCGCGACATGGTGCCGCCCTTACGGTTGAGCGCGCGCTCGGCGGTCGTTGCCTTACTCATGTGCCTCGCCTCCTTCCTGGGTCTGAGCTTGCGTTGCGGTCATGTCGGTGTTGTCTGCCGCCGTGTTCGCGTCGCCAGAGACGTCGTCGGCGTCTTGCGTACCTTCGGCAGACATCTTGTTTTGCGAGGTAAAGGTCTCGCGGTAGATCTCGCTCGTCTTAAGCAGCTCGTCATGGTTGCCGATCTGCGCGATTCGGCCGCCCTCCATGACGATGATGCGGTCTGCGTCCTGTACGGAGCTGATGCGCTGGGCGATGATGAGCTTGGTCGTGTTGGGCAGATAGCTTGCCAGCCCTGCGCGGATCTTGGCGTCGGTCTTGGTGTCGACGGCGCTGGTGGAGTCGTCCAGGATCAAGATCTTGGGGCGACGCAGCAGGGCGCGTGCAATGCACAGGCGCTGCTTCTGACCGCCCGAAACATTAGAGCCGCCCTGTTCGATCCAGGTGTCGTAGCCCTTGGGGAAACCGTCGACAAACTCGTCGGCGCAGGCCAGATGCGCCGCCTCGCGGACTTCCTCGTCGGTGGCGTTCGGGTCGCCCCAACGCAGGTTCTCGGCGACGGTGCCGCTAAACAGCACGTTTTTCTGCAGCACCATGGCGACCTGGTGACGCAGCGCGTCCAGGTCGTAGTCGCGCACGTCCACGCCGCCCACGCGCACAGCGCCTTCGGTGGTGTCGTACAGGCGGGCGATGAGGTTAACGAGCGTGGACTTGGCCGAGCCGGTGCCGCCGATGATGCCGATGGTCTCGCCGCTCGTAATGTGCAGGTCGATATCGTCGAGCGCCTGGCGCTTCGCATGCTTGGAATACTTAAAGCTCACGTGGTCAAAGTCGATGGAACCGTCGGCAACCTCGAGCACGGGCTCGGCGGGATCGGCGATCGTGGGCTCGGCGGCCAGCACCTCGGCAATGCGGTGTGCCGATTCGTCGGCCATGGTCACCATGACAAAGATCATCGACAGCTGCATCAGGCTCATGAGAATCTGGAAACCATAGGTAAAGGTCGAGGAGAGCTGGCCCACGTCGAACAGCGTGCCCTGGCTCGTGATGATGAGCTTGGAGCCCAGGTAGATGATGACGACAAACGCGCCGTTGACGCAGATGTTCATCATGGGGTTGTTAAAGGCGAGCAGCTTCTCGGCGCGGGTGAAGTCCATCTGGACGTCGCGCGCGGCGGTCGCGAACTTCTCCTTCTCAAAGTCTTCGCGCACATAGCTCTTGACCACGCGCATGCCGGTGACGTTTTCCTCGACGGACTCGTTAAGGGCGTCGTACTTGTGGAACACGCGCGAGAAGATGGGACGCACCTTAAAGATGATAAAGAACAGTCCAAAGCCCAGCAGCGGAATGATGACCAGGTAGACCATGGCGACGCTGCCGCCCATGATAAACGCCATGGTAAAGGCGAAGATCAATACCAGCGGCGCGCGCACGGCGATACGGATGATCATCATAAAGGCCTGCTGCACGTTGTTGATATCGGTGGTCAGGCGCGTGACGAGTGAGGAGCTCGAGAACTCATCGATGTTGGCAAAGCTGAACGTCTGGATCTTGTAGAACAGGTCGTGACGCAGGTTCTTGGCGAACCCGCAGCTCGCATGGCTGCAGGTGACGCCGGCCGCGGCGCCAAAAGCAAGCGACGTTAGCGCGATGAGCACCAAAAAGCCTGCGGTGGGAAGCATCTCGGCTACGGTGGCGCCGTCTTTGATGGCGTCGATCAGGTTGGCGGTGATAAATGGAATCAGCATCTCGCAGAGCACCTCGCCAAGCACAAGCAACGGCGTAGCAACGGTGACTTTCATATAGTCGCGGATGCTGCCCATGAGGGTTTTAATCATCCAGTTCCTCCCAGGTTACGCGGATTTTATCGAGCATTTCGGCGAGGTCCTCGCGCTCGTCGTGGGTGAGCGCGCTAAAGGCCCGTTCTCTAAAGCGGATGCGGGCCGCCTGGTCGATGCGGGCGTTTTCCCGGCCGGTTTCGGTCAGGCGAATGGTGAGTTGCCGTCGATCCTTGGGGTTACGGCTGCGCTCGATGAGGCCGTTGAGCTCGAGCTTGGACAGGATCTCGGAAAGCGATCCCGGCTTGAGGTCAAAGTGCATGCCGAGCTCCTGCTGCGACATCTCGCCGCCGGGTTGCTTGGCTAGCAGGCAGATGATGGGCGCCTTGCCGGATACGCCTCCGCCATGAAAGTGCATGTAATGGCCGCAAAAGCCCAGATTATTGAGGATGCGCTTGGCAAGCTTGTCTTCGGCGCTGACCGCTTCGGGTACATCCGCAGGCTGTGACGGGTCGCCGCCGGGCTCATGCGAACAAAGGTTAAGAGGTTCATCGCACATGAATTAGTGTTGCTCCTTTCTTTAGTTAGGTAGTGGAATTGTTTTGTGCCTAACCAATCTAGGAGCATGAGAAATGAATGTCAAGGTACCAAACTTATTATGTTCGAACGGCACTTGGGGACACTCCTTGTGTCGACTAGTCATTTAAGAACGTCCCCAATGACTATCAAAGTCCTAAGAACAAATTTGAGCCAAAATTTGTTCTTAGGACTTTATAGCGCCTTCTAAGGCCAAGTTTCTGCAATAAGAAGCGCCAGAAAAACTCTAAGAACAAAAAAGGGCCCAAACTTGGCCTTACATCCGAAGGCAAGACCTGGATTGCACTGCGCTACACTTGGTTGCACTGTGGTGCCGTCGTGCCATGCCCGACCCAAGGGGGACATTCATGAAGAACACTCAGCTGCTGCTGATTAACGATATGTGCGGCTACGGCAAGGTCGCGCTTTCCGCCATGCTGCCGGTGCTGTCGCACATGGGCTACCGTATCCATAACTTGCCGACGGCGCTCGTTTCCGACACGCTCAACTACCCCAAGTTCTACATCCACGACACCACCGAGTATGTGCGCCAAAGCCTCGCTATCTGGGAGGAGCTCGGCTTTGAGTTCGACGCCATCTCGACCGGCTTTATCGTGACCGAGGAAGAGACGCGCATCATCTCGGACTTTTGCCACCGCCGCGCGCAAAAGGGCACCAAGGTGTTCGTCGATCCCATCATGGGCGACAACGGCAAGCTCTATGCCGGTGTGCCCGAGTCCACGATTGGCCTTATGCGGCACCTGCTGGAGTGCGCAGACTACGCGGTGCCCAACTACACCGAGGCCTGTCTGCTCACCGATGCGCCTATTGCAGAGCAGATCACGCCTGATGAGGCCCGCGCCCTTGTGGACGCCGTGCGCGAGTTGGGTGCCAAGTCGGTGGTCATTACGAGCGCCGTGGTCAATGGCACGAACGCGGTTATCGGTTACGACCATGTAGCGGGGGAGTACTTCACGATTCCCTTTGAGCTCATTCCGGTCTATTTCCCGGGTACGGGCGACACGTTCTCGGCAGTGCTCGTCGGCCGCGTTATGGCAGGTTGGAGTCTGCAGCGCGCGACGTCCGATGCCATGCGCGTGGTGGCTGAGCTTATCGAGCGCAATGCCGATCAAGAGGACAAGTCGGCCGGCCTGCCCATCGAGGCCTGCTTGGACGTGATCGACCATGAGTAATGCTGGCGAGGGCGGCGTCAGGCCTGCGGGCGAGAACAAGCCGCTCGGCGCGCCGCGTGGCAAGCGTCCGCGTATCCGCGTGAGCTGCGTGGACCAGCTAGGTGCGTGCCGCTGCCACCATGGTCACAAGCCGGGCGACGTTTTTGACTTCGACCGAGACCGCGGCAAGATGTGCGCCATGGCCTGCCATGTGGGCTTTCCCTATATCGATATCCTGCGCTATGGCGGAACCGTGCCTGGCAACGAGCC
>CATYVH010000061.1 GCA_958413765.1 uncultured Collinsella sp.
TCTGGCGCAGACGGTCGCTGAGCATGACCTCACCCAGCTCGGACAGGGCGGACAGACCCTCGGTCAGCAGGCAGAACAAGCTCTCATCATCGCGCTCCTCAAACGCCAGGCCGCCCTCTTGGAAATCGAAGTACATGGCAGCCGTGTCCATAACGCGAAACTCCGCCACCACGTCGCGGGGCGGCACGCCGGGGCGCTGCTCTTCAAAGGGACTGCCCGGAGCGCCCAGGCTAAAGAGATCCGCCGACCAATCGCCGTAGGTAACCGTAATTTTGCAGGTCACGAGCCCATCGTCGACGCCGATTGCCATGGCAAAGCTCGGCTCGGGTGCCACGGTATCGAGCGCGGCGGGCGCGGTGAGGTCGGTGTAGTCGCGCAAAATGGGCAGCGCCATACGGCAGAACTCACCCACCTGCTCGGCGGCAATATGGGCGGGCGTGCGGCACGGCAGCAAGCGCGACAAAAAAGGTGCGGCATGCTGAGCAAATGCAGCGTCGGTACGGCGCGCGCGGTGCGTGTCAACCAAGTAGGCGGCATCGCCCGACGCAAAGCAGTACATATCGGCGGGCAGGCGCAGGTCATAGCTACCACCAGCCGCCGGCGCGATTTTGGCGGCAAGGAGTGGTGGGCGCTTAGCGGACGCCTCGTCCTCCCCTTGCGGAGACAGCTCAACCGCCACGTCGTAGGTGCGATGCGTCGTCGTCCCCCGCGACCAGGCGGGCTCAAAGGAGATGGTCTGGCCGCGCAGCAGGTCCAGCACATATACGATGCTATGCTCGGACAGCGGCAACTGACGCTCGGCAACAAAACCGCTGCGGGCAAAGTCGTACGACGCCGAACGCGAGCTTGTGATGTCATCGAGATAGGCAACTGTCGTCACAACAAGGTTGAGCAGCTTTGTCGATGTTTCGTCAAAGGCCTCAGGTGAATGGACAAACGTGAGCTTCTTGCCATAGGAGAACGTGCCGCCGCGCACGTAGGCATCGGCCATGCCGTCGATGTCCTTGACCACGTAGGAGACCGATCCACAGCGAATGCGGAACTCGAGCGCCCAGCTAAAGCGGTCGGCGAACAGCGGATTGTAGTACGGCACCAACGAGGGCTCCAACGCCGCTTTGGGGGCGTCCGGATCAACAGCACCGGCGAGCTTGCGGCGCATGCTCGCCAGCTCATCCATGCGCGCGTCCGAAAGATCGGAGAGCGCCTTCATGAGACTCGGGCTCGTGGGAACTGGCGCCGGGAAGGGAAAGTTAGGGTTAACCGCCGGTGCGGTGGACGCGGGACGCACGGCTTGCTTGGGTGCCGCCGTAAACGTGCGAACCGGCGTGCGCAGCCCCTCAACAGGCTCAATGCCGCTGGCGTCCAGATACGCAAGCGCCGTGCCGATGGCGTGCTTGCACATACCGGGATAGCGGTAGGCGGCGGGGCAATCGCAGTCGTAGTCGATCACCTCGTGCTCGTCCATGTCGAGCGCCACGTGCGTCTTGTACAGGTCGCCGCGCGAACCGCGCACCGAGCCCTCGACCGTCACGTTTTTGGAGAAGCGCGAGCCGCTGTCCTCAATCGACAGCACGGCGCCGTTGAGCATGAGCGAGCGGCCCTTCATAAAGGTGCCGCTCAACGCCGCCTCTTTGCGAAGCGCCTGCACAAACGTCCCCTGCGCCATCACTTCCTCCAATCTCACCCGGGGTAGCTTAGATCACCGTCACGCGGCCCTGGTTACCCACAATGGCCTTGGCCTCGGCCAGCAGCGGAATCGAACGCGCGTTGACCTTGGCAGGTACCTCGGCACGCAGCACGCGCCCGTCCACCTGCTCGATAAAGATCTCCACGCGGTCGCCGCCCGGGTTAGCGGTGAGCACCGTGGCCAGGCGCGCCATATTGCCCTGGCTAAAGCGGCTGTTGGGCACCATGACCTCAAACACCTTGGGCTTGTTGTTCTCCTCGTTGAGCTCGAGCGGCACGATCTCCTGCGCGATGATCTGGTCGCCGCGGTCCGAGCGCTCGAGCTTGCCCTTAATGCGCACAAAGGCATCGGACAGCTGCGCGCCGGTCTCGGGATCGACCTCGCCGTACAGGTACCCCTCGGCCTCCTTGTAGGTCTTGGGGAACACGACGACGGTGGCCTCGCCTTCCATGTCCTCGAGCTGCACGATGCCCATGGGGTCACCGTTTTTGGTCACGCGCTTGGACACGCTCGAGACCATGCCGGCCCACCACAGCGCCTTGCCCTCGGGAATTTCCTGGTTGATGGTGCCGCCCGTAGGATTCTGAACTTCGTAGCCGGTGTCGATCTGCGAGAACGAGAAGTCACGCGCCTTGGCTAGTGCATACTCAAACGGGCGCAGCGGGTGGTCCGAGACATAGATGCCCAGAACCTCCTTCTCCTGACTCAACTTAAGGTGGCGGTCCCATTCCTGGCCATCCGGATCGGGCACGCTCACCTCAAAGCCCGAGCCCTCAACGTCGCCAAACATATCGAAGAACGACGTCTGGCCGCTCGCGCGATCCTTCTGGCGCTTCACCGCGGCATCGATGATGTTCTCGGGGTTGTTCTTGTCCACAAAGTGCATCATCTGGCGACGCGGATACCCCGTGGAGTCGAAGGCGCCTGCCTTGATGAGCGATTCGATCACGCGACGGTTGGCCTGGCTCGAGTCCACGCGCTCGACAAAGTCGTGCAGCGTCTTAAACGGGCCGCCCGCCTCGCGCTCGGCAATAATCGCCTGTGCCACGCCGGTGCCCACGCCGCGGATGCCGGCCAGACCAAAGCGCACGCCCTCCTTGGTAGCCGTGAACTCGGTACCGGACTCGTTGACATCTGGCGACAGCACGGGGATGCCGTCGTGACGGCACGCCGAAACGTAATGAACGATCTTGTCGGTCTTGCCCGTATAGGACGTCAGAACGGCCGCCATGTACTCGTGCGGATAGTGCGCCTTGAGCCACGCCGTCTGCATAACCAGGATGGCGTAGCCGGCGGAGTGCGACTTGTTAAAGGCGTAAGATGCGAACTCGAGAACATCGTCCCAAATCTTCTGGGCGACCTCGCGCGTGTAGTTGTTCTTGATAGCGCCGTTCATCCAGTGGTCGTAGGTGGTCTCGTCCGAGCCATCCTCCCAGTGGAGCACCGTCGACGTGAGCAGCTTGATTTTCTTCTTAGCCACGGGCTTACGGATACGCGAGTCCGATTCGCCCTTGGAGAAGCCGCACATCTCGACGGAGATGAGCATAACCTGCTCCTGGTAGACCATGGTGCCGTAGGTTTCGCCCAGGATGTCGTCCAGGCGGTCGTCGTAGGAGACGGCCGGCTCCTTGCCGTTCATACGGTTGATGTAGGACGAAACCATGCCGGCGCCCAGCGGGCCCGGGCGGTACAGAGCGATCAATGCCACGACGTGCTTGTACTCGGTGGGCTTCATGTTCTTGATCGTGGCCGTCATGCCGGCGGACTCGACCTGGAAGACGCCGGCGGTGTGGCCGGAACCCATGAGCTTAAAGATCTCGGGATCGTCAAAGGGGATCTCTTCCTCTTTGATGTCGATGCCGAAGTTCTTTTTGATGTTTGCCTTGGCCTTGGAGATAACCGTCAGCGTGCGCAGGCCCAAGAAGTCCATCTTGAGCAGGCCCATGTCGGCAACGGTATGGCCCTCGTACTGGGTAATCTCGACGCCGCCCTTGGTGTCGAGCTTGGTGGGCACATGCTCGTTGACGGGGTCGCGGCAGATCAGAACGGCGCACGCGTGCACGCCCTCGCCACGGGTGAGGCCCTCAATCGAGAGCGCCGTGTCGATGATGCGGCGGGCGTCGTCATCCTTTTTATAGGCCTCGGCAAAGTCGGGGTTAAACAGATCCTCTTTGCCGGGTTGCTTGTCGAGCACCTGCTTGAGTTTGACCTTGGGGTCGCTCGAGACCATCTTGGACAGGCGCTGACCCATGTAGACCGGGTAGTCCAGGACGCGCGCGGCGTCGTTGATGGCCTGCTTGGCCTTGATGGTCGAGTAGGTGATGACGTGGGTGACCTTCTCGGGGCCGTAGAGCTGGCGAACGTGCTCCACGACCTCGAGGCGCCGCTCATCGTCGAAGTCCATATCGATATCGGGCATCTCGGTACGCTGCGGGGACAGGAACCTCTCGAACATCAGGCCGTTCTCGAGCGGGTCGAACGCGGTGATGTTCATGGCGTAGGCGACGATAGCGCCGGCGGCCGAGCCACGGCCGGGGCCGACGCCGATGCCGTTGTCCTTGGCCCATTGCACGTACTCGGCGACGATGAGGAAGTAGGCGGCAAAGCCCTTGTCGCAAATGACCTTGTATTCGTACTCAAAGCGCTCTTTGATGTTGACGCCACCGATCTCGCGCGTGGCCCAGTCGTCACCATAGTGCTGGCGCAGGCCCTTCTCGCACTCGCGGCGGAACTGGCTCTCGTGTGTCTCGCCGGGGTCGAGCAGCGGGAAGCGCGGCAGGATGATGGAGTCCCAGTCCAGCTCTACGTAGCACTTGTCGGCGATCTCGAGCGTGTTGTCGCAGGCCTCGGGGCAATACGGGAACATCGCCCGCATCTCCTCCTCGGTCTTCATATAAAACTCCGAGCCGGTCATGCGCATGCGGTTGGGGTCGTCGACCTTGGCGTTCATGCCAATGCACATGATGACGTCCTGCACCGGCGCGTCCTCGCGGCGCAGGTAGTGGAAGTCGTTGGTGGCAATGACCTTGACGCCCACCTGCTTGGCGATATCGATGAGCGTGCGGTCCATCTGCTCGTCGGTCAGGCCGTTGTCGGTGGTGATGCCGTGTTCCTGGATCTCGATGTAGAAGTCGCCAGGTTCGAAGGTATCACGGAAGGTCTCGGCCCACTTGATGGCGCCCTCCATGTCACCGCGGTCGATGTATTTGGGAATGATGCCCGCGATGCAGGCGCTGGTGCAGATCATGCCCTTGGCGTGGCGGCGCAGGTTGTCGAGCGTCACGCGCGGCTTGTAGTAAAAGCCCTGCACGGCTGCCTCGGAAACCGTCTGCATCAGGTTGACGTAGCCCTCCTGGTCCTTGGCCAGAAGGATCATGTGGTAGAGCTCGGGCTTGTGGTCGCGGGCGAGCGTCTCGTCCGGCGTAAAGTAGACCTCGCAGCCAAAGATGGGTTTGATGACCAGGGGCGGCTTGAGCTCGTCGATGTTGCCCTTCTCGTCCCACATGGCCATGTCCTTCACATACTGGGCATGCTCGCGCGGGTTTGCCTCGGGATCGGGCTCCACCAGCTCGTCGCGGCGATCCTTTTCCAAGAAGGCCTTGTCGTGGCTCCATGTCTTGTACTCGGGCGTGTTGTGGTTGACGGCGTCGCAGGCCAGCGCCAGGTCGGGTACGCCATACATGTAGCCGTGGTCGGTAATGGCCACGGCGGGCATGCCCAGCTCTACGGCACGGTTGACCATATCCTGGATACGGGTTGCGCCGTCGAGCATGGAGAAAACAGTGTGATTGTGCAGATGGACGAATGCCATGTGATGAGCTCCGATGCGGGTTCGTGTTCTGACTGAACGATTTTACCGCACGGC
>CATYVH010000062.1 GCA_958413765.1 uncultured Collinsella sp.
GCTCGAGGACAAGGTCTCCTCGACCAACGTCGCTTACGTCGCTCAGGTGCGCTAAATCGCACTTGCAAGCATGCTTGCATTGCAAAGGGCCCGGAAGGCTTCGCCTTCCGGGCCCTTTTTCTGTGCCAGTGCCCACTGCACAGCATGACACGCACTCATTTCTTTACCAAATGAGTCCAAATCGCCCCTCCAAGCCCTAAAAATGAACTTTCTTGCTGCGGAAATGTTCGCCCGATGGCGAAACCACACCTTACCCGACGCTGCTAAATCGTTTTAGCAGGAGCCAGATCGACCTGGTTTTCGGAAGTATGCGGCAAATTCTGAGACCCCCGAGCACGCCCTGTTTTTTCGCAACAAAATGCCTGATAAACTGGCCTTAAAAGCCAGGTCTGCTCATAGGATTCAGATTTTGCCGCATACTTCCGGATTGACGCTGGCATCGCACGGTCCAAAAGCACATTTCGACCAGGAGGATATCATGGACCTGACGCTATGCGGTCAATCCGCTTTTTACTATCACCGTATCCCGCCGCAGGTATTAGGCCTTTACCCCGCCATTAGCCTTGGCAATATGGATCGCAGATGTTGCGGCCTCGGAAGTCATGCAGTTGTAAAAGACCTGCTTCACACACCGCTTCACAGGCTTGTATTCACTCGGGCACAATCCGGGTCGCGAAGCCTGTTTAAATCGCACCTCCTGACCCAAGAGCCGCCTCCTGGGTCGTTTAGGCAGACTGAGCATGGGTTTGATGTCACTTCACCGGAGTTCACGCTGCTCAGCCTTGCCACGCAGGTCTCACGCAGCCAGTTACTCATGGCTTGCTACGAGATGTGCGGCTCCTTTGCAGTGTTTAAGCCCTGCGAGCGAACGCAACAACAACTTGATGAAGCAATTTCGCTTAAGCTCATTCCACCCAACTGCTGCTGGGAGCGTGTTGTCGACACCAAGGGCAATGACACCAATTTGTGGAAGCGCCCGCCGCTCCTCAGCGCGGCGGATATCGCCGCGTTCGCCAAGCAGGCTGCAGGCCTGCGCGGCGTTAAACAACTGCGCTGGGCGGCCGAGCACATGACGGGGCAGACCGCCTCGCCCTTCGAAGTACAGGCCTCTATGCTTGTCTCGCTCCCCCGCAACGAGGGCGGCATGGGCATCAACATCGCAAACAACGTGCGCATCCCACTCAGCGACGCCGCGCGCTCACTGTATGACAAAACCTGCTGCTACGCCGATATCCTCATCGAGAGCAACAACGACAGCATGGGCGTCATCTTGGAATGCCAAGGCCGCTCCGCCCACGATGGCGAAGCCGCAAGTCTCTCCGATGCCGAGCGCACCACCGCCCTCACAAGCATGGGCTATGACGTTATCCAGATAACCTATGAGCAAATCAAAGACACGAAGAGCTTTAACAACATCGCCGAACTCATCCATAAAAAGGCAGGGCTCCCCTACATCCCAAAGACCGATCAGAAACGCACCACCGAAGATGCCCTGCGACGGGAACTGTTGGTCAATTGGGATGAACTGTTCACCGTCAAGTCGTCGGCTAGCAGCTAGTGATCAGAGGGACTGTGGAAACGTCAGAAGCGGCAACGCGAGCCGCAAAGCCCGCCTCGGTCAGCTCGATGACCTCGGTAAACGTTGCATCGAAGAACTCCTCGGTCAGCAGACGGTATGGCGGATGATCGGGCTCACCGGGGTTTTCGCGCACGATCTCGTGCATAACGCCGATGGTCTTGAGCACATACTCCTTATGGATGGGATACTGACCAAAACGCGTCGCCGCAGTATACAGGCGATCGGTCGCGCGCGGAATCGAAACAATGCCGAGCGTCTTGCCAAACCAGTCAAAGTCGCCTTGCTTTTTAATGCGGAATTCCTCGCACGGCTTGCCACCGTGCGCCTCCAGGTACTGATTCACACGCGTATTCCATACGGTATCGGCCACCAGATGCGACCAGACACCCAGTGTCAAATCGAGCAACGACTGCGCCACGTCCTCGGACGCAAGCGAGAACTCACGAGTGCCGGGACCGACAACCGGCTCAGCATCCCTGTAGCGCTGGGGATAGTGCACGCGATTCAGTCGCTCGCGCTCCTCGACAATCGAGGTAGCCTCGGCGGGTTCGCCCGCGGGTGCGCCTTTAAGCAGCGGCGCCACATAGGTATCCCAGAACTCGTGCTCGCGCGGCTTAGGGATAGGCTCGGGCTTTGCAAAGTGCGTAATGCGATACGGAATGGGATCAGCGATACCGGGAACCATATAGCCCACAAAAATGTCCGGAACCACGCAGCCAAACAAGAAGGCATTGCGGTCACGAACGCTATCGGCAAGCACGCCAGCACGCGCCAGCAAGCGCTCCGTTTGAGCGATATGAATGTTCCAACTTGGCATAGCCACCCCCATAAAAACCTGGATAACTATACCATCACGGCAAAGCCGCGCGGACGGCTACGCACGCTCTACGCAGCAGCTAGTCCGTAGCACCGCTTTCGGTTCCATACGACGGCGAAGGTGCCTCGACCACATGGTGATATCGATCGATATAGATTGCACGGGCACCCAGGCGTCGCACCAAATCCTGGTGATGCGTGCTCATCAAGACCGTCTTACCCGCCGCGACGTAGGCCAGCAAGAAGTTGACCACGATGTCGCATGAATCCTCGTCGAGTCCATTGGTAGGCTCGTCGAGGACCAAGATATCCGGGTTCATCGACACCACCGCAGCCAGCGCAACGCGTTTCTTTTGCCCGCCCGAGAGCTGATAGGGAGAGGCATCGGCAAGGTCGACAACCTGAAACAGCCCCATGGCATCGCGCACGCGGCGCTCGAGCTCGTCTGCCGGCAGCCCCATCTGCGCGGGACCAAAAGCAACTTCCTCGCCCACCGTAGCGCAGAACAGCTGAGCATCGGCATTCTGGAACACAAAACCTACGCGCTGATGAAAACGCTGAGCGGCCGCGGAATCCTTTAGAAACGCCGCATCGATCACGTGCCCGTCAAACAGGTATGCCCCTGCGTCCGCGAGCTCAAGGCCGTTGATAAGGCGCATGATCGTCGTCTTGCCACAACCGTTAGGACCAAGCAGAGCAACGAGTTCACCACGATCCACCTGCAGCGAAACGCCGTCGACCACCGTATGACCCGCATAGGAAAACACCACGTCGCGAAACTCGATGAGCGGCGTGGTCTCGGCGCCGGCAGCACCGCTCGCGCACATCGCGCCATTTGTATCGTTTGCCAAAACGTCGCCCTTCCCTATCCACATCGACGGCTCGACCGCCCGCGCTACAGCACCGCGCACAACACGGCGAGCAGAACCACAACGGCTGCGTAAACGGCATCGCGCCAGCCAAACCCGGCGCGCGCGGGAGCCGGATACGCACCGGCAAAGCCGCGGCAAAGCATAGCCTCGTCCATCGCGCGGCTGCATTCCATCGCCTTGATAAAGGTCATGCCCATGATACCCGCGATCGAATCGGTACGCGAAAATCCCTCAGGCGCACGGCCAACGCTGCGCAGCATGACCGATTCGCACAGATTGTGCGCCGTGCGACCCAGCACCTCGATGTGCTTGAGCGCCATATCAAACGTAAAGATGACCTCGTCGGGCAGATGTAGCGTCTTGAGCGCCGCCGACATGCGGCTCCAGGTAAGCGTCCACGAAACGCCCAGCACGAGCGACACGTTAATGAACGTCTTAAGCGCAATTTTGAGCATGGCGCCCGTAGCGGAAGCGCCCAGCAGCAGGGCAGGCAGCGCCAGAACCACTGCGAGCCCCGTGGCGCCGAGCGCCGGTACAATGGTCGCACGCAGCCCGCGTGCGGGGCGCACCGCGACCAGCACCAGCGCGATAGCCGCCATCAACATGAGGTACAGCGGGCTCTGCGTCAGACACACGCATAGAACGCAGACGAACATCCCCACCAGGCGCACCGGAGCCGAAACGCAAGAAAGGGCCCGGTCGACCATCGACCCGCCCTCGTGCGCGCCCCCACCCAGGCGAACCCGCTCAAGCAGGCTCGCCAGGTGCAGGACGTTCTTTTGCATCACACGATGCCGAGCCCCCACGGGCTCGTAACGCTGCTCGACCGCAAGCCAGCTAGGCAGCTCGGCTATTGCCATGAGCACCGCTTTCCTTAACCGTCAGCGAGATCAGACGGAATGCGATGGTGAGCACCGCCACGCCAATCACGCCGGACAGGATATACATGGCAGCCTGACCGGCAAAGCCAAGACCCTGCTCCTCGGAATAGGCCTGCAGGTAATCACCCGTAGGCAGAGCGTCGGCAAAGGTCGGGGTATCAAGGCCGACCGAAGCTTGCAGGCTGTCGTCACCAACCTCCTGAACGGCGGTCGCGGCGCCCTCGGCGTCCCACTCGCCCCATGCGTCACCTGTGGCAAGCAAGCCGAGCGGCGTAGCCACGACAAGCACGGCAACCAAGATGAGCGTGGGGACCAGCGAGGTCTTCTTGGCAGCAGCGCCCTCGGCAGTAAGCTGGCCATCGACGGCCTCGGGCCCGACGATAACGCTCGGCGCCGTCTTCTTGATAAAGCCGTAGATCGCGGCAGTCGCCACGCCCTCGACCACGCCGGCAACCAGCATATGCGGGATCAACATGGCCGGAATAGCCACGGACAGCGGGAAGGGGCAGTACAGCGGAGCGCCCGAAGCGTTGGTGAAGAGCATCGGCTGAATACCAAACTCGATTGCCGCGCACAGGGCTGCCAGGCACAGGCCGACCCAACCGCTCACGACGGCAGAAACCGAGGTGCCCCAGCTCTTGTCGTGCAGGCGGCTGTTGAGCGCACGGAACACGATAGCAGCGACAAACGGCAGCACAAAGGCCATGTTAAAGCAGTTGGCGCCAAACGACAGAACGCCGCCGTCGCCAAACAGCAGCGCCTGCAGTGCCAGCGCAACCGAGACAGCGATAGCCGCGGCCTCGGGGCCTAGCAGCAGCGCAATGAGCGCGCCGCCGACGGCGTGACCTGTGGTGCCGCCGGGCAGCGGCACATTGAACATCATAAGCAGGAAGGAGAACGCGGCGCAGATGCCCAGGAAAGCCATGTGCTCGCGATCGAGCGTG
>CATYVH010000063.1 GCA_958413765.1 uncultured Collinsella sp.
TCGCGCCTCGACCGAGGTTCGAATCCATGCGGTGTTGCCATAAAAGAAAAGCCCCCGTTGCCGGAGGCTTTCAATTTCAATTGGTGCGGCGTATAGGATTCGAACCTATGACGTTCTGATTCGTAGTCAGACCCTCTATCCAGCTGAGGTAACGCCGCAGCGCAAGACATATAAAACCACTTTAGCTTATTGGAGTCAAGCACAATCTCAAACTTTTTTGTGGAACGCAGTTTTGTCATGCTGCTCCGCATATACCGCCGTTCCCCGTACGATCGATTGGCTTTTCGATCACGTCAAACTTAGCATCAAGTTCCCTCAGGAGCGATCTCACCCGCTGGGCACAATCATAATCGGCAAACGAGATACTCAACATGCGAGCAACCTGGTTAGATGTCCGGACCCCATAGAAATGCTCCAGGGCCACAAGCCCCTCGTGCGCCACAAACGTCTCAACCACATGAGGCGACTCCTCATAGCACCATTGCGTCAACGGCCCCTCGCTCGTCTGTCGAACCACCAGGCCACCCATGCCAGACGGCTCACACGTTACAAGCAGGTACTCCCCGCCCCCATCGCTCTCAAACAAAACCACCCGATCATCAAACAGCTCCATCGCATCCCCTTTCTCTCGCTCTTATCTAGTAAAAGCATAGCAGGTAGATGGATGTATACAGAACAGTTGTTCGTGTGTTTTCTATTGAGCTGTCCGCACGGCATGGTATGGACCTGCGCACGAAATAGGGCGCCCCCGAAGGAGCGCCCTTGCATATCGCCTATGCAGCTAATTTACGCGACCGGCTCGATCTTCTCGAGGCCGCCCATGTAGGGACGCAGAACCTCGGGGATCGTGATGGTGCCGTCGGCGTTCTGGTAGTTCTCCAGAATGGCGGCCATGGTGCGGCCAGCCGGCAGACCGGAACCATTGAGGGTGTGCAGGTAGCGCGTGCCCTTGAAGTTCTCGGGGTCGCGATACTTGATGTTGGCGCGACGGGCCTGGAAGTCGCCGCAGTTGGAGCAGGAGCTGATCTCCTTGTAGGCGTTGTAGCTCGGCAGCCAGACCTCGACGTCGTAGGTCTGACGGGCGGAGAAGCCCAGGTCGCCGGTGCACAGGCTAATCACGCGATACGGAAGACCCAGCTGCTGCAGCAGGAACTCGGCCTCGGCGGTCATCCTCTCGAGCTCCTCGTCGGACTCCTCCGGCTTGGCAAACTTTACCATCTCGACCTTGTCGAACTCGTGCTGGCGAATGATGCCGCGGGTATCGCGACCAGCGGAGCCGGCCTCCTCGCGGAAGCAGGGGGTGAAGGCGGTGTAGCGGCGCGGCAGGGTATCGGCGTCGAGGACCTCACCGGCGTGCAGGTTGGTGAGCACGACCTCGGCGGTGGGGATCAGGAAGTTGTCGCCCGAGACGTGATAGGCGTCGTCCTCGAACTTGGGCAGCTGGCCCGTGCCGAACATGGTCTGACGCTTGACGACGATGGGTGGCCACCACTCCTTAAAACCACGGCTGGTGTGCGTATCGAGGAAGAAGTTGATGAGGGCGCGCTCAAGACGGGCGCCGGCGCCACCGAGAACGGTGAAGCGGCTGCCGGAGAGCTTGTTGCCGCGCTCGAAGTCAAGGATGTCGAGGTCGGTGCCCAGATCCCAATGCGGCTTAAAGTCGAAGTCGAACTCGCGCGGGGTGCCCCAACGACGGCGCTCGATGTTCTCGTCCTCGTCCTTGCCGTACGGCGTGGCCTCGCAAGGAATGTTGGGCAGGTGAGCCATGAAGTCGTACTGCTCCTGCTCGAGGGCGGTGCGGCGCTCGGCCAGACCGTCAATCTTCTCGTTGACGGCGCGCACGGCCTCTTTGGCGGCCTCGGCCTCGTCCTTCTTGCCCTCCTTCATCAGGGCGCCGATCTTCTTGGACTCGGCATTGCGCGTGGCTTGAAGTTCCTCAACCTCAGTGATGACGGCACGACGCTCGTCGTCGAGCTCAAAGAACTTCTCGCGATCCCAAGACGTCTGGCGGTTAGCCATGGCGACATCGATGGCATCGGGGTTCTCGCGAACAAACTTGATATCAAGCATTAGATCCTCCGGCGATATACATTCCATTTAGGTTGCAACCTTGTACATGTATGGGCAAGTATATACTTATGAGCGTTTACGACCCAACTCAACTACGCAAGAAGGCACCCAATGGACGCAGTTTTTTCCTTTTTGTTTGGTACCCGCACCGGTTTTGCCATCCTTTTCGCCGGCGGCATCCTGCTGTTTGCGATTATTGCCTTTGTAATGGAGAAGCGCACCCATAAGATGTATGTCGACCGCGGCCCCAAGTCCGAGGACGAAGAAGACAGCTTCTGGGACTAACCTGCCAAAAAGGGACAGGTTTATTTTGGTCGGTTTTATCTGGGCAAACGCAAGTGCCCCGCAACTGGAATTGAGCCAGTTGCGGGGCACTTTTCGCTAAAAGGACAAAACCGCAGGAAAAACCTGCCAACATAAACCTGTCCCTTTTTTGGTCGGTTTTACTGGAGGGTTGCGTCGATTGCCTTGACCAGGGCGCTGCGCATGCCGGCGTCCTCGAGCGCAACGACGCCCTTGATGGTGGCACCACCGGGCGAGCATACGGCATCCTTCATCGCCGCAGGATGCTGGCCAGTTGCAAGCTGCAGCTTTGCCGTACCCAGCACCATCTGGCTCACAATGCGATAAGCATCCGCACGCGGGATACCGTGCTTGACCGCCGCATCGCCCAGGGCCTCGATTGCCATGGCGACAAACGCCGGAGCGCAACCACCCACCGTGCCGCCCACAAACAGCAGGCTTGTGTCGAGCTCGACGACAGCGCCAAGCTTACCGAGCAGGTCGAGCACCACAGCACGCTGCTCGTCGTTAAGCGTCGAAGCCTTCTCGCAGGCGATGACGCCCTCGCCTACCGAAACCGGCGTGTTGGGCACCGTCGAGATATGCGCGACGCCCGGCAGGACCTGCTCCCACTTGGCACTGTCCCAGGTCCAGGCAACCGACAGAACGACCTTTTTGGCAAGAGCATCCTTGATCGGGGCGAATACCTTCTCGATCATGTACGGTTTGACCGCAGCGACCACGATATCGGATGCGGCGACAACCTCGGCGGCATCGTGGCAGGCGACCATGCCGCGCGCCTCGCAACGCTCGACCAAAGCATCGTAGCGGCCTGCGCAGGCGCACATGTCGCCCGCGGCCACGCCGGCGGCAATCCAGCCATCGGCCATAGCACTCGCCATATTGCCAAAACCGACAAATCCGATCTTCATATCACACAGTCCTCTCAGATGCGTTCCTCAAAAACGAAAGTCATTGTCCCACGCTATTGTTTCGTATTGCCGACCTACTTGTGATACGGCTCGCCACGACTGATCTTGCAGGCACGGTAAATCTGCTCTAGCAGCACCACACGCGCCAGGTTATGCGGCAAGGTAATGCGTCCAAAGCTGAGCATCTCGTCGGCGCGGGCGCGCACCTCATCACTCACGCCGTCCGAACCGCCGATTACAAAGGCAATGTCGCTGCTGCCTCGCAGCATAAGATCGTCGAGCCTCGCCGAAAACTCCTCGCTCGAGCGCTCCTTGCCCTCGATAGCCAGCAGGATCACATGCGCTCGAGATGGCAAGGCGGCAAGAATCGCCGCCCCCTCCTTGTCGCGCGCGGCATCCACGCCGCCCGCCTTAGCCGGGTCGATATCGGCCACCTCGCGGATATCCACCTTGGCATAGGCACCTAGGCGCTTGGTGTACTCAGCGCACGCGTCCTTCCAAAAGCGCTCCTTGAGCTTACCGACGCAAACGACGGTGTATTTCACGCGCCTACTCCTTCGAATCGTTTTGAACTTTGCCGGCGGCCAGCATCTGCTCGAACATCGAGGCCGACTGCGAAAAGTCGCTCGGCAGCACGACCGTCGAGGTTTTACCCGTGCGAGCGAACTCCGTCATCATCTCAGACCACTGCGTAAACATGAACAGTTGGTTGGCCTCATCGTTGCCAACACCCGTCTCCTGGATAATCTCGAGCGAGTCCTTGATGCCCAGCGCGATCGCCTTGCGCTGGTTGGCGATGCCCTCGCCCGCCTTTTCCATAGCCTCAGCCTCGGCGGTCGCCTCGGTGACGCGCTTGATGCGGTCTGCCTCGGCGAGCTCCTGCGCGGCAGCGCGCTTGCGCTGGGCGGCGTTGATGTCGTTCATGGAGTTCTCAACCTCGGTCGGCAGTGCGATCTTGGTGATGAGCGTCGACACGAGGGTGAAGCCGTAGGCGGCCATCTGCTCGGAAACGGTAGCGTTGACATCCTTGGCGATGTCATCCTTCTTGGCAAAGACCTCATCGAGTGTGTAGACGGGGATGGAGGAGCGCAGGGCGTCGGTGATGAAGTCGCGCATCTGGTCGACGGGCTCCTGCAGCATATAGTAGCTCTTGTAGATGCCCGAATCTGCCGGGCCGGCGCCCATGTCGTAGCTCACGTGGTACTGAGCGGAGACCTCAAGGCCAATGGTCACGTTGTCCTGGGTCTTAACGTCGATGCCAAAACCATTTTTCATGGTACGCAGACTCACCGTGGCGGCCTTGCGGTCAATCACGGGCACCTTCACGTGGAAGCCCGCGTTGACGATACGATTGAACTTACCCAAGCGCTCGATGATCACAGCGTGCTGCTGCTCAACGACGTAGCAGGCGTTGGGGAGCAGCAACAACAGGATGATGATGGGAATCAAAAGGCTGGTAAGGGCGGCGATGATACCGGAAAACAGCATGGTCTCTCCTCTGATAGGCACACGTTGGCATTAGGATACCCGTCCAAGGAGATCGTGCACAACAAAAAAGCTCCCATTGCTGGGAGCTCTTTCATTTAATGGTGCGGGCGAAAGG
>CATYVH010000064.1 GCA_958413765.1 uncultured Collinsella sp.
GCGGAGTAAATAGGTATCGCTCCGCCACCTCACAGGTAGATTCCTTCGTTTGAAAGGTTATGAACAATGGCTAAAGAACTCGATTTCGACGCTATCAAGGCTGCGGCTGAGTCTCATCGTGCTGATATGACTCGCTTCCTGCGCGCTATGATCTCTCACCCCTCTGAGTCCTGCGAGGAGGGTGAGGTTGTTGCCTGCATCAAGGCCGAGATGGAGAGCCTTGGCTATGACGAGGTCAAGGTCGACGGCCTGGGCAACGTTATGGGCTTTATGGGCGAGGGCGACAAGATCATCGCCATCGACTCCCATATCGACACCGTCGGCATCGGCAACATCGAGAACTGGGATGCCGATCCCTATGAGGGCTACGAGACCGACGAGATCATCTACGGCCGCGGCGGCTCTGACCAGGAGGGCGGCATGGCTTCTGCTACCTATGCTGCCAAGATGATGAAGGACATGGGCCTCATCCCCGAGGGCTACAAGATCATGGTCGTCGGCACCGTCCAGGAAGAGGACTGCGACGGCATGTGCTGGCAGTACATCTACAACAAGGACGGCATTAAGCCCGAGTTCGTCATTTCCACCGAGCCCACCGACGGCGGCATCTATCGCGGTCACCGCGGCCGCATGGAGATCCGCGTCGACGTTCACGGCACCTCCTGCCACGGCTCCGCTCCCGACCGCGGCGACAACGCCATCTACAAGATGGCCGACATCATCGCCGACGTCCGCGCCCTCAACAACAACGGCTGTGACGAGTCGACCGACATCAAGGGCCTCGTCAAGATGCTCGACCCCAAGTACAACCCCGAGCACTTCGAGGACGCCCGCTTCCTGGGCCGCGGCACCTGCACCGTCAGCCAGATCTTCTACACCAGCCCCAGCCGCTGCGCTGTCGCTGACTCCTGCGCCATCTCCATCGACCGTCGCATGACCGCCGGTGAGACCTGGGAGTCCTGCCTGGACGAGATCCGTAACCTGCCGGCCGCCAAGAAGTACGGCGACGACGTGAAGGTCTCCATGTACATGTACGATCGTCCGTCCTGGACCGGCGAGGTCTACGAGACCGAGGCTTACTTCCCCACGTGGATCAACAAGGAGACCGCTCCGCACGTCAAGGCCCTCGTCGACGCCCACAAGGCCATGTTCGGTGACGAGCGCATCGGCTGCGAGCCCAGCATGGACAAGCGCACCGGTCGCCCGCTGTGCGACAAGTGGACCTTCTCCACGAACTGCGTTTCCATCCAGGGCCGCTATGGCATCCCCTGCGTCGGCTTCGGCCCGGGTGCCGAGTCTCAGGCTCACGCTCCCAACGAGGTCACCTACAAGGACGACCTGGTCACCGCTGCCGCCATGTATGTGGCTGCCCTGAACCTCTACGATCCGAGCCAGGCCGATGGCGACGCCACCGTGTTCCGCGCCGGTCTGACCAACAACAAGATCGATTAGTCCCATTCCTCGATCTTGTTGAGCCGGGGACAGCTCGTGTCCCCGGCACCCCCTGTTGACTTGGGGCCCGCGGTCGTTATCTCCCATGCTTCCTCAACGGTAGCGGGTCCTCGTCATAGCGCTCTGCATGTTCTAGCCACACGCGCATGCCGGAGCACATCTACTCATTGCGATCGTTTCATCTATGGAAAGGATATTTACATGGACGCCAAGTTTACCGAGCTCGTCGAGCAGCTGAACGGCCTCGATTTTAAGGGCATGTACGGCAGCGACTTCCTGCACACCTGGGATAAGACCACCGATGAGCTCAAGGCGCTCTACATTGTCGCCGACGCCCTGCGCGAGCTGCGCGAGAACAACGTTTCGTCCAAGATCTTCGATTCGGGTCTGGCCGTCTCCCTGTTCCGTGACAACTCCACCCGTACGCGCTTCTCCTTCTCTAAGGCAGCCAACCTGCTCGGTCTTGAGCTGCAGGACCTGGACGAGAAGAAGTCCCAGATCGCTCACGGCGAGACCGTCCGCGAGACTGCTACCATGATCTCCTTCATGGCCGACGTCATCGGCATCCGCGACGACATGTACATCGGCAAGGGCGACGCCTACATGGCCGAGGTCTCCGAGTCTGTCCGGCAGGCCTACGAGGACGGCGTTCTGGATCACCGTCCCACGCTCATCTCCCTGCAGTCCGACTCCGATCACCCCACGCAGTCCTCTGCCGACATGCTCTACCTCATCAACGAGTTTGGCGGTCTTGAGAACCTCAAGGGCAAGAAGGTTGCCGTCACCTGGGCCTATTCGCCTTCTTACGGCAAGCCGCTGTCCTGCCCGCAGTCGCTGATCAGCCTGCTGCCCCGTTTTGGCATGGACGTCACCCTGGCCCACCCCGAGGGCTACGATCTCATGCCCGAGGTCGTCGAGCGCGCCAAGGGCTATGCCGCCGAGTCCGGCACCACCTTTAAGCAGGTCAACACCATGGCTGAGGCCTTCGAGGGCGCCGACATCGTGATCCCCAAGAGCTGGGCTCCGTTTGCCGCCATGGAGAAGCGCACCAACCTGTACGCCGAGGGCGACGACGCCGGCATCGCTGCGCTCGAGAAGGAGCTGCTCGCTCAGAACGCCACCCATCAGGATTGGTGCTCCACGACCGAGCTCATGGAGAAGACCGCCAACGGCCAGGACACCATCTTTATGCATCCGCTGCCCGCCGACATCTCTGGTGTCTCTTGCGAGCACGGCGAGGTCAACGCCGACGTCTTTGACATGCACCGCGTGGGCATGTACAAGGAGGCCAGCTACAAGCCGTACGCGATCGCAGCCATGATGTTCCTGCAGAAGGTTGCCGATCCCGCCGCTACCCTCAAGGCCCTCGACGAGCGCAACACCGCCCGTTGGTTCCAGGCCTAAAGCTGGGTTGAGGTAAGCCATGTAAAGGGGGCGCTCTGCCAACCGGCGGGGTGCCCCTTTTTGCATCGTGGGCGTGGGGGATAAGCGCTTTCGATGTAGATGCCCCGCGACGCGAGTTATGGGTACGATGGTTTCAGGGGAGGTATCGCCATGAAACTTGGTTGCGTCATTATGGCTTCGGGCGAGGGCAAGCGATTTGGCTCTAACAAGATGCTCGCCGATATCTATGGCGAGCCGCTGATTGCCCGGACCATTGATTCGGTTCCCCGGGGCTTTGACGTTGTGGTTTCGACGCGTTGGCCCGAGGTCGCTCAGATTTGCGAGGACAAGCATTGCCCGTGCGTGCTGCACGATGGCGAGCTGCGCAGCGAAAGCGTCCGTGCGGGCCTTTCGTGGGGAGTCGAACGCAACTGGAAAGGGTGCCTCTTTTTGCCGGGCGACCAGCCGCTCGTGAGTTCAGATTCTTTTGAGGCTATGGTTCGTGCATTTGACGAGCGTGGCCGCAAGCATCCGGTGCGTCTTGCGTGCAACGGTGAGCCTTCGAGCCCGGTGCTCTTTCCGGCGGAACTGTTCGATGCGCTTATGTGTCTTGAGGGCAAGGACGGCGGCGGTTCGATCCTCAAGGACCGTATTGACGTGGTGCTGGTCGAGGCGCGTGCCTACGAGCTGTGGGACGTCGATACCGCCAAGGGACAGCGACGCATAACGGAGCATATCGCCGCCTGCTCGTATTTTGATCGCGTGGCCAACTGCATCAATCAATAAGGAGCAATTATGATCATCATCAAAAACGGCGCGCTCGTGACGCCACAGGGGCTTCGCCGCGCCGATCTTGCCATGGATGGCGATAAGATCGTGCGGATCGCCGCGGCGATTGAGCCGGCTGAGGGCGATACCGTCGAGGATGCCGCGGGCTGCTGGGTGTTTCCCGGCTTCATCGACGGCCACACGCACATGCAGTGCTGGACCGGCATGGATTGGACGGCCGATAGCTTTGAGACCGGCACGCGCGCGGCCGCCTGCGGCGGCACGACGACCATCGTGGACTACGCGACGGCCGATCGCGGCGTGACCATGCCCGATGCCTTGGCCGAGTGGCATCGCCGCGCCGACGGAACCTGCACGGCCAACTACGCCTTTCATATGGCACTCGCCGAGTGGAACGAGCGCAACCGCGCCGATCTCTCGGCCATGCGCGAGGCGGGCGTGTCGTCGTTCAAGACCTACTTTGCCTACGATCATTTGCGCCTGGACGATGCCGAGACGCTCGAGGTGCTCGAGGAGCTCAAGCGCGTGGGCGGTATCCTGTGCGTGCATTGCGAGAACGGCACGTTGGTCAACGCGCTGCAGAAGCGCGTGTTTGAGCAGGGTATCCACGGGCCCGAGGGCCATGCGCTCAGCCGTCCGGATGTGTGCGAGGCCGAGGCAGTGAGCCGTCTGCTATATCTGGCGCACCTGGCCGGCGACGCACCGGTCAACGTGGTGCACCTTTCGACCAAGCTGGGGCTCGAGGCCATCCGTGCCGCCAAGGCGCGCGGGCAGAAGAATATCTATGTCGAGACCTGCCCTCAGTATCTGATGCTCGACGATACTTGCTACTTGGAGCAGGGCGAGGACGGCTTTGCGGGTGCCAAGTATGTGATGAGCCCGCCGCTGCGCCATGCCGGCGACCGTGCGGCACTGCGCGAGGCGCTTGTGGCCGGCGAGATCGATACCATCGCCACCGACCACTGCAGCTTTAACCTACACGGGCAAAAGGACCGCGGACGCGACGACTTCCGCGCGATTCCCAACGGCGGGCCCGGCGTGGAGCATCGCCCCGTCGCGATCGCTACGAGCTTTGAGGGACAGCTGGGCCCCGAGGATCTGTGCCGC
>CATYVH010000065.1 GCA_958413765.1 uncultured Collinsella sp.
CGCGCCCTTGAAGTTGAACGTCAGATTGTCCAAATGCGGCCCGCGCAGCGTCGAGCGGTTACGGCGTTTGGTAAAACGCCGTAACCCCCTAGTACATCTTTGCGCCGGCGGGAATAGAAGCGTCGAGCTGAATCAGGTTAAGGCGCTCCTCGCCCTCCTCCTCGTGGACGGCACTGATGAGCATGCCGCAGCTGGGAATGCCCATCATCTTGCGCGGCGGCAGATTGGTGATGGCGAGCAAGGTCTTGCCGACCAGGTCCTCGGGCTCATAATAACCGTGAATGCCGGAGAGGATGGTACGGTCGGTGCCGGTGCCGTCGTCGAGCGTAAAGTTCAGCAGCTTCTTGGACTTCTTGACGGCCTCGCATGCCTTGACCTTCACGGCGCGGAAGTCGCTCTTGGAGAAGGTATCAAAGTCGACGAACTCCTCAAACAGCGGCTCGACGGCAATCTTGGAATAATCAACCGTGGGCTTGAGCGGCTTGACGAAGGGGCTCGCGGCGTTGCCGGCCTCGGCAGCCTTGGCGGCAGCGGCACCGGACTGGAAACCCTTCTCGGGCTTCATGTGCGGGAACAGCAGCACGTCGCGGATGGAAGCCTGGTTGGTGAGCAGCATGACCACGCGGTCGATGCCGATGCCGATGCCGCCCGCGGGAGGCATACCGTACTCGAGGGCGCGCACGTAGTCCTCGTCATACTCCATGGCCTCGTCGTCGCCGCCGGCCTTCTCGGCCATCTGGGCAGCAAAGCGCTCAGCCTGGTCGACCGGGTCGTTGAGCTCGGAGAACGCGTTGGCGTACTCGTGACCGGCAATAACCAGCTCAAAGCGGTGCGTCAGACGCGGGTCGTCCTCAAAGCGCTTGGCAAGCGGGCTGACCTCGATGGGGTAATCGCACACGAACGTGGGGTTGACGATGGTGTCCTCGCCCAGCTCATCGTAAATCTCGGCGATAATCTTGCCGGCGGTCCACTCGGGCTTAATCTCCAGGCCCTTCTCGCGCGCGGCGGCAGCAAGCTCCTCGACCGGCGTGTCGATGGTGACCTGCTTGCCGAGCACGTCGGAGACGATGTCGGTCATGGGACGGCTGGCCCACTCACCAGAAAGGTCGATGGTCTGGCCCTGGTACTCGATGACCTCGGGGTTGCCGATGGCCTTGTTAGCCGCCTTAATGACACCCTGGGCGAGCGCCTTCATACCCTCGAGGTCGGAGAAGGCACGGTAGGCCTCCATCGTGGTGAACTCGGGGTTGTGGGTAAGGTCCATGCCCTCGTTACGGAAGATGCGGCCGATCTCGAACACGCGCTCAAAACCACCGACGATGCAGCGCTTGAGGTGCAGCTCGGTGGCAATACGCAGGTAGCACTCCTGATCGAGCGCGTTGAAGTGCGTGATGAACGGCTTGGCAGTAGCGCCGCCCTGGATGGTCTGCAGGATGGGGGTCTCGACCTCCATGTAGCCGTCGGACTCCATAAAGCGACGGAAGGTGGAGAGAATCTGCGAACGCTTACGGAAGGTCTCGCGAACGTCATCGTTGGCGATCAGGTCGACATAGCGCTGGCGATAGCGGGTCTCCTTGTCGGAAAGACCGTGGAACTTCTCGGGCAGCGGACGAACGGCCTTGGCAAGCAGGGTCGCGCTCTTAGGGGCAACGGAAAGCTGACCGCGCTGGGTGCGCACAACCACGCCGGTCACGCCCAGGATGTCGCCCAGGTCGAGGGACTTGAGCGTATTCCAGGCAGCCTCGTCCATGTCGTTGATGCGGCAGAACAGCTGAATCTCGGCAGTCGCATCGCGTACGACGATGAACATGATCTTGCCCTGACCGCGCTTGGCGACCACACGGCCGGCGATCTTCACGACGTCCTCGGTGTCCTCGCCATCGGCAAGCTCGGCATACTTAGCCTCGATATCGGCAACGTAGTCCTCAAGCTCAGAGTGCTCGGGATAGGGGTTCTGGCCCGCCTCGAACAGGGCGGCGCGCTTGGCCAGGCGGGTGGCGCGCTCGTCGTTGAGCGTCGATGCCTGATCTGCGGCGTTCTGGTTCTCTGCCATAAGTTAGCTCCTCAAACTAAAACGCTCCCCAGGATTCGGTCCCAGGGAGCGAAAACATACCTTTACGCGGGACCGTGGTCTAGCGTGCAATCTTGGCGATGGTGTAGACGCGAGTCTTGCCGGAAGGAGTAACGACCTCGACGGAGTCGCCCTCGCCGTGACCGATGATGGCGTGGCCGACCGGAGACTCGTTGGAAATCTTGTGCTCGAGCGAGTTGGTCTCGGTGGTACCGACAAGCGTGACTTCCATGACCTCACCGTTGGGATCAATCAGAGAAACGGTGGAACCGATGGAGACGGTCAGATCGCCCGTGGTGGCAGCAACCTGAGCGTTGGCGAGGATGGCCTGGATCTCGGCAATACGAGCGGCGTTCTGGGCCTGCTTGTCCTTAGCGGCATCGTACTCGGAGTTCTCCGAAAGGTCGCCGAACGCGCGGGCTTCCTTGATGTCCTCGACGATCTCCTTGGCGTAATCGCCCTCACGCCAAGCGAGCTCCTCGACGAGCTTCTGGCGGCCCTCAGCGGTCAGTACGATCTGGCTTGCGTCCATACGGATATCTCCCCAACTCTGATCAAACAATCAACTGTCAACAAAACGAAAAAGACCGGCTAGCCTGCGGGCAAGCCGGTCAGGTGCTCACCCCAAAGGGATGGGACTACTCTGCGTCCGCGTCGCTGTCCTCTGCCTGCTTCTTCTTGGCAGCAGCGAGCTTGGCCTCGAGCTCAGCGATCTCCTTGTCCTCCTCGGACTGCTCGACCACGACCTCCTCGGCCTGCTTGGTCTCGGCCTTATCGTCGCCTTCCATACCCTCGCGGATATTCTTGACGGTAGAGCCGAGGGACTTGCCGAGCTTCGGCAGGTTCTTGGGCCCGAAGATAATCAGGACAACGACGAGAATAATGATGAGCTCAGGAGCCCTCAGTCCAAACATGTAGACCTCCACAATACAGCGAGACAAGCTCGAATGAGTATACCGCGGGTATCGCGGTATCACAACAATAGCTAAAAAAAGGGACCGCAAGAAGCGATCCCTCCTCATGCTCTGGTCGGGTTGACTGGATTTGAACCAGCGACCCCTGCGTCCCGAACGCAGTGCTCTACCAAACTGAGCCACAACCCGTTAGCTCGACTATAGTAACAAAGATTTCCGTCGTGTGCTAGAGAAATTTTTACTTCTTTGGCACTTCGATGCGAACCGTGTTGGGAATGAGCTCCGTCGCGCAGGACCACCAGCCGTTTTGCAGGGCAGCGTCGGCAAGCCTTTCGGCCGTGACGGCGGTGTCGCAAATGGCAAACGAGCAGGCTCCCGATCCGCACACATCTACAGCAACGGCGCCGTCCTGTTTACGCAGCCAATCGAGCACCGTTTGAATCTGCGGCTCCATCTGTGCGGAAATGACACCCAGGTTGTTATGGATGAGCGCATATGCCGTCTCGGCATCACCAGCATGCAAGGCAGAAGCTATCGCGCCGGGCTTGTCTGCAGGCACCGGAGCCTCGTCAAAACGTCGATAGGCTTCAATTGTTGAAACGCTTGCCTCGCGCGGCTTGACCAACACGACGGGCGTTGCGGGCAGCGCGGGATACTCAGTTGCCAGCACGTCTCCCCCACCTACGTAGAACGCAAGGCTCGCGTGCAAAAAGAACGGGACGTCAGCACCAATACCCCGCGCAATGTCGTCGAGCGCGGGGTCGGTGCGATCAATTCCCCAGAGCTCCGCCAAGGCGACAATGACCGCGGCCGCATCCGTCGAGGGGCCGCCCAAGCCGGCGCACAATGGAATGCGCTTCTCAATCGTCACGCAGATGTTTGCCTCGCGACCATAATGCTCGGCCATAGCAACCGCAGCCCGATACGCCGTATTCTTTTGCATGGGAAAATCTGATGCCGGAACCGTCTGGACGGTCAGCGCCTGCGCCGGCGCGACCGTCACGGAATCGGAAAGACCGACGGCTGCCATCAGGGAATCGACCCTGTGGTAGCCGCGGTCATCGCGCTCGGTATGAACCCCCAGGTAGAGGTTAATCTTTGCCGGCGCGGAAAGAGTCAGGGACCGATCGGTCACCGTTAGTGCTCCTCGAGCTGATTGCCGAGCGGGGTAAAAATGTGCTCACCGCTCTCGGGGTCGAACAGCTCGACCTGCCCGGTGAGGACATCGATATACTGGTAGGACTGACGCGACTTGCGGCCGCGACGTTCGTCAACCTCGACGATAAAGACGGCGGGGTGGACGCTCTTGATGGTGCCCATGCGCTCGACGACGCGGGTGCGGCCCATGTTGGCCTTCACCTTGACGCGATCGCCCACCATATCGGTCAGCTTCTCGTGGATGTCGTCGACGTGATTGACTTCCATCTCTTCCATGAACAGGGCCTCCAGAAGGTGCAATTCAAAAAGGGGATAATACCCCTAAGATAGACAAAACTCTAATACTATAGCACCCTGTTG
>CATYVH010000066.1 GCA_958413765.1 uncultured Collinsella sp.
CGAGGTAGCCCTCCTGGTCGAAGTGCATGATCTCGATCTTCTCGGTCTCCTTCATGTGTGTCCTCCCATCACATGTGCGCAATTCTATACATCGCGCTTCTTGCTGATACCAATTATAGCCATACGATTGCTTGTTATTTAATACCAATCCAAACTCACGGAGATTTGCGGCGAACGGTCGGTTTCCTCGCCCGAGTGGTATTACAACGCCAATAGTTGTCTATTTCGAGCGCTACTGCCAACGGGTTCCCCACAACTCGCCAGCTATAAAAGCGTTGCGCCAGACCCGCCCAAGCGTTTCCGGCGCAACCGCGCAGTTTAGTTATTCGGCTTCCATCTCCGCTGTCACACGGCGATACATCTCGATAACCTGAGTCGTCGCCTTGGACGGATCCTGAAAGTAGCGGCCATCACACGTCTCGGCCGAGACATAGCCCGTATAGCCGTGGCGCATGAGTGCCTCGAGGTCGGCACGCATATCACGCTCGCCGTCGCCCCAGGCAAGATGCGTCGTGCCGCCGCCCACATCTACAAAGTGGGTGTGAACGATCTTGTCGCCCAAAACCTCAAAGTAGCCGTCGATCGTGTCGCCGGCAACTTCCATGGCGCCAAAGTCGATACAGGCCTTCAGGTTGGGACGATCGACCGCCTCGAGGATGCGCGCGACATCCTGTGCGGTGTTGACCAACACGGACTCCGACGGCTGCAGGGCCTCGAGCGCGACGCGAATACCGCGCGTATCGGCGTAGTCGCACACCGAGCGCAGCATGGCAACGCTGCGGGCCCAGGCGTCCTCAGCCGGCTCGTCCAGATAGGCCCAACCACTCGTCACCAGAATCTGCGGCACGCCCAACTCAACGGCAACGTCGATTACATTCTTAAAGTACGAGAGGATGCGTTTTTGGCCCGCCTCACCGCGCACCGCGACGTTCCACGGCTTGGGGTTGTTCTGCTCGGGGCACACGCACACGATCTTGATACCGTATTGGGCGGCAAGATCGCGAATCTTATCCACCGAATCGTGCTCATGGCAATCCACATACAGGTGCATCGAGCCGGTCCACAGCTCGATATTGCGATAGCCGGCCTCACCTGCAGCCTTAAAAAACGTCTCGATGCTGTAGTAACGATGGTTGATGTTCATGAGCGAAAGCTCGGGTACGACCATAGCCCTCCCCTTTCGTACGGAGTTTTAAAAAACAGGGGGCCGCCGCAGATGCGACAAGCCCCCCAAAGATCGACGCAACCGTTAGACGCAATGGAAGCGCGATTCGAACATATTAGGCAAGCACGCCAAAGTAAGCGCCGATGATGCCCACGACCATGGTGCAGAGGATCAGGACCATCGGGTTGATCTTCTTGGAGAGCAGCCAGTAGTAGAGCCAGAAGGCGGCCATACCGAGCATACCGGGCATGACGCCGTCCAGGATGTCCTGGAGAGTTTGGGCGGAGTCGCCCTGACCAATGGCGATGGGCAACGAAGCCCAGAACATGTCCTTGCTCATGGCGCCGACGACCATAACGCCGACAATGCCGACGCAGGCCATGATCTTTTGCATCAGGCCGGTCTTCTGAGCCTCGTCGAGGAAGCCAATGCCTAGCTCATAACCCTTGATAGCGCCAAAGATACGAATCAGGAACGCCGGGATGTTGTAGACGAGCAGGAAGGCGATGGGGCCAAAGACGTTGCCGGCCTGGCACAGGCTGATGCCCACGGCAGCGGCGACGACGCGCAGGGTGGACAGGAAGAAGGAGTCACCCAGGCCGGAAAGCGGACCCATGAGGGCGGCCTTGATGTCGTTGACGCTCTCGGGCTCAACCTCGCCACGAGCGACCTTTTCTTCCATGGCCATCGCGATGCCGCCCACGAAGGGAGCGAGCTGCGGGGTGATGTTGAAGAATGCGCTGTGACGGTGCAAGGCCTCGGCGTAATCATCGGGACGGCCGGCATAGATCTTCTTGAGCATGTTGGCGACCATCAGGCAGAAGGCAATGTTCATCTGCTTGTAGTAGGTCCAGGAGAATTCCATGCCCAGGGCGCCGGTGTTCACGGCGCTCTTAATGAGGTCGGAGCGAGTAATCTGGTTCTCGGAATTAGAAGTCATCGTCCTCATCCCCTTCCACAGAAAGCTGGGACTGGGCGCCACCAAGGCCCAGCAGGTCGTACTTGTCGATGCCGATGATGATTGCGATCAGGGCGACGCCGAGGACGGGCACGTTGGCATAGGAGCACAGCAGGAAGCCCAGGAAGTAGAACGGCACGAGCTGCTTGGTAAGCACCAGACGGCCGAGCATGGCGAAGCCCATGGCAGGCAGGATGTTGGCTGCGACGCCAAAGCCATCGAGGACGAACGTCGGGATGAAGTCGAGCAGGCCCTGAACGGCGTCGGCACCCAGATAGAAGGAGACCGAGCACAGGATAAAGGCCAGGACGACAATCACGAGACCGATAATCCAGTGCATAGCGTAGATACCCTTGAGGTTACCCTTGCTGGCAAAGACGTCGGCACGGTCGACCAGAAGGGGCATACCGGCGTTGACGACGTTCTTAATGGCCAGGCACAGAGTGGCGATGGGCATCGCGAGCGCGATAGCGGCCTCGGTGCTCTGACCCAGCTGAATAGCGAAGGCGCAGGCGAGCACACCGCCAATACACTCATCGGGCGGCACGTAAGCGCCGATGGAGATTGAACCCATGAAGAGCAGCTCGAGGCTCGCACCGATGGCGAGGCCGGACTGCAGGTCCCCGAGGACTATGCCGACGAGCGGGCACAGAACGATCGGGCGGAACGCATAGAGCGTACCGAGCTGATAATCGAGCTTACCGAAGGCAGCGATAAGTCCGATGAGGATCGCTTGAACAAGCATTGTTCCTCCCTTTGATCCCTCTTGGATCCGCGCGGCGATTCCCGACTTGTCAGCGCGCCCTTTTCCATGCCGACAATCGCCTAGACAGATCCAGCTTGTACCGGTGTGCTGTTAACACCTAAACCGGTGCAAATGATTTGATACCAATTATATAGTCATGAGAAAACTATTTAATACCAATCGCTCAACGGGCGTGTACTCCCGGTGAACGGTAGATGGGGGTAACGGGTAAAGCGTTTATCCGGTACGCCCACGAATAGGGGCGGCGCCGTGCGCGCCGCCCGTGGTTCTCAATTAGAGGGCGCTTAGGGCATCGACCTTGGGGTCGTCGGCCAGAGCGCGAATCTCGACCTCGACACCGCGGCCGACGAGCTCACGAATGTCCTCTTCCTCGGCAGCAGTCACAAAGATCTGGCGGGAGATCTTACGGGCATCGGGACGCTGCTCGTCCTTGGACTTGGTGTTGCCCAGGTTGATGGAGGTGATCTGCGGGCAGCCGTCGACAAGCTGCTTGGCCTCGGCGATGCTGGCGACGCAGATGATCATCTTGTACTTATCGGTAACACCGGAGTTGATGGCCTCGATGGCGTGCTCCATGTCCTTGATGACGAGCTTGACGTTGGCCGGCTTTCCCATCTTGAGCGTAGTCTTCCAGACGGGATCGTTGGCAACCTTGTCGCCAACGCAGAAGATGCAGTCAGAACCCAAGCCCTGGACCCAAGAGACGGCCACCTGGCCATGAAGCAGACGATGGTCGACGCGAAGCAGTTGAATCATGATTGACCCCCAAAGGTCTCATGCCGGAAACCCGGCCCCATTAATAGCAGACGGTGACTAGAACTCTTCCTCGTCATCCGCATCGGTCAGCAGGTCGTTGACAAACTTGACGCGCGTGTCGTCAGCCGCGAGGATCTCGCGGATAACCTGATCGGCGGGAGCCTCCTGGTCCGAAAAGAGCAGCTGGATCAGCAGCGGCAGATTCATGTTGGCAACCAGGTAGGTGTTGGGGCGCGTCTGGACGATCTTGGTGAACTCGTTGTTGACGCTGCCGCCAAACAGGTCGGTGCACACGATTACGTCGTCGGCGGGGTCGAAGGTCGCCAGGAGCTTGGCGGCCTCCTCGGCGACATCGGTGCGGCCGTCGACAAACATCGACAGGTCGTGGACGTTATCGCGCGCGCCCGAGAGCAGCTCGGTACTCTCCTTGATGCCGGTCGCAAAATGCGCGTGGCTGGCGAAGATGTATTGCCTCATTGCGGTTTCCCCCAAATGAAATTAGTAGTCGAACTGGTGGTAGTAGCGGCGGTACTTGAGGTTGTGCTTGGTGACC
>CATYVH010000067.1 GCA_958413765.1 uncultured Collinsella sp.
CTCGCAAACGAACTTTAAACGCACGAGGGTTGGCCATGCCGCTTTTCTCGCAACATACCGCCCGGTTCTCGCCGGACGTTCCTTTGGAGGGCACCAGCTCTCGCGAGCTGCTCAAGCGGTACCAGCCGCTCGAGACACTTGCGACCGGCGGTTTTGGCTCCATCGAGATCTGCCGCGACACGCACCTGCGCCGCCGCGTCGCCATTAAACGCATCCCCCTTATCAACGGTGCCGGCATGCCCGCCAGCGACATCATGGATGTCCTGCGCGAGGCGCACACTGCCGCCATGCTTCAACATCCCAACATCGTGCAGGTCATCGACTTTACGCACGACACAGCCTATGCCTACCTGGTCATGGAATATGTCGATGGCATGTCGCTGGCCGAGTTTTTGCATCGCGTAGACGGCCACTCCCTTACCTTTGACGAGGCCGCGGCCATTGCCGATGCCTTGGGCCAGGCGCTCACCTTCGCCCATAGTAATGGCGTACTCCACCTGGACATTAAGCCCGCCAACGTGCTCATCGACCACTCGGGCAATGTAAAGCTCACCGACTTTGGCATGGCGCGACTGTCGTCCGCCGGTGGCTTTGGCGGCTCACGCGGCGGCACCATCGGCTACATGCCGCCCGAGCAGCTCGATATCGAGACCGGCACGGTCGACGAGCGCGCCGATGTCTTTGCCCTCGCCTGTGTGATCTACGAGGGCCTGTGCGGCAGCGCTCCCTTTATGGCGGCCACGCCCGCCGACTCGCTCGACCGCATCATCGGCGGCGCCACCTATCCCAGCGAGCTGATACCACACTTTCCCCCGGGAGCCGAGGCCGCGCTCATGAGCGCGCTCTCCCCCATGCCGCAGGACCGCCCCAACAGCATCGAGGCATTTTGCGACCAGCTCCTTGCCGGTCTGGGCAGCGTGCGCGAGGGCCGTCGCAGCCTGGAGCAAATGGTTGGCGAGCTTTCGGATGACGAGCAGGAGCTCGACGGTATCGAGCCGTCGCACTACGAGAACGACGCCATCGAGGTCGACCCCGCACTCGGCTGGGCGGGCACGCGCTGGAGCCATGCGCGCGACTACACCATGCGCATTATCTCGGCGCTAACGTGCGGCACCTTTAGCTTTTTGCTGATGCAAACGGCCGGGGTCGCGGCGCTTCCCGGCCTAGTCATTGCGGCCATCGCGATCGGAGCGGCGGCTGGCCTGGCCCCCCAGATTGGCTCGGCCATCTCGGCTGTGGGCTTTTTGGTGCTCATGGCCAACGCCACCATGCAGGCGCAGGGCATCCTGTCGATGTTGCCCGTCGCGGTGATCTTTGCCGCCGCCATGTCCGGTTGGTGGATCGCCTGGGGTCGCACCGAGGCTGCCGCGAGCGCCGCACTCACCTGTGCACTCGCGCTTGGCTGTCTGACCGGCAATACCTTCCTAGCAGCTGGGGTCGCCGCCGGCGTCGCGTCATTTTGGCTCGGCCCGGCAAGCGCCGCCGCGGCAACGGGCATGGGCGCGCTTTTTGCCCGTCTGGCCACGGTCGCGCTTTCAGCCGGAGGCGTGCTGGGGCTCGGTAACGTTGCCGCAGCGCTGGGAGACCCGCTCCTTTGGGCTGCCTTTGTGCTGGTCGCGGCAACTGCCGCGGCGTCATCTGCGCTGCTCAATGCCCATGCCAAGCGTGCCGATCAGGGCTCAAACCTTGCCGCAATCGCCGCCATCATTGCCACCGGCATCGGCTGCTCAGCGGCGTCCTGTCTTGCACACCATATGGAAATTGCCAGCCTTGCAGCCGCGGTCGTCGCCAAGGCGGCGGTTGCGGGAACCCTATCCTCTATAATCGTTGGGATATGCCTATATTTGCTCGGATACCAAAGAACCTATACGGAGAGTGATCTTTCGTGAACTTCCTGAACATCTTCGAGGACCACGTGGCCGGCATCTTCGGTGCCACCCGTGCCCCGTTCTCCTTTAAGAAGCTTGCCAAGCAGGCCGCTCGCGACATGGAGGATCAGACTCTGGTGATTAACGGCGTCAACACGGCGCCGGCACTCTATACCATCCTTATCGCCGCCGACGACGATCCCATGCTCGCCCCGTTCTACCCCGAGCTTTCGCGCGAGGTCCGCGAGTTTGTGAAGGCGCAGGCCGAAAAGCGCCGCTATGTCTTTGTCGGCGAGCCCCTCGTGCGCTTTATGATCGATCCGCAGCTGCGCGCCGGCAAGTTCTCGGTCTTTGCCGAGAACGTCGATGCCCCCACGCTCGGCCGCCTGTACGAAGAAGAGCGCGCCTATCAAAACGGCCTGGGCCAGAACAACTCCGCGGCAAGCCGTGCCGTCAGCGCCCCGCGCGCCGGCCAGCAGCAGTTTGCTGCCCCGCAACAGCAGCGCCCCGCCGCCATGCCCCAGCAGCAGCCGACGCCTCGCGCCGCCGCTCCCGACCCGCTTGCCGTGGCAGACCCCTTCGCGCCTAGCGTCCCCGACCCCGCCGCAGCACCCATCCCGGTGCCGCAGACCGTCTCGCGCGACGCGCTTGCCGGCATGGGCGGAGCCGCCGCGACCGGTGCCGCCGTGGGCCTAGGCGCCGCAGCCGGCATCGCCTCCAACATGGTGAGCACTCGCGCCCCGCAGCGCCCGCTCGCCCAGCTCGTCGACGTCGTGAGCGGCGAGAGCCATAGCATCACCTCCGCACAGGTGACCATCGGTCGCGAGCGCTCAGTTTCCGACATTGCCCTGCGCGACCCCAACGTGTCGCGCCGCCACGCCCAGCTCACCTTTACGGGCTCGGATTGGTCGATCGAGGACCTCAATTCCACCAACGGCACGCTCGTCAACAACCGCCGCATTACGCGCTGCCCGCTGCGCAACGGCGATCTGCTGACGTTTGGCCTGAGTACCTTTGAATTTAGGGGATAGTCGCTTATGAACATCGATATCGTCCTTTTTGCAGGCCGCATCGTCTTGGTCGCCCTGCTCTATATCTTCCTGTTCGCCGTCATGAAGACCGGCGTGGGACTTGTGCGCGGGCAGCGCCGCGACTCGGCTATCTGGACGATTGATGTGGACAAGGGTCCGCGCGGCATCCGCGGCATCCACGTAGACATGCTCGGCCCCGTCATCGTCGGCCGCTCGCCGTCTTCGGACATCTGCATCAACGAGCCGTTTGTCTCGGCCTCGCATGCGCGCTTTTCGCTGCAGGGCCCGGCGCTCATCATCGAGGACCTCAACTCGCTTAACGGCACGCTCGTCAACGGCCGCCAGCTCGTGGAGCCCGCGACGCTGCGTGAGGGCGACGAAGTCCAGATTGGCGACGTGGTCATGAAGGTGAACCGTCGATGATCGACGAGGAGAACAAGTCCGCAACTATGACCGAGGCACCGGCCGCCGCCACAGCTGCTCCGGCCCACGCCGCTCCGGCGGGCTCCGCACCCGTGGAGCCCGAGGACACCGTGTTCTCCCTGCCTCTTTCGCATGTAACGCATGATATTTCGGATCTCGCCGATAACGAGGACGAAGAGGATGCCGTAGCGGCGCCCATCGGCGCACATGCTGCGGAACAGCCCACAGCGCCCGAAGCAGCCCCGGCGCCGGCTCACTTTGCAGAGCCCGTCGCCGCGGCAATTAACGAGAGCGCTGCGGTGTTTGCGGCACCCGAGCCCGCCGCGCCGGCGTTTCCCATAGCCCCGGCATCCGAGGTTGCGCCCGCGTCTACGCCGGCGCCCGAG
>CATYVH010000068.1 GCA_958413765.1 uncultured Collinsella sp.
TCGTCGGCGATGTACTCCAGCGCCTCCTCCAGCGAGAAGGTGCGGGGCGGCACCAGCTGCACGGAGATGTCGGAGGTCGAGGAACGCTGGTTGCCCAGGTTCTTGGTACGGGCGATGTTGACGACCATGTCGCCGGCCTTGCTGCGCTCGCCCACGATCATGCCCTCGTAGCACTCGGTGCCCGGCTCAACAAACAGCTGGCCGCGCTCCTGCAGCGTGCCCAGGGCGTAGGCAACGGCCTTCTCGGTGGTCATGGAGATCATAGCGCCGTTCTGACGGTTGCCGATCTCGCCGGCGTAGGGGCCATACTCCAAGAAGGTGTGGTAGAACACGCCCTCGCCGTGGGTGACGTTCATGATGCGGTTCTTAAGGCCCATGATGCCGCGGGTCGGGATCTTAAACTCGAGGTGCGTCACGATGCCCGAGGTATCCATGCTCGTCATGATGCCGCCGGAGGTACCGAAGACCTCAACGACCTTGCCCGAGTACTCGTCCGGGCACTCGACGACGGCCTGCTCGACGGGCTCCATCTTGTTGCCGTTCTCGTCCTTCTTAAACAGAACGCGGGGACGGCCAACCTGGAACTCAAAGCCCTCGCGACGCATGGACTCCATCAGAACGGACAGGTGCAGGATGCCGCGACCCGAGACCTCGACGCCGCTCTTGTCCTCGAGCTCCTCGATCTTCATGGTCACGTTGTTCTCGGCCTCGTTGAACAGGCGCTCCTTGAGCTGACGGGCACCAACGATGTCGCCGTCGCGACCGACGAGCGGGGAGGTCGAAGCCTCAAAGACGATGGACAGGGTCGGCGGGTCGATCTCGATGGGCTCGAGCTCAACGGGGTTCTCGGGATCGGTGTAGACATCGCCGATATCGGTGCGGTCGATGCCCACGACGGCAGCGATGTCGCCGGCGCCGACTTCCTGGCACTCGGTGCGGCCCAGGTAGTCGAAGGTAAAGAGCTGTTTGACGGTAGCGGTGGCGCTGGAGCCGTCGTTCTTGACAACCAGGATCTGGTCGCCCTGGTGGATGGTGCCGGAGTACACGCGGCCGATGCCGATACGGCCGACGAAGTTGGAGTGGTCGATGGTCACGCACTGCATGGCGAGCGGGGCGTTCTCGTCAACCTCGGGTGCGGGCATGTCGTCGATGATCATGTCGAGCAGCGGGTACATGTCCATGTTGCCGTCGTTGGGGTCAAGGCGGGCAAAGCCATTCATGGCGCTGGCGTAGACCACGTGCTCCATGGCAAACTCGAGCTGGTCGTCGGTGGCACCCAGGTCGGCCATAAGGTCCAGGCAGTCGTTGTAGGCCTTCTCGGGGTTGGCGCCCGGACGATCGATCTTGTTGATAACGATCATGATCTTGAGGCCGGTGTCGATAGCGTGACGCAGCACGAAACGGGTCTGGGGCATGGGGCCCTCAAAAGCGTCGACCAGCAGCAGGGCGCCGTCGGCCATACGCAGCACGCGCTCGACCTCGCCGCCAAAGTCGGCGTGGCCCGGGGTGTCGATGACGTTGATCTTGACGTCCTTGTACTCGATAGAGATGTTCTTGGCGAGAATCGTAATGCCGCGCTCGCGCTCCTGGTCGTTAGAGTCCAGGACGCGGTCCTCGACCTGCTGGTTGGCACGGAAGGCGTCCGTGGCACGCAGGAGCTTGTCGACCATCGTCGTCTTGCCGTGGTCGACGTGGGCGATGATGGCGATGTTCCTCAGATTGTCTACGCGCATGTAGTTCCCCTATCTTCTATCCATATACAAACGGCACGCGTATGCGGCCCGCCCAGCGATACAACGCTCAGCGGGAATATTGAGCCTTTTACCGAAAACTCGTTTATTTTAGCGATTTTAGATAAGAGGGGTTTCCTCACCTGCAGGTTCAGGGTCGCTCCACATAAAACCATCGCCGGCACCCATGCCCTCATACAGCACGTATGCCGAAAAACCGCTCTCGAGCGTGGTTTCGAAGAAGCTCACGAGCAGGGCGTCGTGATAGCCGCCGTCAATTTCGACACAACCGGTGTAGCCGATGGCATAGCGGGCGATGCGGCCCAGGCCCTCGTCCTTAAGACCCATCTTGTGCTCGGAGATAAAGTTGGTGGCCGCCTCGAGGCATGCCTCTTCGCCGTCCTCGTCGAGCGCCGCCAGATATCGGTTGGAAGCAGCGTCCTCGATCGCCACAACTACGCCCGGGTTCTCGCCGGCGGCAAGGTCGTCCAAGAACGCACCAATCAGGTCACACACCATGGCGTCGAGCTCGGCGGAGACGTTACCGGCGTCCTGCATATCCTGTGCCATCTTTAGACCTTCCCATCGAGTCTGGCGTCGTTACAGTTCTTGTGCCTCGGCAGCGATCTTGGCGGCAGCGTCGCGGGCGCGCATCATATCCATCGCGCGCTTGTCGAGTACCTTGATCTGGTTGGTCAGCATTACTGCATCGACCACACCCCAGATTACCAAGCCTGTTGAAATCGAAAACCCAAGCGCACCAACTGTACCACGAAGGCGCGAGCAGATTGCCGCGACAAGAGCGGAGATGACAACCATCTTGATAAACGAGCTGCGGCGCTCGCGAAGCGTGCGGGCCTGCATCACATAGGCGATGCGTGCCGCCTCGGATGCCTCCGAGCGCATCTGGGCCTCGCGCGCAATGGCCGCCGCCTCAGCCGACATACCGCTGGCCATCAGCGAACACTCCGCAACCCTGCCGCCCCGCATTTAGAAATCATCGGGGGAGAGCGTATGGACGAACTCGTCGAACTTCTCGAACTCCTGCTCGTCGTCGACATCCTCGGCGTGGGTGGAAACAGTGCCCAGGCGATTCATGATGTCGTCCTCCACAAACATGGGGGCATTGCTGCGCACGGCAAGGGCAATGGCATCACTGGGGCGGGCGTCGATCTTGCGCTCCTCGCCATCGGCCAGTACGACGATCGTCGCGTAGAACACCGGCGGCTCGGCGCGAACGATCTCGACGCGCCCGAGCTTGGCGCCCAGGGCGTCAACGGTATCGAGCAGCAGGTCATGGGTGATCGGGCGCTCGGCGCGGCCGCTATCGATGCCGCGGCTGATGGCAGCAGCTTCAAACGAACCAGTCTGAATGGAAAGGGAACGCAGCGGCGCGGGCGAGTCCGATTTGCTGCTGCGCTCACGAAGTACGATAAGCGATGGCACGGGACCGGCGGCCATGACGATGGTCTCTATGTCGACGCGAACCATGGAACACCTCCGGTACGTAGCGGTTAACACGCGGCAGCGCGCCGCATTGAATAGCTATACTACCCAATCTTTCGCACAGCACACAAAATCAAAGTAGTTAATTTGGGACGGGTTTTTGACTACTTTCAGTAGGTAAGAAAAAAGCCCCGAGGCAACGCCCCAGGGCTCTTCACAGTTTTGATGGTGGACCTGACAAGATTCGAACTTGTGACCTCCCGGTTATCAGCCGGACGCTC
>CATYVH010000069.1 GCA_958413765.1 uncultured Collinsella sp.
ATGCCCGACGATCTGAAGCGCCTGCTTGCCCGTGCTGAGCAGGGCGAGGACGGCGATCCTGACGCCTATAACCCCGATGCCGATGATGACGAGGAAGAGGACGACGACGGTGAGCTCGAGGAGAGCTTTGGCGAAGTCGACCGTGGCGCCTCGGCCGGCGAGGATATAAACGGCGGCCAGCTCCAGATTTCGGAGTTTGGCCGCGAGATGAAGCAGTCATTCATCGAGTATTCGATGTCGGTCATCACGGCGCGCGCCCTGCCGGACGTGCGCGACGGCTTAAAGCCGGTGCACCGCCGCATCCTGTACGCGATGAACGAGAGCGGCATCTACCCCAACCGTCCGCACAAGAAGTCCGCTTGGACGGTCGGCGAAGTTATCGGTAAGTACCATCCGCACGGTGACTCCGCGGTCTACGAGGCCATGGTTCGCCTGGCGCAGTGGTTCTCCATGCGCACGCCGCTCATCGACGGCCACGGCAACTTCGGCAACATCGACGGCGACGGCGCGGCGGCCATGCGTTACACCGAGAGCCGCCTGGCAAAGCCCGCCATGGAGCTGCTGCGTGACCTGCAGAAGGATACCGTCGACTGGCAGCCCAACTACGACGAATCACTCGCCGAGCCCGTGGCACTGCCTGCGCGCTTCCCCAACCTGCTGGTCAACGGCAGCCAGGGCATCGCCGTCGGTATGGCCACCAATATCGCCCCGCATAACCTCACCGAGGCGATCGAGGCAACCTGCTACCTGATCGATAATCCCGACGCTACTGTCGACGAGCTCATGCAGATCATGCCCGGTCCGGACTTCCCCACCGGCGCCATCATCATGGGCAGCGCCGGCATTAAGCAGAGCTACGAGACCGGCCGCGGCTCCATTACCGTGCGCGCCAAGGCCCACGTGGAATCCACCAAGACCGGCCGCAACCGCCTGGTCTTTACCGAGATTCCCTACATGGTCAACAAGGGCACCCTGCAGGAGAAGATCGCCCAGCTCGTCAACGACAAGCGCATCGAGGGCATCTCGGACATGCGCGATGAGTCCAACCAGAAGGGCATCCGTCTGGTCATCGAGCTCAAGAAGGGCGTCATTCCGCAGGTCGTGCTCAACAACCTGTATAAGTACACCTCGCTGCAGACGACCTTCGGCGCCAACAACCTGGCGCTCGTCAACGGCGTTCCCAAATGCCTGAGCCTGCGCGAGATGCTGCAGCACTACATCGATCACCAGGTCGACGTCGTCACCCGCCGCACCCGCTTCGACCTTAAGAAGGCCCAGGCCCGCGCGCATATCCTCGAGGGCTACCTGATGGCTCTCGACCATATTGACGAGGTCATCAGCATCATCCGTTCCTCGCAGACCGATTCCGAGGCCAGCAGCCGCCTGATCGAGCGCTTTGGCTTTACGCCCGAGCAGACCACGGCCATCCTCGAGATGAAGCTGCGCCGCCTGACCGGCCTGGAGCGCGACAAGATCCAAGAAGAGTTGGACGGCCTGCGCCGTGCCATCGCCTACTACGAGGACCTGCTGGCGCACGAGGAGAAGATCCTGGGCGTCATTAAGGAAGAGATGCGCGAGATCTCCAAGAAGTTTGGCGATAAGCGCCGCACCGAGATCAGCCAGGTCGAGAAGGACCTGGACGTCGAGGACCTCATTGCCGACGAGGACATGGTCGTGACCATCACCCACACCGGCTATGTCAAGCGCATCCCGGTGGCCGCCTACCGCGCCCAGAAACGCGGCGGCAAGGGCGTGTCGGGCGTCAACCTCAAAGAGGACGATGTCATCGACGAAATGTTCATCGCGTCCACGCACGAGTACGTGCTGTTCTTCTCGAGCAAGGGCAAGGTCTATCGCCTGAAGGTGCACGAGCTGCCGGTGGGTACGCGCCAGGCGCGCGGTACCGCGATCGTCAACCTACTGCCCTTCGAGGAGGGCGAGAAGATCGCGAGCGTCATCAGCTGCCGCGAGTTCCCTGCCGACGAGTATCTGATGTTTGCCACCAAGAGCGGCATGGTCAAGAAGACCGTGATGAGCGCATATGACCGCAGCCGTCGCGACGGCCTGATCGCTATCAACCTGCGTGACGACGACGCGCTGCTGAACGTGCGCCGCGTGCGCGAGGGCGACAAGATTATCCTGGCCACCACCGCGGGCAAGGCGATCATGTTCTCCGAGGAGCAGGTGCGCGCCACCGGCCGCGATACCAGCGGCGTTCGCGGTATCGGTATGAAGGACGGCGTGAGCGTTCTGGGCATGGAAGTCACTAACGGCAACGGCGATCTATTCGTCATCACCGAGCGTGGCTACGGCAAGCGCACGCCGGTCGCGGACTACCCGGAGCAGAACCGCGGCGGCCAGGGTGTCTACACCATCCAAATGACCGAGCGTAAGGGTAACCTCGCGGCCATGAAGACGGTGGGCCCGCAGCACGAGCTGTTCATCGTGACGGAGGGCGCGACGGTCATTCGCGTCAAGACCGACGAGATCAGCCAGACTGGCCGCGCTACCCAGGGCGTCAAGATGATGACCGTCGACGACAACGACCGCATCTGCGCCGTAGCCCGCATGACGGCCGCCAAGGAGAAGCCCGAAGGCGAAGCCACAGAAGACGGCTCTGCCCCCGAAGAAACCCCTGTCGATCTAGGCGACGGCAACGACATGCCAGAGGATCTCCTAGACGAGTAAGAGGAACTAGCTGGTAGAAAATATCAGACCCCATATATCGGCGGTCGGCGCACTGCGCGCCGACCGCTTTTTTGACAATCTTGAACCTCGCGTCGGCCCCGGCTGCCCGGCGGCATGCGAAGTCGATCGCGAGTTCCGCACGAGCCGGAGAGCACTTAATGTGCTCTCCGTGCGAGCAGGACTGTCCGAGCAGGCGACTTCGCATGCCGCCGGGCAGCCGGGGCCGACGCCCCTCAAAGATTTTCAAAAAAGTTGTTGACGCGCGCGTAACGACTCGTCTAATATATCCCTTGCGCGATGGACCTGTAGCTCAGTTGGTTAGAGCGTCCGGCTGATAACCGGGAGGTCACA
>CATYVH010000070.1 GCA_958413765.1 uncultured Collinsella sp.
TGACTATTGCAGCGCTTTTGCTACACCGTTCCACGCTCCACTGCTACAGCGCTCCATGGCAGACTGCCACACCCTAACAATCTAAATTGCCACGCGCCCCGAAAGGGGCGCTTCCTTTTCCGCCACAATTCCGATGGGCACAAAAGTGCCCATCGGACCATTGCGAGAAAGGAAGAAAAAATGGTCAAGTACAGAGAAATACTTCGGCAAAGGGCGATGGGGGTGAGTGTCAGGAACACAGCGTTCTCGTGCAGGTGCTCCACCGCAACGGTAAGGGCGGTGACCACCCGCGCGAAGGCGCACGGCCTCGAGTGGCCCTTGCCGGAGGAGATGAACGATGCGGCGATTCGAGCCGTCATCTATCCGGCAAAGGAGCGATCCGATATGTCGAAGGCGGAGATCGACCATCCCCGCATCGACAAGGAGATGAACCGTCCCGGCATGACCATGCTGACGCTTTGGAGGGAGTACTGCGAGGACGCCCTGGCATCGGGCATGGAACCCTACCTGTACTCCGCCTTCTGCCAGAAGCACCGCGCCTGGGCGGCCGCCAACAAGGTCTCCATGCGCATCGAGCGCAAACCCGCCCAGGAGATGCAGGTCGACTACGTCGGCGACACCATGGAGGTGCTCGACGCCGACACCGGCGAGGCGCGCAAAGTCTACGTCTTCGTGGCGTGCTTGCCCTATTCGGGCGAGATGTTCGCCGAGGGCGCCTACAACATGAGAGCGGAGTCCTGGGTCGAGGCCCACGTCCACGCCTTCGCCTTCTTCGGCGGCAGCGTGCCGATAGTGGTTCCCGACAACCTCAAGCAGGGCGTCGTCAAGAACACCGTCGAAGAGCTCGTGATCAACGAGCAGTACCGCAGGATGGCCGAGTACTACGGGTGCGCCGTCGTGCCCGCGCGCCCCAGGAGGCCGAGGGACAAGGGGGCGGTGGAGATGAGCGTGAGGGTCATCGAGCAGCGCGCCATCGCGCCCCTTCGCAACCAGCTGTTCACCTCTCTCCGGCAGCTGAACGAGGCTCTTTTGGAGAAGGTGCGCGAGATCAACGCCCGTCCGTTCCAGAAGCGCGAGGGCAGCAGGGATGAGGTCTTCGTCCGCCAAGAGAAGCCGCTGCTCATCCCGCTGCCGGGCAAGCCCTACGAGATGGTTACCCGCAAGGTTGTCACTGTTAATTTTAACTACCACGTCTCGTTTGACGGATGCTGGTACTCGGTTCCGTTCAGCTACGTCAAGCGCGAGGTGGAGCTATGCGCCACCAGATCCGCTGTTTGGGTGGCCTGCGACGGCGAGCGAATCGCCATGCACGAGCGCATCTACGGCCCTAGGGGAAGCTACCGCACCAACCCCGACCACATGCCCGATTCCCATCGCGACTTTGTGGAGTGGGACGCGAAGCGCTTCCGTAAATGGGCGGCCGGGATCGGCCCGTCCTGCGGGGAAGCCGTCGATGCCATCTTGAGGTCGCGCAAGATCGAGCAGCAGTCCTACCGCTCGTGCCGCGCGGTGCTGGCGCTCGCGAAGAAGCACGGAAGGGAGATGCTCGAGCAGGCGTGCGCCAAGGCCTGCTCTCTAACGCCCAGGCCGAGCTACAAGACGATCAAATCGATTATCTCGGAGATGGGGGCCGCAGGGCCCGAGGACCAAAACGCCGGAGCGTATCTGCGCGGAGGCGACTACTACCGGAACTTGAGCGAGGGGGACGATGAATAATGACGGCGAGCCAGACGACGATGGACAAACTCTATGGCATGAGGATGTCGGTGATGGCGCAAGCGTATCGCGACCAGGAGGAATCGCAAGGAGTGGCAGAGATGACCTTCGACGAGAGGTTCGCCATGATAGTCGATGCCGAATGGGACGCGCGCCGCATCAACAGGAGGACGAGGCTGTTGCGCCAGGCCGGCTTCTCCGATCCCGAGGCGAACATTGCCGATGTCCGCTACGACGCGGATCGCAAGCTCGACCGCACGAAACTGATAGAGCTGTCCAACTGCACATGGATAAGAGGCCACCGCAACGTCGTGATCACGGGCGCGTCGGGCGCCGGCAAGAGCTGGATTGCCTGCGCGCTCGGGGTGGCGGCCTGCAACGCCTTCTTCAGCGTAAGGTACGTCCGGTTGCCCGAAATGCTCGACGAGCTGAACGTGAGCAAGAACGAGGATTGGCTCAAGGCGAAGAAGCGCTACACGAAATGCGACTTGCTGATACTGGACGATTGGCTTTTGGAAAAGCTCGAGGGGAAGGCGGCGCGCGAGCTTTTAGAGATAGTCGAGGCGCGCTTGCGCAGCGGGTCCTTATTGATTTGCTCGCAGTTCTCGCCAGCAGGCTGGCATTCAAAGCTCGGGGAAGGAGCAATCGCAGATGCCGTCATCGACCGCATAGTCTATCGGTCGGACGTCATCCATATTGAAGGCGACGAGTCAATGCGCAAGCGCATCGGCTAAGAGCATAACCGGCCGTATTGGCCAAGAGGGGCGCTTGCGCGCCCCTCGCAATCAGAGCAACCCGCATTGCTACGTGGCAGTCTGCCATGGAACGCTGTAGCAGTGGAGCGTGGAACGGTGTAGCAAAAACGGCGCAATAAGCAC